>DATLCF010000001.1:0-562602 GCA_035526505.1 Nevskiaceae bacterium | reverse complement strand
TTTTGGGTTAGAGTGCTCTTGGTGCAGACCAAAATAAAATACCCCAAACTTTTGCCTGGGGTATTTTATTTGGTGGGCGCTGAGGGATCCCTTCTTGATGTACTCGCTCGTAGTTCGCTTCGCTCACCTCGTTCGGTCAAGCATAGACTCCTCAAACTGCCCCCGGCAGTTTTCGACCCTGCGGGTTCGAATACTTAAATGCACGACCAAAATAAAAACTCCAGACTTTGCCTGGAGTTTTTATTTTGGTGGGCGCTGAGGGATTCGAACCCCCGACCCTCTCGGTGTAAACGAGATGCTCTAGCCAGCTGAGCTAAGCGCCCGGAAAAGATTTACTGAGGTATTTTACAAATAAATACCGATTTTAGCAAGTTGCTGCGTATATTGAACGACACCTAAAAAATCGCTATGCCAGAGGCGGCAAGGAGCTGTCAGTGTCTTAAGATATAAAACTCCTTCTAGTTCCCGCCATACAGCCGGTCTTGGGAAGTTACTGCTGTTTCCATATACCCAAATTATTATAGGTGGCCTTGCCCCCAGGGGGAATATGTCCCACATACCAGCCGGTTCTGCCTGCGGCGCTGTAATCTGCCGGTATGGTAGCGGTACCAGTATGCACGGCATCGTTCCAGGCTGGTTCTGCCTCTTGGTTGGGTAGCCAGATCTTAAACTGCAGTGTTTGGCCAGTTATTTGGGCGCAAGCGCGCCATGGAAAGGGCGCAAATGCTCCGTTTTTTATCACCACGTTGGCCATGTCAAACTGGGCGACTTGGGTAAAGGGCTGCGCCAAGCTAGAGTCCCAGGTATGTACGTTAAAGACCCAGTAAATACCATAAATAACGTTCTTGGTAACAGTAATAGCCCGGGTGCTGGTTGGCCCGTCAACAATGCGCACGGCCAGGCCTTCCTGGATTGAACTAGCCGACTCGCTGGTCCACGTAGCGCAGACTTGGCTGTTAGCCACCCTTGGGGTGTTTGCCGGCCAAAATACTTCCCGGTAATTCCCGCCGACATTAGTTGCAGGCGCCTGCATGGTTGCAACACCCTTCGATTTGGCAAGCGTGTAGTAATCACCTTGGTCAGGTGTCAACACCCGACTGAGTAGTGTATTGGTGCCGGTATTGCCATTATATGTCTGGACCCAGCTAAGGGCCGCTGCCGGCTGTGCCAGCAGCACCGGCAACAGTATCCCGATTACCAGTGCTTTACAAAAACCTAGTGTAGTTGTGCGCATATATCCTCCTTTGTGCAGTATACCAATTACGCTACATCATTGAACATTTTGTAGAATAGGAGGTCGGCTCAACAGCGGAGGAGCTTGGCTCCATTTACGTACTTAGCTAAAGGCGCCGGCATGTCGCAAGCACCAGCTCTCAAATGTTGCGGGTTTATGACCTGTAACTTGTTCGAAATCATCAGTCAGGATCGCACCCTCGCCAGCGCGCAAAGCAATATCCCTATCTTTGGAAGCCTCAACAAACGTAGGGTCCATGCCCATTGCACTTCTGGCCTTGGCGGCCTCCTGGGGAGTAATTTCGACGTAGGTAATGGCACGGCCGAGCACGTCGGCCAAAATTGCAACCTGTTCCTTTGTGGTCAGCGACTGGGGGCCGGTGAGGTTATAAATCTTGCCGGTATGGCCTTCGTGGGTCAAAGCCGTAGCTGCCACGGCAGCGATGTCGGCCGGGTCGACAAGCGAAATCTTGCCAGGGCCGATAGGATCACGTACCACCCCCTCACTCTTTATGCCCGGTGCCCACCACAGACAGTTGGACATAAAACTATTGGGGCGCAAAAAAGTCCAGGCAATACCCGATGCCCGTATCGCCTGTTCGCGGTCATAATGCCATTTGGCCATAACGGGCATGGGGTCCAAGCCAGCACCTATGCTAGACAAATCGACGATCAACTTTACCCCAGCGGCTTTGGCGGCCACAACCATATTATTGGTAAAGTTCTGATCCATGCCGCGATCCATCAAATATATTTTTTCCACGCCCTTCAGGGCTGGCGGAAGTGTTTGGGGGTCGCCCAAATCACCGACAACTTTTTGGATATTTTTCGGCAAATGTGCATTTTGCGGATCACGGATCAAGGCACGCAAAGTATGGCCGCTACTTGCGAGCTGCTTGACAAGTTCGCTGCCGACTTGGCCTGTGGCGCCGGTGATGAGTATGGTTGACATGATTTGGATGTTTCCCTACATTCTTGCAGCTATTATAAAATACACACTCCAGTTAATCTAATGTAAAAAATCTATGGACCACCCCGTGCGAGCTGGCTTTGCTCGGGTATAGCGAAGGGTGAGTCAAAATAAAACCCCAGGCTTTAGTCTGGGGTTTTATTTTGGTGCGCGAGAGAGGACTTGAACCTCCACAGCCTTGCGGCCACTACCACCTCAAAGTAGCGCGTCTACCGATTCCGCCACTCGCGCGTATAGCCCTGTTATTTTACGTTTTTTACCTTAAAAACTCAAGGCACAGCTTACGACCGGGGCATATGGTCGTACAGGTGGTCCATGCTGTAGGTTTGACGCAGCAAGGGCTTGATGTCGTCCAAGCCCACATTTACTTTTACGCCTGGGTTAAGCGTACCGTAGGGGTCAAAGATTTGCTTGATTTTTTGGAATACGGTGTATACCTCCGGGCCGTAGAGTTTTTGCAGGTATGGCCCGCGCAAACGGCCATCGCCGTGTTCGCCGCTGGGGCTGCCACCCAGACCAATAACCAGCTCGTAATAATCGTTCATCAGGCGGAATACTTTTTGGCGGTCACCGACCTGGCTAAGGTCGAGATATGGTTGCAGGTGCAGGTTGGCATTGCCGGCGTGCCCCCACACGGCCGCGCGCAACTGGTTGCGGGCAAACAGTTCGTATACGGCATTTAGGTATTCGCTAAACTTGTCCACGGGCACAATGCCGTCTTCGATAATGGGTAGTGCACGCAAATTGCCTTCGGTGTGGGCGGCCACGGTGGCCGAGGCATGGCGCATTTTCCATAGTTTTTCTTGTTGTTCCGGGTCGGTTTCGATAGCCACTTGCACAGCATATTTTTCTAATGCTTTTTTGGCTTTTTTGGTAACTTTCTTTTTGGTGCGCTCGCTGGGGCTGTCCAGCTCCACTAGCAGCACCAGCTTAGGATATGGTTTTGCAATAACATCCTTGAGTTGGTTGGGGTTTAGGCGGGTTACCAACTCTAGCAACTGGCCGTCCACCATCTCGATGGCACTGGGCATGTCCGGCAAGCTGCGCAGATCTTGTACCGCAGACTGCGCCTTTTTGATGTCGTCAAAATAGCCAACCAGCAGTGTGGTTTCGGGGTTGTAGGGCTCGGTCTCCAGCGTAATTTCGGTTACCAGGCCCAATGTACCCTGGCTGCCTACTATTAGCGGGGTCAGGTCGAACGAGCCGTCTTTGCGCTTGATATCCATCAGACTGTAGCCGGCGGCATTTTTAGATATATTGCGCTCCATTTTTTCAATATCTTTATGGTTTTCCTCTAGCAATACATCGATGGCGCGGTAAATTTCGCCTTCAAAAGTGGACAGACCCAATTTTTTGTTAAGCTCGCGCTTGCTTAAGCGAGTGGTTTCGATAACCTCGCCGTTAGCCAGCACCACGCGCAGGCGTTTGACGTAATCGCGGGTATCGCCATATTTAACACTTTTTTCACCAGCTGCATTATTAGCCACCGCACCGCCAATGGTAGAATATTCCATGCTGGCCGGGAACGGGGGCAAAAAACGGCCGTGAGTGTGCAGGGTTTGCTGCACTTTGCCATAGTTGGCGCCGGGCTCTACGGTTACTAAACCGCTCTTTTCATCCAGTTCCAAAATGCGATGCAAATGGGCCGGAAAGGCCAGCATAATGCCACTGCCCAGGGCTGCACCGCTTTGGTCCGTACCGGCACCACGTGCGGTTATGGGTATAACCCGGCCGCGTTCGGCCAGCTGCCACGTAAAGCGGGCTGTTTTGCGTACATCGTTTTCGCTGCGCGGATACACAACAAGCGCAGGTGTCAGAGTAAATACGCTGCCGTCGGTGGCAAAATACCGCCGCGCATCACTGCTGGTCATGACCTCGCCGGTTAAATGTTCTTGCAAATAGTGCGCAACTTTACTCATTCCCTGTCGTTACCCCTGTTTTGTCTAATGATGATCTTTGGCTCTATCATAGCATAGAATTATACACTAGCGGGATGCTTGGGGTTGATGCGTAGCTTTGGTCATAGGCATATTTAACAAGTTAGAAACTGAATAGTACCTGGAAGGGCAAGGCTGCCCAGCTGTTCCAGGCACCGCAAATATACCGGATCGTTTTCATGGATTCTAGGCAGTGCGACATGTATAATATTACTTGATTAAGGGGGTAGGCATGGAAAAATCAAACACAGAATCAAACCTTGATGGATATATGACAAAAGGGGGAGTTTACAGGTCACATCCTCCCGATGTACAGCTAGCGACAGAGGACCTCACCATGGCACACTGGGGTCGCGCAGGAGGTAGCGGACCTCCCGGAGGAAGAGATAATCAATTGGGAGTGCTTGCTACCGAACTTGTGATTCGTCCGGATGAGTATGAACCGTCGACTCTTGCATGAAGGAATCCGGTTGTCGACAGCCCATATGTTAATGACATACCGGGTGAAATAGCTTTTTTTGACAAGGTCACAGCTAGGTTGCATACGGGAGGGGTTCTTTTACCATACGAGACCCCGAAAGGTCGGGAGTGTACAAATTGGCCCAGCTGGGCAAAAGAAAGTAAAAATCGGGAAAATTCCCGCTTAAACAGACCAGGCATAAGGGGCTGCATCGAATTTGTTGGCGACGAACCTTATCGGGTGCCGACTCCGGGACAAGTAGAACAATTTAAAAATTTTCCTATTCCCCCGGAATTGATAACGCTCAAATCACGGTCAGTTTTGGAAGCAGTCCGCGAGTATGTACCGCCCCACATGTTTGAAGAGTGGCTGGAAAGGTTTGTTGCTAATATACACCGACACTCACATCAAGCAGCCATACAAGACTCATTCAACCGGCTTATAGAACAATTTAATATCCGCAAGCCTCGTCTCGTCGCGCCAGATAGTCTTGTGCGCAGGTTATTGGACCAGCCCAAATCCGACCCCGGTATCATGCGGAATGCCCTTATCCTTTCAGAACAACGCTATAAAGCCGCCGATCACCCTGACTTAGTCTTAGCCCTGGCAATCTATCATGCTGCCCACAAGCCATATTTGGGGGGATTGGTGACAGCGCTCAGACGTGCGCACATGCACAAAGAAATAAGTACGGTGGAATGGCAAAATGCATGTACGGTTTTAGATAATCCGTTCGATCAATTTAATGACTTTATTATCTACGACACCCTCTTACCCCTCATTCTGCTGAAGCGGGAGGACATTCTGCAGGCCAATGCCAATTTAACGCCTGATGAAGCAATGATATCCGCCATTCCGAAGGGATGGCAGGCTTTCTTTGAAAACAAACTGCTTAGGCGCAACTTCACTAATGGAACCATTATGAACTGTCCGGCTTTCGAACATCTTCACTTTGCCATGCGTAAGAGATTGCTCGAAAATATATACACATTTATCGCAGCATATCGTCGTACGCCCCTTATGTCTACGCTTCGAGCCAAAGCACGTATGGCCAGCCAAGAAGCAGTACGTAATCCCATATATCATTACTCCGCTTTTGTGGCGCGAGTTGTTGCATCAGAAGTAGGAAAAGATCGCAATAGCAGGGTGAACAGAGGTTTTTATAGGTAGGCGGCGAAAGAGGACTGGTTCTAAAAATACCAGGACGTTGCCTGGTATTTTATTTGGTGCACCATAGCAGACGTTAAGATAACTTTTCTGGATGAGGTTGATGATGACACTGAAGCTATGCGCAAGCTGCTCGCTGATGCAAGCAAGGTAGACCGCTAGACATGAAGTGCGACCTTAATCTTCTCCGCATATTCTTTGCGTTCGGCGGGCTCAGCCAAGCGTTTTTCGGACGGCTGGACAGCGTTATACCCATCGTCTTTGTAGCGCGGAAATATGTGGAAGTGAAAGTGGAAGGCGTGCTGATCGCCTGCCGGTTCATTATTCTGACGTGTCGTGATACCGTCGCATTCGTAAACTTCCTTCATTGCCAAGGAAACCTTTTGGGCTACGTCAAAGATTCGGTGGCCATATTCGGTTGGCAGTGTATAAATACTTTCAAAATGTTCGTTTGGAACCAGAATAACGTGACCAGCATTTTTGCCTACAAAGAAAGAATTGATGAAGCCGGTTATAAGTTCGTCTTTGTAGACTATATCAGTTGGCTTCATAAGCGTATCGGGGCTTTCTTTTTCCTGAACACCCAGGCAAATGGGGCAAACGTAGTTTTCGGGAGCATTGCTTCTAATCATGAATCTATTATAGCCGACAAGTAGCACTTAATCGGCAAGGCGAGAAAGGACTTGAACTTATGCAACAGATCAGAAAATCAGCAAATAACAAAAGCGTTCAAAAATTGAACGCTTTTGTATCTGTAAAATCAACTTGGTGCGCGAGAGAGGACTTGAACCTCCACGTCCTTGCGAACACTAGCTCCTGAAGCTAGCGCGTCTACCAATTCCGCCACTCGCGCATTTATAGGAAAGAACAGAGGTCATTGTACTCTAAAAGTGCCCTAGCGGCAAGCTCATTCTGTTGATGAAGCGCGCACCGTGCGGATCATCCAGTTGTGCACATTCGTCAGGCGCTCGGCATCAGCGTTGATAGCGTGCTCACTCAGACCATACACGGGTACACGGGTAATGTACAAAAAGCGCGGTTGGTATAGCCCGACTGCCGGTGTTTCGGTCTGCCAGGCCTGGAGGAAGGGCTGATACTTAACCCCGCGGATAGCTGGATCGGTACGCGTACGTCCGGCTTCCAGGGCCACGTCCGCCGTGGGTGATTTCCACTCCGAGAAATTCAAACGGTTAAGCGAGCGAACATCAGCCTGGCTACTATCCCAGTACACAAACACGTCCGGGTCCGGTCCAACCGAGATGCCATACAACAGAGCGTCGTAGCTGTGGGCTGCCAGCGTACCCTGGATGTCGGTGTTGGCTTGTAAAGTTAGCTGCGCGTCAACCCCCACTGCCCGCCACTGCTTTTGCAGCATACGGGCAACCCGGGCATATTCGCTGGTATCCTGGGCGTACAGGCGGAAGCTAAGGCGTACTTTGTCTTTTACACGGATACCATTGGCGCCCACGGTCCAACCATTGGCATCCAACAGCGCTTTGGCTGCCGCCACATCGTAACCGGGCTGGATATAGGCCGGATTATACCCCGGCTGTCCCTTGAGGATGGGCTCGCGCACCGGCTGAGCCGGATAATCTAGCTGCTGCAAAATGGCGATAGTATCGGTGGCGCGCACCAAGGCCTGGCGTACCTTGCTATCGCTTAGCACTCCTTGGGTCGTACGGAAAAAGGTCATCACCTGGGCCGACAACTGCATACTATAGGTATCGATACCACTGTCCTGGGTAAGATTGCCGGGTACACCCGTAAGGCCCACCATGGCGGTAACTTCCTTTTTCTGGAATGCATGTACTAATTGGTCTTGGTTACGGAAGGCGCGCACCACAAAGCTGTTAAGCTTGGGCTGTCCGGCATGATAGTTAGCAAATGGCGATAAAGCTATTTGCTCTTGTCGATTTTCCGGGCTACCGCCTTTTACTTCTATAGTTCGCCACATAAAGGGGCCGGCGCCCACCGGCGCCCTAGTATTGAATGGCACCGAGCGCAGTTGGGCCATAGAGTAGCCGCCCAGCAAATGTTTAGGAACAATACCATTAGTTAACGAATACGGGAACGAGCTAATGGCGTTACGCAAGGTAAAGGTAACCGTCTGGGCATCTACCTTGGCTACAGCTACACCCCGCCAGCTGGACTGTAACGGTGAGTGTGCATCAGGGTTTTGGATAACCTGGTATGTAAATACTACATCGTCTGCAGTTAGCGGTCGGCCATCTTGCCACGTTACATTAGGCCGCAAGTGCACCGTATACACCATGCCACCACCACTCACGTCCATGCCGGTAGCCAAATCGCCCACCAGCTGGTTAGCATCGTTATATGTAAACAACCCGGCAAAAATCAGGCGCGACACCGTGCTGTCCACTGCACTCGTGGCATATACAGGGTTAGCATTGGTAAATGCGCCTAAAATACCTTCGGTATAGGTACCCCCTGGCGCCGGCTGTGGTAATTGGTAGTATCTGCCCAAAGCACGCGTTTGCGCCACCACACAGCCCCCCAGCAATACCAACAACAACAGCCAGCTCGCAATAAATCGCCGCACTTCCACCAAACGTTCCAGACGGCGGAAAAAGTTACGCTCCAAATTGCGCTCGGCAAACTGTCCCAGCTCTTCTACCTGCAGCCGTTTAAGCCGCACACTGCGGCGAAAGCGGAGTTTAGCAGCGCGTCGGTTAATCATTCGCGGCCCTAGCCCTAGGCGACAACGATCCCCAAAATCAGCGAGCCGGCAAACACCAATCCGGTGATAATGGTCAGCTGAAAAATGGTCTTGTCAGTCCCACGGCGCACCGTGTTGATTTCGCCTGCGCCACCCAAACCTGCGCCCAGGCTGGCGCCACGCGTCTGTACCAAAATAAGTAAGGTCATAAGCAGTACCGAGGCGATAGTAATGTAGTTATATATGCTCATTATTGCGATTCTCCAAAATAGCCGTTACTAGGTAGTTTACCAACCCAATGATCATCCCGGCAAGTACCGCCGCCCAAAAGTTGGTTACATGCAGCGAAGTGTATACCTTGCTAACCAAAAATACCATAAACCCGTTAATAACCACCATAAACAGGCCCAAACTAATCAAAATAGCCGGCAACGACAAAATAACCACAATCGGCCGAATAACCGCGTTCACAATGGCCAATACCAAGCCGGCCACCAAAATAACCCTAAAACTACTGTTATAAGTAATATGCGAGCCCAACAAACCGGCCGCAATCCACAGGCCCAAACTGCACACCAGCCAACGCACCAAAAAACGGTATAAAAAGCCTTGGTTCATAATTTACCCCCTATTGTAGCAGGACAAATAACGACTTGTCACTAAGCTTCAGGGGCGGGCGACGCGCTAAAAGTCATTTCTATCGGCTGGGCCGACGCAAACAGGTCGGTTACAGTTGCTACTTCGTCGCCAAGGACTTGTGACAGCCCTGTTGCATTTTCCAGCTGCAAGCCTGCCTGGAATTCGGCATACGCGGCCAATTGCTCGGGTGTTTGCCCAAATACGTCACCAGGCTGAAATTGTTGGTCATAGCTGCTATCGACTTCCATAACATTTCGTTCTAATTCCATGCCGCCAGGGCCTTGTAACATGGTGTAACACACTTCCTCAGTGGTATTTGGGTATCCCGCATGGTCTGTTATCCAAAAGTTACTAATCACAGCTTTACCGTCCGGGTTGATAGGGCGCTCGCCTTCCGGCATCCAATGTACTGTCAGGGCGAAAGCACCGGTTTGTACCTCGGGAAGCATCCGTGCCAAAAATCCTTTAGGATGTTCGCCAGGTTGGGGCACCTCATGTCCACCACGCGCTTTTGCGGCAAGCACACTCTCCAGATTCTGGAGTGCTTGCTGAGAAGCCACTTCTCCCTGGCGTCTTACCCCATTGGGGTCTGTCAGAAAGCGGGCAGTCACTAGCCTGCGTCCCATAATGTACGGTTCGTTTACTTCCCGGTCACTTCTGTTCGTCTCGCTTCCGCCGTCACGGCCTAACAAAAGCCCGGGGAGTTTTTTGGGCTTTCTAGGGTCTTGGGCTCCGCCTCGTCTTTGCTGTTCGATTCTTTCCCGTTCCGCTGGATGTATCATAAAAAATATTATACCTTTATTTTAGGCAATTATACGTTTAACACACCCAATTATAAAACAGCCCACATAGCTGCGGTTTAACTCCCTACTTTTCTTTAAGCTTTTTAGGCGGCTTTGTTGCCTTGAGGATTTTATCTACTGCTTGGTTAAATGGCATATTGAGTTTTAGCGGCCGTTCGTTTGTGCGAACTGGCTTTGCTTCGTATTCGTCAATTTGCTTTTGTAGCTTCTCGGCCTCTTTTTTTGTTGGCTTACTCTTTGTCATAGCTTGATTATAGCAAAAAGTGGCGTCATAGATTTTTAGTGACTGCCGATTAACCAAAATATCAAATCATATGACTGCTTCTAAAGCTGTGGTGGTCGCGCTTGGCAACTATAATATGATCCCTCAACGGAATACCCAAAAGAATACCCGCCGCAACCAACTGCTGCGTCGCCTCAATATCCTTACTGCTTGGACGAGGATCGCCGGATGGATGATTGTGCGCCACAATCACACTGGCTGCCCGGTCTTTAAGTGGCCCTGCAAATACTTCACGCGGATGCACAAGCGACGACGTAAGCGTGTCAATCGTCACCACCCTGCGAGCTATGAGGCGGTTTCCGCTATCCAGCGACAGGCAAATAATATATTCCTGCTTTTTAGTTCGGATAAACTTGAGATGCGGCAGGATATCATCATTGAAGCCAGTGACTTAGTCTTGTCCATAAATAACTACCACGCCGTTTTTTGGCATCCAGCTCGTCAGCATATGCAACTTTTCACGCTCAAAATTGTAAGTGATATACACCATCCTGCAATCTGGTGGATTGCGCACAAACGCGTCTGCTGTCGCAAAGGTTATATCTGCTTCAAATACATCTTCTGGCACTTTCGCTGTAAACTTTAACTGCCGCATCCACTCCAGATGTATTTCGAGCTGCTCTTTCCGAGCAGCATTGAGCGTGCGTGATCTATTGTTCTCTACTAGGCGAATAAGCCTAAGCCAGTGCTTACAAGTGGATGCAAGCAATGTAACCGGCTTATCGCTAACAACTGCCACCTTTCCTTGTGGCCCATGTGCGGCAATATGCTCAGCTAACTGCCGAGATAGCGATTTGTGATTTAGTGAGTATCTTTCGATAAATAAGCTGTGCATAATTCGCCTCTGGTAATTATTAGTGTTGCTAATAGTTACATCTGGATTTGAGCATATCATGATTCCAAAACTATTAGTAGTACTAAGTGTTACTAACACCCATAGTTATATACGCTAATCTTATGACTAGAGATGCAAAAGAATCCAAGTATTTATCGGCCTTTGGTAAGCGACTAGCAGAAGTTCGTCGTGCCAAAGGCTTCACGCAAGAATCGTTAGCCGAAAAGGCGGATGTCACGGCGTTGACCGTAAGCTACATCGAGCAAGGTCGCCAGTGGCCGCGTATTACAACATTGCACAAGCTCGCAAAATCTCTGGGCGTTCCAGCCGAGGAGCTCTTCAAGGGCTTAAAAAGTTAAAGTAAACCTTATGTATAAAACCTAGCAACAGGCATGGTGCGGATGTCGTGAGTTGCAATTTCTGGAGAGACCACGCATGCAACAGTTTATTGACACCCTCATCAACGGCCCCGCCCGCTACACCCAGGAGCATAACTTTAGCTCCGGCTGGGCACTTGTATTCGTGCTTGTCGTATTCGTTATTGAGTGCGGCACTGTATATTTCCTCTTTCTCTTAACGGTAAAATTCTTCCAATACACCCGTACTTTCTTCTCGGCTTTCCTGCGGTGTATCGGCATCGGCAAGCATGAAGTAGAGTACGCCTTTCTACAACTCACATTTCCGTCTGACACTACCAAGTCTGCCTACGCCACCGAACAACTCCACATCCTCATGCGCAGTATGGTGAAGTACCGTGGTTTCTGGGATCGCCTAGCCGCCCGCAAACAACCGTACTCATTAGAGTTAGTCGCTACCAGAGATGACGGTATTCGCTACATCATCCGTATACCGAAGCCTGAAATCGAAACTGTGAAGCGTACACTTTTGTCGTTCCTGCCCGGGCTTAAAGTTGCCGAAGTAGAAGACTACCTCCCAGCCACGGTTGAATCTGGTTGGAGCATCGCTGAGTTGAAGTTACACGGAGATTTCGTGTTACCACTAGCTGACCATAAGACCCTTGAAGAACACGATCCAATAGCCTACCTCACCGGACACATGCGCAACCTCTTACTGGATGAACTTGTCGCTTTCCAGGTCGTCGCCGTACCGGTCTTCAGCAATACACACCCGAATGAGTTACGGCATATCCGTGACACGCAGCATCGGATTGCGCTGAATAAAGAGCTGCTATCGAAACTAACGGCCCATAAAATTGATGTACGGCGTATTCTATTGCGCATGTTATTTGCGCCGTTTTGGTTGCTCTGGCTAGTTTTTAAAGTGATAGAAGCCATTGTGGATACCTCTCCAAGTGACAGACGCTTGGCAGGCGATCCGTACGAGGAAGAGCTTGGTAAAACAATTAAGTCTAAGCTTGACCAACACTTATTCGAGGTTTCCATGCGAGTACTGGTTGTTTCGCCAGACGATAGCACTACTCGCATCAACGCGCTGATATCGTCATTCAATACTTTTACGGCGACGAACCAGTCAGTAGTAAACCGTAAAAGGCTTCCGTTTACTTCTCCCGAAAAGTGGTTAGCGCGGTTTCGTGAGCGCTCGCTGCTTCGGCATATTGCCAGCCAACAAACTATTCTTTCAAGCTCAGAACTATCCGACCTCTATCACTTTCCAAATACTAACCTCACCAAAACTGAAGGCTTAGTGAAGAGTCGTAGTCGTGAGCTGGCTGCGCCGCTATCCATAAAGCGAAGCGATGCAAAGCTGGACGTTATTGTCGGTGCAAACGCCTTTGGAGGCGAAGTGCAGGAAATTGGCATGACCTTAGAGCAGCGCCAAAAACATACCTATATTATTGGAAAAACCGGAACGGGTAAAACGACCCTCCTCAAAAGTTCTATTTACCAAGATATGTTCAATGGTAAGGGCTTAGCCGTCCTTGACCCGCACGGGGACATGTTCCGTGAGCTACTCAGTATTGTGCCTGAAAATCGCCGCAAGGACGTGGTCGTATTCGACCCGTCTGATCGAGACTTTCCAGTTGGCTTAAATATTCTTGATCCCGGCATCGACTTTGAAAGTGAAGACGATAAACACGAATGGATCACGAGTGCCGTCTTATCCGTATTCAAGAAACTGTCCGACGAAGCGCAGTGGGGGCCGCGCATGGAGCATATCCTGCGTAATACCACGCTGACCGCACTACAGTTACCAAATCCCAGCCTATACACCTTGCAACGACTATTGACTGACAAGAAATACCAGAAAGAAGTGGCCAAGACACTCAAAGACCCTGTCCTGAAGCAATTCTGGGATAAAGAGTTTAAAATGATGGGCAGTATGCAGATGTCCGCTGCTACTGCGCCACTGACGCATCGTTTAGGCCACTTTATTACATCTAAAATGTCACGGCACATTTTGCTACAAGAGAAAAGTACAGTGCGGATCGCGGATATTATGAACGAAGGCAAAATATTGCTCGTAAATCTTAGCAAGGGAGATATTGGCGAAGACCAGAGTGAATTCTTTGGCACAATTCTTACGGCACTTATTTGGATGGCAGCCTACCAGCGCACCAAAATACCAGAAAAGAAGCGTCGGGACTTCTTTGTGTATGTTGATGAATTCCAGAACTTTGCAACGCCACAATTTGGGGCAATTACGAGCGAGGGGCGGAAGTTCCACGTGAGCCTGATCGTCTCGCACCAAAACATAGCCCAAATGGAGGACAAAGACCTGGTGAAAGTGATCGCCGGGAACGCAGCCACGATTATCTGCCTCAAGGCCAATCCGGAAGACGAGGTGTTTATTTTGCCATATATGAAACCGGAGGTTGAGAAAGGTGACATTGTGAACCTTGCGCCATACCATTTCTACATGAAGGTAGCGACGGAAGGTAGCGAGGAGGCTTTTTCGGGACAGACGGTGCCGCTAGAGGTTGAGGAGAGTGAGGAGGTGCGGAAGGCCGTGGTGGGTAGTAGTCGGAAGCGACATGCCGTACCGAAAGCGAAGGTTGAGGCATATATGACTACTTTATTTGAGCAGCCAGAGGAGAAGAAAAAGCGGGTTATGACTGACAAAAAGCCAAACGAAAAAAATAAGGGCAGAAATCAAAAGAGGGAGTTGATGGAACTATAGGCTGTGAGTTTTAATGATCGCAAAGAATGAAGAGAGCTAACTATAGGTACGTTCATGCAAGAAATCTATCATTTGTTTGAGCGCCTGTTGACCTTCATCAGTATCCAGATCAAACTGATATTCGTGATTTAGTTCTGGCTTATGGTTAGTTGGATAGAAGAGTGTGGAAGTGGAGACCCCTAGGCTCTGCAGCTTTTTAGCAAACTCGGTCGATTGTGGCAATAGCGGATCAATGTTACCGGCGGTAATAAAGGATGGTGGGAAGTCGGGCGTCACATAATTAACTACTGAAGCCGTCTTAAGTTTTGGGTCATGAAGAAAGTCTTTCGTGCCAGAATAGGCCCATAGCACCGTATGCAAAAGACCACCAAACGGTCCGCTGTAATCTGGTAGTGCAAGATCGTATGCACCACAATTAAGAAGCATGGCTTTAAGTTTATTAGATGCAAGAGTAGGCTTTATATTTATCTCATTAGCATATGAAGAACTTGTTATGATATTCGCCATCTGGGCAACAACTTGCGAACCGGCAGAATCACCGGCCAGGACAATCTTGTCTGAATTTATATGCAACTGCTCGGCATTCTTTTGTATGTAATCCAATGCATCGTTTAATTGCAAAAGCGGTGTGGGGTATTGGGCTTCCGGTGCAACCGTGTAGTCAACTCCTATTGCCGTATAGCCATGCGAGGCAATGATCTTTAAATAATTATCGATATCATTTTTGTCACCCGACACCCATGCCCCACCATGTACCCACACTACCGTTGGTAGGGGTGCAGTAGTCTTTTCCGGATAGAATACATCTAAATAGCCATCCTTGTCATTAGTGTGATACTGTTGGTTTTCAACCTGGGTCACACCAGCAGGCACGTGCTTTTCAAGCGCCTTGGCCACCTTGGCGCTGCCTTTGCCAAACTCGTATCGGATCAAAAGCGAATTGGGCCAAGGGCTTACTTGGAATGCAGTGTATGTAGCCAGTATTAATAATCCGATAGTGCCGAATATGCCGATCAACCACTTGCAGAGCAGCCTGTGCTGGGCCCAAAACCTGGTTGGTTTTTGTTGTTTAGTCAGTTTTTTCTTGAACTTTTTGTTTTTTTGTTGATGCCCATAAATAAACTTCCTAAAATATAAAGTGTATACTTTTTAAAGATATCATAGAAAACGGTTTCGTAGTAAAATAAACTGCACAAGGTTAACTTGAATTATATGAATAGAGTATTAACACACCGCTGGTTAGTTATCCTGTTAGCACTACTGGCCGGAGGCACTATTATTACTCTCGTGTGGTACTCGGCACATGCCAGCCGACCGACATTCGTACCAAACACACAACATGTTCTTGGCACTGCAACGGTCTCCAGGAAGTCATCAGACGAGCTGGCTATAATCCTGCAGACAGATATTGCCCAAGTGTTTACTCAGTTCGATAAGTCTCTTTCTAAAGGTGACATAAACTCCGCTCAGACAGCTCTCGCGGCTCTACAGAGCTATCAGCGTCAGATTTTGACTCTATTACCTCAGCTTTCGGCTGACCGAAAGGCATTGTTGGCAGGAGTCTGTTTGGAGCAAATTAATATTTTTGAAGCTGATCTGCACATCCTGCCGGAACAAGCTCAAATGGACGGCATGTTGGTGTCGGCCGGATATCAGGCTATAATGGATAATACTAAGTGAAACGAAAGTGGCACTCTCACTTGACTAAAGTGCGGCATCACTCGCTAAAGCTATGGCGAACAATCGAGCGTAAGCTAAAAACAATAACACCACTACACATGGGAATAGGAGTAGTAGGGGTCTTGATAGTAGCGCAAATTACCCTTCTTGGTGTAAATAGCGTGCGAAACCACGAACCGATACTCGGCTTACGACTTGAGGGGCAGGCTATCGGTTGGCTGTATGATGGTGATTTCCGTAAGCAAGCAGATGCTATAGTTCAGACTTATGAAACAAAGAATTTCACGGTAAAGGCAGCTGACAAAACAAGCACTATTAGTTTGCGCCAATTGGGCGTAAAGACTGATACGGCGCAACTCTATACGAGATTGCTAGCTACTGGTCGTTCTGGAAATATGTTTAGAAGGCTTGCCGACCAGGATTTAGCATTACTTGGCGGACGTAGTGTGTCCATTGGGCAACCGAGTTTTAATAGTGGTTTATCCAAAACATATATTGCGGAACTAGAGAAGAACGTGCAGATTGCGCCAATCGATGCCTCATTTGCCTATGAAAACCAAAAAGCGGTAATACGTCCAGACCATTTGGGAAGAACGATAGACACAGATGCGGCTGTTGCGGCCTTACATCGCGTCAATCCTACGCTTGACGCTCAGGTCATATTGCCGATCAAGCAGCCCGCAGCCACAATGACCGCATCATTACTCGCCCCCCTTCTGCCGCAAGTACAAGCAATTGCTCAGAAACCTCTCATCATTGAGGCCGGCAGTAGCAAAACGACACTTTCCTCGGAGCAGCTCATTGCGCTCGTAGTACCAAAGGTTGTATCAGATACGAAAGATCCTCACAAAAAGATTGTCCAGTTATCCTTTGATGAAGCCAAGCTTAATGCCATTGTCGATGGCGTCGTGAAGCAAGCAGTGGTTGCTCCCAAACCTACAATCTTAAATGGCAATCGGCTCGTCCAACAAGGCCAGAGCGGCGTACAGGTTGAAGACACCCATACACTCGAACATGTCCTTACAGTGCTCATCCAGCGTGAGACTGGAGTTGCCGCGCCTGATACAGCGGAGATACCGCTCGTAACTGTAAATCCGCCGATTGTTCAACAGTTTGTCGCAAGTGCCCGAACTCGTACCGGCACAGGATTGGTGCGCCTGACTTTCGATGACGGTCCGGGGGCTCATACTGAACAAGTGCTGGACATTCTGAGTAGATATAACGTTCATGCTACCTTTTATGTTATTGGGCGTAACGTACAGCGGTATCCGACTACTATGCAGCGCATCGTGCGCGAAGGTCACCAGGTAGGCAATCATTCATTTTCGCACGCTGACCTCTCAAGGCTTTCCAGGACTGGCATTATGCAAGAACTCACTAATACACAGCAAGCGATACAGGCTGCATGCGGTGTCACACCTACCGCTTTTCGGCCGCCCTATGGTGCGCTTAATCAGACAGTGCGCGAAGTAGCCTCAAGCATGGGTATGTCAATTGATCTATGGTCAGTCGATCCGCGGGACTGGGCGCAGCCAGGCAGTAGTGTCATTACCCAACGTGTTTTAGGAGCAGATAGTGCAGGGTCTGTTATATTGCTGCACGTGCTTTACCAGCAAACAATTGACGCGCTCCCTGCTATTATTGAAGGTATCCGAGCGCAAGGCTACACTTTGGAATAGACTTCAAGAAGCGTTTTGCTCCATAACTATGCTGCATGCTCATATGTGCTGGCAGGGTTGTCTGTGGTTGACGGGTGGCTAATGCGTCGCGGGGACTATGCCACCTATTAAGACATCATCACGCAAGGGGGCGACCATAGGGCGACAGCAGACACAATACGATAGCCAGTATATCTTTGACGTCTTCATATCTTGATAGAGCGAGATTTAAGCAAACTCCTGCTAAGCCCGGTTAGCTACATATTTACGATACACGAATAGTGTACTCGCTCCTATGAGCAATATACTTACGGCTAACGCGCTCCACCCTACTATATTCTGTCCAGTACCTGCAAGTCCCGAACCTGACAGCACGCCAGAAATTACGTCCGTTGCATTAGTATCTGCTAGATCCGGATCAGGAGTCGCAGAGGTAATATGCGCCGTGAATGTCAGCTGGCCGCTAAAGGAATTCTTGATCTTGCCAGTAATATAGAGAGGATAGGTGCCTACAAATAGCTTGCTGGCGTTGCAGATAAGCTGTTGGCCATTGAGATGACAGGAGAAGGGATTACTCGCTGCCATAGCCTTCGGAAACAAGAAATTATCGACAGCAGAAAGAATCGAGCCATCTCCAGGTGCAGTCGCACTAACACCGGTAATCGTGACGTCATCAGGGATAGTGCTTGTCAGCACCGCATCGGTCGCAGCCGACGGGCCATGGTTAATTACTGTGTATGTTAGGTTGACAGTATCGCCACCGTGATATGTCTTTGGCTCGTGGGTGATATCGACTTCCAGATCCGCCGAGTAAGTCAAGGGATCGGAAGTGCTTGGATTGGCGGGTGTTGGGTCAGTCCCATCAAAAGTAACGGCAGCAGTGTTAACAAGTGGGTTCGGCGCGTCCTCGGCAATCTTAAGGGTTACGTCAACGACTGCGGTAGCACCAACGGCAAGTGAGGACAAGTTACAAGTAACGGTACTGCTGGCTTCAGAACAGTTCCAAGTACCACCGCTAACGCTAACAAAGTTTTGGTAGGTAAAGTGCCCCTGCAGGTTGTCCGTAATAGTCACGTTGTTCGCCTGGCTCGGACCCCCATTATTCGTGACCGAGAAGCGATAGGTTATGGGCTGGCCGGCAGTGAATGATCCCTGTGGTGTTTTAGTGGCTGTTAGATCAGCCTGAGCTTGGATCGTGGTCGTATCGCTGGCGGTATCGTTAGAAGGGCTAGAGTCATCTAGCGCAGACGAGACAGTAGCAGAGTTGATAACCTGCCCTTGCTTGTCCGGAGCGATATGAACATTGATAGTCAACGTTGGAGTTGTGCCACTGGCAGCTAAGGCTGGAGCATAGACACATGTTACTACCTGAACCACATTACTACAGCCCCAACCAGTACCGCCGGAGCCAGCGGCAACATACGTCATGCCCGTAGGTAAAGTATCTGTGACAGTGACGTCGTTAGTTAGTGTATTGGAGGGGCCGCCGTTGCTTACAGTCATTGTATAGGCAGCGTTTGTGCCCGCTATGAAGGTGCCTACATGATTCTTGGTGATAGAAAGATCAGTGACATTGACAACGGTTGCCGTATCCGTACTGCTGTTGTTTGCGCTATTAGGATCGGTCGTTGGAGCAATGGTAGCGACAGTAGCAGTATTATTAATGACTGTACCAGCAGTCAACCCGGAACTGGTACTGACAGTGATAGTAAAGGTTGTGGTGCCATTATTACCCGCCAAGGCACCACCGTTACAGGTAACTACTTGGAGCGCGGCCGAGCAAATGTTTGGAGTCGAAGTAACATAAGTGAGTCCGGCTGGCAATGTATCGCTCACCGTAAAGCCCGTAGCATTTGATGGGCCGGCGTTGGTTACTTGAATTTGGTAAACTTCCTGGTTGCCCGCCGTAAAGTCGCTGGTATGAGTTTTGGTGATAGCCAAATCGGCTTTGGAATCCATGGTAACTGTATCGTTGCTACTATTATTACTCATATCTGGATCAGGGGTAGCCGAGCTCACCGAGGCGGTGTTGTTGGCTGTGCTGCCGCCAGCCTGGCTTCCTCCAACGCTCACTGTGAGTGTGATATTGACTGTTTGTCCAGCTGCAATTGTGGGACCATAGGTACAGGTAACGGTTTGGCTGGCATTGGTGCAGCCAACGCCAGCACCTGTTCCGCTGACATAGGTCAGTGCAGCCGGTAAGACGTCGGTCACCGTAAAGGTAGAAGCGTCCGAGGGGCCATTATTCTTAACTGCAATGGTAAAGGTATTCGTATTGGAGCCCGCCGTAAAGTTGCCGGTGTGTGATTTCGTGACTTGCAGGTCGGCGCTGGCATCAACCGTATTGTTGATTGTAGAGCTATTATTAGCAGTATTCGGGTCATTCACACCAGCTGGTGGAGTGACAGTGGCGGTGTTGACAATGGTACTTCCAGGCGTTGCGGTAGGCTCCACCGTGACGGTAACGGTGATGACACCATCATTGCCGCTTGTAATAGCACCGCCAGTACAGGTAATCTCCTGCTCCCCTGCGGGTGTCGTTCCAGTGACCGAGCAGGCGGGACCTGGCACGGAGCTCACGAAGGTGAGATCGGAGTCAAGCGTATCAGTGGCGGTATACGAAGTAACATTCGACGGACCAGCGTTATGCGTGGTAAGCGTGTAGGTTGCATTGGCTCCAGCGGTGAGGTTACCTGCATGGGTTTTGGCAATCGACAGATCAGCATTCGGTTCAACGTTCACGTTATCAGTCGAGCTATTGTTGCCTGGGGTCGGGTCGGTAACGCCGGCTGCTGGCGCGACGGTAGCGGTATTAGCAATGGTGCCGGTGGCACTTCCGTTCACGGCCACGGTTATAGTCGTCACCTGGGCTGGGTCGCCCGCGCCGATAGCACCACCGGTACAGGTCACCACCTGCAGGTTATTAGTACAGCTCGCAGCGCCAGTAGCACTAACAAACGACAAGTTTGCAGGGAGGGTGTCACTAATGGTGTACGACGGTGAATCAGCCGATGGCCCATTGTTGACAACACTCAAGGTATACTGCTCCTGCTGGCCCGCCGTAAAAGCAGTACCGACATGTGCCTTAGTTATCCCTAGATCAGCCTCAGAGTCGATAGTAACGGGGTTCGTAGAAATATTATCGCTCGGATCCGGGTCGGGTGTTGTGCTGCTAACTTCTGCGGTGTTGGAGGTACTGCTTTTCGCAATCGGGTCAACCAATACGATCAAAGTGATATCTGGTGCCGGTCCTCCGGCAGTTATAACAGCAGTGTTGGTACACGTTACGGTGCCGCTATTATGTGTGCAGCTCCAACCAGTTCCAGTAGCTGACCCAAAGGCAAAGTCTTCGTCCAGCGTATCGGTAACTGTTACAGTGCCAATGGCTGCGTTGGAAGGACCCTGATTGTCCACCGTAAGCTTAAAGCTATTGTTCACGCCAGCTGTAAAGTTGCCGGTATGGCTTTTAGTAATACCTAAATCGGTACTCACAACAACGTTCGATTGGTCTGTCGAGCTATTATTGCCTGCATTTGGATCGGTTGTGCCAACCGGAACACTGACGGTAGCTGTATTTGAGATGGTTCCGCCACCATAGCCTGGTGAGACAGTAACGGTCACAGTAAAGGTAGCTGTCCTACCTCCGCCACTAGCCGTCAACGCGCCGCCAGTACAGGTAACAACTTGCGCAGCTGCCGAGCAACTAGCGCCGCTGGCGCTCGCATAGGTGAGGTTGGAGTTTAGGGTATCAGTAACGGTAAACGAAGCGACATCTGACGGGCCATTATTAGTAACCGTAAAGTTGTAAGTGTGAGGCTGACCAGCCGTTGGCGTGCCACTGTGGCCCTTGGCAATGGAAAGATCAGCCTTTGGTGCGGCAGGCAGGGTGACGCTGGCACTATTGTTACTCGTATCTGGATCGTTTGCTACAGAAGCTGTGGCAGTATTCACCTTAGAACCAGTAACATTTGAAGCAATATTCGCTTCAACGGTGATATCTGGCGCAGTGGCACCGCTATTGAGTATGGGGCGCGTACAGGTAACAGTCTGACTGCTAACATTACAACTCCAACCACCACCACTTGCCCCTCCAGCCGTCGGTACTACGCCAGCTGGCAATGTGTCAGTTACGGTTACTGTGCCTGAATTATCTGGGCCATTATTTTTGACTGTTAATTTGTATTCTACTGATTCACCAGGGATATAGCTCGTAATCGGAGTACCACCAATGTCCGTGGCTGTTTTGCTGAGGAATTGAATGTCCGAGCCGGTGAGCGAACCAAAGCTAAAGTAGTTGGTACCAGCAGGTAAAGTAACAGTGGCTTCATAATTAGAGCCATTCACCGTCATATTGACGCGTTGCGAGGTTTGGTCAAAGGTTGTGCTGTTGCTGATAAACATTACACCATTGCCGCCTGTTACAGCACTTGTGGGGATCTGCACTTTCACTTGGCCGACCGTATTTGTCTTGACGGTTTTCCAGATGCGATTCATGCGTATATAAGTCGTGCCCGTAACTGTCGTGTTTGTATTCGTTGCAGCACCGTTATGGCCCCAAACTTGGAAAGATCGATCAGCAGTGAAGTTGTTGGGGTTGGCTTGGTTGTCGGCCGCAATGGTGCCATTACCAATGGTTACAATATCACTTGTAGTACTGGTGCTTTTGGATTGTTTTTGGTTAAGCCCGCTATCATCGTCGCGGCCAATACCGGCAATATTGTTCTTAAATGTGGCGTCGGCCGGATAAATAGTTGAGCCATTGCCCGCGAGGTACGCCGTACTACCCGTACCCAAGGTCACGCCGTACTTGATTGCCAGGTATGAGTTAACCTGCTGTCGCTGCTGCGCGGTGAGCACCTTGTTAAAATAAAGAGCCTCACCAATTGGCCCCGCCCAAGTTACGCCGCCACTACCGTTCGTGCTACCAAACGAGTTACCTGCCTGGCCATTGGGATTGCTTGTGGTGTAGGTTCCCGAGGTGACATTTTGCGACTCCTCTCGGTTATCTACGCCAACAATTCTAGACTGGCCGTTGGCGTTCGGAGAGATAAAGCTGTATACGCGCGGGGAAAGGGCTTCCGCAGTAGAGTAAGTAAGGGTAATCGGGGTCGTGTTTCGCACGTAGAGGTCTGGCTTGCCATTACTAAGCGATAGGCTTGGAGAGTCGTCGCCAAACTCGTTCAAATAGCGATAGCCACCATCTGTACGTGTTAAGTTTGCTCCAAAGAAAGCGCTCAGGGGATCGCTGCTACCAATACCATGAGTATCCATGCGGAATACATCGTCAGTACCGTCAAACACATAGGCTGGATTGAAGTTAATGGAGTTTTGGGTGAGTACTGGCTGTTTAGAGACAGTTCCTTGCGTTACATTGAAGTTATTACCACTGCTATCGCTCCACTGGGCGTTGGTATTGGTGCCTTCGTTGGCCTTGTACCACATGCGCACGCCGCTGACTCCACCAGGACCAACGTTTGCCGCTGCCTGGACCATAGTACCTGGGTAGGCCGCTACGATCACTGCCAGTATAGCGGTGCAGAAAAGTACTCCTAGCAACGGCCGAGCGCCCTTCCGCGGTTGCAACAAAATCTCAAACCCTTGCATCTTTACTTGCCGTATGTACCTAGCGGTTTTCCCCAATCTCATAATCCCCCCTCCTTATAGTGAAGTTTCAGCTCTAGCTCTTGACCAGTTTTAAGTACCATCGGCTCTTCAGGAAATAGCTTATCTTTACCGAATTGCTTGCCGATCAACATGACATAATTACCTTCTGGCAGCGCCATATTGACATTACCGTCTTTATCTGGCTGAACCACACCGACTTGCTGCCCATCAGCTTTAAGGATATAGACGTTAAAGTTAAACATCTTTGTGTCGCGTTGCGCATCGTAAGTAATGACGGCATGAAGTCCAGCCGCACCTGACACTTTTTTGTACGATTCGCTACGGTGAGATTTCTCATTGCCTAGAAACGTGCCTACTAAAATAATCACAAAGATAAGCGCGGCTATAGCAATGCAAGCTAAGAAGAGAAGCATTTTTTTCTTTTTTAAGGTTTCGAGGAGGCGACTAATCCTTGCATATACGTAACCCCGTTCTGATTCCGGACGAATTCCACCTGAACTAGTTGTGCGCTGCATTCCCACTCCCCACAATGCGTAGACTCCTACGCCTAAACGTTTATGATAGTAATCTTCGCTCTTGTATAGCCTCGCTGAATTTAGCATTCCCGTAATAAACGGCACCGGTGCTCCTGCTATGAATAACGACTGCCATAAATGGAAGTATTCTGCTAATTTGGCGTCGGGGTACAGTCTTCTTCAAAAACACTCTCCTCATAAAAACATTGTCGATATTACATATATTCGCTTATGTTTATGGTACCATCACGAACTAGCAAGTACAACTAGGATTTTCGCGATTAATTTCTCTGGTGAACTTTATGATTATGACGCCCACTGATACTATTAAAAATGATGAAAAGCCAGTCTAATTTCAGATTCCACCCTCGCAAATTCTATCGTGTGCTTTTGCTGACGCTGGCAACTACTGCTATAGGATCGGGAGTATATTTACTATTACTGCTCACCGCGCCCATAGCTCCTTCTCTGCCTTTTTCGCAGCCTACTTGGAACAAGCCAGTACCCCACACTGTACTGCGGGAACAGCAAATATATATTCCGCGCTTACAATTAAATCTGCTTTATGGCGATAATAAAAACGCGCTGAACGACGGACTTTGGCATCGCTTCCCAGAGCGCGGTGATCCAGAAAAGGGTGGTAATTTTATTTTGGCCGGCCACCGCTTTGAAATAGGTTTTACGCCAGGCGCAACCCGACGCAAGTCGCCCCTTTATCATCTCGATGAAGTGCAGGCGGGTGACTACATATACGTCGACTTTAATGGTCATCGCTACCAATACGAGGTGAGCCGGCGATATAAAGTGAAGCCCGCACAAACCGAAATAGAAGCTCCCAGCACCGAGGCTAAAATGACCTTATATACCTGTACCATCCAGGGTCAGGCTGATGGCCGGGAAGTGCTAGAGGCAAAGCTCATCCAAAAAAATGTTAATCCCGATGCCGAACTACTCCTTCGTTTGTAAAAGCTACAGTCCCAAGGCAAGAAAACTAACACGTAGACTTTTATTATGCTTATTGTTACAGTCGAATATAAGGATGGTGCTCGAAATAAAATTATTGCTTAAAAAAGGTGAAGAACTTGATGGGTGAAAAACAGCAGGTCGTTATACGAGGAAGCATGGTACATATCGTAGACGATCCTTTTTTACACCCAGCAAAAGAGTGTCTACGATATGAACCCGACGGCATGATTGTTGTCGAAGATGGAAAAATTGTTCAAAGCGGTCCGGCTGCGAATATACTCAAAACCTTACCAGAAGGTACCGACTACGAAACCTACCAAGACAAACTCATCGTGCCGGGATTTATTGATACGCATATCCATTACGTACAAACCGACATTATGGGTGCGTTTGGCAAGCAACTAATTGATTGGCTGAATACTTACACGTTTACGGCTGAGCAAAAGTTTAAAAATCCAGTTGAGGGCAAGCGCGTGGCCGAGTTCTTCTGTGATGAGTTGCTTCGTAATGGCACCACCACGGCCTTAACCTTTTGCGCAACGTATCCAGAATCGGTTGACCAATTATTTGAAGCGGCCACGAAAAGGAATATGCGAATGATTGCCGGCAAGGTCATGATGGATCGTAATGCACCAAAAGGTCTGGAGGATACCGCAAAGGGTAGCTACGAGGACTCTAAAGAATTAATCAAAAAATGGCACAAAAAAGGCCGTAACCTCTACGCGATCACACCACGCTTTGCGCCGACCAGCACGCCCGATGAACTGGAGGTAGCTGGTAAGTTATGGAGTGAGCATCCGAGCACTTATGTTCACTCACATTTGTCCGAAAACGTGGATGAAATTGCCTGGGTTAAAAAGCTGTTTCCTGAACGAAAAGGCTACCTAGATGTCTACGACCACTATGGCCTCACTGGTAAACGAGCTGTCTACGCTCACGGCGTGCATTTGACGGAGGCTGAAATGCAGCACTGTTATGATACAGGTACAGCCATATCGCACTGCCCAACATCCAACCTCTTCCTTGGTAGCGGCCTATTCTCACTCGAAAAAGCCAAGGATGCGAGACGGCCTATAGAAGTGGGGCTCGGTACGGATATTGGTGCGGGCACCAGCTTTTCAATGCTACAAACCATGAATGAAGCCTACAAAGTCGCGCAGCTGCGAAAGTTTCCGCTCGATGCGATCCACACTTTCTTTTTAGCAACACTCGGTAGTGCGCGGGCGCTCGATCTTGGTGACAAGCTCGGCACATTAGAGGTTGGTAAAGAAGCCGACTTTGTGATACTCGATCCGCTCGCCACACCGCTACTAAAAGAACGGATGCAGTTTGTAAGTAGTATCGAGGAGCAATTATTTGTGCTCATGACCATGGGGGATGACCGCAGCGTTGCGGCAACCTACATTGCTGGTAATAAAGCTTACGAGCGAGGAGAATAAATCATGAAAGAAAAATTCTCAACATTAGGCGGCGCCCAAGCTTGGTGTATCTGGGGGCTGTGCGTCGTGTTTTTGGTATGGCTGTTCAACTTGCAAACCAGCTATGCAGTGCTGTCGCCCAAGATTGAAAATGAGCTGATGTTGACAATTGCCCAAATTGGACTGGTCAGCTCTGTCTACACTTGGGCATTTGCCGCCATACAATTTATCAGTGGTCCGCTACTTGACCGTTTTGGCTTGCGTAAATGTATGCCGTGGGCGGTGGCCTTTGTCGTGCTCGGCGCGTTTCTTTATAGTAGCGCCCATTCTATCGAAGCTTTACTGGTAGCGCAGATTTTGCTGGCGCTTGGAGCGGCATTCGGATTCGTAGGTGCTGGTTTTGCCGGTGACAAATGGTTTGGGGCTGCTAAGTACGGTGTGATGTTTGGTCTAGTGCAAGCCGGGGCGTCACTTGGCTCAACTGTTGGTACGCCGACGATTAACTATTTCGCCAACCTGTACGATTGGCGTAGCGTGCTGTTCATATTCTTCCTGTTTGGTATCGCGTTATTTGTAGCCTTTTTGGTGTGGGTGCGAGACCCTAAAACCGGCGACACGCCCAAGACATTCAAGCTATCCCTACCAAAACAAGTCGTCACTGAGCTAAGAGCATGCTTTAAATTACCAAACGTCTGGCTATCTGCGCTCATCGCCGGTACGTCGTTCGGCATCATGCTGGCTGTTGGCGTATTGTGGGGGCCACGTATTATCTCGGCTCATGGCTTTGAAAGCGGTGCGCTGGCAACAGCACTTCTATGGCTCGGGTTAGCTATCGGCGCTCCGCTATTTAATGTTATTTCCAACAAGCTAAAGAATCGCAAGCTAACACTTGCTGCGGGCATTTTGCTCCAAGCAGCAGTGACGGCCATGCTTGTTTTTACGCCTTCTCTAACAGAGTCGGTATTACTCTGGCTCATGTTTCTGCTGGGACTCACTTCGGGCGCGCATATGCTTGGCTTTACTATCGCTGGCGAAACCGTGGCTGGCAACCTCATTGGCGGCGCTTCGGCCATTGTGAATGCTACTTGTTTTATTATTGGTGGCATAGCCATGAGTTTTCCAGCACACCTATTGCCATCTCATACGCCGTCGCTTGCTGATTTCAGTCATGCTTTGCTCATCATGCCGATTGGACTGGCGATTGCCTTTCTCTTGTCGCTTATCGTGCGTGAAACCTATAAAGTGCCTAAAGTCGTTCCTTGAGATGCGCAGTCACCTTGTCGCCCCGCCTCTTCTGATGACTCAAGAGACTTCCTCCCAAATCAGGCTAGCTACACCAGAAGCCCGAACCTTATCTGAAGTCGTTACGCGGATACACAGCACTTCATCCGACCACTCTTCATCCAGTAGTTTTTTCACGCGCCGCTTCACATACAGCAAATCTGCGATATTTGAGCAGATGAAGAGTACAATTGGCGTCTCCTCATTGTCCTCATCCCAAGTTGCTATATAGTCAACATAATCCTTAATGCGTTTTCTAAGCTGGTAGCGAGGTAGCGTCGGCTCAAAGTTCTCTAATAGGTAATTTATAGTTTCGTCTCCTTGCTGCTTCGAGAAGAAAAGATGTGGCTTAATCTTATTAAGAAAACTGTACTCACTGTCTGGGTTAACATAATCCGACGGCAACACACAGTTATATTTCAATTCATCATTGCTTTTAGCTTGTAGAGTGATGCAACAGTCTGCTATTAGTAGACATCTGTCTATAAACGCCTTTGTTCTTGCTGGTTCTTTATACCGCTTCCGTAGTTCCTGGGTCGGGTATTCGTTTGTGCTGCGTAAATACCGAATGCCATTAAGCGATAGGTAATAGATTCCTGGTTGGCTTTTAGCGATAAAGTCATTTGGATCGTAGTGCCAATCTACATATTGTTTTTCTCGTAAGTCTTTTAGCCAACTTATGATTCTTCTTTTATCTTTATGACTTAGTAATTGTTATATTTGTTTTCTGTTTAGGAATCTATATTTATAAATTAGTTTTAATATTGCTTGTTGTTTGGTGGTGAGTGGGGGAAGTTGGTTAGTCATGGTGAATTAGTTGTGATTGGCGTGATGCTGATATATTTTGCCTACCCCTCCTACTCCGATTATTTTATAGGTAAGGGGGACGACGTTTTGATTATAACAGATACAGCCCTAACGAAAACTGTCACCGCCCTTGGGGACAAAAGATAGTTATTTCTGCACCTTCTTAGTGAGCGTCTTATACATCAATCGCTTGCCGCCAATGTTATCAAACCAAGCCTCAAAACGCTCACCGTCAGTCATCTCGCGGGTATTCCAACGGAAGCTATATTCATCACAGTAGAACTGTAAATGCTTTGCGCTAACATGATGGTAAATGCCGTTAATGCCACGCTTTAGGTGCGACCAAAATGATTCTGCGGTGTTCGTACTAGCCATACCATTCACAAACTCTTTAACGCCATGATTGACGCTTTCATGCTTAAAGCCGAGCTTAGGTAGGGTACGATACGGCATATGTTCGTCAGTGTATATTGTCGCGTCAACGTCGATATTGTTACGCGCAAGTGTCATGAGCGTGTTGCTACCTGTGTCTTTGGTTGCAATAGCCCGGAGCTTGCCGCCGCGTTCAACCATGCCGACAACGGGAGTCTTGCTATTTTTGCTGCCATGGCCTTGTGCACCTTTACCCGTGAGAGTCTTGAGCTTTTTGCTGTGATGTTTATTCTTGTCGGAGCCACCAATATACGCTTCGTCCATTTCAACCTCACCGGACAGTTTTTCAAAGCTGCCACTTTCAAATACGTGGCGGATACGCTGGAGCATAAACCAAGCGGTCGCCTGACGGACTTTTATAAACTTGGCAAGCTGGATTGAGGAGATGCCTTTTTTAATGCTGGTACATAGATAGATGGCGAGGAGCCATTTGCGGAGCGGGATTTTGCTATCCTCAAAGATACTTCCGACACGAACAGTAAATTGCTGCCGACAATCAGCACACTTAAAGAGCTTGCCGCTGTTTTTACCACTACTATACTTGTATGCCTTACCGATGACACCACATTGAGGGCAGGTCATCTCATTAGGCCAGCGGCGCTCTTGAATGAAGTCGCGGCACGCTTGTTCGTCAGGGAACTTGTCTAATAGCTCGATGAGGTTCATATCTTCCATACTTTAATGATACACCTCTGTTTTGGGTGTGTCAAGCGTATAATTGCCTTATTTTATTAATTTGTCTACTTTTGTCCCTGTTAGAATCACTTACCGCGACTATAATACGCGAGGCAATTGACTGCTAAGCACCGTGCAGCCCTCGGGGGTTACCAGCACATTGTCCTCTATACGTACTCCAATGCCCTCTTGCGGCGCATAAATCCCGGGCTCCACCGCCAGCACCGCGCCCGCTTCCAACGGCCAATCATAATCCCCGGCATCATGCGTGTCTAACCCCAAAAAATGCGAGGTACGGTGCGGGAAAAACTCACGCACTGCATCCCGCTCAATACTCTTAATAAGCCCCAGCTCGCGCAGCTTTTCGCCCACAAACTGTTCCATTTGTTTTTCGTACTCACCCAGCAGCAATCCGGGCTTAATAAGCGCAAATGCATATTCTTGGGCTTCCAGTACCGCATCGTGTATTTGTTGTTGGCGCCGGGAAGGTTTGCTGCCCACAGCCACCGTCCGGGTTATGTCTGCAGCATAATATTCAACTTGCGCGCCGACATCCATGAGCACCAATTCGTCACTGGCCAACGGCGCATTATTGGCAAAATAATGCATTGTACAGGTCCGTGGCCCGCTGGCGACAATGGGCGGAAAGGCGTGTCCCTGCGCACCGCGCTTGCGGATACCGCGGAAAAAGTCGGCCTCAATTTCGTACTCATGCCCGTATTTGGCCAGCTGTTTGGGGCGCATAACTTCTTTGAGCGCCTCGGCTGTAATGTCAATTGCCTGCTGGATGGCTTGCAGTTCCAACGGCTGCTTGACCATGCGCATACGGGCTACGTGCGGCCGCAAATCTAACAGTTCTATGCCCGGATTTGCCTTTTTAAGCCGTCTAATCAGCGTCGCCCGGGCAGGGTTACTGTACACACCATATACTTCGATATATTTAGGGGTGGCGCCCAGCGTGGCTACATGCTGCACTTTTTTAAGCCGTGCCTCCAGCTGCCGCCAACCCTCTTTTTCGTTCAATATATCTTTAATACCCGACCGCCGCGTTACTACTGCCGGGTCTATACGCCCGTCAAACTTCTCGCGCGAGTCTTCACGGCCAGGAACGATCAGGTATTCGCGCCCCTTATCCATAACCAACACAATATCCGGCTCATCAATACCCGTCAGGTACCAAAAACTGCGGTCCTGGTGTAGCGGAAAAGCCTCACCGCCCGCTTGCTGCAACAACCCATTGGCCGTAATAACAATCGGCGCCGTACCGGTAAACAGCTGTCGCAACCGCTCCCGGTTGGCAGCAAAAAACTCACTCCCGAACATATAAGCAGCTTATCATACCCCTGCCCGTGTATACGTAAAAAACAACAAAGATGCTTGTTTTTTTTGGTCCGTCCGTGCTACTATGGATGGGTTATGTACGAAGCAACACTACCTGCTAGCTCAGAAGTAGATGCCCTATTTGCAGACATTATGTTTGCTAATGACCTAGGCGGCCTAGCTATGGCCGATACCGTACAATCTCCTGCCGACACACGTGCACAAATTACCGAAGCGGAAATTAACGCCTTTGCAGCAGCACTGAACAATCAAGACGGTGCTACGCTTTCGGCTTCTGACCAGGAATTTCTGGCCGCAAACCAGATGACTCCTCGCGAATTAACTGCCAAGGAACAAAAAATTGTTGACGCAAACGAAGCTGCCGCGCTAGCAGCCCTTAATCGCATGACCCACGACCGCCTTATCCGTACGGCAGCAATGGAAGAAGAAAAAGACGACAGTTCTGACGTCTAAGCCATAATAACTCAGAAATCTACAACCACCCAATCGGGTGGTTTTTTAATATTTATAGGCTGTCGCACCCAGGACTATCTGAAGTACTTTAAAATTTAGTATTGTTTTTGACCAGTAGCTTGGCCTTGGCCGGGCCAATGACTGCTGCCAGCTCTGCCGGGCTTGCCGCCTCTACCGCCCGCAAGCTGCCAAATGTCCTAATAAGCTTCTTGCGCGTTGCCGGGCCAATGCCCGGTATGTCATCCAGTGCGCTGGCCGTTTGGCGTTTGGTTTTCAGCACCGAATGATAACTAACAGCAAAACGGTGCGACTCATCCCGTACCCGTTGCAGTAGCTTAACGATGTCGGAATTCTTGGATAATAAAATAAGTTTGAAATCGTCGCTTTCCATTATATACGCACCACTGGCGGCGCGCTCGACGCTCCCGAATTCGCCAGACCCAACCGAAGCGGAGCCAGAAATTCCTTGGCGAGACCCATCTGATTGAGAAGAATGAGTGACGGGGCTCGCCAAGGAATTTACCGCGCGTGAGCGGTCTGGCGAATCGGGAGCGTCGAAAAGCGCCCCAACAGCCGGTAACGACTTAGTTTTATGCACCACAATCTCTTCCTCGCGCTTTGCCAAACCAATCATGGGGCGGGTAGTGCCAGCCGCATCGCGGGCCTTAATAGCAGCAGTCAGTTGGCCCTTGCCGCCATCAATCAAAAACAAGTCGGGCAGACCCCAATCTTTCTGGTTTTTTTCGCCCAACCGGCGCGTAATGACTTCTTCCATATGCCCAAAGTCGTTATTGCCCGGCAAACGCATTTTAAACTTGCGGTACGCGGCCTTGTCCGGAATGCCGTTCGTAAACACCACCATGCTGGCTACATTGTCCGTGCCCTGCATGTGGCTGATGTCGTATCCCTCGATACGCCGCGGAACCTTCGGCAGGCCCAGCAAGTCAGCCAAGCCTTGCAGCCCACGGTCTTTGCTAATATCTAAAAACTCACGGTCGCTAAATATTATCTGCTTGCTCAGTGCCTTCAGCGCATAGTATTGGTTGCGTATGTCGGCGGCACGCTCGAACTCCTTCTTTTTGGCCGCGCGTTGCATATCATGTTCCATTTTCTCCAACACCTTGACGCGCTCGCCCTTCAGGTACTGCATTAGCTTGCGCAAATTAGCACGGTAATCCTGTAAGCTGGTTTTATTTTCTTCCAGCCCCGGGCACAAGCCTAGGTGATATTGCAAACAGGCTCGTTTAGGGATAATGCCAGTGTGCGTTGAATATGGAAATACACGGCGCAAACTGCGCAGCGCACGTTTGACTTCACTACCGTTAAAATATGGACCAAAATATCGTGCTTTGTCGTCCAGCGGACGGCGTGTAAAGGTAAGCGTGGGGTGTGCTGCATCGTACGCAATACGCACAAACAAGCTGCTTTTATCGTCGCGCAGCAAAATATTGTAGCGCGGCATATAGCGGCGTACCATTTCGGCTTCTAAAAACAGTGCATCCAGCTCGTTCTCCACCACCACCCAGTCGGTATCGGCAATTTCGGCCACCAACACCTCCGTCTTGGGGTCACGGTGACGGCTGGCCTGAAAATACTGGCGCACGCGATTGCGCAAGCTGGCCGCCTTGCCCACATAAATAATCTCGCCCTTGGTGTCTTTATGGAAATACACCCCAGGCTGTGCAGGCAGTTGCTTTAGTTTGTCCGCCAATTTGTCGGTCATACTCTTATTCTACCCCGATACTGTGGCTATGGTTAGGAGCTAGCCGGAACAAATTGGTCCTTACAAGCAACAGAGCACGTTTCGGTATTCGTTTTGCACGTTTCGCAAATGAGTACCAAGTTGTTGCACGGCTTGTAAGCGCAGTTTTCGTAATTGCTGGTTTTGGCGTGGCAGTGGGTGCAGTCGCCAATGTCTTTGGATTTGTCCGAAAAGCGCAAGCTCATGCGGTCGTCAAACACATACAGCGAGCCTTCCCACAATCCATCGTCTTTATACGTTTCGCCGTATTTTACAATGCCGCCATCAATCTGATACACCTCTTTGAAGCCGCGTTTTTTCATCATGCTGCTTAAAATTTCGCAGCGAATACCGCCAGTGCAGTAGGTGACCACCGGCTTATCCTTGATATCGTTATATTTACCGCTTTCCAGCTCGCGTACAAAGTCTTTGCTGGTACGCGTATTGGGCACCACGGCATTTTTAAATTTACCCACTGCTGCCTCGTAGGCATTGCGGCCGTCAAAAAACACCACATCGTCGCCGCGTTCTGCCACAAGCTTGTGCACTTCCTGAGGTTTCAGGTGTTTGCCGCCGCCCACTACGCCGCGCTCATTAACTTCCAGCTCGTCGGCTACGCCAAAGCTGACAATTTCGTCACGGACCTTAACACTTAAACGGGGGAAATCTTCGCGCATACCGTCCGACCATTTGAAGATCGTATTTTTAAAACCTTTGTATTCTTTAGTAGTCTTAACATAGGCTTTTACATCGTCAATATCACCGCCTACAGTGCCGTTTATACCGTGTGGGGAAATTAAAATACGGCCGCGAAGATTGTGTTTCTCGCATAAAGCCAACTGCCACAGCCGAACCGCTTCGGGATCGGCAATGGGCGTAAATATATAATAGAGTACTATTTTTTGCATAAAACAGATTATATTATAACAAATTATGCTTGCGCGGCGGACAGTTACCTGCAATAATCGTATCCATTATGGCTTCATTTTTAACCACAAAGCCCGCTATCTTTACCAAGACTGGTATGTATGCAGTCCGCTGGATTATTGGCTACCGCAGTGAATCTTCTTGCGGCAAGACAGCCACCCTTTATCTTTAACCCTCTTACAACCCTACTACATCTAACCTACAAGGACTTCTGTTATGAATGTCACCCGCGAGACATTGCGTCTGTATGTGCAGCACGCATGCCGCTACCCCAAATACCTAGCTGGCATTTTTATAAGTGTACCCATTACTGTTTTTGCCTACCAAATACTGCCGCCTTTAATTGTGGCGAGCGTACTAAACCGCCTGGCTAAGGGTGATTACGAGCCGCATCATATCTGGGCCAGCTTTGGTCCCGAACTGGTGGCTTACAGTGTGTTAATGCTATTTGGCGGTGTGGTGCTGTGGCGCATCAGCGACTACTTTAACTGGCGGCTAGAGGCCAATGTGCAGCGCGACATGGCACAGCGCATATACAGCCACTTACTTGATCAGAGCGCCAACTTCCATGCCAACACCTTTGGCGGGTCACTGGTTTCGCAGGCTAGCAAATTCTTAGGTGCCTATATCCGTATTGTGGACACTACGATGTACAGCGTATTCCCCCTGTTTTTGGCGTTACTGTTCACCGTCATAATTCTGGCGCCCAAGGCACTGTTGTTTGTACTGCTGTTGGTAGCCTTTTCGCTTGTTTATATGGCAACTTCTGTAGTAGTCACCAAGCCGGTGCGCAAACAATTTGCCCGGCACGCCGCAGCCGAAAGCGACCAAACGGGATATCTGGCCGACTCTATTACCAACGTTATGGCTATTAAAACGTTTGCCGCCGGACAGTTCGAACAACGTCAGTTTGCCAAAGCCACCAACCACACCCGCGATCGTTTGTTGCAGGTTATGCGCGGGCACGCCAAACAGCAAGCCTATTTTAGCGGTATCAACAACGCTATTGCCGCTCTGTCGTTTATTATGGCAGTGGTTAGTGTTATGGTTTTTAATGCCGACTTTGGCACAGTGTTTTTGATCCTAAGCTATACCTCCAATATCTGCAGCCAGCTATGGGTGTTTAGCAGCAATGCTATCCGTAATTACAACCGCGCATTAGGTGATGCCCGCGAAATGACGCACATATTAGGCATAACCCCAGAGGTACAGGACCCCTCGCGCCCCGAAAAGCCCCGTATTAGCCACGGCGCGATCGAATTCGATAATACCATCTTTACCCATAACGGCGCCGACGACGCCCTGTTTAACGGGCTTACCCTGCATATTGAACCTGGTGAAAAAGTGGGTTTGGTTGGGCACTCCGGCTCTGGCAAAACCACCCTAACCAAACTGTTGTTGCGCTATGCGGATATCGATGGCGGCGAAATACGTATCGACGGCCAAAATATTGCCCATATTACCCAGGACGACTTACGCGCCCATGTTGCCTATGTGCCGCAGGAACCGCTGCTGTTCCACCGCAGCATTAAAGAAAATATCGCTTACGGCAAACCTGGTGCCACCGATGCCGAAATCTTTGATGCTGCACAAAAGGCTAACGCCAGCGAATTTATCGACACCCTGCCCCAAAACTACGGAACCCTGGTAGGCGAACGCGGCGTCAAGCTGTCTGGCGGGCAACGCCAGCGCATTGCCATTGCCCGGGCGATTCTTAAAGATGCACCTATTCTAGTATTGGACGAAGCCACCAGTGCATTGGACTCTGAGAGCGAGCTGCTCATTCAAGCCGCCCTGCAGGAACTAATGAAAAAGCGCACGGCTATTGTAATCGCCCACCGCCTGAGCACGGTGCAAAAAATGGATCGGATTATCGTATTAGAAGACGGTGCTATTGTAGAACAAGGCAGCCACCAGCAGCTCATCAAGCAAAAAGGCACCTACGCCCAGCTATGGAAACACCAATCCGGAGGATTTATAGATGAGTAATCCAAGCAATACTCGCCGCGCCGACCCCACGGCCATCAAAATGGCAACCCGGCACTATATAGGACAAATATGGAAAGAGCGCGTCACGGCCATCCCTGCCCTCATATTGCCGGGTATTGGCACCATTTTGACCTTTTATGTGCCGCCGCTGATTGTGGCTGCAGTGCTGGGCAAATATGCCGATCAACAGCCGACCTTGCGCGACATTACCCCTTATCTGCTACTGTTTGCAGCCGCATGGCTGGCAGGCGAACTTTTGTGGCGCGCAGCCTTCTTTTGCCTGAACCGCACCGATGCCTATGCTATGCGCAACCTGTATATTGCCGGCGTGCAGGAGCTAGCCAAAAAAGACATAGGCTTTTTCCACGATAACTTTGCTGGGTCGCTGACCAAAAAGACCATCGGCTATGGCAAAAGTTTTGAAGGCTTTATGGATACCTTGGTATTTAAGGTGTTTGCCAACATCATACCGCTCATTTTTGCTGCGATTGTACTGTGGCGGTATTCGCCCGTACTTGTCTTGGCGTTATTTGGAATGATGGGTGTAGTATTTGCCCTTTTGGTACCGCTTATCAAGCGACGTCAGCGGCTGGTTACGACGCGCGAGGCAGCCAGCAACCACATGGCCGGCCACGTGGCAGATGTTATTGGCAATATGGATGCCGTGCAGGCCTTTGCACATGAGGATTTCGAAACCAAACAGCATGAGCACAATGTACGCGATTATACGCGCAAAGCCCGCCGCAGTTGGGACTACCACAACATGCGTATCGATATGGCTATTTCGCCCTTGTATGTGCTCATTAATGTGGCTGGTCTGGCCCTGGCTCTAACATTTGGCAGTAATGCCGCCACGCTGGCGGCCATATTTGTGACGTTCAACTACTATGCCCAGGCCACGCTGATATTTTGGGAGTTCAATCAAACCTACCGCAGTATCGAAAATGCTATTACCGAGGCTGCGCAGTTTACCGAGTTACTGCTGACCCCACCTGCACTGCGCGAAATCGACAAGCCCATTAAGCTTAAGATCAACAAAGGCGAAGTAGCGTTCCGCAACGTTGATTTTGCCTACAACAAAGATGGTGGCGACCCGTTATTCGTAAACTTCAACCTGCGTATTACACCGGGCGAAAAGCTGGCGCTTGTAGGCCATTCCGGCGGCGGCAAAACAACCGTTACTAAACTGCTGCTGCGCTTTGTGGATGTTACTAGCGGCGAGCTGCTGATAGACGGCCAAAACATTGCCCATGGCCGCCTAAAAGACCTGCGTTCGCGCATTGCCTTTGTGCCGCAAGAACCCATCATGTTTCACCGCACCATCCGCGAGAATATCCGCTATGGCGACCTAAAGGCCAGCGATGAAACCGTAGTGGCCGCGGCCAAAAAAGCCAATGCGCACGAATTTATCGAAAAGCTGCCGCAGGGCTACGACACGCTGGTGGGCGAAAGAGGTGTTAAATTGTCTGGTGGGCAGCGCCAGCGTATTGCCATTGCCCGGGCCATTATAAAAGATGCGCCTATCCTGGTGCTGGACGAGGCCACCAGTGCATTGGATAGTGAAAGCGAAAAGCTCATCCAGGCAGCCCTGTGGAAACTTATGGAAGGCCGCACAGCGATTGTGATTGCCCACCGACTAAGTACTATCCAAAAAATGGACCGGATTGTAGTGCTCGAAGAAGGCACTATTAGCGAACAAGGCACGCACAAGCAGCTTATTGCCGGCAATGATACGTACGCCAAGTTATGGGAACATCAGTCTGGCGGTTTTATTGAAGACTAATTACAATAGGCAGACATGAAAGGCAACAACCCATCCAGCAATATACTGGCCAGGCAAACATTGCGCCTTTTTTGGCATGCGACCTGGAAATATCCGCATTTAGCGCTCTTGTCGCTACTGTTGCCGCTGGGCGCCGTGCTTATTAGTATTGGGGTGCCGTTCTTGGTTGGCAAGACATTGGCCGGGCTGGTGCATAACGACCCCCACACTAATACCTATGTGATCCTCATCGCCATATGTTCGCTGCTGGGCGCCCTAGGCAATCGCTTTGGCTTTACCCGCAATATGGTATTGCAGGCCCGGGTAATGACCGATTTGCATTCCATGCTGTTCCAGCGCCTGCTGCAACGCAGCATTGGCTTTCACACCAACCGTATAAGCGGCAAGCTTATTTCTGATGCTATCGATTTTGTAGCTGCGTATTCCACACTGGCGGCTGTCGGGTTTATAAGCGGCTTTTCATTTCTGATGATTATTGTTATTGGCCTTGCTGTGGTGCTTATTAGCTCCTGGCCTGTCGGTATCTTTTTGCTGTTAACCGTAACCCTTACCCTTGGCTGGACGTGGCGCGACAGCCGCCGCCGGGCCACTTTGCGCAACACGCGGCTGATTGCCACCAAAAACCTTACAGCCCACTTGTCGGACACCGTTGTAAATGCCCAAACTGTTAAAACATTTGCCCAGGAAACAGCCGAACAAAAACGCAACATGGTGCTCAATAAAAAGTTGGAAGCTTTGCGTATTCACGATTGGCAGTGGGCGGGCCGCAGCGCCAATACCCGTATGACCGTGCTGCTGGCGCTGCAATTGTGCATGATATTGCTGGTTATATACCTTACCCGCCAGCATCCCGCAACGCTTGCTACCGGCATTTTTGCCTTTACGTACACCCTTACGCTTACCAACCGGCTGTACGAAATCAACACCATTACCCGAATTATCGAAGAATCTTTATTAAACGCCTCGCCTATGACCAAAATGCTGCAAGAGACGGTTGAAATCGAAGATGCCCCCGGCGCCAAAGACCTGCGCGTTAACCGTGGCACTATTGCCCTGCAAGGCGTGTCGTTTGCCTATGCCGACAGCAGCAACCAGGTAGCCGTATTTGAAGACTTTACCCTGCATGTAGCCCCTGGCGAACGGATTGGGCTGGTGGGGCCCAGCGGCGGGGGTAAATCAACACTTACCCGCCTGTTGCTACGGTTTGACGACGTACAGCAAGGCACCATAAAAATCGACGGCCAAAACATTAGCGCAGTAACCCAAGCCAGCTTGCGCCGCGCTATTGCCTATGTGCCGCAGGAACCCCTATTGTTCCACCGTTCTATCCGCGAAAACATTGCTTACGGCAAACCCGGGGCAAGCCAAAAACAGATCGAGGCAGCGGCCAAAAAAGCCCGTGCGCAAGACTTTATCCAGCAACTGCCAAAGGGCTACGACACGGTTGTGGGCGAACGCGGCGTCAAGCTGTCTGGCGGGCAACGCCAGCGCGTGGCTATTGCCCGTGCACTATTAAAGGACGCGCCCATACTCATTTTGGACGAAGCCACCAGTGCATTGGATAGTGAAAGCGAAGTGCAAGTGCAAGAGGCTTTGTGGGAGCTCATGCGGGGCCGCACCGCGCTGGTTATCGCCCACCGCCTGAGCACTATTCAAAAAATGGATCGTATACTAGTGCTCGACAACGGCGCCATAACCGAACAAGGCACACACAAACAGCTTAAAAGCCAAAAAGGTCTATACGCCCGGCTATGGGCCCATCAGTCCGGCGGGTTTATTGAAGAGTAAGGCAAGGCCTGCTACAATGCGGGCACCATGAGCCTGACCAAGCAAGATTTAACCGACATAACTGGGATCGTTGTTGATGCACTGGAACAAGTTGTCAATCCGCGTTTCGATCGGCTCGAGGCGCAAATGGACCGCTTTGAAAAAACTCAACAGGACCACAGTCGTATTTTAGGCGAGCATAGTCGTATTTTGAGCGAACACTCCCAGCAATTGACAAAAATAAATCAAAAGGTCGATACTATCAACGGACGCATTAAGGTACTTGAAGCAGACGTCAAAAAGTTATACGGTATGGTTGCCGAATTGCAACATGGCAGCATTACTGACAAAAAATTTGCCAAACGCACTATAGAGCAAAAACTGCTTACCGTTCAAGCAGAAGTTATTGCCATTGCCCGGGAAGCGCATATTCGCTTGCCCGCTCAACCCCATAACAAATAGTTAGGTGATCATATAAATAAAACCAGCCACTAATACGACGGCTGGTTTTATTTATAGCAGTCTACTGTTTGTCTTCTGTTTTGGCTTCGGCGCCAGCTTCGGCTGGCTGCTCGCCTGTAGGCTCACTCTCGCCTTCTGCAGCTTCAGTAGTTTCTTCTTCGTCGGTGCCGCCGGCAGCGTCGTTGGCTGCGGCCAGGGCACTGGGTTCGAATACGGTGGCCAGGGTTTGGGTTGATTCGGCCTTGATAATCACACCCTCGGGTACCAGCAGATCAGCAACGGTAACGTGGTCGCCCACTGCCACCAATTTTTCGCCGTCGAATTCCAAAAAGTCCGGCAGCTTGCTGGCTATTGCTTCTACCTCTACCTGTTCCAGCTGGTGTAATACAATCAGGCCGGCGCGTTCGGCGGGTGTTGCATCGTTGCCCTCGTCAAAGTGGATGCGCACGGGGATTTCGGCCTCAACCTTTTGATTGGCCTTAACTGCGTTGAATACTACATGGGTAATCGAATTGTATTTGGGGTCAATGCTGACTGCTTTAATAAGCGTAGTGTATTTTTTGTCGCCAGACACTACCTGTATTGGGTGGTGTTTGCCTGCGTCCTGGTAGGCCTTGGCTATTGCCTGGTAATCTGCCTGCACCACGAGCGATTCTTTGCCGTGGTCGTGGATAACAGCCGGTATCTGTCCTTGTTTGCGCAGGTGTTTTACGCTTTTACCGGTTACCTCGCGTTTTTCGAGTTTCAAAGTTACATCTTGCATAATTACGTACAATCTCCTTAAACAATAACGCCCATTACCTAGTAGTATAGCAAAAAACAGGTAGACGCGGGGAGTATTTCAGGCTAGGCTAATAGGGATGAATGTTAATGACATAATCCAGGGCGGCGGGCTGCTGGCCATTGTGGCTATCATATTCGCCGAGTCTGGTATGTTGATTGGCTTCTTTTTGCCCGGCGACACATTGCTGCTGGCAGCCGGTGTATTTGCCGCCCAGGGTAAATTACCCCTGGCACTCACTATTTTCTTAATTGCCGGTGCGGCCATTTTGGGCGACAACACCGGCTACCAAATTGGCAAACTTAGCGGCAAGCGCCTGTTTCGCAAAAAAGACGGCATACTATTCCGGCAAGAATATGTCGAACAAGCCGAAAAGGTATACAACAAATACGGCGGTAAAATTATGCTGCTGGCCCACTTTTTGCCCATTGTACGTACCTTTGCCCCCATTGTGGCCGGTATTGCCCATATGCCACGCTGGCAATTTGTTCTGTACGACGCCATTGGCGACATCACCTGGGCGGTGGTGGTAACCATGCTGGGCTATTGGTTTGGCAGCAAAATACCCAATATCGATCATTACATTTTACCTACCGTTGCAGCTGTATCGCTTATTAGCCTGGCACCCATGTTATGGCATTTGTTTGGCGACCGCCAGGCCCGCACCAAATTATTTACTGCTATCAAAAAGATATTCCGTAAAGCTAACTTGGAAAACTAAGCAACCGCGCCTACGACAACCCCTTCGGCGCGAAAGAGGTCGCCAATTGCGCGTACAAGGGGTGCATGTCCCTCTCGTACATAAGTATCGCGGTCACGGCCTATGGCACTGAAGGATTCGTAGGGCGCCTCGATTATTACCGGCAGCGGTACCGAGCTGTCGTTTTTTTGCGCTCCTTCATACCCACGGCAACAGATCTCAGTATTTGCCCATGCACCGTGCTTTCAATACCACCCTCTAAAATAGTACGTAGATTGTCCTGATTTGACGCAAAGTTACCCAGCCCCACTTCTACTTGAGCAAGCTCACCCCTTGCCGCTAGCCCTTTGGCCAGTGCGACTGGATCGGCGATAGTATATGATTTGTCTTGTAGCAAACGCGGCATTACGGTGTTGCCCGTATCAACACGGCACCGCCAAAGCCGTGCTTGTCTTGCTGGGCAAGCCCAAGTTCGATCAAACTTGCCGTATCGTATGTTAGCTCGCCCCAGCTTACCCCACCGTTAGACTGCTCGTGCCACCTGTTTAATAATTCTGCCGTCCACTGGCATATCAGCGGGCCAAAACGACCGCTCGCATTTAATGCCGGGTAGTCAATATTGCGGCGCGGGGGCCTATTGCCCAACGACTGCTCATTGGGGTGAGCTTCCAGCGGCAAGCGATTACTCGAGCCTGCGGCGCGCTGTATCTTTTCGAGCGAACCAAGCGAGTGTCTGAGATTAGGCAGCCCTACAGTAAGCACTGCCTCCTGGCAGACGCCTTTTATATCAGCATGCATAGCTAACCCTGCCATCTTGCGCATACTCTCCGATCGCCAGGATTGTTGCAGGGTAATGATCCCACCCTCTTGTACAAGCTGGCTGGCCACACCCCCCATAGTACGGATGTGGTTCCACATAAATCCCGCTTGCTCAGTCTGGCGTAGGTAGTCCCGGTATTGCTTAGCGCTCCAATTTACGGCATCAAAACGATGGAGATTATGATTGGAAGAACCGATAATAACTGTTGGCATGTATAAGATTATACCAGGGCACTGTATGCCTTCGCGGGCTATAGCATGCGTTTCAGGAACTGGCCGGTGTAGGAATTTTTTTGTTTGGCAATCTGTTCCGGGGTGCCGGTGGCAATAATTTGACCGCCGGCTGCGCCGCCCTCGGGACCCATATCAATTATATGGTCGGCAGATTTTACAACATCCAGATTATGCTCGATAATCACCATGCTATTGCCGGTATCGACCAAGGCGTGCAGCACATGCAGCAGTTTTTCGACATCGGCCATATGCAGGCCGGTGGTGGGTTCGTCTAAAATATACAGGGTGCGACCGGTAGGGCGGCGGGATAGTTCGCTGGCTAGTTTAATGCGTTGGGCTTCGCCGCCGGAAAGTGTGGTGGCCGACTGGCCCAAGGCAATGTAGCCCAAGCCCACATCTACCAATGTTTGCAGCTTGCGGGCAATGGCCGGAATGTTGCCAAAAAATTCCAAGGCTTGCTCGCAGGTCATCTCCAGCACGTCGCTAATGGTCTTACCCTTAAAGTGGATTTCCAGGGCTTCGCGGTTGTAGCGCTTGCCATGGCAGACTTCGCAAGGTACGTACACGTCGGGCAAAAAGTGCATTTCAATCTTAATAATGCCGTCGCCCGCGCAATTTTCACACCTGCCGCCCTTAACGTTAAAGCTAAAACGGCCGGGCTGGTAGCCGCGCAATTTGGCCTCGGGCGTGTTGGCAAACAGTTCGCGAATGGGCGTAAACAGGCCGGTATAGGTGGCCGGGTTGCTGCGGGGGGTACGGCCAATGGGTGACTGGTCGATAATAATAGCCTTGTCCAGCTGCTTAATGCCTGTAATTTCGTCGTGGCGGCCAGGTACGGTGTTGGCACGGTGCAAGCGGGCTTGTAATTCTTTAGCCAGGATGTCGTTGATTAGGCTGGATTTGCCGCTGCCGGATACACCGCTAACCACCACCAGCTGGCCCAGCGGAATTTCCACGTCAATATCCCGCAAGTTGTTTTCGCGCGCGCCGCGGATAACCAGCGACTTGCCGTTGCCGGCTCTTCGTTTTTTGGGCGCGGCAATGGTCTTTGTACCAGACAGGTATTGGCCGGTAATGCTTTCGGGATTGCCGGCTACCTCGGCCGGAGTGCCGTGGGCTACCACATGGCCACCGTGGATGCCAGCGCCCGGGCCGATATCCAGCAAGTAGTCTGCGGTGCGGATAGTATCTTCGTCGTGCTCCACCACCAGCACAGTGTTGCCCAGGTCGCGCAGGTGTTTGAGCGTATTGATCAGCCGGTCGTTGTCGCGCTGGTGCAGGCCAATGCTGGGTTCATCCAACACATACAGCACGCCTTGCAGGCCGGAGCCTATTTGGGTAGCCAAACGAATACGCTGGGCTTCGCCGCCGGACAAAGTGGTTGCGCCGCGTAGTAAGCTCAAATAATTCAGGCCAACGTCTTGCAAAAAGCTCAGGCGGGCGCAAATTTCTTTTAGAATTTGGTGGGCAATGTGCAGGTCTTTGTTGCTCAGCTTCAGGTTTTTGAAGAAACTTACTGCGTCATCGATAGACAGTTCGCAAATGTCCATTATAGATTTGTCGGCCACGGTTACCGCCAATACTTCGGGCTTCAGACGACGACCCTTGCAGGCATAACACGGTTTTTCCTGCATAAAACGTTCTATGTCGTGGCGCATAAAATCGCTTTCGGTTTCGCGGTGCCGACGCTCCAGATTGGGGATAACGCCCTCATACGTGGTGTCGAACGCCCGGCCCCCGCCAAGGCTTACACGGTATGTTTCGCGGCCTGTGCCGTACAAAATCTTTTCTAAATCTTCCTTTTTCAGTTCGCCCGTGGCTACGTGCAGACTAAAACCATAACGGTCGGCCACAGCCTGCATTTTTTTCATATACCAAGCGTCGGCGTTCACACGGTTAAACGGACGGATAGCGCCCTCGGCAATAGTCAGGCGGCCGTTGGGGATTACTAATTCCGGATCAACTTCTAGCCGCGAACCTAGGCCGGTGCACACCGGGCAGGCGCCGTGCGGGCTGTTAAAGCTAAAGGTACGCGGTTCCAGTTCGGGGATGGCCACGTCGGGGTGATCGATACAGGCGTACATTAGGCTGTACTGGAACTCTTCGCTGGCATCGGCATTCAGCACCCGCACTTTGCCCTCGGCCACTTCCAGCGCTTGTTCTACGGACTGAGCCAAACGGGTACGGCTGGGCTCGTCATTCACCAAGCGGTCCACCACAACTTCTATGGTGTGCTTGTAGTTTTTGTCCAGTTCCGGAAACTCGTCTAGCGCATATACCACGCCGTCCACGCGCACGCGGGCAAAGCCGGCACGCTGGTATTGCTCCGGTATGTGTTCGAACGCGCCCTTTTTGTCAGTAATAACCGGGGCAAGGATCATCAGGCGTGCGCCGTCAGGCAGTCCAGCGATTTGGTCCACAATGTTGGCTGTGGTTTGGCGCGTAACCGGCTTGCCGCACACCGGGCAGTGCGGTACACCAGTACGCGCAAACAGCAGGCGCAGATAGTCGTAAATTTCGGTTACGGTCGCAACCGTGCTGCGTGGGTTGCGGCTGGTGGATTTTTGGTCAATAGAAATGGCGGGTGACAGGCCGTCAATTTGGTCGACATCGGGCTTTTCCATCAGCCCCAAAAACTGGCGGGCATAGGCGCTTAAACTTTCCACGTAGCGGCGCTGCCCTTCGGCATAAATAGTGTCAAAGGCCAAGCTGGACTTGCCCGATCCCGAAAGCCCGGTAATGACTACTAATTTGTTGCGCGGCAACTCAACATCAATATTTTTGAGGTTGTGCTCCCGCGCACCTTTGACTACTATGCGCTCACTCATAAACAGGGAAATTATAGCGGAAAACGACGTACTTTTCTAGCCCCAGCAATGCGTGCCTAGGCTGCAGTAGCCAGTTGGGCAATTGCACCCACCAACTGTTGGTTACCCTGCTGGTACTCCAAACCCCTAGGCATGGCACTGGCCGGTACCTCCAGTACAATTCTTGTTTCTTGGTCCGGCTGCCTATACTGCAGTACGGTGCGCAGCATCGCTCCTTGGGGTGTGGTTTCTAGGTTGCCGCTCAACGCACTTCGTAAGTGTTCCCGGTTGCCGCCCAGATCTGGACGAAATCCTACTTCTACTGTGTGGATAGCACCTTGCGCTGCAAGGTGGCCCACCAGGGCTATAGGTGCGGGCAAGGGTCGGCGGCGGCCACGCACAGTGTTAGCGTGGTGAGTGTCAAACGCGATGCCGTCAAACCCATGTTCGCCTTGTACGGCTACTAACTCATTAGCTATTGCCTCGATGTCATTGTCCGTGGGCCTGTCGGGCAGTGTAATTCCCCACCCTTCCAAAAGATCGCTTGTAGGCTGATATAACATATTGCCAAATACTTTTTTGTCGCGCAGCCAACCATAATTTATGTGCCGAACCGGTACAGTTTGGTCGTGACGCTGCTCGTTCGGGTGAACAACAATGGGCAGCTTTTTGCCTGCTGCCTCCTGCACAGTCTCTAAACGTTCCAGCGACTCCTCGACACCGGGTAGACCCAGTATAAACGTTGCGCCTTTAACTACCTTTAAAATGCTGCCCGTTTGTGCGGCCTGCAAAACATGACGCGGTTGTTCGGTGCGCCATGATTGTTCCAAACCTTGGATGGCATTGTCGGCTGCTAATCGCTGGGCAACATGACCTTTGCCGTTTATATAATTCCAGGTAAATCCGCCGCCCCTATAGCCTGCAACGCCCTCTTCAATAAGCGGAGCACAGCCGGTCGCTTGTAAAAAAGCCATGTAGCGGCCCGCTTTCCAGCGCAAGGCGTCCAGCGGAGCTATATTAAAATTAGATATACCAATGGAAACATTCTTTGCCATACTACTTAACAGTATAAAACTTTCAGCAAGACTGGCTGAAGGTAAACAGGGTATACTAGTTACATATGGAATCACTCGGCAACAAATGGAAACGGATACCGGTGGCTGTGCGCAAGCCCCTGGTGTTTATTGTGGGTTCAACGGTTGTTATAACCGGCATTGCCATGCTGGTGTTGCCTGGCCCGGGCTGGGCGGCAATTTTTTTGGGCTTTGCCATTTTGGCTACCGAATTTACCCTAGCTGAAAAAGTACGCGATTGGCTGGTTGACGAACTAAAAAAAATAATTGCCCGCGCCGGTCGCGCCTGGCGGAAACTGATTAAGAAATAGCTTGCTTGTGCACACACAACAGCCTACCTTATAATGCTTGTGCAGCTGACAATACAGGGAGGGAACATTGGCGTTACTGAAAGATAAACTTATAGCCGTTAACTCGTCCCACGAATTGACTGTGTTAACTCGCCAGAACCCACGCCTGCTTTGGCATGGCGGGCCCTGGCTTACTGATGGCGCGTTAGTTCCCACTCAACCCGTATGGTGCACCCCGGGAGGCGATCGCGTGCGGCGGAATGTAGAGCCAGCCCTTCACGCATACCATGCGCAGGCTATGGGTGCAGCGGTAATGCGGGCATTTATACACCCAGATGACACGTCTGTTCCCCGTGGTGAACCGCACAGCAGCACCGTATTCTACCCCGACGGCAGCTTCGAATTGCGCGCCAATCAGCATGTAGTAGACCGGCTGCAAACCGACCCTCGCCACACTAGCCGTGTTGCTTATTTGTACGGGCTCCGTGCCGACAGTTTCCAGCCAGCACCCGCCGGACCGTGCTATCCAGAAGAAACAGCCGACCAACAACTTATGTGGATCTCGCACAAGCCGGTTGAGCCAACTGTCATTGCTTTGCTTGGACGCAGGGTTTTTGATTTGGGATCGATTGAGGCACTGCCGCCGTCAGATCTTCTAGCAACATATAGCGATCCGGCTGCATAGCATAAGCTTTATAAAATCTATTTGACACATCAACAATTACCTCGTTACAATGCACTTAACGCATTCAAAAACGAGGGAGTTCTTATGTCGGATATTATCGTTTTGGGGCTTATTCCGGGCACCCAAATTCAAATTACATTTGTGCTGTGGATCATTGCCGTGGGCGGCATGTGCCTCAGCCTGCTTAGCTATTACATCCGTCGCAAGCGTTTGCTGCGCGATTTGCTTATTGCCGCCAGCTTTGCTCTCATTATTCGCCATCCCTACACTACCGCGTCATTTCGCACCTGATCCGCCGACTGCCCGTCATGCCGGTGAACTTTTAGTGCCGAACTTGATTCGGTATTGTTTCCGCATCCTGTTAAAAAAGCAGGGATGCTGAAACAAGCTCGGGATGACGGCAATATCAGAAGGGATGCTGAAACAAGTTCAGCATGACATAGGGGAGTGAGCTGAAAGTACTAAAGCGAAGGATCTGCTATCTTATTGTCCAGTGCCTTTTTGCCACGGAGCATTTTGTAGCAGCGGCGCATACAAGTCGTCTTGCATGGATATTTTAAGCGCCTCCAGCTCCTGGGCCGAAGGGTCTTGGTCCTGGAATACCACAAACGGCATATCCTGGATAATCGCCAGCGGGGTGCTTTCGGCACCTTCGCCCATAGTAACTACTGCCGCAGCAGCCAAGCCATTCATAATGTTGTTCTTGTGGAATTCAAACTTACGGCCAAATAGGTCCGGTGTGCCGATATAATCTTTCAACGGCACAAAGCCGCTATGGGCTACGCCAATGCCGGTTGTACCCCACTGCATGGGCCGGGTGGTGCTGTCGGTTAAAATAACGCCTAACTTTTGCAGATTATATTTTTGCTGCAAGTGCGCCCGTACCTGATTGGCAGTAGCCTGCACGTCTTTGGGCCATAGTATGTACTCGCCGTTGCCGTTGGACTCGTCAATACCTGCACCCGGCGCAATGCGCCCTTGGGTGATGGCAAAGCTAACGTTGTAGCGGCTCAGGCTGCGCGGTAAATAATATGCGGAATGCGCAGCGATAAGCTCGTCTTTGTCTACCCCGTCCATAGGCAGTACCCTGCCCTCGCACAGCGACACTATCTTAGTAGTAACAACCACCACGCTTGCCTCATCCAGCTTGGTAACATGCTGGTCTAAAAGTTCAAGCAATGTGCAGGCGTTGGCGGTTATGCGTTTTGTTTTGATGGGGGTTACAATCATGCGGTCTCTTTGGCTAGCTCTACTTTGCTGGGCTTGGTATCGCCCTTTAGCCACCATACGCCTAGGTATACCAGCGGTGTTTCGAATACCGACAACGCGCAGCGGATTAACCAGTACGGTATGATAATGCCGACCAAAAAGCTGGCGTTATCGCCAGGCGACATACTAAACGCATAAAAAGCCAACACCACAAACACGGTGGAGTCGATAAGTTGCGACACAAAGTTAGACACGTTGTTGCGCAGCCACAGCGCCCGGCCGCCCAAGGCTTTACGCAATTTACTAAATACGGCCACATCCAATAGTTCCGACGCGGCAAAGGCCACAATGCTGGCGAATGCTATTTGGGTAGAGGCCTTAAAAATGGCATCGTACGCGGCCTCGGATCCGGCAAACCGCACTGACGGCGGCAAACTGGTAGCCAGCAGGCCAAACAACAGCAGCAAAAATACGGTTATCAGGCCGGAAAATACCATACTGCGGGCCCGCTTGCGGCCGTGCACTTCCACTACGATGTCGGTAAGCGTAAACAACAGCGGCATCACAAATATCGCCACCGTGGCATTTAGGTGCAGCCAGCTAAACTGAGTAAGCGGAAACGTTTTGGCTCCCATAAGCTCTGCCACCATTACCCCAAAAATATACAGTGCCACCACCAAATCAAATTTTCGAATGTTCATAGTACTTCCTTTATCTAAAAACTAAATCAGATGTCAGGAAGCAGCCGGTACAAAACCGGACCACGTAGTAACGCGTTTGTTTAGTAACATAGCCGTATCCTCATTACCCCCAAGCGTAGCCGTACAGGGCGCTATCTGTCAAGCAGGGGCAGATGTTTCAAACTGATAATGGGCGAGCAGCGTGCCTTCGTTGTTCAGCTTTGTTAGTTCCAGCAGACGGAGGTGTTGGTCAACTGCTTGGCCGCCCAGCAGTTCGGTGCCAGTGCCGAATAATTTTGGCTCAATGGTTAGATACAACTCGGTTATGAGCCCAGCAGCTACAAACTGACCGTTTAGATTACCACCGCCCAGCAATAGCATATCTTTGTAGCCTGCTGCTTCCAGACGTTGTACGAGCACCTGTGGGGTTTCATCGGTAAATTCCAGCTGGCCTTTTACCGCCTGGGCATTGTACTGCTGCGGGTTTTGGGTAATCACCACGCGCAAGCGCTCTGCTTGCGGCCGCGAATGGGCCACTTCGTATGTGTTGCGGCCCATAACCAGCAGGTTATGTTTAGCAAGCATGGCCGCAAAATGCCTGGCATCTTCAGATGACGTCCAGGCATGAAGGTTCGGGTCGCCGTGGCGTGTTAGCTTACCATCTGCCGATATGGCGTCAATCATGGTTATATGCATATTACATCTCCTGTGGCTCGGGCATAATGCTTTCGCCGTATAGTTTTAATTCTTCTAGCAAATACTGCTGGTGGCCGGTTAGCCGGTCTTTGGCCATGATTTCCTGCAGCCTGGCAAAATATTTGGCTAGTTTACTGTGCTGGCCGCCGTGCAGCAAGCGCTTGCGGCAAAATTGGTCCCAAGCCTGACGCTCGTCGTCGGCCAGGCTTTTAGGGAAATTGCGGGCTTTGTACAGGGGCAGCAAGGCCTTCAGGCGGCTATCGTGCAGGTCGCTAGCAATACTGCTTAGCTCGGTTGGTTCAGCTGCGCGTACCACACGCAGCAGCTGCCTGTCTTGGTCTGCAAAAAAGCCGTCATACAATTGGCCGTCTACCTCGCGCTCATCCGCCAAAAATGTAGTTTGCTGTTGTTTGTCCATAATTTCCAGTGCTTTTACCAGCCGCTCTGGTAAATCCGTCAAAGCAGCCAGCTTTTTTTGGTTGCTACGTATACTTAACATGTTAAGCTTAAGCCGCTCTTTGCTGGCATCGTCCAAAACGCCCATGGGTGCTACGGCCGGGCAGCGGTTAAATTGCAGGGTCTTAACTGGCAGTCGCGGTTCGTCGCTGTCTTTTTTCCAGCGCCATTTTTCTACCAGCTGTTCGGGTGTCAGGCCCGCATACTCTTGGGGATCATGGCGCAAATCATACACTAATGTGCCTTGTTTTTTGGGGTGGTCGCACAGGCATATGGCCACAGTGGTTTTTTCGAATTCACTGGGGTATTTGCCGCTGGTGTATACGAATGGCTCGTGTTTTTTAGTAACCAGCTCGGCCACTTTTTTCTTGTCGCGCATGCTTAGCAAATACTCAAATAGTTTGGGCTGTTTGTTACGTATTAGGCGGGCAACTTCAATTGTTGCTGTAACGTCGCTCAGTGCATCGTGGGCATTGGCGTGGGCTAGTTTGTTCAGGCCGGTTAACAGTTCTAGCCGGTTGGTGGGCTTGCCGTGCACGTCATACGGCCATTCGATGCCGTCGGGCCGCAGGGCACGGGTCATGCGCACCACGTCCAGCAAATCCCACTTGCTCCGGCCGTCCTGCCACTGCCATTCGTATGGATCGTAAAAGTTACGGTAGTGCAAACAGCGCATAAATTCGTCGTCGAATCGCACGGTGTTAAAGCCGGTAAAAATAGTATCGGGCGTTGCTACCTGTCCGGTAAAAATTTTGAGGAATTCGACCTCGGTAATGCCATCGGCAATGGTGGCCTGCGGTGTAATACCGGTAACCAGCACGGCATCGGGGTCTGGCACAGTGTCTTCAGTCATTTTGACCAGTACATTTACCGGCTCGCCGATTGGATTAAGCGCCATATCGGTCCGCTGCCCGGCAAACTGCATAATGCGCGCGCTATGGGGGTTAAATCCGCTGGTTTCCAGGTCATAAAAGAAAAAACTGGCACTCATTGCTACCAGTGTAACACCTTAAACCATAAACTTACTGTTGGCCTTCTACTATTCCTATCAGAGAAGCGTCAAAGACGACTTGCGCTGCTTGTGTTTCGGGGTCAGCAACCTGCTGGGCGATGACTTCTTGCGCAGCATGCTGCACCGCAGGACCGTCCCATGTACCGCCTCGCCAATCTTCGGCCAATGGATGACCGGGTTGCTGATGAACTAATTCGCGCAGAAAACGGCTGGCTGCCTTGTCGTATGCGCGCCATAGTCTGGGCGTATTGTAGGCCTTTGTACTTGCGGTTAAATCTATAATTGCGGCTGCGCAATGTGTGGCGCGTGCTAATAGCTTTTTTTCAGGGGTAGAGCGGGAACCAAATTTAAATTCCATAGTAACTCTCTTATTACTAATGGTAATTATACAATAAAATATTTATAAAAGCAATGTGATGTTGGTCACATTGCTTATGTTGTTTTAGTAGATTAGCTCACCGTAGTTGGCAATGATAATGCGATCGCCAGCGGCAACGTGTTGGCGGGCAAGTTCGTGCATAATACCCATTTTTTTCATAATGTCGCGCAGGCGGCGGGGGCCTTCGTCGCTAGTAAAGTCGGTGCGGGCGGCAAACTTTTCAATCTTGCGGCCACTAATTACAAAGCCGTATTTTTCGCGGGTGACATGCCAGGCCAGGTCGTCGTTAGACAGTGTTAATACCGGTACGGTGGGTGCCGTGGGTTTGACCTTTTGCTGGCGAGCGCGTTCGCGCTCCACTACCAGGCGCACATTGCGCAGCAATTCAGTAATGCCCTGGTGGGATTGGGCCGAAATAGCCAATAGCGTAGTACGAGCGGGTACGACTTTTTTGAGCTTGGCCAGTTGGTCTTTAACAATGTCTTGGTCCAAACCCTCTATTTTGGTTAACACAACCACCTGGGGGCGCTTGGATAAGTCGACCTTGTAGGCTTTTAGTTCATCCTGAATGGTTTTATAGGCGCCGGCTATATCTTCTTGGTAAGCATCGATAAGGTGCAGCAGCACGGCAGTGCGTTCCACATGGCGCAGAAAATCGTCGCCCAGGCCCTTGCCGGCGGCTGCGCCCTCGATTAACCCGGGAATGTCGGCAAATAGCAGGCTGGCTTCGCCGTCCACATCCACAACGCCCAAGTTGGGCGTGATGGTGGTAAACGGGTAATCGGCAATTTCGGGCTGCGCATTGCTAATAACGCTTAGCAGCGTAGATTTGCCGGCATTGGGCAGACCTACCAGGCCGACATCAGCGATCATTTTTAGCTCCAGCTGGGCTTCCAGGGCTTGGCCGGCTTCGCCCTTTTCGGCAATACGGGGCGCCTGGCGGCGGGATGATACAAAGTGTGCATTGCCAAAGCCGCCCTTGCCGCCCCTGGCAATCACCGCCTGCATACCGTCTTCGAATAAATCGGCCAGAATGGTGCCTGACGTATCTGTTATTATCGTACCCACTGGTACGGCTACTGGCAGGTCACCACCGCTTTTGCCATGCTTGCGGGTCTTGCCGCCGGCGGTGCCGTCCGGTGCCTTTAACTCCTTCTGGTAGCGAAAACTAGCCAGAGTGTTTTGGTTGCGGCTGGCCACAAAAACGACACTGCCGCCGTCGCCGCCGTCGCCGCCGTCAGGCCCGCCACGGTCCACAAATTTTTCGTGCCTGAAGCTAACAATGCCGTTACCACCATTGCCTGCCGCAATTAATACTGTTGCTTTATCGATAAAGTTCATGAGTATTGTTAGCAATCATTTAGGTTAATAGATGTATCCGTAGGTTCCTGCCAGGCTTGCCGGGATTAGCTTCCAATCCACCCTGCCCCAACCGCCGGTGGGCGTGCTATTAGTCATCGATACTTGTCCGTACGAGTTCATTTCGGAAATCCAAAAACTGCCATCGTCATTTACTACCTCTACAATAGCCACGTGGCCGGGCGAACCGCTGTGCTTCATGGCTACAGCCCCAGGGCGCGGCACCGAACCGGTGGGGATACCAAAGGCACCGGCACGCGATACCCAAGTATAGGCGTTACCCAGGTTGGAGGGTACCGGGTTACCCAATTCGGCGCGCCGTTTGGCGGCGTAGTAGGTACAGTAACCGTAATCGTAACCGTTATAGCCGCCAAAGGTGGCGCTGCCCCCCAAATAGCCCAATGCGCCCGCGTACACACTCGTGGTGGCTACAGGCTGCTGACCGTTGGGGATGATAATTTGTTCGCCAGCGAAGATACCGCTAATCTCGGCATCGTTATAGGCGATAATCTGCTCCTTGCTGGTCTTGTACTTGGCGGCCAGACTATCGGCCGTATCGCCGCTTTTGACGGTATATACGATGCCGGTAACCGGAGGGATTGTAATTTTGTTGCCTGCGGTCAGGGCATCACCAGAAATATTGTTTGACCAGCGGATACTATCTGAAGTCACGCCAAACTTGGCAGCCACACTGGAAACAGTATCGCCGGGCAATATCGCATAGGTTTGAATGTCTTTACGGCTTTTAAGCGCCGTAGTGACTTCTTGTGGTTTGGATACTACGGTACTGCCAGCTGGCGTAACAGCCAGTTCGGCACTAACGCTGTCAGCCTGGTTGACCACAGCTGTGGTCTCGGGCATGCTGGCCATGAGCGCTGCATTCACCGCAATGTCGGCCGAAGACAATTGGTCCAGTGGGTCGGTTGTCGATTTATTTGTGCTAGAAGCTGCGGCTGCGTTTGCTTGAGCATCGTCGCCCGAGTGGGAGTTTTGGGTTACAAACACAATAGCACCCACCAATAACAGCACATTCAGCCCTAGCAAGCTATAACGGACCGCGCGGCGCGTACCCAAACGGCGTACCACTTGCTGGCGTACACGACGAAACAGCGGGACCTTACGGGCCTGCTGTGTTTTTTGGACAAGCGTTTGCGTGGTGGGGTGGCTAATAGTATGCTCCCGGCGTTAGTTATTACGCCTGTTTGGTTGCCGGTTATAGGTAGGATTACGGGGGCAGCCAAAAATTAGTGTAGCGTCGTTATCTCGTTAACAGGGGTGGATTGTATGCGCTACAGGGTGAAGTATAGCAAAAAATAGGCTTTTTTTCAATTTTGCCCGGCTTATTGGCCGCACAGTTTGTGGCAGTATTGGGCCGTTAAGGCCTCGTGATCGGCCAAGGTTTTGGAAAAATGCGTGACGCCGTCATCGCCGGTCACAAAATATAACCAGTCAGTACCAGCCGGGTGCGCCACTGCTTGCAGTGAGCTGGTACTGACATTGCTGATAGGTGTAGGCGGCAGACCCTTATGCAACAATGTGTTATATGCCGAATCGTACGTAGTGCTGGGCTTTTGCCCGGCCAGAACAGCGCCATAATAGGCGGTCACATCCGAACCCAGTGGCATGCCAATGCGCATACGTTTTAAGAATACCTGGGCTACGGTTGTGCGATCGGTCTGTTTGGATACCTCTTGCTCGACAACTGATGCCAGAATGATAGCCTGGTAGGTGCTGAGCCCTTGATTGGCGTAGGCAGTTCGCAAGTCGGGGGTCAGATGATTTTGCATCTCTTTTAGTGACTCTAAAATAATCTCTTTGGCAGTGGTATCGGCTGTTTTTTGGAATGAGTCCGGATACAGGTAACCCTCCAGATTGGCACCGGCCGGCTTATCCACCAACGCCGGGTTGTCAGCATATTGGGCAGGGTTAAGGGCGCTGTCCACGTCCGCTTCGCTAAAGCCATCGTTTATCAGCGTACTACGGATTTTGTCCAGACGCTGGCCCGGCAGAATAGTTACCAGGTCGGTAGCCACCTTGCCATGGGTCAGCTGCGCTACGATTTCGGCTGCGCTTTGGCTGGGTTCAAAGCCGTAGGTACCGGCTTGCAGGGCATTGCGTGCCTCCTTGTTGCTGACGTATAGCTTAAAGGCCCAGGCGCTGCGGATCAGCCCGGCCTGTTGCAGTTGGTCGGCAATATCGTCTACCGATGCGCCTTTTTTAACCGTAATAAGCACGGTCTCCTGGCTGGAACTGACTGGTTTGAGGTTTTCAAAATACATATGCCGCACGCCTGCTGTGGCCAATACGACCAACAAAATACCGCCCACTACCACTATACATACGCGGCGGGGCCAACGGCGTTTGGGTGACTGTTTGGTGTATCGCATGAGACTTATTTTAGCTCTTTGGGGAGTTCTTGCAAAAAATCTTCCAAAATATAGGTTGCGGCTAGGGCGTCGATATCACCTTTACTAAAGGGTTTTTTGCGTGCCTCCAGCTCGGTTTCGGCGTGGTGCGAGGTGACGGCTTCGTCTTGCCAATAGAGCGGCACGGCAATATGTTTTTTAAGCGTTGCCACAAACGCTTCCACACTTGCCGTCTGGGCAGTGTGCTGGCCCTCCAGCCCACGCGGCAAGCCGACCACCAACGCAGCAGCCTGGTGTTCGACTAGTAACTGTTTGAGGTCATCAATTATTGTCTCGGTATGTTGCAAGGTGGTCAGAGGCCGGGCGATGCGCGCAACAAGCGAGGCTATGGCCACGCCGATGCGCTTCTGGCCCATATCCAGAGCAATTACCGAACTATTGTTTTGATTTGACATTAGTAGTCGTTGGTTTTTCTACCTGAATGATTATTTTGCCGGTCTGGTTAGGAATTGCGGATACCCAGAACGGGCTGTATGTAACCGTCACATCGGTAACCCCCGGGTTTGCCTTTATAAGTTCCTTGGCGTCAGCAGCCTTTTTGCCAGCTACTTGTTTTTTAAGGGCAGCGGTGTCCAGGTCAGATCCGGCCACGGCAGTCACCTGCATAGTAACCATAGCATTAGTGGCAGACTGCTGGTTTTGCAGATTAAACACGGCTTTATCCAGGCCGTAGTCCAAAATCTTTTGTTTTTTGGTGTCAATTTGGTCTTTTACGCCGTTTTCGATGATTTTTTGCAAATCGCTGCGCTTAGCACCAAACATGGTGTAGGTAATTTTTTCAGTTACTGCCACGGCGTCGGCAGCGTCGCCAACATTGGCGCTGCTGGTTACGGCCGGGGTGCCGGCATTCAGACTGCCCGTAATAGCATACAGCCCCTTGTCGGCCAGTGCCTTTTGCAGCTCTTGCTTAACCGCATTTGTATCTTGGGCACTAATTTTTTGTTTGGCATTGTCGATGTCCGCACTGGATATTACCTTGGTAATTTTGTCTGTACCGCCACTCATGCTATCACTGGACGATGCGCTCACACCGCTAAAGCCGGATACGGTAAAGGTGCCGGCCCCAATGTTATATTGCGCACCGGTTTGCTGGGCGGTCACGCCCACACTGCCAATATGGGTGCCGCTGCTTTTACAGTTGCCGTGCGAATCGAAATTGCCCGCTGCCAGCGCAATGGCTGTCTGGGTAATAAATGTCAGGCTGCTGCTGGTGGCGCCGGTACCGGCCGGAATAACTACAGCCGCGTCGCTACAGTTAGAAATTTTTATTGAACCGGATGCTTTGGTACCGTCATTGCGCTGGCCAGTGGCTTCTACTTGCTGGGTGAGTGTTTTTTGGCTTTGCTGGGTTTGGGCCGGAACCACGCCGGCATCGGCCTTGACTGTGGTTGCTGCAGTATCCAGCGTCAAGTCCATATTGCTGCTTACCGCCTGGCTATCAGTTTTGATGGTAATGGTAGCCTTGGGCAGTACAGCAATGCACACATACAGCAGAACAATCAGACCCACCAGGCCTGCACCGCCCAGCATGATTAATAAGCGGAATTTGTTAAAGTTGGGTACTTTAAGCTTTTTGTTCTTGCCCTTGGCCTTACCAGGGGCAGCTGCTGGCGGCAAACCGGCATCCAGGTCGGCGTCGTCCATTTGGATAACGTCTTCGTCGTCGGGCATCAGGGCCGAAGCCGGCGCGCTTTTGGCTAGTTCGCCAACCGGCTTAGAGCGGTCGGCTGCTGTTTCGGCTGCTTCGGAATCATCCCCGTCTTGCAAAGCGTCGTCGATATCGTCGCTTGGTTCAATCGGTGCGCCAGGCGCGGGCGGAATCTCTGGCTTGGACTGCAGCGTTTTGGCTACATGCAACCCAACCGTACCGGCCAACGGCAGAAGGCCCGGATCGCTGGTGATTAATACTATGTGCTTTTTGGCGGCATCGGAAGTGCGCTTGAGCAGTTTCATGTTAACAATGCTTTGCAGCACTGCGGCACGCTTGGGCAGCACCAGGGCAACTATTTTTTGTTCGCTACTGCGGACCTTGTCGATCAGGCCGGTAATTTCGTCGTCGATATCTACATATATGACATCTTTGTTATTGTTCTGCGCGCTCATTATACCCTCAACATCTTGTCAATTTTTTCGCGGATGGAATCGTTTATACCACTGCCCGAGAACTGCAAGGTGTCTAGTCCCACACGCAGCAGTCCCATGGCGGTAATGAAGGTATGGTCGGTTACCTGGCCAGTTTTGTCAACAATGCCTGCTACCTGCTGGGGGTGAATGTGCTGTACCTTGGGCTTACGGGTAAAGGGCAGTTCCTTGTGCCAGCTAGGTTCCTCTAGCTTGTCCATAAGCATATCCAGGCTGGAACCGCCGCCGCACAGCAGCAGATGATTAGGCAGATTGTCCAGCTTGTCGGTAAATTCGCCCAAAGCTAATTCTACGCCGTTAATCCACACATCCAGGGTCTTGTGCAGTGCGCCCTCAATAGCGGCTTTTTTGTTTTGCGGGATGTGGTCGTCGCTAAGGCTAAGCTTGAGCTTTTCGGCTGTGGCAAATTCGGTGTTTAGCTCGCGCTCTATTGCGCGGGTATAGGCCCGGCCGCCAATACCAAACATTTTGGTGCCTTGCACGCCACCTTCGTTAATAACAGCAATGTCGGTAGTGCCGCCACCCACGTCCATTAAAATGGCATTCATACTGGCGCTGGTGTCGTTGCCAATAACCGAACGGGCCACGGCAAACGGCTCGGCCGCCACTGCTAATAGGTCAAGGTCCAATTGCTGCGCCGTGCGCTCCAGGGCACCAATGTGGATCATGGGGGCAAAGGCGGTATATAGCTGCACCACCACATCGCGGCCCTGAAAGCCCACCGGGTTGGTTACCTTATAGCCGTCAATTTCGATGCCTACCAGCGCGCTATTAACCAGGCGCACTTCTACCTCTTTGCCGCCCAATTCCCAGGCCAGCTGCTTTTTAGCTTTGGCCTCGGCCCGGCCCTGCACCAGTTTGATAATGCGTTCTATTTCTAGCAAATCCAGCGGCTTGTCGGCTTGTTTGCGGCTGACGCGCACCGTGGTGGTTGTGCCCTTTACCAACTCGCCGGCAATACCGATAACCGCACTGCGGACGCTTACATTTGCCTGGTGTTCGGCAGTGCTGAGCGCCTTGTCGCAATTTTCGACCACGCGGGCAATGTCGGCAATCGCGCCGGCCTGCATGTCGCTTAAACCCTGGTGTTCGCGGCCCACACCAATAATTTCAATTTGGTCGCCAGCCACGCGGCCAATCAGCGCCTTGACAAATTCGGTACCAATATCCAGGCCCACCACATACTGCTCGTCGGCTGCCTTTTGATCTTTGGCCGCTACCTTGGCATTCATAATCGCCGTCTTATCGGCAACCTTGCCGGCAACAGCGTGGCTCACGTGTTTTAACCTATCAAGCATAATCAGCATCAATTATACCACGTGCCCTTGGGGCGCCAAGAATGGCCAAAACTAATAACGTGTCGGGGCAATCTGCTTGCCGGTGGCCGCGTCTTTAAGGACCGTAATATGCAACAGATTTTTGGCATCGTCCTTGCGCATGGCAGTGGCATCGATAGCAGCATGGTCGGGGTGCGCCATATAGTCGCCAGCCTGCGCACCGCTGATTAGGCCGTCAAGACAGCCGGAGTCAACCGCAGCTTGGGTAACTTCGTAGGTCGTCGTTTCTACTCCATCGCCAGAGCTCACAACCTTGTTGGTTGCCAGATCATCCGGGCACAACTGGCTGGTAAGGTGCTCGTGGACAATACGCGCACTGGTAACATCTGCCCGGTACCACCATATCGCCATGCCTATAATTGCCGACGCAAACAGTACGTTCAAAATAACCGAACTATATAGCAATGATTGCTCTGTATCCCGAAATGGCGAAACGGCCGTGACAGCTCTAGCGAGTGGCCCCGACCGTTTTGCTTGTTGCTTTGCGTGTGAAGTTTTTGTTCTGGTGGATTTTGCTTTGCTCATAGCTCCACTATAGCATAAGCGTTACTCGGTGGGTGGTTGCGCTTGGTTTTCGACCCCACGTGCAGGCGCTACTGCTATGACTAGCCCGGCAATAGTAGTGCCTGCACCCATAAATATCTCTGTGATCCTTGAATCTCCATGCAGTTCCTGGTACCCACCGTCCAGACCCAATGCCACGCCTAGCACCATCATGGACCCACCCAACCAATGGACAATGCGCCTGCCTGTATGATTATTCACCCCTCGGGCCGCTTCTGGATTAAGGAATGTCATGCGGCCCGCTCTGTAGTGCTCCTAGCGAAGCACCGCTTTTATCCGGCGCACGCCAGCGGAAGAGCTTTCTTCCTTGATAATCTTAAATATTTGGCCGCCTTCGGCCAATTGGCCGGTATGCTCCACGTGCGGGCCGCCGCAGATTTCGCGGCTGTAGTGCTCGCCGTCGGGATTGCCCACGGTGTATACCTTTACGGTGTCACCGTAGCGGTCGCCAAAGGCACCCAACACTTTGCCTAATACGTCTTTGGTTTTTTCTTCGCGCCAGCCCATGGGCCAATCCTTTTTGATCTGCTCATTTACAATGTCTTCTACCTGCTTGATTTGCTCGGGTGTGACCTTTTGGTCGTGGGAAAAATCGAACCGCAAGCGTTCGGCCGTGATATTGCTGCCACGCTGTATTACGTGGTCGCCCAGCACGTTACGCAGGGCGCGGTACATCAGGTGGGTGGCAGTGTGGTATTTGGTGGTTATGGCGCTGTGATCGGCCAGCCCGCCCTTAAATTCGCCCTTGGTGGCAGTACGGCTGCGGTCGCGCTGCGCTTGCATGTGGTGTTCAAACTGGTGCTGCCAATCTTGCGGTACTTCCAGGCCGTTGGCATAGGCTTCTTCCACACACAGCTCCACCGGGAAGCCGTAGGTGTCGTACAGCTTAAAGATTACTTCGCCGTCCAGCAATTTGCGTCCGGCCGTTAGTTTGGCAAATTCGTGAATGCCCTTGCGCAAGGTCTGGCGGAAGATTTTTTCTTCTTTTATCAGTACATCGATTACTTGGCTCCGACGTTCGGCTACTTCCGGGTAATCGGCATGGTATAAGTCGGCAACCACGGGGACAACTTGTTCACACAAGTGCTGCTCGATGCCCAGGTCGAAGGCAAAACGGATGGCGCGGCGTACCAGGCGGCGCATGACATACCCTTGTTCTTTGTTACTGGGCACCACACCGTCTACGGCCAGGAATGCGGCACCGCGCAGATGGTCGGCAATAACGCGCATAGCGTTGGTGTGGTTGTCGTACTTTTTGCCGCTTAGGCTTTCCAGCTTGGCAATAATGGGCCACAAGATACTTATCTTAAAGGCATCCGGACTGTTAGTGGCAGCCATAGCAACGCGCTCCAAGCCGCCGCCAAAGTCGATGTTCTTATTGGGCAAGGGCTCAAAGCCGGCGTCTACGCGTTTGTATTCCATGAGCACGTTATTGCCGATTTCTACAAAACGGCCGCAGTCGCAGTTGGGGTGGCAGTGTTCGCCGTATTCAGGGTTGTGGGGCACAAAGTCGAATTCGTAAAAAATTTCAGTCGAGGGGCCGCCCGGTTCACCCACTGGCATTTCGCTAATGTTGCCGTTGCGGCACCACCAGTTTTTGCTGGCATCGTAAAAGAAAATACGGGCGCCACCCGGCATGCCAATGCTAGCGGCATGCGCTTCGGAGCCTAGGTCAGCCTCGCCGGCGCTTATGCCTTTTTGCTCAAACAATTTTTTCCAAATAGTGGCCGATTCGGTGTCTTTGGGTATTGCGTATTCGTCGTTGCCAATAAAACAGCTGACGTACAGTTTTTTAGGGTCCAGCCCCACGCTATCGGTTAAAAATTCAAAAATCCAGGGCAGTTGTTCGGCCTTAAAGTAATCGCCCAAACTCCAGTTGCCCAGCATTTCAAAAAAGGTGGTATGGCGGTTGTCGCCTACTTCTTCGATATCCTGGGCACGCAAACAGGTTTGGCTGTCGGCTAGGCGCGTGCCGTCCGGGTGTTCCTCGCCCAACAAATACGGAATCAGCGGCTGCATACCGCTGCCTGTAAACAGCGTGGTAGGGTCGTTTTGCGGCACTAGCAGGGCGCGCGGAATAACGGTGTGCCCGCGTTGCTTAAAAAAATCTAGATAAGCGGTGCGTATCTGTTGTGCGTTCATACTCTGGGACCGATTATAACAGAGACGGAAGAATATTGTACTTTACATCAAACTTCATTAGCATTACAAATATACTATAAATACGATCCTAATAGGAGGGGGAGCATATGTTAGCACCGCAGGAAATGATAGATTTTGATAATCTATCCGGCAACCTACTAACCGCGGTTAATACAGAAGAGCAAGGGATAGGTACTGATACCGAACCATTTACCGGTTCTTACACTCCACCTGAAACAGAAAAATCCGAGCCATCATCTGAAGAAATAGAGGCAGCCGTTGAGGATTTCATTGCAGAGGCCCTGGAAACGCCAGAACAAGAACCCATGGTTAATGCGTCGCGAGGCATAAACGCATACGACATAGGAATGGGCCGTAAAAAATAGGCAGCTAGGCGTATGTTCTTCCGTGCGTGGTTAGATCATGCAGCGATTCGCTCAAGCCCACCAGGGCCACTGCAGACTCATCACGATGTGAGTAGTTTTTATGTGCATAATACAGCGCATTCTATTGATATCGCCTTACGACGTCGCACATCCTATCCTGCTACCTTTTGCAAGCAAATAGGTAGCACTTCCTACCAACTTGGCTATGGGCAGTCTAACGCCGACGGTAACGCAGAGTTTCTTAACATTGTAGTAGCCAGGGACGGTCAACTCAGAATTAGCCGTGATGTACGCGCAACACTCCCCCTCTTTTACGGCAGCGTGGCCGGCAAATTTGTAATTAGCAACTCATACGATGAAGTTACTGCTGCGCTTCCAAGACTTACGCTCAATCCAGATAGTCTAGAGGAAATATTGGCACCTCACGTTAACTACAGGCCGACGCTATGGCAAGAAATTCGTGTGCTTGACGAGCGAGAAATACTGTCTGTTGATCGCGAGGGAATGGTCACCGTTCAGTATCCATCGTCACGGACGTGGAATATTAGTAGTGATATCCCCTCTTCAGATCCTGCCCATTTTGTATCGCAGCTCGAAAATTTATTATGTCAGACGCTTAGTACGTATGCATCACGATCGAATATAGGTTTTGAGCTCAGCGGAGGTCTTGACTCCTCACTTCTACCCCTATACTTATCCCGATATGATAAAAATCAGCCATGGTCTAGCATAACTATTTTGGTACCAGGGGCATCTGAAGTAACTCAACGTGCTAAAATTGCGGCTATTCAACAATATGCCCCTTATGGGCATTTACGCACACTCAAGCTCAAAACACATCATTATCCTTTAGCCAATATCCTAGGAGCGCCCCAAGCACAGTTATTTTATCCCCAACGAGATATTTATTTAGAGCTATTTGACAGTATGGCCGAGACGTTCAAGGCGCTCAATGTAGATACGGTCTTTACTGGGCTTGGCGGAGACGAAGTGTTCGAGCATATCGTAAACAGCAACGAACAATTAGGTACTGGCCAAGAAAATATCGCCACTCGTACTGGTGCATTACCTTCATATTGTACTAATGATTTCAGGCACTACATACAAATGACGACGCCTAAAAAACAATGCCGGCCCATTCCGATTCTTTCTACCTCAGTGGCAGGCCCTTGCCTGGCCAACAATTCATACATTGAACGAGATATTTGGCCGGTTGCGCTTTTTAAAGATCACACATTTTATACATACTGCCAGGGTTTGCCCTGGACGCTCAAAAAAAATCGGCAACTACTGCGCGCCTATTACCACGCAAGTAAATTCCCAGATGTAATATACGACCAAACGTATCCCAATGAGCACTTCAAAGATTTTTTTGATGATGCTTTTTTATCTAAATTTTATACACCCTTTGTTGAGTACTTTGCACAAAATAGTATCACGGCAGCATTAGGCTACATAGATAACCGTAATCTACTACACACTTATCAAAACATGACATCTAGCCCGATGACTGCGAAAGAAAACGATATTTTTGCGCTTTTTCCATGGCTGTGTGCCGAAATTAATCTACACACTGCCCATCGCACTCACAAATGGACTCCTTAGATCAACAATCTAGACATTCCTATCAATTCTGCAACTGACGCAGACTGGGCGCCGGGCTCGTTTGCGTGTAGAACATACAGGCTAAAACGCAGTCTGGTTAAATAATACCTTAGGAATAAACAATACCGCCGCCGACTACGCGGCTACCTTCGTATAGTACCGCCGACTGGCCGGGGGTGAGGGCGCGGACGTCGTCTTGCAATTCGAGGCGCCAATTGCCTTCGTTCCCTAATTGCTGCAGACCTTTGATGGTGATAAGCGGGGCGCGGTAGCGGGTGCGTACCTGGTAGGTTTGGCCAGGATTGGGCGCCTCGTTAATCCAGTGCAGGTCGGTCAACATAATTTCATTGCTCCATAGACGACTGTCTTGCAAGTCGGTGGTTACGTGCACTTCGTTTTTATCCATATTTTTGCCCACGACGTAATACGGCAAGCCGCCGCCTACGTGCAGGCCCTGGCGCTGACCAATGGTATAAAACAATGCGCCGTCGTGCGTGCCGATGGTCTTACCGTGCTGGTCGACAATATTGCCTACGGGCTGCGGCCCCAGTTCGGCCAGCAAAAAGTCCTTAATACCCACCTTGCCCACAAAACAGATGCCCTGGCTATCCTTTTTGGCAGCCGTGGCCAGCCCAAACTTTTTGGCCAGTTCGCGCACTGCTGGTTTTTCGTATTCGCCAATGGGCATAAGGCTACGGCTAAGGGCTTCTTCAGTTACACGGTATAAAAAGTAGCTTTGGTCTTTATTGGGGTCAATACCAGCCAACAATTGAGCCTTATCGGCCAAGTGGGTAATCCGCGCATAGTGGCCGGTAGCAATCATATCCGCGCCGTCTTCCAGCGCCGTTTCCAGAAACAGCTTGAACTTGACCTCCTGGTTACACATGATGTCTGGGTTGGGCGTACGGCCGGCCTGGTATTCGGCCACCATGTAGTTCACCACCTTTTGGCGGTATTCTTTTTCGAAATCATACATTTTAAATGGAATACCAAGCTGCACTGCCACGCGTTTGGCATCCTGATAGTCCTCTTTCCAGGGGCATGTGTGGCCCGGCAAGTCCTGGCTCCAGTTTTTCATGTACACACCGCACACGTCATAGCCCTGCTGCTTTAGCAAAGCCGCCGTGACTGAACTGTCCACACCACCGGACATACCAACAAATACTTTTTTTGACATATCTATATTATTTTAGCAAATTTTGATCTCTACGCCCATGCTTGGCGTGAACTTATTGCAAGTGCTTGCGCAAACTGGCCAGCTCATAGCGGCGGCCCAGCCAAAAACTAATCGGGATAGCAAGCAATGACAGGGCCGCTGGCGCCCACATAATACTTACCTTCTGCGCACCCGGCTTAGCACTGTTATCTGTAGTAGCGCTAGAGGTTACAGCACCATTAGCCACCGCCACTACCTGCAAAAAGGCCACTAGCCCATTCGTGTCCGTGGCCTTGATGGTCACGGTGTATACTCCGGCCGAATCATAAATATGCTTAAGGTCGATGGTACCGGTAAATCGCTGGCTAATAAGATCGGCTGCCTTGTGGTCACCCCATTCTACACTGAGCGCATACGGCCCGGTGCCGCCACTAAGAATTATGGGCCAGGCCAGTATCTCGCCCGGGTTTGCCCCGCGCTGAGCATAGTTGCTAGTCAGGGACAACAGCGGCGCACCACTGGCATTAAACTGGGCATCGTTAAATGTTACAGTCACCACATTAGAGTCCGGCCCGGCCTGGTCAAGGGCATCAAACACCCGCGCCACAAGGTCGTTCCGACCGCCGAATAGATCAATCTGGATGGAATAGCTGCCGTTTTCGCAAGTAGTTGAACCCACAAAGACATTGTTGGCGAATATTTTAACCAACAAACCTTTGGGGCAAATACCATTTACCGTAATAGGCAATCTGGTAAATACTTGGCCGCCAGTAGGCGTAGTAATAGTTGCCGCCTGTGTGGGCGCAACTGTGGGAATAGTGCCCTCCACACCAACCGACCCGGATTGCGGATTCTGTACAGCTGCCTGCGCGCTGCCCGCATAGACCACCCCTGCAACCACACTGCAGACAACAATATACAATAGGCAGATTCTAAGATGGCGCAAGCGCTTCATATGCCCGTATTATATCGCTAGTGCTTGGGAACGCCTAGCGACGTTTGGCTTTGCCGCGTTTACTCATCTGGCGGCGCAGCCACCACACCAGCACTGCAATTGCCACAACAACTAGCACCAGGAGCCCCACAAACCACCAGGGCAAATACCAAAACGTAGCAGTTGCGGCAATTTCCTGCGTGTTACTACCATTTAGCCCGTAGAATAATGCCAGCTGCGCAGTGTAGCGGCCAGGTGCCAGCCCAGGGTCAACACACTTGATCTGCGGGTTGGTTTGGCCGCTTGCTGTGGTGTTGGTAGTTTCTTCGGTCACAATACAGGTCTGGAAACGGCGGGTTTGGTCAATGAGCGCCAGCTGATTTTTAGGGTTGGCTTTATTGATCTGCTTTACCTCTTTACCAAAAATATTTTTAATAAGGATGGCGCCTGCGGGCTGTTCGGCCACATTACCATGGTTAGTCAGGCGGTAGGCCAGCTGTTGGGGTTGGCTGCCTATAAACCAGCTTTTAAACACGCCTGTCTGCTCGTCTTTGTTTGGTGCATACGCACCGAATTGTTCCATTGCAAGCTGTTCCTTAGCCTGCCCGGGTACGGCTACAAACACCAGCGATGCGCTGGAAGCGGCGATATTTACCTTTTGCTGCGTGGCAGCGTTTTCGGCCACATATTCGATAGCGCTGTAATAGCTGCCCGCACCCTGGCTAGAAGGTATGGCAACGGTAAAGGGCACATACGTGGATTTGCCCGCGGCAACTGTTACGCTGCCAGCAATTTTTATAAATGGTTTAAGTGACCACGGGGTCTGCGGTGCATTGGCAGCCAGCTGTAAAGCCGGGGTGCCGGATTCGTCCTGAGCCTTAAAATCTACCACCCGGATAGAAACCCGCAGTTCTTGGTTTTGGCTAAGATTACTTACAAACAGCGTGTCGCTTACATGCGCGCCGGGCTTAACGGTAAAGTCCTTGCGCGGCGTAATACCAATACCGTTAGACTGTGCGTGAACCATCCCGCCAGTACTGAGCATAACAATTGCAGTAACGACCAAAAAAGCTTGAACTAGTTTGCGCATATATCCCTATCTTATCCTAACCTTTAGCACTAAGTGTAGCATCCACTTTCATGGTTTTCAAAACTACCCTGCATTACACAACGATTTCCGGTCTAAATTAGAAATTTGCGGCGCAAACATACGTGATGGTGGCCACGTAGACGCCCGGATCCTGGCTGGCCGGCACGTTGGCCATATAGCTTACCGTGAACTTGCGGGTATCGGTGGTGCTGGGCGTGGTGGCTATGGCATCGCCCACATGGAACTTAAAGCGATTGACAATGTTATAGGTACTCGTAGGGGTGGCCACGCCTGCTCCACTGGGGTTGGTACCCACAGGGGGATTAGTATTGGCGCGCAGATTAATGCCAAACTGGGCTGTACCTGGTGCACTGGCCGTAGGGCTGCTTAAAGCAGTAATGACATTGTTGCCAGACGTAAGCGTAGTGCCATTGAGGGTAATGTTCATGCCCGAACCGGCATTGGTACCAACCATCATTTGCGACGTGCCGGTGGCAGTATCACTAGAGGCAAGGGTGCCCAGATCCACTACATCGCCGTCGGCTGTGGAGCAATCCGAGCCACTAATGGTCTGCCCCACGCAAAAGTTCAAAATAGGCGGTACCTCGGTGCTAATGGTTACCCCTTGGGTAGTGGCGCTTACTACGGCGCCAAAATCCGTGTACGGGCCCGAGCCGTTGGTCGTAGCATAGGTAAAAATACGCACATAAAAAGCCCGCGGTGAACCCGTGGGATTAACCACATTGCCAAAGGTGTATACCGAGGCAATAGTGCCCGTGGCTGCTGCGGCCCGGCTAAGTGTAATCTGGTTGGTAGTGGCAGCAGTTATGCTATACCCGGTTTCGCCGGTCTGTTGCTGCAGCGCCGCACCCGAAGCGTCCAACCCCGTGGGTGCCACACAAGCATTTACCTCTAACGGGCTGTCGCAATATTGGAATACCACCGACCCAATGCTGCTGGTACTGGCATAGGTAAACGAAAAAGCATGTGTTGTGGCTGTTCCGGCAGCCGTGGTGCCCACCTCGATACTGCGCGGTTTAAGTTCTAAGGCCGAGGCATGGCGTTGGCTCATAGACAGGCCTAAGCTTGCGCCCAGCAACACCGTGCCCACCACGCCGTAGACAATGTTTTTATATGCCCTGCTGCTGTGGCCCGCTATCATAACACCCCAACCATGCAGCCCCCTAGTACGTCGGTACGGCTATGTAGGTGATGGTAGTGGTGTAAATACCGGCAGGCGTGCTGGTAGCGATGTTGCCGATATAGCGCACATCACCTGTATCGCAAGAAACGATGCCGCTGCCCACAGATGCAATAGTAACCGGCGTGGTTACACTGCCCGTACTAAAGTTGAACTTGGCCGCCACCGTAGGGTTAATATTACCGTTGGCCTCATCATATCCTGTGGCCGCAGTCAGGTTAGTAAAACTATGTTCGGTACTGCCGGTATTGAGCCCCAGACCAAATTGCGATGAACCGGGGGACGACAGGGTTTCGGAAGCCAATGCGGTAATAGAATTAGACCCGCTCTTAAGCGTATCGCCCGAATATTTTATAACCGTACCATTGACTGCATTGGTGCTCACGCGGAAATACGAGTGCGCATCATAGGCAGTGGCCGAATCCAGCACGCCGTTGCTGTCGCCCAGATTGAGTGCACCGCTACCGCTCAGCGCCGTACAGGTACCCCCCGGTGCCGTATGCGAGGCACTTACCGAAAAGTTCAATTTTTCTTGCACCTTGGCGGTAATGTCAATTTGTTCGGCGGTGGAGCTAGCCACGGCGCCGTTGTCTACCGGCGTGGCATAGCCAATATCCGAAAACACTACCAGACGGGCGTAAAATGTCTGGTTATCGGTAGTGGGGTTGGTTATATAGTTAGATGCCCCGCCGCCGTAGGTAATGGTAATAGTGGGCGTGGCAGTTTGCGCCGCGCCGCTAGCCGCCTTAACCAGCACGCAGTTGTTGCGGGTAGTGGTGGCACCGTTACACGTACCGTAGTTGGTAATGGTGGGGTTGTTAGTAGCGGTATCTAACGAAAAGGTACCCGCCGTCTGGCCTGATACAGAGGCTGAGGTAAGGTTAACAGCGCTGAGGCCGGTAGGTGTAGTACAGCTGGTTTGCGGAATGGGGTTATCACAATAAATAATGGCCATGGACCCCACGGTGGCACCTGACGTACCCAGCGTGAATGTAACCGTGTGCTGCGCTTTTTGCCCATTGCTGCCGCTGCCGGCACTACCCACTGTAATTGCACCGTTTGCCGAGCTGGATAGCGAAAGGCTGCGCGATGTCAGCTGTGCGGCACTGGCCTGTTTGCCAAAGGGCACCGCGCCCATTGCCAGCATAGCCATAAATACAAGTGCCACCAGCAGCAAACCGCTGCGCTTACCAAGATGCCTTATGTGCTTGAGTGCCATTGTGCTCCTTTGGGGGCTTTTTATTTTAAACAATACTTATCGTTTAAGATTTTACCATAAGCTTATTGTGCAGCGCAAAATTAAAACGTAGGCACCACCACGATACTTAAGTGGCCAGTGTATACGCCAGCTGGAGTTTGGTTAGACTGATTGGCAATCATAGACAGCGTAAACAGGGTTTCGCCACTGCTTTTCGCGCTATTGGCAATGGTGCCGCCATCCACAAATTTAAACAGATTGGTTGTATTGTAGCCTGTGGCTGCGGCACCAAAGCCAAAGGTGCTGTCTGGCACCTGCTGGGGGTCGGCGCCGATGTTCGGGCTGCTGTTGTCCACCACATTTACGCCGAACTGCTCGGTACCAGGGCTCGAGGCCGTGGCGCTGCTGAGTGCCGTAAGCGTATGGGCGCCGTTATCCGGGGCCGAACCGGTCAGCCGAGCCACATAGCCGCTACTTAAATAATTACGAATCCGAAAGGTAGTGGTAATGGTGTGTACGGTAGATGCATCCAAAATACCAAAGTCAAATGCGCCGCCATCCACCGCTACTTCTAGCAGAGGCATATCCGTGGTATTAAATCCGCCATACATTTGATAGTTATTACTGGCCGAGTTACCCACCGTTAGATCACCGGCTGATTGCTTGGAACAATAACTGCCCGAACAGCTATTTAGTTCACCGCCCGAGCCAAACGAAAATTCATTCAATTTATAATTGGTTGACGACGACTGTGCATGGACCGACACAGCACCCAACATGCAGCTAAGCGACACAAATGCTCCCACCATAACCAGCAATTGTCTTGCCCTCATATCTGTTTATTGTCCAACATCGCGCTGCAAAACACAATGCTAGAGCAAGATTGCACCTAAGCTCTTATGGTTTTTGCTGTATTATGAATAAAAGGCTATGGATCCATCGGCACTACAATCTGATACCGATAATGATGTGCACTCGTTAGAGGGTAACCCTGAGGTAGTTACTCCGGACACGAGCAACCAGAACAAGCCGGCACCGGGCACCCCGTCCATTGCCGAGCTTGGCCAACAGTTGGAGGGAGCAGGCAATGGCAGTGCACCACCACCCAAAAAACAATCTTTTATTAAAAAAATCCTGGGCATTTGGCGCAAGTTTAATATTTACCTGCTGCTGTTAATACTGCTTATGTTGCTGGCAGGCGGTTCGGCCGTTGTGCTGTACCTAAACAACCGCAAACAAGCTACCACCACCCAAAACGACACCTCGTCACAAAGCTTGTCAGATAGCACACTCAAGCAATTGGCCAACAGCGACGTTACCGTGGGCAATCCCAAACAAATATTGAATGTTGAATCCAACGCTGTGTTCGCCGGCGCTGTGCTGGTGCAAGACAATCTGGAGGTAGCCGGCTCTATCAAGGTTGGCAACAGCCTGTCGCTACCCGGCATTACCGTATCTGGCACTAGCAACTTTGGCCAAGTACAGGCTACCAGCATAGCGGTCGCTGGCACAGCCAGCGTACAGGGCGTGCTCACTGCCCGCAATGGTCTGGCCGTAACCGGTACCAGTACCTTTAACGGCAACGTATCGGCCAGCCAAATTTCTACCAACACCCTGCAGCTGAACGGCAACCTGGCTGTAACCAAGCACATTACCGCCGGCGGGCCGGTACCGTCACTGGCCAAGGGCAGCGCTTTGGGTTCGGGCGGTACTGCATCAGTAAGCGGCTCGGACACTGCCGGCTCAATCACCATCAACACCGGCAGTAATGCGGCAGCGGGGTGCTTTGCCACCATTACCTTTGCCACCGTATTCAATACCACTCCGCATATCGCGGTGACACCTATTGGCGCCAGCGCCGCCGACCTCAGCTACTATGTCAACCGTTCCACCACCAGCTTTAGCGTCTGTACCGCCAGCCCGCCTACCTCCGGCGCCACGTTTGGGTTTGACTATATAGCCTTGGACTAAGGCCTAGGATTTCACTTATACAGTTGCGAATGCGTGCCGATAAAACCAAACATTACGTACTCATCGTCGATTTTTTGATAGATAGCCCGTATGTCCCCCGTTACATCAAGGCTGTACATGCCCGCATAGACACCGTTCAGTCCGTGCAACCGCAATAACGGATCATGCCTATTTTTCTGCCAGAGTATAAGTCGATCTTGAAAGCGTTTTTGAGTTTTGATCGAAAGCTTATAGTATTGCTTCAAAAATCTTTTTAAATATCCAAGAATACCGTGGCGCGGTCGGCTTTGACGTGCATGAGGCCGCCGGAAATGCGGATTTTTTGGTCTGCCGCGTCAGGGCGGCGAATGATGAGTTCGCCTGGCGTTAACAGGGTCATAAAATTGTGGTGGTGGGGCAAAATGTCGAACGGACCGGTTTGGTTTTTACCAGAAATACTATAGCCTGCTTGGTCGAAATAGATTTTAAATGGCGAATAGACCTTGATGTGCATGGTGGGCTTGGCGTGTTTGTCGGGTTTAGGGGCCGCGGCGCCCGGGACTTCCACAACTTCACCAGTAGAAGCTTCTGTTCGAACAGCCATTAGACAATGATTTCCTCAACGCCTTTCAGCATATCTTCGCGGCCGATAAACTCGCCCTTGCGGCCATTGAGGTCCTCCATAACGTACATGTCCTGTGAGAAAAAGCTAACCAGTTTTTTGGCTTTGGCATAGTCGGCGCGGTCGGCCGGGCTTAGTTCGTTTTCGCCAATAATGGCAATAATGGGTTTGAGGGTTTCGTATTTTTGCAACAAGGACTGCACCTGTACGCTCAGCAAATAGTGGCGCTCGCCTACTACATCGGGCGACAACAGCGACGAGGTGGTATGGATAAGGTCCACGGCCGGACGGATGCCCTGCTCGGCTACGGCACGGCTAAGCACAATAACCGAATCCAGTTCGTGCTGGATCATTTGCACAGCCGGGTCGCTCAGATCGTCGGCAGGCACATATATAGTTTGCACGGCAGTTATCGACCCCTTGTCGGTACTACTTAATCGGTCTTGTAGCATTTTGACATCACTGAAGATAGTGGGTTCGTAGCCGCCCTCGCTAGGTATTTGGCCCAGCATAGTGGCCACTTCGTTCCGAGCCTGTACGTAGCGGTACATATTGTCGGCAAAGAACAAAATGTTTTTACCCTCTTCGTCGCGGAAGTATTCGGCCAAGGTTACCGCGCTTAGGCCCACTAGTGCACGCCGTACTGGGTTTTCGTTCATCTGGCCAAAAAACATACAGGTACTATCGATAAGGTTGCGCTCTTTGAGCGTCATGTACAGTTCATGTCCCTCGCGGATGCGTTCGCCAATGCCGGTAAAGAAGCTTAAGCCACCGCCGCTTTGGGCGATGTTATGGATGAGCTCCATAGTCAGCACGGTCTTGCCCACGCCGGCCCCGCCGATAATGCCAATCTTGCGCCCCTTTACAAACGGGGTGAAGAAATCTATTACCTTAATGCCAGTTTCTAAGATTTCGGGCGCTACAGCGCCAAAGCCGCCGCGCTGGTTCGCAGGCTGGAAAATAGTACGGGTACCGGCTTGTGATTGTACTGCCGGCTGGCCATCCAGCGGCAATCCCATTGCATCCATTACGCGGCCCACCAATTCCGGACCCACGGGAATTTCGATGCTCTTACCCGTGCGTTTCACCGTCATGCCTTTTTGCAGGCTGCGATTGGATTGAATATTAAGGCACACTGCCTCGTTGCCGGGCTGCAGGCTGTCCACCAGCAGCGGAGCATTGTTGCCCTCCACCACAATGACTTCGTGAATATCCGGCAGTTGGTCGTCGAATACCACGGTAACAATCAGGTCGCGGACAGAACGGACAATTCCCTGGTTCATCGTACTAACTCCGCTTTGCGTAAGCCGTTAATTATTTCTTTGAGACGCTCGTCTTGTTGGCGGCGTTTGGTGCGGTTGTATAGCAGGTCCAAATCGTGCGACAGCTCGTCGGCTCGGTCGTTGGCCATACTCATGGCCCGGAAACGGCTGGCGTATTGAGCTAGTTTGGAATCCAAGATAACTTGGCTCAGGGCAACTTCCAGCATGGTGCGTTCCAAGTGGGCAATAACTTCGTAGGTACTGGGCTCGAAAATGTAATTGGCTTCGCTGATGATTTCTTCTTTGGCAGCCACCCGCTTGCCTTCTTCCTGTACGGCTACATTTAATTCGATGCGCTTCACGTCCTGCACCATCAGCGATACATAGGTTTGGTAAAAGGCCACGGTACTGCGGTAGTGGCGCACCTCTTGCACCAACGGCTGGACATTGATGTTTTTATCACGGGCTGGCAGGGTGAAGTATTTTTTAAACGTCACGCTGTTTTGGATTAAAAGCACGGCACCGTGATGCCCCACCACAATAATATCCTGCTTAGCTGGGTCGTAGGTTTTGAGCATAATATTAATAAGCTTTTGGTCGATATCACCCGAAAAACCGCCTTCGCTGGTAATAATGATGTACAGTTCTTTGTCAATGGGCTTGTCGGATTGTTGGCGGCCAAAGCGGAATAGTTTGTCTACGCGCAGCTGGCTGTAAATGTGCCACAGTTCGCTAAAAAAGCCTTGCGATTGCTGTACTTGGTTTTTGGTTTGGGCAATGCGCATACTGGCCAACCCCTCGAACACGCTGGTCAGGTTGACAATAGTGCCCATGGCAGCCTGGCGGTCGGCAACTTCGCTCAGTTTACTCATTACTTCTTAACCTCGGCAACGCCTTTTTTCTTGAACTCGGCCAGTACCGTGTCGTAATCGGTGGGTTGCTTGATTTGCTTGGCAAAATCGTTGGCAGCGGCTTTGAGCGTACCCATATCCAGCGTTTCGTGCTCGTCCAGGTTGAGCACAACATCCAGCATCAGGGTTTGAGCTTGCAGGGTATAACGCTCGCCCGGTGCCTGGTTGAGCAGCTTGTACAAGCGTTCGCCGCGCACCAGATCCTGCTGGGCGGCCACGGCCAGTTCGGAACCAAAATGGGCAAATTCTTGCGCCGTGGCATAGGCGGTCAGCGTTTTAAATACTTGCCCGGCCAACTTTTTTTGGCGCTCGTCCTGGCCACGGCCGCCCACGCGGCTCACGCTTAACCCCACGCTCACGGCCGGACGCATGCGATCGCGGAAGACGTTCATGTCTAATATCCACTGTCCGTCGGTAATAGACATAATGTTGGTGGGTAGGTACGAGGTAATGTCGCCACCTGCAGCATATACCAGGGGTACGGATGTAAGCGTTTTGTGGTTGCGCGCTATTTTACCCGCGCGTTCCAGCAAGCTGGAGTGCACGTAAAACATATCGCCAGGGTAACTGTCGCGGCCAGGGCTCATGCCCGACAACAACGCTACTTCGCGGTAGGCATGGGCGTGTGCGGTCAGGTCGTCGTACACCACCAGCACATCGCGGTTGTCGTGCTGCCACAGGTATTCGGCCATACTGCACCCCACATACGGTGCCAGATAGCTCATAATCAACGATTCGGACATGGTAGATACAATAACCACCGCGCTTTTAAGCGCATCACTTTCCTTTAGGCGATTCAGTAGCGAATTCACGTCACTGCGGCGCTTGGCGATCAGCACATATACCGTGGTAACGTCGCTGCCGGTTTGGTTAAGGGCAATTTGCGTGGCCAAGGTGCTTTTGCCGGATTTGCCATCGCCCAAAATAGCAATACGCTGGCCGCGCATAAGCGGAAATAGCGTGTCAATAACGGTTACACCGGTTTCTAGCTGCGTGTCCAATAGTTCGCGCTCGAACAGCTGTGGCGCGTCGGCAAACACCGGCCATACACCATCGGCTGCAATAGGTTGGCCGCCATCCAACGGCTCACCGGTTACCGATACCACCCGGCCCACAAAATCTTTGCCCACTTTGGTAACTAATTGGTCGTGCTGCACCACAGCCACCGACCCGATAGGTACGGTTTTGGTGCCCATGTGCAGTACTAACACGTAGTCTTCAAAAATATGGTGTACAAAACCTTTGCTGCCATCTTGGAACATCACTAGTGCATGCGGGTTAACAGGCTGTAGGCCCCTGATCTTCACCATAAATCGGTCCACGGCAATTACTTCGCCCACCGGGCGGCCTGCGGCTACAAGCTGGTCAAAATGCCGGTTATCGCTCACTTGGCCTCCAGGGCTTGTAATAGCAACTGGTGTTGATCGGTAAAACGCTGGCGCAGGCTAAAATCAAACACACGATTGGGTGTGCGCACCACACAGCCGGCAGCAATGTTGGGCTGCAGGCCCAGCTGCAGCAGTGCAAACGGATGTATATTACTACGCAACCAGCTAACAAGCTTAGCCGTAAAGGCCGACGATGGATCGGCGGCAAAACTAATATGAATATTGGGTGCTTGGGCGACCACCAACTGCAAAAACTTGGCTAACGACTGGCGTTCGTGTGCCTGCAGCAAGTTAACATGGTTTTCGCCCGCTAGGCTATCCAGTAAACGACTGGTGCGCGGCAAGGCTACTTGCTTACCGGGCTGGCGCAAGGCATTTTGAGAAAAATAGTCGTCCAGCGCCTCCAGCTCGCGCTGCAAACGCCGCACTTCCACCACGCCAAATACCAGCGTGGGCAATACCGGCTGTTTCTGGGTCTGGCTGGCGGTATCAAGCTCCATTAAGGACATCCTCCACAATGGCTTTTTTGTTCGCCTCCAGCTCGCCCAAAATATATTCCAGCTGATCGTTTAGGTCTATTTGGTTACCAATAGCGGCTAGTACATAGTGGTTAACCACTGCTGCCATATTGTCGTCAAAGCGTTTGATGCGCTGCGCTTTGGCATCGGCCACCTCTTTTTCCAGCTGCGCACTCAGTGCCTGGCGCTGTTCATCTATGGCTGTCTTGGTTTTTTCGATAGACTCCACAGCCAGCTGTTTGGCGTCGCCAATGGCACTCTCGTAATTAGCAAAGGCGTCTTTTAACTCTTTACTAATTTCGCCCTTCATGTAGTCGTTCAGCTGCGAAGTAGTCAGGCGCAAATCCTGTTGCAGAAACATGGCGTTTTCGCCCAATATTTTCTCAAAGTGCAGGCGACCGCGGTTACGCAGCTCCTCGCGGAATTCATTGTTAAAGATGTGTTCCACATCTTCTTCGGCGCCTTCTTGCAACGACTGCAGGTCCTTGGGTTTTTGGCCCACCTTGCTAATTTTGTTAAGCAGACAAATAAAACCCAAGCCGCCAGCTAGTATAAAACTCAAGATCAGTGCCAGCTGCCAGATTGTCATCGCCTACCCGTCCACCTAACCATAAGTTATATTCTTAGTAATAAATATACCGCAAATAAACCAATTACGAAAATAATCAACGCCATTAACGTTACCTGTATCAGGCTGCGGAAAATAGACTGTTTTGCCAGCGGGTTGCGGCCAATGGCCACCATGCCGTTGCGCACGCCGCTGTATACCACACCGCCGGCGATGAAAATAGCGACTATTAGCACTGCCAGGCTGGCATAAATACGCACGGCGCCAATAGGCTTAGTGGTCACCAACCCCGCAGCCTCGGACAGTACGTGCGGCACGCCGGTTACGTCGTTACCACTGTATAGCGGATTGTGTGCCACGGTAATGTCAACAGCTACACGGCCTAAACTCACTTGCTTGTCGTTTACCTTAGCCGTTGTTTCTACACCTGACTTGCCGTCAAACCCAGCCAGCGCCTTGCCCAATACCACGGTTTGGGTGGTAGTAGATTTCATGCCCACACCATTTAGGGACGAAATAGTTACAAAATCACCCGATTTAATCGTGCCGTTTTGGTTACTAACCAACACGCTGTACTGGCCGGTAGTGGCCACAAATACCTGCTGCACGTTTTCGGTGCTAGAAAGCGACACGGGGGCAGCGTTAGAGGCCACCACTACACCCAACATCTCTGCGGCGTCCGCCTGGACAAGAGGCTCCACGGTGCTGCCATCCCCGCTTTTGAGTCGGACAATGAGCCCCTTTTGCAGGGCAGTATCGCTTTTATACCCCTGGGGCACACTCTGGGCCGCAACCGAAGCGCCCAAACCACATAATACCCCCGCAGCCAATACTAACAGTGCAATTCGCTTATGCATTACTTAGGAAGTATAGCTTGTTTGGACTCAGCTGAGAACATCACGCAGTGTGGCGACAGTATGGCGGATAGCTGCCTCATCTGTTTGGCGGCCCATGGTAAAGCGTAAAGACGCTTGGGCATCAGCCTCAGACAGGCCCATGGCGCGCAAAACGTGCGACGGCTCTTCGTTGCTGGCACTGCAGGCCGAGCCGGCGGCGCATAAAATACCTTGTTGTTCTAATTCCAGCAACAGGCGTTCGTTGTCCTGGCCCGGAAGGGTAACATGTATATTATTAGGCAAACGGGTTTTGCGCGAACCGTTCACTACCACCTGGGGGATTTCTTTTTCTAATAGATCAAAAAACAGCTGTTGCAGGTGCTGCAACCGCCGGGTTTCGTCGTGGCGCATGGTTTGCGCAGTGTCCAGGGCTGCGGCCAGGCCAATTGCCCCTGCCACATTTTCGGTTCCCGACCGAACGCCGCGTTCCTGCCCGCCACCAAACGTTTGCGCTTGCAGACGCACATGATGCGCCACAAACAGTGCGCCACATTGCTTGGGGCCATAGATTTTACCCGCATTAATGGTCATAAGGTCTACACCCAAGCGCGCGGTGTGCAAATCCAGGTAGTTGGCTGCCTGGGCGGCATCGGTATGAAAATACAGCGGCCGAGTGTTGCCTGCGGCCTTGCGCAGAGCACGAATACGCCCTAGTTCCTGGGTAATATGGCGAATGGGCTGCACCGTGCCTATTTCATTGTTGGCTTGCATAACACTTACCAAAACGGTTTTATCGTCAATAAGTTTCGTAAGGGCCGGAATATCGATAATACCTTCGGCAGATACGGGCGCCTCGCGGCAATCATAGTGGTGGGCCGGGGCCAGCACCGACTCGTGCTCGATAGCGCTCACTACTACGTTACCGTCCCCGAACCGCTCCAGCACACCGCGGATAGCCAGATTATTGGCTTCGGTGCCGCCAGCCGTAAACACTACTTCGGTGGGGTGGGCACCCAACCAGTGGGCCACTTGGGCGCGGGCAGCTTCCAAATCTTGGCGTACGCCAACGGCTGGCAAGTACGTAGCCGACGGATTATAGAATTTGTCCACAAAGTACGGCTGCATGGCCGCTTGTACGGCCGGGTCCATGGGGGTTGCCGCGGCGTGATCGAGGTATATGGGTTTCTGCATGGTGAGTTGTTGTAACGGGATCCTAAAACACGTTCAGGATGACACGCATATTAGGGGTTAGGCGGCCAGGCCGTACAGCTCGGTATCGATATGGTGATTATACATGTCAACGGCTTTGTACAGACTGCGCGCTTCTTCAACGCTAATATATTGGTAGGGCTGGTTGTCTTGTGCCTTCAGCACGCCGTTGGGGCGGACATCGTAGCGGGTGGTCACAGCGTGGCGGATACCGTTTTGGTCCGTCCATTCTTCGTGCCAAACCCATGTGTGTTCGTCCAGGCAAAAGAATTCGCGGCGGCTGTTGCGGTGGACATCACCAAACAGTTTGCCACCAATGGCGGCTTCGCGGCGAATAATCTCGCGGTAGGCTTGCGCACGGCGATCGTCCTGGACGGCCAGTACGCTAAGCAATTTGCGCAACATCGTCGTCTCCGGCAGCTTGAGTAAACGTTTGGGTAGCCATTTGTGCAGTGGCAAATTGCGCCGCAAACACGCCAGGGAATTGCTGACGAATAGCAGCTTGTGCATTTTTGGCAGCCGTGTGGCGGATGACGCGTCGGGCCACGTGCGGTTCAGCCGTGGCTCCAGCGGCTAGTGTTTCGCGGCCTCGGTTTTGCGACATGCGGTTCATATCTAATATAACCTCTTATCAAAAGTGAACAAAGCACGTGCGTTTGCCGTTGAATAATCGGCCAGGTCGGCGAGCGTTTCCCCTCGCAGTTGGCTCAAAAATTCAGCTGTTAAACGCGCATGCTTCGGCTCGCAAATTGTAGCACGCTGTGGTGCGGGGGTCAAGAAAGGGGCATCTGTCTCTAAAAGCAACCTGTTAGCGGGCACTGCTTTAGCGGCCGCTATCTGTTCAGGGTCTTTGGTAAACGTCATAATACCGTTCAAGCCCAGATACAAATTACGTTGTAATATTTGCTCTAATTCGTTCCGGCCAGCACTAAAACTATGAATCACACCTCGGATGTCGGGGTAGCTGTCAAAGATCGGCCAAAAATCTGCAAATGCATCGCGCACATGGAATATCAGGGGTAAATTGTGCTGCAATGCCAGCTCAATTTGGAAGCGCAGTATTTTTTCCTGGTCGCCTTTGGGCGAGTGGTTGTAATAGTAATCCAGCCCGCACTCGCCCACTGCCACTATCTTTGGCCTCGTCACCAGTGCGGCAAATTGCTGCAAGGCACTGGCGCTAGCGGCATAGTCTTTGGCCTCGTGCGGGTGCAAGCCAATGCTAGCCCAGGTGTTGTGGCGCTGTTGCACAAAATCCACGGCCAGTTGGCTATCGGCCAAGGTGGTTCCCACGCAAATCAGGCAGGTTACGCCAGCTTGGTGCGCAGCCGTTATCATGTCGTCCGGATCGCGCCCATTTTTTACCCAGCGCTGGTGCGTAGGGTTATTGGGGTCGGTCGCAGCCTGCGCCTCGTGGATATGACAGTGTGTATCGGTCAGGTCCATGCCCAACTAGCCCTTTGGTGCTTGAGCCGGGGGCGTATCAGCTTTAGGAAAAAGCGTGCCTTGGGTGGGGCGGACCATACCGGTGCTAAAAATGTCTTTAATTTTTGCTGCGGTTTCTGGCAGGAATGGCTCCAACAGCTCGGCAATTTCTAGCAGACAGCCGGCCTGGTAGGCCAGTATTTCGCGCAGGTGGTCGGCACCGTCCTTGTTTTTTTCGATTTCTTTAGCAACGGCCCACGGTTTGGCCTCGTCGATGTATTGGTTCAGGCCGCGCACTTGCAGCCATATCTCGTCTAACGCACGGTCAAACTGGCAGCGCTCGATAGCGTCGGCAATGGGTGCACTGTCGTGCTCGGGCTTGGGCGTTTCGCCAATTACCCCGTTTTGGTATTTCATAATCATAGCCGCAGTGCGCTGCACGGCATTGCCCAGTTCGTTTGCTAGCTCGTTATTGTAAGCCGCTTCGAACGTATCCCAGCCGAAGTCGCCGTCGTCATAGCTGGGAATATGGCGTAAAAAGTAATAGCGCAGCGGGTCAACGCCATGCTTGGCCAGAATTTCTTTGGGTGCAATAACGTTGCCCAGGCTTTTGCTCATCTTTTTGCCGTCCAGCGTTATGTGACCATGCACAAACAGTTTTTCGGGCAGGGTCAGTCCCAGCGAAAGCAGCATGCCGGGCCAGATGGCGGCGTGGAAACGCAAAATATCTTTACCAATCACCTGCACGTTGGCCGGCCAAAATTCTTTAAAGTCTTTGTGCTCCGGGTAGCCCAGCACGGTAATGTAGTTCATTAGTGCTTCGAACCACACATACATAACATGGCCGGGGTCGCCGGGCACAGGTACGCCCCAGTCCAGCTTTTCTTTGGGGCGCGAGATACTAATGTCGTCCAGGCCCTCGTTCAGTACAGCCAAAATTTCGTTGCGGCGGGTGTCGGGAATCACCTGGAAGGTGCCTGTTTCGATGGCTTGGCGAATTTTGTCCCTGTAGGCACTTAATTTAAAGAAATAGTCTTCTTCCTCGATCTTTTGGTAGGCCTGGGGGTGGTCGGGCTTCATGCGGGCCGGGTCGGCCTTGGCCTCGGGCACGAATTCTTCTTCTTTTACATCGTACCAGCCGGTGTATTTGCCTTTGTAGATGTCATGGGCTAGGGCTTTCCAAATTAATTGGGCGCGCTGTTCGTGGGCTTTGTCGGTGGTGCGGATAAAGCGATCGTTGCTGATATGCAGTTCTTTTTGCAATTCGCGGAACTGGCCGCTCAACTGTTCCACAAACTGGGTAACCGGCAGTTTGGATTCGGCCGCTTTTTGGAAAATCTTGCTGCCGTGTTCGTCGGCACCAGTGCTAAAAATGGTGGGCTTGCCCTGTTGACGGGCAGCACGCGCCAGCACATCGGCTTGCAAAAATTCCAGGGCATGGCCAATATGCGGCTCGCCATTTACATACGGAATAGAGGTGGTTACATAATAGTTCATAACGGTAGTGTACCTGTTTTTACAAAGTTAATCGAAAATTTATAGCTAAAAGAGTTATGCCCGCACGGGCATCATGTACATCACTAAAGAAAAATTGACAAGCAAACACATTTAATTTGTATTATAGCAGATACTGCAGCATGGGATGGCGGACTATCCGAATACCCCGAAATTCTTTTAGCATTATGATTGGGTTGCTTATTGTATTTGTCAATAATTTTTCATTGACGTTCCCTTGTTTGATAAAGGCTCGCATCTGGCGCATCACTAAAAAAGGGAGGCTTGGGCGGGGGCAGTTGGCTCAGCGGGTTTTTCGAGCGTTAGGTTGGGCAGCTGGGGTTTGAGTAACTCTACCAGACGCTCCAAAAATACCACCTGCCCTTTCACTAATTTTTCGGCGGCTTCGGGCAGGCTGCACCACTTTGCTTTGTCTACTTCCGGAAAATCCTGTTGTTTGCCGGATTTGGGCGGCCATTCCATGCTAAATTGGTTGCTTTGGATTCTGGCAATGTCCAAATCTGCCTGTAGTGCCCACACATGCACCACTTTGCCGCTGGGCTGTTTGGCTTCGTCCAAAGGCTGCGGGTCGCCAGCTGGCAGGTCCAGGCCCAGCTCCTCGCGAAATTCACGCTTGGCTGCTGCTAGCGATTCCTCACCATCGACAAATTCGCCCTTGGGCACCGACCACGCGGCTTTGTCTTTCTTGGCCCAAAACGGGCCGCCGGGGTGCACAATCAGCACTTTTACTTCCTGCCCCTCGGTTTTGTATAACAAAATTCCAGCGCTTTGCTTTTTCATCCCCCTATTTAACCAAACTAAACATAAGAAAAACAGCCACTACGATATGGCTGTTTTGTTGGTGCGCGGGGCGGGAATCGAACCCGCACGCCTTGTGAGCACGACATTTTAAGTGTCGCGTGTATACCTATTCCACCACCCGCGCATATGTTTGTCAAAAATATTGTGAAATTACTAGATCCTAATCTAAATCGATTATAACAGAGCCGCCAACTCTTGGGGCGAAGTAACTACTCTGTCGATAAGTGTATCGCGCAGCGGTTCGCCGGTTTTGGGGGTCAGGGCAAAAATGGGTTTGCCTAGGGCTGCTGCATAGGCCATTTCCATGGTGACACTAATGCCGGCATAGTCGTCCTTATTGTATACATAGCAGACCTCTGCCTTGCGGATCCAGTCGAAATGTTCCAGCGTTAAGCCTTTAAATACCACCTTGGTGACATAGTCGGAATGGATGAATGAATCTTCGGGGATAGGCCGCTGAATACTGGGCTCAAACACCAGCACGCCCAATTTCTCCAGCTCGGCGCAAAAGGCGGCAATTTCTTCCCGATATTTCTTAGATCCACAAACTACAACTGATTTCATTAACCACAACCCTCTAAACAAAATGGAGGCGCGTACCGGAATCGCACCGGTGTTGCAGCTTTTGCAGAGCTGTGCCTAACTACTCGGCCAACGCGCCATATCTGTCTACAACACAGTAAGTATACAAGAGTAAACCCTCTCTGCCTACCTGTTAGCCCGACAGCCGCTTTGTCCTATTGTTTTCGGTTTCCCCATGGCGAACAAGGTAGAACGTATTCATGGGGGGGAGTATAGCAAGAAAGCTACCTGCGTGGAGTACTAAATTTGCCCCATTAGGATGCCATCCTTTCCATTTTCTAGGGCGTATCCTTGGGACAATCAAAAGCCTGCTCTAAAACGCAAGAACCAGCAGGCCCGCAAAGGCAAGAAATACGCCAGACCACAGGAGTTTTGGGTTTTCACGCTCGTGCAGCACAAAGTGAGCCGCAATAGCCAGCAGCGGCAGCGTTAGGGCCCCAATGGCTGTCATTAAAGAAATATTGTCCGAGTTAAAAATAGCAATCACATAAAAGACACCTGTAATACCGTTTGCCAGCCCCATAATTGCAGACCACTTAAACTCAGAGCCAGTCAATTTATGCAGCGCACTTTTAGCATGCACTGCAGCCAGCAAAAGCAAAGCCAACGTTTGGACGCCATATCCAAAAATCAGGTAGGCACCAACTGTCATATGCCCCAACGCAGCTTTTTCCGTTACTAAACCAATACCTAAAAATACTGCGGCCAAAAATGTTAACAAGACCGCTCGCTTACGCGTCATCAGACCAGCACTGCTGATCTTTTTGGCAGGCGCGTAAATAGCCAATAGGGCAGCAATAAGTAAAAGCGCCGCACCAAATAACTGATTACCTGTTAATACTTCTCCCAGCAATGTCCAGCCCAACGCAATAACCACAATTGCATATGTTTGGTAAATGGTTTGGTAGCTAGCAACCGGCAGCTGCTTTACGGCTTTAAAAGCAATCCAGTTATATAGGCACATTGCTGTCCCTTCGATAAACAGCAGCAACCCCAGCCACCAGCTCCAATGCACATGATGGGGCAGCACTAAGCCAACTATGATCCCTAGCGGCATTACGCCAAAAAAGTACGACATAAAGGCCGGCCAGCTAGCCGGCAACACAGATTTTTGGGCATACCGCCGCTGCACCAGCGACGTCGCCACATTCGCAACAATAGCAAGTCCAATTGCAATCTGCCAAGGCATAGGCATATCATAACCTACTTATAAAGAACATATTTTAAAACTACAAAGCGCCGTAGCATGCTTCACTAGGGTCCAGCAAGTTCGGCGTGTGGCGTTGGACCCACATACAGGTCAATGTGCAAGTTACGCTGCCATGTTCTTTATCGTAGTTTACGCCAATGGACGTTTCGTTCTGGGGTTTGTCCAAAATCTCGTCGATTGGTTGTTTTTCGTTCCAAGTCTTATGCCAACCGTTCTGTAGAAGCCACGCCTCCAAGCTTAACGAAGTTGTGCGCCACTTATCGATCTACCCTACGAGTGCGAGAGCACAACCAATCACTACCATATGGTGACGATTTTTCTTCATCTAGTAAATATACCAAAAAGAAACCATGCGGCAATTTTTGTGACTTCTGGTTTCTTACCTTTGCCCACGGTGGGCCGGTAGGTTATGCTAGATGGGGAAGGTGGGTCTAGTGAAGAAAATTGCGTTTTGTTCTGTGCTTGTGGGCATAGGTATGTTGTGCGGGCCAGCGGCGGCACAGGCTATGTTTTTAACGCCCGATCAGTTGCCGGTCACTACGGCACCGACCGTCCCCTATGATGACCCTACCACCGGGCAGCTCAAGGTAATAACCCGCGTTGTTCCCCCTTTTGTCGTCGATGTATCCAATGACCCGAACCATCTGTGTTCCAAACGGACGGATGGCACCATACCGGCCATTGCCGAAGGTGCCAATGGCAAAAAATTCTGTGGTTACAGCCAGGAACTGTTACAGGAGCTGGCTAAGCGCATGAACCGTGAGGTCGCGCCTCAGGCACTGGCCCTCACTGCCAAAGACATCATAAACCAAATGAGCGGCGACCGGCCCGGGTACGATCTGGCCGTTGGCAACCTATCCATTACCAGCGAACGACTGAGCAAGGTAGATTTCAGCACACCCATACCCATCCTAAACTCCGGTATCCAGATTATGACCCGCGCACCCGAAAAACAGCGGCCGCATATTCTGCATAACATTTGGGCTATGCTCACCAGCACCGGCGCCAAGCAATTCTATCCCATATTAGGCCTGATATTTTTGCTTATGGTAGCCACGGCATTGGTGGTGTACATAATTGAACGCGGTCGCACCGGCAGCTTTTTGGAGGGACAACCGTGGGTGGGCGGCACTGCCGAAGCCTTTTGGTGGATTCTAACCACTATTTTCGGCCAGGAAGAAGCGCACCCGCGGCGCTTGGCCAGCCGCATTATTGCGTTTATGTGGATTCCATTTGGTGTCATATGTGTGGCGCTGTTTACCGCCTCTATGACCGCCAGCCTTACCGCGCAGCAAATACAGAATACAGTACAAAACGTGGGCGATTTACAGGACAAAACCGTGCTTACCGTGCAAGGCAGTACATCGCTGGACTACCTGGTGGAACAGGGCATTCACCCCAAACTGGTATCTACTATAAACGATGCTTATCCACAGCTTATTAACGGTAAAGTTGATGCCATTGTGTATGACGCACCAGTATTACAGTATTTTGCCGATCACGACAAAGAAAAGCGCGTGGTAACTGTGGGCAAACTACTCAAGCGCGAATCCTACGGCATCGTACTGGGCAAAAACAGCCCACTAACTAATGAATTGAATACAAAACTGCTGGAAATGCAGGAACAAGGCATTATGGACCAGCTCAACCGGCGGTGGTTCGAGACTCGGTAAGTCCATCGCATATTATTGACTAAGGGGGAAGCCACCGAGTTGGGGCATGGCGGAGAGATAATTGTAGCGTCCAGACTAGGGCTCGATACTAGAACCTGATATATTATTTGGTGATGCGGTGACCGAGAATAGGTGTTGGCTCGCAAAGCCTTCCACGGTAGGGTTATGTCTACCTCGCATCTCCAATACATTATGACTGCACAAGAATATATTCAATCTCGGCTTAACAACCTCCGCACCCCGCTGGACCTAGAAAAACCGAGGAACGATAAACTTATAGAGGCGATCTTCAGGATTATCATGTCCAAAAAGTACCGTAAGTACGCTGTACCTGCAGAGCTTGCCCAGCAAATGAAAAAAGCCATCCGCTACGATGTCCAAAAAGGCCAACCCATTAACATCACTTTCTTTCATGGAGCCTACAAGCTCTGGCGTTTAGAGGAATCGCCCGAGCCTGACTGGGCTGAGTTGTTTTCTGCCATCTATTACACGAACTGGCTGCGAGGTGTCTGCGAAATATACGACCCAGGCGTGTGGTTTGACTATTTCGTCGATGACCTCATAGTACCAAGGCTCAACAATATTCCCTTAAGCGATGTAGAGACATACCTAAAAAGCTACTGTCAGTTATTCGCCTTTCTAAAGCCCTACCAGCCCAAAAACTTTAAAATGACAGCCACAAGTGTTGGCGAACAATTCGATTCGGCCGAGGCTTTTGAAAAAAAGCTAGAGGAAGATGTAGCGCGCTACGCGGCCGACCTTCCCAATGGCTTACCAGAAGTCACTAGTGAGCGCTCAGCCATGCTTGATCTTAATGTTAGGCCCGTACCAAAAATGAAGGATAACCCCGGCTGGAAGACACAGAACACCCTTATACACGATGCATACATTATGCTAACCAAACGTGAGACAGGCTATCATTTTCTGCCCGGCAAAGTACTGGCTTTTAATCAGCCGTTGTCCGTGGCAATGGGTGTAGGCACTACGCGAGCCTCGATTGCTAAATTCTGGGCCGGTGTGGGCGCGTTAAAGCCCAAGGATGGCAACTTTAATCAAATCATTCTGTCGCCTAAGCAACTGCAGAACGCTAGCTATAAATGGGAAAACGTAAAAATCAATAATCTTTCAGGCAAGAACTTTTCCAAAATTCGTGTATTATCCTAGTTAAGTAGCACGCTGGATGTATCTTTGAGAAAAAATGTTGGTGTACCGTGTTTAAGCTAGCCAAACCTTGCCTAATGTGCAAACTTTAGATCGATACGCTTCGCAGCCTGTTCAACCCACTCGTGCAGCTGTGTAAGTTGGTGGGCCATAATTAAACGTTCATCGTCAGAAATCTCAAGCCGCTTCTCATTCCATCGAGCTGGTTCAGGATGTGTTGCACCTGCTTTTGAGTTTTAGCTACCCCGCCCTCAACTTTATTGAACTGCTCATCGATTTTCGCCATCATTACATCAAGCACTTGCAGCACATCGTCTCTATCTTCTCGGAGTGTGGCAGGGCTTTTACTCAGAAGCCCAGTAAGCATCGTCGCAGATGTGTTGCCGGCCCCAAGATAGTGGGCTACATTATCACAAACATCCAGGGGCCCCACTGTGCGTCAATAAGACAATTAGAGTAGCCTAAACCACAGCATGTCCGTACAATACAGGCTGAGCTATTTAACACTACTGCATGAGCGAAATACCCCATCTCCCCAAAATTACCATTACGGAAAGTTTGATATTGGTTGCTATTCCGCCGTTTACCTATCTGTTGCTGTGGATTTATTATCTGCCGCAATTTAGCCACTACAATGTGCCGCTGGGGCTGTTCCGGCCCGACCCCACCCAGGCCCTGTTGTTTGGCGCCAGCCTTTCCATAACATTTGCGCTGGTGTATATGCTGGGCCAGCTTATTAGCATGCTTGTCCCGGCGCACGGACCTATATTGCTGCGCATTCGTCGGTTTGTTGGCATTATGATGGTGCCAGAACTTTTGTTTGCCGGCATTATTTTGTTGGGCGAGGATTATAGCACACAGAATGACGGCGTTTTTGTGTTAATACTTTTTCTGCAAATTGTGGTGTCACCCCTAAGCTTGTACTTGCTTATCAGCGATTTTATCGTACCGCTTATTCACTATCGCAAAATAAAAGGTTTGCGGGCTAAATTTAGCCAGCCATCAGACATAGTGATGTATCAAAAACCCAGCACTTTTTTGCTGAAAAAAGTACGCGTCATGCTACCGGTGTTTGCCCTGCTTATTGTGTACACTGTGGCCTATATGGGCAACCACGCCACCGAAAGCCATCGCTACATGGTTATTAATACCAATCCTAAACAAGTAGTACTTATTAATTACGGCGACAAAATGCTAGTTGCCGAATTAACAGAAAAAACGGTTAGCTACCCTAGCTATAGTCATACGTCGTATGGCAGCGCCACGGAATATACTGATAAACAATATAAGCAGACGGTGTACAAACATAATTTCCGCTTGCTTGATGCCGACAACCTGGACACTACCAGCTTTATATATAAAGATTTCTCGCGGCCGATTCCTGCGGAGTAATACGTGCGCGGTTGGCTAACTTCCGGCAAACGGCGATCCGAAGATGCCAACAGCAAGCTCTGCCCACGCAAGCAGCAGCGCTATCAGGAGTGCAGCAACAATAACTACCCGATAATGTATGTTTTTTACCTTCCTGGATGCCAGCACCATTAAAAGCCCGGTGCCAACTAGCAGAGTGCCGATAACCACAAAGTCAAACAGGTTCCAATCCCACTCATCAGAAAACTGCATCGCCACAAAGGGTATTAGTAATATGGCAGCCGTCACGACAAAAACACTTGCAACGTCTTTGTTTTGCATAATGCTATTAGCTCTTTTTGCCCTCATAGGTCTATAGTAGCAAATTCGTGCTATACCCATGGATCTCCCTAATTTTACTTTTATCAATTATATTGTAAAATATAAATATGTATACATCTTTGGCCTTGCGCGACGCAGTGTTATACAGCTTAAGGGCATAGTGGCCATCCGACGTTGTTACTTCAATTACATCATTGGTCGGAGTATTCAGGTTCTTACATACCGGATTTTTAAGATCAAAACTGTTCTTGAGTTGTTGTTCAATAGTTATCAACAGAAATACTCTCCGTTCTAGGATAAATCTTGTTAGTCCTCGGGGTCTTAGCAAAACACCTAAACAGCAACCAACAGTGGTCGAATAGTCCAGGACGTACCCGACTCTAATACTAGTTTATATCGCTCGTGAATTTCTTGAAATGACTTTTTCACGATCGCTTGCGCTTGAGTAAAGGCTTGGTTACTATCTCCGGCGGCCATATTCTCCCCAGGAAATGTTAGTTTTGACAAATTACCTTGACTGTCATAGTAATATGCTGTACGTTGTAATTATGATAGACAAAAAATTATCATCCGACCTGCTGCGCGGGCATACCGATACTATCATCCTAAAGTTTCTTATGGATGGTGATAAGTATGGCTACGAGATCACAAAGCTGGTGTACGAACATTCAGGCCAACTATACGAGCTAAAAGAAGCAACCATGTATTCCAGCCTGAAACGCCTGGAGCACGATAGCCGTATTACATCGTACTGGGGCGATGAAACGCACGGCGGAAGGCGAAAATACTACCGCATTACCGACAGCGGCCGCGGGTTATACCGGGGCAACAAACAAAGCTGGCACCATGCCAAAGAAATATTAGAGAAACTGTTATAGAAAGGAATAATTATGGAAAAGAAACTTAAGCAATTTTTAGACGACGCATTTAAGCCCTACGGCAATTTCCCGGCTCGTAAAGAGGTCGAGCAAGAACTGCTGGCTAATATGCAGGAAAAGTACCAAGATTTGATAGCAAGTGGCAAAAGCGACGACGAGGCCTATCAGGCAACCATCGACTCGTTCGGCGATGTTACCGAAATCATGGAGCAAGTCGAACATACCCCTCAGAAGAAACAAAAAGAAGAAACATCGATACACAAAGCGCTAAAAGAAACGTTCAAACTGGCAAAACAAAGCCGCTCCAAATTCTCGGCTACCGAACTAAAACAAAGCGACCTAAGCGGAATCGACCTGGTAGAAGCCGATTTCAACTTTACTTCACTAAGCGAAAGCAACTTTAATGGCTCCAACCTTACTGACGCAAAGTTTCGAGCAGCTGACCTCAGAAACGCCACCTTTAATGGCGCAAACCTAACTGGCGCAACTTTCGCCGGCAGCGATTTGCAAAATGCGGTTTTCGACAAGGCCGATTTAACAGATGCAAAATTCAGGGCTACAGATCTTAAAAGTGCCTCATTTAAGGATGCAGTGCTGAACAACACCAATTTCAGTCATTCGGACTTACGAGGCGTTTCCTTTGACGGGCATACACTGGTTGGCACTAATTTTGACAGCACGTCGCTCAAAAATGTGACCTTCAAAAATACATCGCTCCACGATGTGTCGTTCCATCATTCCGACGTAAAGCACACAAACTTCGACAGCGCCAAGATGGATAAGGTAACCTATGCACTGTTAAAGGGCGCAAAAGCCAAACTGGATAATGTAAAAGTTCAATAAAAACGGGGGCGCGGAAAAGCCGATTAAGCTCCCACGGTACCTGTTTTGACTTTTCCAGCTCGCTTGTAATTGGCAGTAATTACTCCGCTTGGTGTCACTGTGCTTTCTGTTAGCGTAAATGCTGCCGGAATTGTGCCCTCCGCAAACAGCTTCTTTCCCGTGCCCAGTGTTAGTGGGAAAAATTTAAGCCAGAGTTCGTCAACTAAATCTGCCGCGAGCAGTGTTTGGATGAGCTTGCCGCTGCCCCATACTTGAATGTCCGAACCTTGTGATTCTTTGAGCTTTTTAATATCCGACAGATCGCTTAGGAATACGGAGTTTTTCCAATCTGACTTTTTCATGGTCTTACTTACGACATATTTTGTGACATCGTTGATGCCTGGCCATCCCTTTTCATGCTCTGGCCAGTAGCTGGCAAAAATATCAAATGTTTTTCTGCCCAACAGAAGATCTGCAGGTTGCATTTGACGCGCCAAGGTCTTATTCAAAATTTCGTCGTCATACGGCGCAGTCCAACCGCCATATTTGAAACCGCCCGATGTGTCTTCCTTTGGCCCGCCCGGTGCCTGCATTACGCCATCTAATGTAATAAATGATGCAACAATTATTTTTCTCATAGCACTATGGTATCAAAATCAACACTAAGGCCCTATATTGCATTATGGTAGCGCTAATCCTGCAACAGATTAACCTGCTAAAATTAAGCCATGACCAACTACTCAGCCAAAAACGTTGACGAATATATTTCAGCCGCTCCGGAAGAAGCCCGGCATAATCTGAAGGAAATAAGAACAGCAGTGCAGTCGGCTATTCCGCATGCTGAGGAAAAAATAGGCTACGGCAAACCGTACTACAAATATCACGGATGGGTCGCAGGATTTGATGTTTACAAGAACCACATCGGCTTTGAAATTTGGGACGGGTTGAGCCATGCCAACCGCGAAATGCTTGAAGCAGAGGGCTACAAAACCGGCAATGTAACCTTCCAGATAAAGCATGACCAGAAAGTGCCGGCTGCAATAATAGGCAAACTGGTCAAAGCGCAAGCAAAGCTGAATGAAGCCAAGGCAAAAAATAAATAACTTAACGGGTAATACTTGTCTGCTAAATGGCTTAAGCCGTCAAATGCAGAGTATTAGCGACAATGCTATAACCAAATTATTAGCTTTAAGCTTAATCTCAGAAATATAGCTTACATTAGCCATCAATTGCTGATGAAGCGTTTAGTCCCAACATTTATCCTCATTGCATACAGTGCCATCCTGGTTAAGGTGATGGTGTTTAAGGACATGCCAACTATTAGAATAGGCCAACTGATGTTCAATTTCGGAGGAACGGACGGAGGTCACCCGGCTAACTTTGTACCGTTCAAGACCATTGTGCCATACCTGTTCGGCGATCAAGGGTTGGTTATTGCTGGTGTTAATCTAATCGGCAACATCGCTTTGCTTGTACCAATAGGGCTTCTCGCTCCTTTCGTGTTCAGAAACATGACATGGAAAAAATATCTGGCTCTTTCCGTTGCTGCCGGGCTTATCATTGAAATCACGCAAGCAGTGCTTCGCCTTGGCATATTTGACATCGATGACGTCATACTAAATGCGCTCGGTGTTATGACTGGCTATTGGGCATGTGTAGTCCTGGCAAAATGGGTTCGCTCTAGGAAGTACAAAAATATAGTTATTACGGCAATTATAGTTACGGCTGCTATTGCAGCCGCATTTTACGCTCTTTATCCGAAGGGTCAACCAGTGGTGAATCCTGCGGAGCGTGCGGCCTCCCAAAGCGACAATCTCTGCGGCGGCACTAGAGGTACTGGCCAGATTACCGGTATAGGTGACAATACAATTACTATTAAGCGGAATGATGACAGCTTGCAAACTATTAATCTTACAAATCGGACAACGATTAGAACTTCAGCGGGCGCAGCATCCAAAACCGACTTAAAAGTAAGAGACCGAGTAACAGTAGTTGTCGATGAGAGCGAAACTGCAGCGACTGTCTTGGTGTGCAGTATATAGGGTCTAAGGGGGCTAATCCAGCCTGGGGTTGCAGTTACCCAGGCTCTAGTTAGCGCTGTGAGAAATACGGCTTCGTATTATCATGGAGTTTGAGCGTTTCCAGTGAATCAATATAGTCTTTGACTGAACGGTCGTTTTGAGTAGACTTGTCCATAAGCCAAACTTATTCTGACCAGACAGCTAGTTCGTTACCGTTTGGTTCAGTAAAGTGGAATCGTCTTCCGCCCGGAAAAGAATATGTATCGACAATGATTTTGCCACCATTTTTTATAACAAGCTCTTTAGTCTTATCTAAATCTGCCGAGTAGATAACCGTGAGGGGCATTGTGGCTCCCCCATCAGCGTTCACGCCACTATTTGTGCCGCTTTCTGCTGTGTCACTAAAATCTTCACCCCAATCATTGTACTTCCACCCAAATACGTGATTAAAAAATTCTTTTGTCTGCTTGAGCTGTATCTCGGATTTTACTGGAAATTCAATAAGGTCGATCTGATTGTGTGTTGCCATATGATAATTCTAACAAAAAAACGCTTGGTTATTAGTATTATCGAGCAAGCCGTTTAATACTTGAAGCTATCTAGGTGCTTCGTATTCAGAATTTAGTCAAAGGCTTGTAGCTAATTTTTGAACTTTTACCCTTCAACTGCCGCCTCAAACCCTCCATATGCCATCTTCTTCATATCAACTGGCATTGAAAAGTCACTTTGCTCCTGAGCTTTTTTCGACATCTCATCCATGACTTTTTTGTTTACTTCATCGCGGTGTTGCTTCGAGTTAAAAATAATAAAAGAAAACCATACGTTTTCATCACCATTTGCATCAGTCATTTCGGCAAAAGCTCGTGATTTTTCGCCACCCATTTCTTGTTGCTTGAGATCGTCGCCTTTGCATTCAAAATATTGAAGCGCACCGTGCTTCATCCAGGAATCGCGTCCCATTTCCGCCATTTTCTGGTATTCGGCTTCTTTTCCTTTGGGCACTACAAGTACAAATCCATCGATATATTTCGCCATTTTATCTACTCCTCATATATTAAATTCCTTAATAATTTTAACACCTAGGCAGACCCTGCGTATATTGAGCCAGGTTTTTCTGTGGAATTCCGCAATAAAACAAGCTCCAGAACTAGCGATTATTATGGTGCCACATAGCGGACGTACTTAAAACTGTTTCGCAGGAGAGGCGGGATGACAATCATTTGCTTGAGCTGGCGAAGATATTCAATCTTAAGCCGAATCTAGTAGTCTGACAAGCCAACTTAATGCACAAAATCTATAATTCGCTGACGAAACTTTTCAAGATGCGGCTCTATTGGCAAGGTTTTTAGTTGTTCGCCGGTAAAATACCCTATTTCTACGCCTGGCTGAGGTAGTCCACGGCTTGCGACAATAGCTGCTTTTGCCGATACGCGATAAGTACAGGGTTTATAGGCGGTCATCCGATTAATTCTAACGGCTAAGCTTCATATACTTCAATCGGCAACTCATCAGGATCGAAGAAAAAGATAGTTTGTTTGCCGGTATACGGGTCTTTACGGAGATCGGTCGTCTTCACTCCCTTATCTTTTAATTCTTTCTGGACAGCTACCACATCATCTACTTCAAACGCTATATGGCGTAGACCTCGAGCCTCGGGGTAAGTTAAACGCTCTGGCGGGTTTGGAAAGGAGAACAGCTCAAGCAGATACTCACCATTTATTGCTAGGTCTAGCTTATACGAATCGCGCTCCTCTCGATAATACTCATTTAGAATTTCCGCACCTAAAATGCTCGTATAAAACTCTTTCGACCGCTCATAATCTGAGGCAATTATCGCTATGTGGTGGACTTTATTCAGCTTCATGTAATTACTCCTTTTAAATTTAACGCCGAGCTAGCGTACTAAGCGCAAAGGCTGATGCATCGTAAAAACTATTCATTTTTCCACCGAAAATGACATGGTAATTAGGTATTCCACCATAGTCAGGAAAAGTCAGGACTCGCCTTTCGCCTTCTGTGGGATCAACTCCAAACACACTTTTAACTTCTACGAATTCACCACGATATTCAGCATCTTGAAGTACCGGTAAGAATGAAGCTGAATCAGCAAGTGTGTCCTGATAACGTCTCACGATTTCTTTGGCCGATATAGTATCCTTAGGCGCCAGATCAATAGCCTTAGCGCAATTCGAATATTTTACATGCGCGAGAACATGTGTACCCACCTCATTATTAGAAACAATAGAAGCGAACGCGCCGTATATGACCGTTGCTGTTATATTTCTCAGAGCCTCAGGCAGTCCAATTTTAAAAAGCGCATACTTTTCATGAGTACTAGGAATTAAGGGAATACCGGAACGTTCGTGCACTTCGTTAATACCAGCATACGTGCAATTGAAAATATTGCGAGCCGACAATACTTGTTCATCACCGGTTACGGCTAAAATACCGTTTGAAGTAGGGTGTATTGAACCTATCTCACAATTAGTCTTAACTTCTACATTCCCGTCGGCAAGTCGGTTACGGAATAACCTTTGTAGTGAGCTATTAGAAAATGTGAGTTCATCCGTACGATATGCCGCTAAAACGTCAGGTCCAAAAATATCTGGCCTATCATCGCGCTCATATGGCAAATTAGCATCCTTACAAAACATCTCGTATTGCCCAACTGAGACTCTGGAGTCTTTGTGTATAGCATAATACGAGGTAACGTCCTGATTAACACAGTCGCCGTATTCACTTAGAAATTCAGTGACATTATTTCTGCTTTGGATTGCAGTTTGAGGATGAAGTGGGTACTGATAGCCCCAGTGTAAACGCCCATGATTATTAGTAGTGGCCCGGGCGAACAAATCAGGCTCTTTCTCTGCTAATAGCACGCTGGAGTGGGGATAACTCTCAGCAATACTAGTGGCAACCATTGCGCCGTACGCTCCCCCTCCTATTACCAAATGATCATATTGCTCAGTCAATGCCATACTCCAACTACTTATCAGTTATCTACTATAACAAAATAACTCTACTCATCATACAAGCAACAACATAGCTGCATAGCGGCGAGATCGGCGGGAATACTCCTATAGATCAGTATCTTGATCCATTTTGTCTTTTAACGAAACTGGGAGTTAGAACTCAAAAATCAGGCTACGAAAAAAAAGAACTCTCGAATGAGAATTCTAAGCATAAGCTCTTTTGGTGCGGGTCAGGGGACTCTAACCCTCTAGCCGGCCATGCCGGCTAGAACGGCTACGCCGTGGCCATTTTGTCTTTGACGAGGCCAGGGGTTAAAATCTGTGACGCTGAAGACCAAAGAAAAAGTCCTGCCCTGTGGGCAAGACTCTTTCTTTGGTGCGGAGCTACAGAGTCTTCTTAAACTTTTTGAATGGATCGTTGCTGAAGGTTACAGCGTTCCAGCAATACATGCTGCGAGCAGCAATCAAGACAAAATTATTTATTAAGCTTGCTTCAGGCTTATTTTGTAGGCTCTTTTTTTGCCTAGCTGCACTACTGAGCCCTGCTTCAAAGACGCTTGGTCATTTCCTGAAACTTTTTTGTCGTCTATCCGCATGCCTCCTCCCTCAATCAGTTGCCTAGCTTGCGACTTACTCATACTTGAATCCAAGGCAACCGCAAGGTCAACGAGCACTGGATTATTAGATGACAGCTCAACTACTGGCACATCATCAGCAATCTTATTGCTGGAGACGGTTTCAAGCCATTTATTGCGCGCCTTGTCGGCATCTTCGATGGTGTGATACATCCGTACAATTTCGTGAGCGAGTTCTAACTTAACGTCTCTTGGATTTTCCCCTGAGTTCAGTCGTCGCTTAATGGCGTCTATCTCCTCTAAAAACATCCGAGTGCAGTCAATGTAGGCTTGGGCTATGCTGTTATCGGGTAATCTCATAACCCCTGCAAACATCTCAAACGACTTTTCATTAAGAGCAATACCAGTTCCCAAGCTCTTGCTCATCAACTTCTCACCGGTCTCGGGATTTTCGAATAATGTCGTCGTAATGACGATTTTTTCTTTATTGTGGTAACGTTTTAGCAGTGTTCTACCTGCAAGCATATTGAAGGTCTGGTCCGTACCTCCAACTTCAACATCCACATCCATGCTCACAGAGTCATAGCCTTGCATTAAGGGGTAGAATAATTCGTGAACATACAGCGGTTTGTTTTCAGCTAATCGTTTTTGGAAAGCGTCGCGCTCAATCATTTGCTGCACGGTAAAGTTGGATGCAAGCATAACCACATCCTCAAACGTCATACCGGCCAACCAGTTTGAATTGAAGTTGAACTCTATAGGATTTTTGCTATCTTCAAAGTCGAGAATTTTACCAATTTGTTTTTTGAATGAGGATAAGTTTTGTACGACTTGTTCTCGTGTAAGCTGTTTACGCGCCGCCGATTTATCACTTGGATCGCCGATCATCGCCGTAAAGTCGCCGACAAGTACGATAATCCGGTGGCCTAGTTTATGAAATCGTTCTAACAGCAGGTAGTTTGTTGAGTGCCCCAGATGCACGTAGTCAGCTGTCGGGTCAATTCCAACATAAATAACAAGCTGCTTACCTGACAGCAGTAATTTCTTCAATTCATCCTTGGTTGGATAAATTCTATCCACCGAGCGAGTAAGAAGTTCGTTAATTTGCTGCTCGTTTGTAATTACTGGCATATAAATAGAATCGTCAATCAAGTTAGGTTAATTTAAGGGTTATTATAACCTTGCCTTCGGTAATGATCAAATGCTAGCTGCTCCAGGTAATCCGCTGCCCATCCCATATAACTCCTGCCTTCGGATCTGATCGAGCGTGCCGGCCGGGATGGGTAGATCGTGGATCACTCCCCTCTGCAGACGCTCTCGCACAAGAGTGGAGCTTACATCGACCGGATCCTGGAATTCCATCAGGTACGACATACGGGAGACCAAGTCCATCTGCTCAGGGCTGACGGAAATGTCCTGAAAGCTCGGCCTTATTCTGGGCACGATAATGAACTCGTATAGGCCTTCATGCTCGGCAAGCTCATCTGTCCAGGTCATCATTTGGGGCAGATAGTCGTCGCCCCGAACAGTAAAGAGGCGGACGCTTTCTGCCTCCTCAGTGTACCGATCTTTCAGATGCATGAGCGTCTCGAATGGTTCGGTCCAGCTATCCTTGCCCATCTCGTATTCGCTGGCCTCGAACCGAGGCTCTCCCTCAATTGCCATCTGCAGGAGGGACAAGCGGGCAGCTTCCGAGGCAAGGCCTGGTTTTGGATTGTGGCTGCTGGCGGGTACGTAGACTACTCGATCGAAGGAATACTCATCAAGCAGATTACGGCCAATAGCGATGTGACCGACGTGCACCGGATTAAACGAGCCGCCAAAATGAGCTACCCACAGGCTTTTATCTCCTTCCTGTTTCTCAGGCAAGGGTCGCAGCGGCAGCTCGTGGCTCACTCGGTATTCTGCCTGTCGAGCCGAACAACCTGACGGCTCTCATCATCCGTTGTCAATACACCAGAATCACCAATATCTCGTCGAATCAGTGCTGACTGCTCTAGCCCCAAAACCGAGACAAGCAGACGGCCTGAACCGTTCAACGCTATCACGCCTTCCGTGGTCTCGATTTCGACGAGCATGTTTTCGAGTACGTCAAATTCATTGTCCCTATCACCCAGTGTAGGCAGTCCGATCGGGCCTATGATGTTTGATTGATAAAGGAATGGGTGGATCTGGAGCTGGGGAAATTCGGACCTTATCCTGTCCAACACTGTTTGCGGCGGGATCCCAGAAACATACAGGATACTTTTAACGCTATCGAATTGCCCGGCCATATCGGAACTGAAAACCAAGTCAAGCGCATCAGCAGCAATAAAGAGGGTATCGACATTATAGGCATTACACAGCTGAGAGATATCTTGGAAGTCGACCGATCCACCCAGCGGCAATACCGACCAATTACATCGCCGTACCGCTTCGTAGATATGGGTGAATGTACTTGTCAGACTACTTCGAGGGACCGCGATCAGACAGACGTGCTCCGTATCGAGCATCCCACGATTTTGCAGGGCTTCGATGCCCGCTGTGATTCCTTTTTCGACGTAATCCAAAGGGTGTCGGATAAGCTCTGGCTCTTCGGAGGTTCCTTGCGTTCGCACTACGATATACTGGTCGGAGTTGCTGATCTCAGTTGAGCTTAGCTCTTCCGTAAGCCCCAGCTGCTTAATAGCGGCGTTGAGTACTGTGCTCGGAAGGACATAGCTAGGGTCGTCTTCCGCGCGACGGCTATAGAGGGTCACAGTGTCGATGAGCATTGTATGGTTAGCCATGTATCCTCCTGGTTTGGCGGTCTGTAATTTCGTTAAGCACCCCGGCAATACCGCGGATGTCTTCACCACTGTGGCTCGCTGAAATCGCCAGTCGGATCATTGCTTGCCCCAGCTTAACAGTCGGATACATTGCTGTGGTGCCGGCATAGCCACGCTCCTGCAGCGTTCTCGCGGCGTTAATGGCCACGGATTCTTCGCCCATCATGATGCCTCGAATGGGTGATTCCGCACCGGTGTTGATACTCGGGGAGGTCAGCTGGGCGTCAAGGAGTTCAGTATTCTCGTGCAACTGACCTTGCAATTTGCGCACCGTGCCGTCCAGATGAAGATGAGCCGAAGCAACAGCCGATCCGATCGCAGGAAGCGAAGGAGGGCCACCGAAGGCATAGGGCACGCTGTACCGTTTAAGAAAGTTGGCAGCGTCGGCGTTCGCAACAGACACGAAGCCTCCGGTTGCGCCAAAAGCCTTCGATAATGACCCGGTCCAGATTGTTCTGCTCGGGAGGTCTCCGTTTGTGCTATCCAGCACGAACCCCTCACCTTTACTTCCGAATATGGAAGTACCATGCGCATCATCGAGGTAGGTAATACCACCGATGTTATCAATAGCTGTTGTGAGCGCAGGAACATCGACGCTGCCTCCCATTGAGCCCATGCTGTCAGACACTGCGATGACCGTTCGCCCAGATTTCGCCAGATCACGGCCAACCGCTGTAACGCTTTCGAGGTCTTGGAAATCGGCTCGGACCGTTTTGCCGAACTGGTCCATGATGCCTCGCAAACCCTGCAATGAAGCATGGGCCGACTTATCCAGTACAAACGCCGGGCCACCAGAGGCGATGGGATAGCCAGGCAATTCTCCGGACGCAAGTACCGGGATGGTTGCCAGATGTGCCGCTGACACCGCGTTGAAAGTAACCGGGCTCCATCCGTCGTTGATCGTAGTCAATAACTCATCCAGTTCACGGAGCGGCGCTGCTCGCATCCGGGTCCGGGCGGCAGACATCTGCACGCCGAATCTGTCAATTGTGTCATGCGCGGCATCTCGCAGCTCGGACCGCTGATCGAGGCCAAGGTACGAGCAGCTCATAAACTCTGTCAGCTCTCGTCCGTCGGCAAGCGTCAGTCGCTTCCCGTCCACACCCACGACATCGAGTTCGTTAAGTCCTTGTTCCCAAATCTCGTCTTGGTGTCCTCTTGCTGCCTCAACACGTCTCGTAAGGTAATTCATGTGCTCGTCTCTCCTTTATCCTCAGACACCTTAATAAAGAAGCGCCGCTTACCCGGGGACATCGTCTTGGCTTCTTCATCATTGATCCTAAATACTTTAATGCGGCCTCTGATTTGCTGAACCGGAAAGTCCCTATTGAATCGCTCCTCAAGCGCCGCCACGTCATGAGCATCCTCAGATACGAGGTTGACATCAATGGTGGTGCGGGGATAGTCGTTTCGGATGCGCACGATGACGTCATTACCCGCCTGTATGCCGCACTCTTTTAGGAACTCAACAACTACAGACTTAAACAAGATGACGCTGCCACCGATGGAGTCGAGATGAAACTTGACACTGATGTCGCCCCGGCCGTGCAGCTCAATAGTCTGCCGCCCATCGCTATCCGTCGTAAGTGTGCCGACGTCGCCAATGGGCCATCGGATGAGTTTAGGGTCTTCGAGGCCTAACACAGATACCAGGAGCTGGCCGGATCCGTTCAGCGTTACACCGGCACCGTCATTCTCAACTTCCACAAGGACGTTCTGCGGCACTTCGTACGTGGAGTCGGAGCCGTCTGAAGTGGGTATGCCGATCGGACCGGTGTCGTTCGAAGAATAGATGAACGGGCGCAGTCGAATGTGAGGGAAATCCCGTTGGAGCCGATCCGCAAGGCTAGGCGACGGCATTTCTCCAATATAGAGCACGTCTTTAACGCTGTCGAAGCGTCCTACCATATTAGGATTGAACGTTGCTCCGATGTTGTTGGGTGCCATGAAGAGTGTGTCGACAGACTGCGTAGCGCAGAGATGAGCGATTTCTTCCGAGTCATCGGACGCTCCAAGTAGAAGGATTGACCAACCGCACTTGCGTACGACCTCATAGGTGAACAGGAATCCCCCGCTGAGGCGACCCCGAGAGATCGCGATCAAACACGTGCGTGGGGTGGTAAGGAGCCCTTGCCGTGACAGTGCTTCGATACCGTTGTTCACCACGGCTTCATGAAAGTCCATAGGGTGGCGCAAGAGTTTTGGTTCTCCGGTTGTCCCGCTCGTTCGTAACACAATGAACTGAGATGAGTTACGGATGGGCGTCGTATCGACTTCCGCCTTAATGCCCAACGCGTTCATGACACCATCCAGAGCATCGCGCGGGGCCACGTAGCGGTCATCTTGCTGTGCGCGAATACGGTAGAGATTCGCGGTGTCGATTAACATCTTTTGTGATGCCATTTAAGACCTCCCTTCCGATAAGCGAGCTACTTCACCTATGGGGCTCACATTACGTGCCCCAATATCTATACAGCTTGTCGTTTTATGATGCATGAACTTACCTACCTCTTTATTGCAGTTTATATAATCACATCCTCCCTGCCATCACAAGCACAAGGGCCAGCTGAGCGGCGAAGCAAAAGGACAATATCAAGGCTGCCATTCCAACTTTTGAAGAATACCTTAAACTTTTAGAAATGACCCCTGTTATTCTTGGCAAGATACGCGACATGAAGACAATGGACTCACTGCTTCGAATTTTCTTCTCTAACTTCACAATTGAGCCAGGACGGCACGTTTAAGAGGTCTAGAGTGGTCTATAAACTAAACGAACCCTGGGAAGGGTTCGTTGATAGTGGAGATTTCGTTCTTGGTGCGGGTCAGGGGACTCTAACCCCTGGCCTCGTCCTTGGCAAGGACGCGCTCTAAACAACTGAGCTAGACCCGCGTAACGGAGGTAATTGTAGCAAATGCTGTTATAAAATGCAAAGGTGCGGGCCACATACCCGCACCTTTGCCTGTTTGTTTTAGGTTAATGCGCTAATCGTTATTGCGCCACCAGTCGTCGTTGTTGTGGTCTTTCCAGTCGCCACCGTGTTTGCTGTGGTTGTGGTCGTCGCAGTCTTTGTTTAGGTTGGCACTTTTAAGCCATGGCTTGTAATCTACGCCTGCAGTTACGAGCGATCCGGAACCGGTAGCCACTGCGCCAGGGCCGTTGGCTGCACCCCACCAGTTGCATTCGCCGTCCACACTTAGGCTGGGGTACTGGGTGGTTAGTGCGGCGCTTACGGCAATGCCGTAGCCGGTGGTGGTGACATTCAGGCTGTTATTGTTAACTTCGCCGGTAAAGAAGAACGGGTTGTCTTCGAAAAATACCCCAATGGTGTCGGCCGCCGGCACCGGGTTGTTGTCGGTTAGGCCGCTGACAACGTTGTGGGTCACCACTACGTTGGGTGTTTCGCCTTCTAGGCCGATGGCGTGGGCCCAGTTGCCGCTTAGGGTCTTGATGCTGTTGCCGTGAATGCTGGCTTCTGTGTAGCCAGTGGCACTTGGGGCGGTCGAGGCGCCATTGTTTACCTGCACACCATACGCACCGCGCGACACACTGGTGATGTCGCTAATGGTGTTGTTGTCGATGGTGGTGTCCAGGCTGGGGTTGGCCGAGGTACTGTCGCCCACCAAAACACCCTGTGCCGAGCCGGTTTGGCTTTGCACCTCGCTAATTTTGTTGCCGGCCACGTTTACGTCGTCGGGGCCGAGTTCCAGGTATACACCCACGGTTGGGCCTACAAATGTGTTGCTGCCCACAGTTTTAAGAATGTTCTTTTTGATAGTGGCATTGTTGGCAGCGGTTTTTACCACTACACCCAAGCCTTGGTTGGGGTTGGTCAGCGAAAAGCCCTCTACCTTTACATCTGCCGCCTGGATGGTTACCAAACCGGTGATGGTGGATTCGTTGGCAGCGCCAAAGGTGCGCGAGTTAACCCACTCGCCTGCTTTGGCCCCTTTGAGGGTTAGCGCCTTGTCGACTACCACGTTTTCGGCATAGGCGCCGGGACATACCTTGACCGTGTCGTTGGCATTGGCAGCGGTAATTGCCGCACCAATGGTGGTATACGGTGTTGCGGTAGAGCTATTACAGTTATTAGCTGTTGCCTGGCCGTCGTCGTCTACTACTAGTGTTGCAGTGGCTGCGCCAGCTGGGCGCGTAAAAGAAAAAGCGGCTACAAGTGCTATGGCGCATGCAGCCGCTGTTAATCCCCATTTTGTTTTATCCTGCTTTATACTGGCAATTTGTACTTGCATAGAACTCCCCACTTATTAACATAACCAGTATATACCAGCAAGACCAGAGATTGAAAAAAACGACAATAACAGGTACACTGTCATCTGTCGTGGCTCTTTAGCTCAGATTGTGGAGCAGGGGCCTGAAGAGCGATTGAGTTATATCGTCCCCTTGGGACACAAGGCTCTTTGACAAAACAATTTCCAACACCACGTAACCATCGTGGCTCTTTAGCTCAGTTGGTAGAGCAGAGGCCTGAAGAGCCTTGTGTCCCCAGTTCGAGTCTGGGAGGAGCCACCAAACAGAATTACAGATACGAAAAGTTCCAGATTTTATAGTCTGGAACTTTTGCTATATTTTCACCCCTGTTATTTCAGTTCCAGTCTGGCAGGGCGAGACATTTCACTTGACAATAATTATACTAGGAAACTAGTATAATAGTAAAATGATAACATTCCGCCTAAGTAGACATTCCGGCGTTCCTCCTTATCTGCAGATCGTGCAGCAGGTTAAGCATTCCTTACAAATGGGGATCTTACTAGAGGGCGATAAGCTGCCCACTGTCAAAGAAGTTGTTACGCAGATCGGCATTAATCCAAATACTGTTTTTAAAGCATACCGAGAGCTAGAAATGCTTGGACTTGTCGAAGGTCGTACTGGAAGCGGTACGTTTGCCAGGGGGCATTCTGATGGCCTCTCTGCTGATATACAGACTAAGCTCACTGCCGAATTATTAAGTTGGGTAGAAAATGCCCGTGACGCAAAGCTTGATGATGAATCAATTGAAGCATTAGTACGTGAAGCGTTACATAAGACTAGGAGGGATACATGATTGACCAAATTGCTATAAAGACGAGTAACTTAGGAAAGCGGTACCGTACATTCTGGGCGCTGGAAGATTGCAACATTACCGTGCCAAGTGGTAGTGTCACTGCGCTTGTTGGCTCGAACGGTGCTGGTAAAACAACGCTCCTGAAATTGTTGGTTGGTTTAAGTGCATCAAGTAGTGGCAACGCAGTAGTACTTGGTAACTCCCGTTCTAAAAATGCTGACTATTTAGCTGACATTGGATACCTCGCGCAGGAAATCCCGTTGTACGAAAGCTTTAATGCAAGGGAACACATTAAGATGGGCGAAAAGCTAAACCAAGAATGGGATAGCAAGCTTGCAGCCAGTCGTCTAGAAGAACTAGATATACCGCTAGACCGCCCGGTCGGCAAGTTGTCGGGTGGCCAGCGCGCACAAGTTGGGCTGGCATTAGCACTCGCCAAGAAGCCAAAGTTATTATTGCTCGATGAACCGGTTGCCGCCCTCGATCCGCTAGCTCGTGCAGACTTCTTGTCCTCACTTGCCCAAGCTGTTGCGGAGGCAAATGGCGAATTGACTGTCGTAATGTCATCACATCTCTTGTCGGATCTTGAGCGCATTTGTGACCACATCATTTTGCTCGCAACTGGCAAGACGCAATTGTGTGAAAGCATTGAAGAAGCCATAGACTCGCACAGGTTGCTTACTGGCAAGCGGCGCCAGCTTACGGGCAAAGAAAACTTTACGGTTATTAAGGAGTCGCAGACCGAACGGGAAACCAGGCTGCTTGTCCGTGTAGACGGAAAAGTAACGGATGCTCATTGGCATGTGAGCGACGTAGATATCGAAGAGATTATTCTTGCATACATGGGTCAAAAGAAAGGGGTAAAGAAGTGAATTGGTTAATGTGGCGACAACATAGGAAGCAGCTGTTGATTTTTGCCGGGCTACTGCTTATCTTTATTGTAATAGCAGTCCCAAGTGGTTTACGCTTCTGGCATGAATATCAGCAGCTTATCTCTAATTGTGCTCAAAACTGTAACGAGACCGACTTAAGACGTACGGTCTTTAAGACACAGTTCGACGGACTGGTTACTAATTTTGTTAAGTTGACCTTGTTGGGTCTCCCGTTTCTACTTGGGCTTTTCCTGGGTGTTCCTTTGCTTGCAAAAGAGTATGCCGAGAAAACTAATAAACTAGTATGGACACAGGGTATTTCAAGAAAGCAGTGGCTAACATCAAAGATTCTGTGGGTGCTACTTGCAACTACTGTATATGCAGGAATATTCAGCGCTGTTGCAACATGGTTCTTAAGAACAGGCAGCGATATAAATCATGATAGGTTCGCACCACTCGCATTTGCTAGCCAAGGTATTGTACCGGTCGCTATAGCCGTCTTTGCGGTATCGCTTGGTATTATGTTCGGGACTTGGTTCAAGAAAGTATTGCCAGCTCTTGGTGTGACACTTGGTTTTCTGTTAGTGCTACAAATTGCTGTGCCTTTGCTAGCAAGAACACACTATGCCGTACCTACTGTACACAAGACTAATTCTTTATTTGACGGCGATAAGCGCGGCGATCCATTTGAGCCTCAACTTCCAGGAGATAAAGGTGCCTGGGTAGTTGGAGATAAGCTGGTCAACAACAGTGGCCAAGTGTTTGACTGGTCAAGCCCACCGAGCTCTTGCAAGATTGCCGAGCCAGGTAGCGATACCAGGGAAACGTCCGAAGTAGAAAAACGCCCTTCAGTCATTGGCAGGAATAATGTCTTTGTTAATGCAGACTGTTTAAATTCACTTGGCTATCACTGGGAAATAAAGTACCAGCCGAGCTATCGTTATTGGAACTTCCAGCGTATCGAAACAGGGCTCTATGCAGTGCTTTCGTTGGTGGCTATTGGCGGTACCTACATATTGGTGCTGAAGCGCGATGCATAGGCGTCCAGGGTTAGTTTCCTAGCAAATAGAAAAGTTGAGATCAGGGCATCAGCACTTCGATGCCCAGGTTCTCCAACCGCTCGCATAAAACAATCAACCCCTCAAACAAATAGTTCCAGTTTTCCCTGGGAGGAGCCACCAAAGAAAATACCCCGTGCTTGCATGGGGTATTTTCTTTGGTGGAGGGCCCGAGACGCTAACTGGGAGTCGGCGTAGCCGCCAGTTATAACGAGTGAAGCCGCAGGAGCTGTTCAGAATACTGAAGGGAGATACCCCAAGGGAACGAAGCGACGACGGATTCTGCAAGGAACTTTGGTAACCTATGCCGCCCCGCGTACCATGGCACTCCTGGCTAATACTGCCCCGCCGTAAAGTGCGAAGTTTTTTTCTTGTTCCTTGGGTACTATTCTTACCTCGGGTAAAAGATGGCGCATAGGGTTGTCAGATTTTCTAAATCTGTCTAATTCACTTCGCAGCGCCGGCCCATAGTCGGCCGCCCGGCGTGAACCTACGGCACCGCCAATAGTTACCAGCCCGCCGCCCGGGTACAGGCCCATGCGCAAAACAAGTTTAGCCAAGCCTGCCCCTACCTCACGCCAGATTTCGGGCGCAGAAAGCTCTTCCCCTGGCATGCCAAAGCGTTCCTCCAGGCCCCGGCCCGAATACAGATCCTCGAATGTCGGACCGGCAATATCGTCGGTTGCCGGGTCGTGGCCAATTTCTAATCTCGCGGGGTTAGGGTGGAACAAACCCCGGTTACGTGGGTCCCGATCGACCTGGCCTCCGCCAATGCCCGTACCCGCACCAATCGCACTAAACGATTCCGTGTCCGGATAATCGTTACCGTATTTTGCAGCACTGGCAGCGGCCAGACCCTGGACGTCATTGTCTACAATAACTGTGACCCCTTTTTTTATGCGGGTTTCTTCATTAAGATTATGCTCTCCGTTCATGCCGGCAATATTTGGTGCCGGGCCCATAACATACGTACCATCGGGCTGCCTTTTAACTGGGCAAGGGGCCATAACGGTTGCCCATTGCGCCCCTTGATCTTGCTGGGCACGCGCTACCACTTCGTCCAAAGAAGCAAAAAAATCCGCGGGATCACTGGGGGTGTCTATGACTGTTGTCGGGCCTAGAACCCCATCTTGCCATACCGCACTTCTATAGTTGGTGCCGCCTATATCCATAACAACGCCTGGCGGTAATAATTCTGCAGTCCGCATACACACTCCGGTTACTAACTAAACAATAGACCGATTATACACGTCGTTTACAAAAAGTACATTGCCGTTACGTGCTAATCTTTCGACCTAGGGTATAATGTAGCAGTTATGACACAATCAAACCCTTTCCCAGACAATTTTGTAACCGGTATGGATGTTGGCGGCACCAAGGTGCATGTTGCCGACACGCGCAGCAGCACGGTGCAGCGCTACAAAACCAGCGACTACCCCGATATGTACACTTTGCTTGATGATTATTTTGCCAAAATAGGTGCCCAACCCACGCATGTAGCCGTAGCCATGGCCGGCCCGCGCAATGACGAGACCGGAGTCATTAAAATGACCAACACCCCCTGGCCGGCATTTGACCCGCAGGAGGCACACAAGCGTTACCCTAACATAACATTCAGCACCGCCAATGATATGTTTGCCATGACTGCGGGCGCGCTGCAAGAAAGCACCATTAACCTACAACAGCTCAAACCCGGCACACCGGTAGTAAATGGCGCCAAGTTAGTGGTGGCACCCGGCACTGGCCTAGGCATAGGCGCAGCTGTATGGGACCAATACGCTAAGCGCTACACCTGTATTGCGAGCGAGGGCGGCCATACCAGCTTCCACTTGCAACCGCGCAATAAACTAGAAGCAGGCTATGTCGATTACCTGCACAAAAAACATCCGCATGCCTCGCTCGAGCTGGCTATTGCCGGTAAGTACGGCGTAGATAACCTGGTAGATTACTGTTTGGAAGCCCTGCAGGCAACCGAACTACAACAAGCCATACAACGGGCACGCCAGGCCGAGCGCCCCACAGGTGCAGTACTACTGGAATTTGCCACCGAAGGGAAAAACGACACACAAAAAGCCGCCCACGATATACTGGAATGCCTGGGCGGCATTATGGGCACCATACTATCCGACCTGGCACTGCACTATAAGGCCACAGGCGGTATATACCTGGCCGGCAGCGTGGGTCTGGGCTTGGGCGAATACCTAGCCGAAAAAACCAGCATGAACGAACGTTTCGTGCGGACCGGTTCAGTCCACCACGATATGGTGCAAAAAATGCCTATCTATTTGCTAATCAACCCTAACATCGCTGTTGTCGGTGCACTATCCCTGGCTAAGCAAGCTTAAAATTACAAAAATGTCTGCTGAATACCCACTAACAAGTGTCCCTTCTGGGCCAGGCCCCGAAGCAATCGAAATGTCCTGTAACCAGACGACGGTATGTACAGCAATGCGCCAGAGGAGTATGTAACCTGTCCCAAGGCGAGCTTCCTGCCGAATTGTCGCCCCACGCAGTTGATATTCCCCCAAATATTGGCGACCTGGCTGTTGCCTGCGCTACTGGGTAAATTTCTTGACCGTATCAATAAGGTCGACAGGCAGCACAAACAGTGTTTTTTGCGATGGTTCCACGGATATTTTTTCCAGGGTTTGCAAGGTACGGATGCCCATGCCGCCGGGCACTTTGGCCAGTATGCCGGCTGCTTCGGCTACTTCTTGGGCTGCAGCTTTTTCGGCTGCGGCGCTAATGATTACCGCACGGCGTTCGCGTTCGGCTTCGGCCTGTTTGGCCATGGCCCGTTTCATGTCCTGGGGCAATTCAATATTTTGAATCTTTACGTTTTCGACATCAATACCCCACTTGTCGGTTTCGCTGTCTACAATGCGTTTAATTTCTTCGCTAATTTGCTCGCGCTGGCTCAATAAGCTGTCCATTTCCACATTGCCCACCACATCGCGCAGTGCAGCCTGGGCAAACTGGGCCGTAGCATAGGTATAGTTATTGGTTTCCAGCACTGCTTTGGCGGCGTCGATAACCCGAAAGTACACTACGGCATCTACCTTGATGGTTACATTGTCTTTGGTAATGACCTCTTGGCTGGGCACGTCGACCGGTGTGGAGCGCACGTCCACCTTGGTGATGTGCTGGAATACAGGCACTACCACGCGCAAGCCCGGGTCACGCAAGCCCGTAAACCGCCCCAGGGTAAGCACCACACCCCGTTCGTATTGGTTAATAATCTTAATGCCTGATATGACAAAACCAACAACCACAATCAATGCAATTGTTCCAAAACCGCCCAATACTTCCATATCCTGTAGTCCTATTTAGCACCTTTAGTATACCACCGCAGGAAACGGCTATCGCCAGCGGCCACGACATACCACTAGACTGTGGCTTCTATGCCCCCCAAGGTCAGTGTTCCGGGTAAGAAGATTCTGGACATATCCACCTCCTGGTGCCCTCTCGCACCATCAAGTGCAATATCCCCAATGACAATAAGTTGCTCTTCCGGGAGGGCACCGGCCGCTGTTGTATCTTCGCCCGTAGGACTTGCAGCGCGGCGTGCAGCAATCAACTCATCGTACAGTTGCTTTTCGGGATAGGCGGCAGTGGGCTTTCTTACTCCAATGGTCACCAATCTTCTGCCGTCCGCCGCTGTATAGCCAGGAACTTGCGTTCGAATGCGTATGCCCTCCACTACCACCTTCACGGGTGCGACGGCACGGGGGTAGTCCAGCCCGCTTTCGGTCTTGAGCCACTGGTCGTAGGTAGCCACGTCAGGGAATCCTCTGTGGGGAATTTTGGTCAAAGGGTCAGTGGGTTGTGCCTCTTTTGGCGCTACGTACATAAGCGCCCATGGCACGTCCGGAGGGATTCGCAAATCACACTGTACATGGTGCAATAGCCTATTTCTTGCAGCATGCGTTGCCACGGTTTGTTGTACAGTGCGGGCCAATCCTGGTCTTACTAGTCTTTCAGCCATGCTTTTAGCATACCTGTCAATAATGGGACGTCAAGCAATTAGAAAGAGTAAAATACACACCGTAGCTTATACTGATTACTATGCACGATAACCACGCGCCCCATTCATTGAACAAGACTGCCGCCAGCGCTACACTGCATTGCCTAACCGGTTGCGCTATTGGCGAGGTGGCGGGCATGATTATTTCTACTGCGCTGGCGTGGTCGGCTGCGCCCAGCATTGGTATTTCTATTGTACTGGCGTTTGTGTGCGGGTATGGATTGAGCATGCTGCCGCTGTTGCGCTTTGGGTTAGGGCTTAAAAAAGCCCTGGGGCTCGCACTGGCGGCCGATACGGCGTCTATTGCCGTCATGGAACTAGCCGACAATGCCTTTATTTTGGCCATACCCAATGCCATTCATGCCGGGCTAACCAGCGTGTTGTTCTGGGCCAGCCTGGGCACTTCGCTGGTAGTTGCATTTGCCGTGGCCTTTCCCCTTAACCGTTTTTTGATTGCCCGCGGCAAAGGGCATGCCGTGGTGCACGAATATCACCACTAGCTTGAGTTTATTGGCCGCGAGGTTTTAGCAGGTTTGCGGCCCAGCCTATAGGGTCGGGTTAGCTGAAACTCACGCGACGCTGCGGTTAGAGCCAGGCCGGCCAGCGACCAATCGGCAAACGAAAATAAGGGGGCTGGCTGGAGTGTGGCCGCGGTAGCCATGCTTGGTTGGTTTGGCCCAGCCTGACCACCGGCGCCTTTGCCCGGCAGCGGCTTGCTTGCAGCAGCCAAGTTGCCGGGGGTAGGGGTGCCGATAATCGTTGCCCTTGGTTCTGCCGGCCGGGCAACTGGCGGCGGTACATCCACATATGCTTTGGTGCCCTCGGGTACATATTCTACCCCGGCCTCTTCCTCGATTTCTTCTGTAGGAGGCGATTGAGCAGGCAGTTCTGGTACTGTTTCTGTCAGCTGATTTATTGGCGTTACTTCTGTGACCGTTGTGGTTGGCGCCGGAGTAGCAGCGGCACTAACGTTAGTAGCCGTAACGGGAGCCGGGGTTTCCACGGCAGGTGTTGACGGGACCGGGACAGTTGTGTCTGCGGGCGGTATAGGTAGGGCTTCGGTTACTTGTGGTACCATGACAGGCTCTGGGACGGGAGCAGGAGCAGCTACCGGTGCCGGAACCGGTGTGGGCGGCGGCACAGGTTCGGGTATGGGCGCAGGGGCCGGTGGCGGCGTAGGCGCAGCTTCGTACGCCTCGAAATGAATAAACCGGCTAAAGCCCAGCGTGCTGGGTGTGCCCACCTGCACGCTGAAGTTGCCGTCGGCATAGTTGTTGTACTGGGCCACTTTAATAGTGCCGGCCGGGTAGCCTGCCGGATTTACTTCTTCTATAAATGCCGTATGGCCGTAAAAACCGCTGGTACGCACTGCTACTGCTCCGGCCGCCGGGGTACCGTTCACCCCAATGCCCTTGCCTGCTGCCCGGTCCGGCCAGTCTTTGGCATTGCCCAAGCCTTTGTACAGGTTAGCACCCACACCTAGGCTATCTAGGCGCCAGGCAACGTAATCGGTACAATTGCGGTAGTAATAACCGTAGGGTGATATAACATTGGCTGCCGAGATATCGTTGGGCCGGTCGCCCCAATCGTAATCGGCACACCATTGCACACCGCTGCCATGTACGACATGGGGGTACCAAATGCAGGGTTTATTGGCATATGGATAGTCGCTGCTGGCTGCCCTGGCCTGCGGGGTATGTACCAAAATGGCCGCAACCATGCACAGCCCTAGTACTAGCCCCACTTTGTCGTATATATTGCCCACCACAATTAACAATCATCAGCTAACTTCTTGTAGCATCATACCACAAGCTGCTGTCCAAAAAACGCGAGTATATTCGTATGGCTAAGATTCCTGAGGAGTCACATGTTTTAAGCGTATGACCTCGGGCATTCTTTCGGAAATAGCGGGCAATATATTTGGTGTTACTTGTCCAGCATTTAGGTGGCCCAACCTTACTGCTAGCTGCCACGTCCCCTCTTGCACACGTTTTGTCATGTTAGCCATAAATCTGGAATCGCGTCCGGCCAATGTGTATGCAACCCTACATTCCTCGATAAGCGAGCTATAATTTTCGTCAGTGCTTGGTATAACAACCCCTACTATTTGCCTTTTATATCTCCGGTCCCCCCGGTTTTCACTATGTTTGGCCGGCCGCGTTGCCAGCCCACCAGGGGCAATAGTTAAACTGCTGAAAGCCGATGCCGGCATATTGTTATCACCTAACCAAGTACGAAACTCATCCTCTCCTGTAGGCATTTCCGGAGGGGCGGCAAAAAATAACGCCGGCCGGGCAAATGCCTGAAAAGGCAGGTCAGCAAATATTTTTTCCGGAGTAAGGTTTGTGGCAAGCCGCATCAGGCCCACCCGCCCTATGCTGTTTGTCGTTTGTTGGGGACGCTGTTGGAGCTCTTTGGCCAATAGAGCGAAACTACGTGGTTGGTGCTCTGGTCTTTTTCCTCTGCCCATATGTCAACATCAATAGTAGCAAACAGAGCCAATGGCACCAACCTTAATTAGCGGGCTTCGGTAACAAAGGTCAGGGCGTAGCCCACACGGCCGGCACGGCCGGCACGGCCAATACGGTGTACATAGTCTTGGTAGCTTTGCGGGGTGGAATAGTTAATTACATGGGTAATGTCTTTAACGTCAATACCGCGGGCGGCTACGTCGGTAGCCACCAGAATGGTGACATCGCTGCGCTTGAACTTGTCCAGGGCGCGTTTGCGGGCACCTTGGGTTTTGCCGCCATGGATGGCATCGGCTTTAAAGCCGCGGGCCAGCAGTTCGTCGTTTAGGCGCTCCACGCTGCGTTGGGTTTCGTCAAAAATAATGGCTTTGCTGACTTCCTGTTTGTTCAGGATGTTGTGTAGTTGCTCGATCTTGTCGCGCGTGCTTTCGTAGCACACAATGTCCTGGTGCACATTGTCGCTGGTGTCACCGGTTTTGACCGAGATTTGGATAGCGTCGGGGGCGAAGGTCTGAATAAGATCGCTGACACGACGGTCTAGCGTGGCCGAGAAAAAGAACGACTGGCGCACTGGGTGCAATTGCCCCAAAATATAGCGCACGTCGTCTACAAAGCCCATGTCCAGCATACGGTCCACTTCGTCCAGTACCACCATGCTAAAGTCGGCTAGGTCTAGCGAATGGCGTTCCAGGTGGTCCTTAATACGGCCGGGGGTGCCAATGACAATTTGCGGGTTAGCGCGCAAGTCGCGTAGCTGCGGGCCCATGGGGGTGCCACCAATAAGCAGGGCGCCAAACAAACCGCTGCGTTTGCCAAGGGCACGCAGTTCTTCCTCAATCTGCTGGGCAAGTTCACGGGTGGGGGCAACAATAAGCGCCTTGGCTGTTTTGTCTTGGATCAGGCGATCCAAAATAGGCACGGCAAAGGCCACGGTCTTACCCGTACCAGTATTAGCGATGCCAATAACGTCCTTGCCGTCCAGGCCCAGGGGAATGGTTTTGTCCTGGATGGGCGACGGGGCGGTAAAGCCCTTGGTAATAATATTTTCTTTAATGGTCGGATGCATGGCAAAGTCATCGAACTGATACGCTGCCTGGTAGGCGACCTCTTCTACCATGCTTGCGGCTTTTACAAAGCGCGAGGGGTGGATATAGTCTTTCTTTGGCCCACGGCGCTGGCCGCCGCCAAAGCCGCCGCTGCGGCGACTGCCGCCGCCAAAATGGGCCGCACGCCCATAAGCGCTGGTATTCCGGCGTGCCGGACGAGAAGTATATGACATAAAAATGAATCCTTGTGTCTTTTTAGATATATTGCTGATTATTGTCACCAATGAAATCGAGCAATTTTTTCCTATAGAACAAAGCCGGATTCATTAAAAACAATGTTCTTATATATTAGCATAACACCTTTAATTCGTCAACCGACGTTTGGTTTGGCGTAGCGGCGCAACCGGTCCGAGCGGCAGCATGTCTGGCGCGGCGGCAGAAATCACCTGCTTTATTTCTGTTTCTGTGCCTGTTGCAATCCGGCCCATAAAGACACGAAGATGTAGCAGTCCTTCCTCCGGCTGCCGCCTTTGTTGCAGTTCGCTCGGGCGCCCAATTCTGGCAACACGGCGTATAGCAAGCAACTCTTCGAACAACCGGCCACGCGGATGGGAAAAACTGCTAACGTCTCGGGCTACAAGGAAGACGTCCTTCAGGGCGGCGTCGTCGGGCTGCGTGTCGCTAAAATGCACCGTAACAACAGGGAGGGTTATGCCTTCGCGTGCTTGGGATATATCCAGACGGGGGTCTCTCGCCTGCAGGCAGTGATGGAGGGCGGACGGCGTATTATCCCACAGATGTGCCGGCCCGACACGCGATCGTCCTGGGCTTATGTATGTAATACCGAGCCGGCATGCTTCCGATATGCCGAATTCTCTGGATAGGTCGTGTAGCCGCTGTGTACTGGGCTCTTCGGCTATTAACCGACCGATACCAAACTTGCCGGCCCCAGTCTTGGGGGTTGCTACACTTACTATTGGAACATCCTTGTACGCCACAGGGCTGTTTGGTACCTCGAACATAGACGGCTCTCCCACGCCGCCATGTAACCGAGGCTCCGGATTGTTTGCATGGTTCATGGGTTTAAGTGTATAACCATTTCACCTAGAAGACCTATTATCTGCATATAATGCAACATTGCCAATAGCCAACAGTGGTGGGACGGACGACGAAACAATCCCCTCCCGCTCCGGCTGCTTACGCCATATCCAATAGCGATAGCCCCATTCCTGGGACACTAAATCACGCAAATGCACTACAAAGGGGCCCCGGCCGAATTTAGAAGCTACATAACGCAGATCGTCGGTAAGCACACCAAAATGCTCAAACCAGATGCCTGCTTGCATCGGCTTTTCCCAGTCATCTTCCAGCTCGGGCGGACGCCGCTCGCCCCACTCCCTTATGCCACCATAGGTTATGACATCGCCCGGACAAGGGCTGCTAACCAGCTCGTAGCCTTGTCCGGTCAGAAAAGCTACAGGCTCTCTCCATAGCGCTTCCGTTTCATTAACGGTAAACCCGCGCATGGCCCAAGTTTCGCCGTGACCCATGCTGCCAAATGCTGCTTCGGCACAACGGTAGCCAAAGTCTTCGTGATAGCGGGTGGGCTGAGCCACAATCACGCCGGACATTTTATCTAGCTGTCGTATTACTCCATCGATACATTCGTCGGGCCACTGCCGTTTGTCCCAATGATTCATAAGGCCGCACCCCGTCGCAATCTCGCGGCGTTCCTTTGCAAATACAGGGTCCAGCAGCGTGCCAGTTAATAATTGTTCAGGAGCGTATATTGTCTCTATCATTTTTAGACACGTTAAAAAGTACTCGCTTTTGCAGCCAGCCTACCCTTAATTGGACCTCCAAGGCCCATATCAAAAAATTCCGCCGTTAATGCGGATATTTTATAGATTAATTGGTGTTTCAGGTATCAGCCCACCACGGCCCAAAAAAAACATGTATTCAGGAATGTTCCCGATTGCCCGTGTAACCGGCACAAAAATAAGCATAAGCGAGCCTGCCATACTTGTCAAAGGCTTATATATAACACCCCCGGGTGTCAGTCAAACATCGAGCTTAAATGCCACAAATTGCAGTAGCGGCAGCGATAGGCTTTTAGCTTGGTGCCGTGCTGATATAACGCAACCGTGGCGGCCGCAGTAGCCTGCCTGCGCGTATCAAAGGCCAATTTGTCATGACAGGGCAATACTTCCGGATCCATTATTCGTAGTGCAGTGCCTCTACCGGGTCCAGTTTGGCTGCGCGACGGGCCGGGTACAAACCGGCCAGCAAGCCAATGAGTGTAGTTATAGCCACAACGGAGGCAATGAGCCACAATGGCAAGCCGATAATGTTGTGCGCGTCCACACTGTTGCTAACCAGTTGCTTGTTAATAAACACATTGGCCAGGCGGATAAGACCAAAACCGGCCAGTACCCCAAACACACCGCCCCAAAAACCCAGCAGCGAGGCTTCGATAGTGAATAGCCAACTTACCGTAGAACGCTTGGCGCCTACCGCCCGCATAACCCCAATTTCGCGGGTGCGTTCCAAAATGGACATAATCATAGTATTGATGACACCTATGGCCGCTACCAGCAGGGCTATGCCGCCAATGCCGCCCAACACCAGGCTGATGATATTAAATATTTTGAGCTGCTCGGTAATAAAGCTTTCGGCCGTTACCGCACCCACGTGCAGCTTGCGAATTTGCTTGGCCACTGCCTCGGTATTACTGGCTTTATCCACTTTGACCGTAAAGCCGGGGTAGCCCTGGGTGGTTAGCTGGTTGTCTATAGTAAGCGTAAAGTGCGGCACGGGTTGGGGGCCTTTGCGACCGCTGTTATACCACGCACTGTTAGCCTTATTGTAGGCAGTCTGATCATCCTTGGTAAGTTCGTAGCGACGGTTTTGCCACAAGCCTATCCCCCACTTCATGGGGAAAAAGATAGCTGTTTCATCGCCGCCAGCCACGCCCACAATGGTGGCCTGCAGGGTGGTGGGTTGTTGCTGGTCGTTGCCCTGATTATCGCAGCCGCCCGTTTCGCATTTGCGGAACTGCACCAGCGGGTCAGGCAGTGCGGCACCCTCGCCGGTAAAAAATTTCTGGGTCTTTAGGCCTACCTGCTTGCCTATGACTGCCTGGTAGTTCTGCTTAAAGCCCATTTTGTCGGCATAGTCCTTGGTAATGATAATTTTGCCCGCGCCGTCGTCCTGGCTAAATTCGCGGCCAGCCAAAAAAGTGTGCTTAATAACGCCGTTGGGGTCATAGGCATCCGAACGGTCCACGCGCAGTCTTTTGTCGTTGTAGGCAAGGCTTTCGAATACAAACAGGTAGGTTGTGCGCGCTACCCCTGTTACATGCGGATAGGTTTTGATTTTGTCAACCATAACATCGGTTAGCCTCACGCAGTCGGTACAGTTATTGTTGCCGCCATTCTCGGCTTCGTTATAGTTCAGGTCGGTTTGGGGCGTGACCGCCACCTGCTGTAGCTGCCCGCTGGACTCAAACTGAGCATAAAAGAAGTCTTTAACCCCCGTCACCAGCGCCAGCATAATGGTGACCGACATAGCACCAATAACAATTGCAAAAATGGTCAGCGCACTACGCAGCTTTTGGCGCATGATGTTACGCAGGGCAATGGCGATATAGTCTATGAGCCGCATGCCTAGCCCCTCCGCTCGGTTAATTTGCCGTCGTGAATTTCGACAATCCTGCCGGCTCGGCGGGCAATAGTGGTGTCGTGCGTAATAATCAGCAAGGTAATCCCCTGTTTGTTCAGGCCTTTGAGTACCAGCATGATCTCTTCGCCGCGGGCGCTGTCCAGATTGCCCGTGGGCTCGTCGGCAATAATAATACTAGGCTGTACGGCCAGGGCGCGGGCAATGGCCACCCGCTGGCGTTGACCGCCAGATAGCTGGGATGGGCGATGATTCAGCCGGTCACCCAAACCCACTGCCTTTAGACATTCGGCCGCGCGGGCTTTGCGCGCCTTGTTTTTTATGTGCGCGAATACCAGAGGCAGCATGACGTTTTCCAACGCTGTTTGCGTACCTTGTAAGTTAAATGATTGGAACACAAAGCCAATATGGTGATTGCGGTAGGCACTGAGCTTGGCATCACGCATATGGGACAAATCTTGGCCATCCACACTAATAGAACCACTAGTAGGCCGGTCCAGGCCGCCAATAATATTGGCCAGGGTGGATTTGCCCGAGCCCGATGGACCGGTAATAGCTACGAAATCGCCCGCTGCCACGTGCAGCGACACACCGTCCAACGCATTCAACACTTCATCGCCTAGATGATAGGTTTTGGTAACGTTGTTGAGCGTTATAACATCGGCCATGAATGTTGGTTTTAATTACTTATGCTAAGCATAACCATTCCCCACCCAAAACACAACAGGCAGGTACTATGCAGTCTTGGGCTTGCGAAGTTTTTTAACAATCAGCCAGATAATGGGGATGCCAAAAGCGATGAGGGGGATAACGCCTGCATTCGCGCCAGCCTTGGTAAGCGCAACGGACAACCCAATGGTTAGCGCCAACCACAGTAATGCTGCTTTGCGGCTGATGTGCATACGCAGAAATTCGGCGCCCAGGTAGTAGTATGGGAACACCACAATTACCAGGAAGGTGCTGGACAGCAAACCGCCAATGAGTACCACGGTCAGGCCCTGCCAGAACGGACTGGTCAGCGACAGCGGCAGCAACGATACCACGGCTGTCAGGCTGGTGGCAATAAGCGGACGGAATCGTTCGGCCACTGCGCCCACCGCAGCATCCACGGCCGGCACACCTTTACGCCGCAGCTGGTTGGCAAAATCTGTCAGCAAGATGGTGTTTTTAAGGCTCAGGCCAATCAGGGCAAAGAACCCAAGCATGGCAAAGAAGCTAAAGGCATTGTGCGTCAGATACAGCCCCAGGGTAATGCCCAGCAAGCTAAATGGAATAGCCATAAAGATCAGCAGCGGCTGCAGCAGCGAGCGGAACTGTATAGATAGCAAGAGGTAAATAACCAGTAATAAGATGGGGAATGCCAAGGCCAGGGTCTTGAACGATTCCTGGTTTTCGTCTTCTTGGCCAAAGTCAAACTTTAGCACGTCTTTTTTAAGACCGTATGATTCGATTTTTTGGGCGTTAAATTCTTTTTTAACCGCGTCTTGGGCCAGGGTTACCAGCGTTGTGGTGTCGTCGGCGTTAAATTCGCCTGTGACATCCACAAACAGCTTGCCATCGGCACGGGTGTATGTGCCTGGGTCGGCAACAGATGTACGGATAATCTTGGCCGTGGTACCGCTGGGACGCTTGAGCTCTTTGTTAAGCAAAAACTTGTTTAGGTCTTTGGCCAGTGCCATGCCTTTTTCGCGGTCGGTTGTTTGGATGCGTACAGTAAAGGCTGCGGCTGGCGGACCAACATCCATTTGCGATACTTTAACCTGGGCACCCTGCAGCTGCTTAAGGTCGCTGTCTAGCTGTTTGACTAGCTGCGGTGCAGTAATATCGCGTTCGTCGTAAGGTGTAATGTACACATACAGGTTGGCGTTTTGGGCAGTACCGCTTGCGTAATATGCGGCTGTCTTAAAGTTTTCGCCCAAGCCCTTGGCCAAAATAGTATCGGCTTTGTCGGCAACGGCTTCAGCCTGGTCCACCGTGGTTCCCGGCTCAAAGGTAAGGGCCATTAGCAGGCCGTTGCTGTCCTTGCTGGGCGGGAAGATATTAAAGGTTACCTTCTGGAACAAAAAGCCGGCTGCACCGATAAACATAAAACCGATAAGCACCGCGGTAATGCCCACAGCAAACAATTTTTTGCGCGAGTTGCGGCCCCACAACATGGGCTTGCCCACAAATTCGGCAATTTTAGCTTCTATACCCGCGGCTGGTTCATGAATATTCTTGGCCCCCATCTGTTTTTTGCCCAGCAGCAAGTAACGTGCAAACAGCGGGATAAATACCAAGGCCACAATAAGGCTGGTAACCAAGGCGATAATTACGGTAACAGGGATAGCACGGATAAAGCTGCCCAAAATACCGCCCACAAAAATAAGGGGCGCAAAACTTAAGGCAGCAGTAGAGGTTGCGGCCACCATGGCACGGCTTACCTTGCGCGTGGCTTCGTGCACGGTTTCGCGCGGGTCGGTACGCCGGCGGCGTTGAGCATCAATGGCCTCTACCATAATAATGGTGTCGTCCACGATCAGGCCGAGGCACAAAATAAGCGCAAACAGCGTAATGGTGTTAAGCGTATAGCCGATAAGGAACAACACCCCGATGGCAATTGCCAGCACCGTGGCCATAGAAATAACGGTAATAATCGAAGCGCGGATGGCGATAATAATAGAGCCAATTACCAATACGGCAATTAACCCTTCCAGCAGCGAGCGTTGCAGTTCGCCAATTTGGGTTTTAATATCTGGCGCATAACTGGCACTTACAGTAGCGGCATAACCAGCGTTTTCGTGTTGCTTGTTGTAATCTGTCACTGCTGCACGCAGTTGGTCGTCTAGCTCAATAACATCAGTACCATCGCGCTGGGTCACACCTACGGCCACAGAATCAAAGAATTGGTTTTGCCCCTGCTGGCGTTCGCCGTAACGGTCAAACTTGACCTGGTTTGTAACATCCACGCCAGTGGTCGGATCTTTGCCCTTAATGAAAGGGTCAACCACGGATACGTCTTTTACGCCTGCCAGGTTTTTGTCTTTAATAAATTGGGCCACTTGCTCGCCTTGGCCAACCAGGGTGTCAAAATTGACATTGCTGTCTTTGGCATACACGGACACAACTGCATCGTCACCGCGGTCGGTAAAGCCAAACTTGGGCTCTATAAATTTCAGGTTGGCGCGCTCTGGCACGACATGTGCGTCTTTAATACGCTGCTGTATATTGTTGGTAACGCTTTTTACATCAGTGCCGGTTTTGTATTCAATAAGTACATCAAACTGCGTACCCTGGGCATGGGACAATACGCTTTTGACGTGGCTGTCCTTAAGCACAATGTCGCCAATAGGCTTGACCACTTCGCTGTCCACACGCGCCGGGTCGTTCACAATATAGGCACCGCCAATAACTGCATACGGTATGTTAATACTGGGGAAACCCTGACGCTTCAAAAACGTGGTATAGCTAAGCACGCCAAACACGGCCAGCAACAGCCATATAATTGCCGCTGTACGCGAACGGTCAAAAATAAACAAACTAAATTTTGGTAGCAAACGGTCTTCACCGTCTTTTTTATATACTTTTTTAAGTAGTTTTTTCACAAGAGTGTATCCTTATTACCCTCAAATAGTACAACACATAGCCCGCTATACAAAACACTTAACATGTAAAGTGTTTTGTATAGGCCGAAATTCCGTCCAATAAAAGAGCCCAATCGCTAGATTGGGCTCTTTTATTGGTGGAGCTGGTGGGTACTGCCCCCACGTCCATCGGTTTAACTGATTAGTCTATCCTACAGGTATAGGTTGTTTGGTGTGTCTTGGAATATTTCGGTTAAACAACCAAAACGATATATTCCAAAGTCCAAGGTCTTAGCGGATGCTATGGACAGGAACACCCGAGCATCCAGAAGATATGTCACGCACTGCCAATATCTGGCGTCATGTCAGGCGCGGCTGTAGACAACTAAGCTACAGCGAGAGCTTTGGCTTCAGGAGCAAAAAGCGCCTTAACCTTAGCAATCAAAGCGTTGCGTTTTGCAATTACTTTGGTTTTGCCTATAACGCTGACAAGCGACCTGCTGATCTAACCGTTAAAGTCCAACGTCGAGCTTAAAATTCAGCCCCATACAACATATTTTACCATAACTACGATGGGGTAACAACAATATATACGGTGCATCAATAGTATCTTTTAAGATGAGGATACCGTTCTCTGAAAATTTTGAGGAATTTTAGTTTAAGGAATGATACAGTCTGGGGAGTCATGCCATATTCTTCGGCAATCTCAGGCTGTGTTTTTACAGGGTAGCCTTCCAGCCCGAATATCTGTGGAATTATTGTTCTATTCCGTATACGCACTGCTTTTTGCTGGACAGACTCTTTTCTCTGACCTTTGCCTGGAGGGCCATATACAAAGTCAAGCGCCTCGGTAATAGCCTCTGCCAATTCGTCCTGTTCGGCTTTGTTCGCAAGCACAGTGGCGGAATCGTCATCAGGGTTATAATAATCGCCTATCACTTCGCCCAGCGTCCGGTCGCTTTCTGAGTCCACCAGTCTGTCAAAGGAAAAAGGGACACGCTCCCGCGCTTCATCCAGCTTCCGTAAGCGCTCCAAGGTAACGGGCACTTTGCCTATTGTTGCTTCTTGGCTACTTAGCTCAGCAACTACTTCTTCGTCTGTGGGCGGCCTATGCAATGTAAGTTGCAATTTTTCGCGCACATTTCGTATTGTCCCTAGCCCCTCTACTATGTGAACAGGCAGGCGAATCGTACGGCCATTATTGGCTATTGAACGACTAATTTCGCTTTCGATGTACTTATATGAGTGGGTAGAAAATCTATGCCCCAAACGATGATTAAAGGTATATAGGGCTTTTAGAAGTCCAATCTTGCCCTCCTGATATATATCGTCAGAATCCATAGCAATATGGCTAAAGTTCCGTCTTATAATGTAGTGCACAGAGGCGAGATTCATTTTTATAAATGTTTCTTGGGCCTGCTGGCCTTTTGTGACGAGTAGTTTTAATTCTCCTCGCAGCTGCAGCGTTAGTTCTTGGCCAGAGGGCATACGCCCTTCGGTCAAGGCAGCTTCGGCTAACACCCCTGCTTCGATACATTCGGCAAGTTCTTGTTCTTGGGTAAGGGTTGGCGACGTGCGGGGCTTGGGCTTGTCCGGGGCAGCCTCATCAACCTTGGTTGTAGGCTCAGGCATCTCCACGCTAATTGGTTGTGTGCTCATGATAGTAGCCATACATTGTCGTAAATCCTCTACTGCGTTGGGCGGCGGCGTGTGTTGTTGCAGCTTGGCAACCACTCGCTCAAACGACGTGGTAATGCCTGCTTCAATGTCGGGCAATGTTTGGCCTAAATGTGGCAGTGTTCGGGCAATAATTTCCGTTGTATAACCCTGCATATGCATAAACGCCGGCAACGCAGCCTTCGACGCCGCGTGCACGTTCTCGGGCCGGAATAATGTAGCATATACAGCCCCTAGTTTTTTTACCAATACCCCTATGTGCTCTTCTGCAATTACCTGCTCGGCCAGTGCGGGATAGTCAGGGAGTAGATATGATAATACTTTAAATAATTCTGGGTGCGTTTGCGCCAGCTGGTTCGGAGCGGCGCTTATACCGGGCTGGTCTTCTTGGATAGGCCCTTGATTGTCTATATTTGTGGCCTGATCAGTAGCCATGTCGGGTTGGGGCTGCCCTTTCTTTTGGTTATGGACGGAAGACAACCAGCACGCTACAGTATTTTGCACTTCGCTTGCACCTTTCCTCATAAGGGTTGCGAGCCATTCCTGCCGCCTTGCGATCACTGAAGAATAATCGGTCAATCTGGCAATCTCGGACGAGGTGTAACCAAGAAACCATAAATGTATTCTTTCCTTGCTGCGCTGACGCGCCTCAATTCTCTGAGGTTCAATGGCACCTCGGGCATGCTTTGTGTATAGCTCCCATAGCTTTTCAAAAAGATTCTCCATGTCTCCCCGGCTAAAGACACCCTCCACCTCACTGACACCCAATGCATGCAGCACTTCATTCGCTCGACTAGCTTCTTGCTGGCTTTCGCTATCAGACATAGGTCCCAAAATCTCATCCACAGTATGGGAAAAATTCCATAGTGGCGGCCTCCCTTTTTGCGATCGACGCCTCTCCTCGGCGGCAAAATCAGGCGCTAACCCCTGCAAAAACGCTTCGCCGATTGATTGTGTATCTTCACGGTGATCTGCTGGGGGCTTACAGGAAATAGTGTAACCAAACAATGCCTCCCTAAATTCGGATGACACTTGTTTAAATTGTCGACGTAGCCATCTTACTGAATGCCAGCTAGGCACGCCTTCTTGCATATTTAATGGCTCTGCACACAATATAGAAGTTAATCGTTCTGTGTATTCGGCTGAGGTAAGTTTAGGCAAATGTGGAATAAACTTGTTGGCCAGAACATAGGCTAGCCCGCATTTACGCCATCGATCTATATCTTGTACAGCCGGATCTGCGGGGCTTTTACCAAAAAACAAGGCAAGATTTTTGCGTGATCGTATTTCTTGCTGTATTGCCGCAGTTTCTTCACGATTAACTGGGTATCGGGTAAGCGCCTCTAAGCCGGGATAGGGTTCAAATGTACCCGGTAGGCCAATTCTATCTATAACATCCTGCATAGAAACATCCGGATCTATATTACGAATAGCAGCCATAACTTGCCCTTCTGTCTTGCCCGCTCCAGCAATCATACCGCCAACAATAGCAGGCATATTAGAAATGAAATTTTTTAAATCATGGCTACGCTGCAAATGCTGGCTTATGGTACTTACATTTGCGTCCCGATCACACATAAGCGCCCAGAAATGATTTTCGAGCTGCGGCAAGACCGATAATTGCAGTCTGTAGGTGCTGCGGCTATTGCGGAATAAATGAAATGTTAACTCAGACAAACGAGCAACTGTGTCATCGCTGAGCTCTGCCTTCTGGGTTTTAGAGGGCATACCGAATGCGGCTTCTAAAATGGGTGCCACTCGCCGTCGGTATAAATATCCCTTAACCGGTTCAAGTTCGCCCTCCGCCCGGGGAAAGACAGAATTTTCTTTCCCTTCCGTTTTCGTAGGTACCGGTAAAAGTTCACTTACTACCACTGTCACTGCCGGTATATCTTTGCCTCGTTCTGCCGCTGATTGCACTTGGGTCGCAGCCGCCGGGTCAAGTCCTGCATGCGTGACTAAACTACCTAAATAGCGTTGTATGATACTCAAATAATATTGGTCATGTTCAAAGGACGGTTGTTGGTTGACACTCTCCACGCCTTGCATCTATATATTAAACGGATGATTACACGAGTTAGGTTTGCCGGGCGGGCAGAGCCAGGCATGGAAGCCGGCCAGCATTTGTACCAGCTGTTTTTGTTGTTTGTCGTTTAAGGCTGCAAACATGGTGGCGTAGTGCTGCTGCATGGCTTCGCGCGCGGCTTCGGCAATTTTGATGCCCTTGGGTGTGGGTACATTCAAATGTTCGCGCTTGCTTTTGGGGTTAATGCGCGTTACCAACATGCCACGCTCGTGCAATAACTTTATTTGGCGGCTAATACTGGCCTCGGTTTGGCCCAGGTGCATGGCCAGTTTGCGTTGCTGGATATAGGGCTCGTGCTGCAAAGCCATTAAAATTTTGAACTGTGACAGGCCAATGCCCAAACGTTCTTGCAGTAATTGGTCGCTTTGCCGTCCCATAGCAGCAGCGGTATGCTGCATAAGATAGCTGATAGCACTGTTGGAATCCACGGACATCTCCTTGCTGCCCTCAGCCTACCAGCGCTATACTTAACACGTCAAGTATCTATAGCTTGTGTACAGATTTGACGAATGCGGCAAAGTCGTCGCGGTCTGCGGCCGGAATGAGCGTATTGGGGTTGTTAATGTGCTGTTGCGGAGTAGTAACTGTGCCGCCAAAATCTACCGAATACGATGCGTCGGTGTGGGCATAGGACGGGGCATTAATAACCGTAAAGCCCTCCAGGCAAACACCACTGGTTAGCAAATCGTCTACGTATTCTTGGATCAGGTAATGGTCGGCCAACACTTCCACCCCGCGGGTACCGCTCGATACTGTGGGTCCACCACCGGTTTCGGTAACCCAGGTGGTCGAAAACGGTGCAAAGGCCGGCAGTGTGGGCCGGGCCGGGTCAACACAAGTGCCTTCACGCGCCACAGCTGTAGCCCAATCGGCACTGGCCACGCCAATGTGTACTTGCGGTTTGCCGGCAAAGCTCAGGCGCCAGCGCGATCCCGCATCGGCTGCGGCAAATTTGGCATCTGCTGTCGACACTGCGCCCCAGGCAGTTGGATAGCAAAAGCCAAAGCTTAGCGAGGTATTTTCGTATGCAGTTAGTCCTTCGGCACAGACAGCTTCTTCTTCGTCAGCTGTGCCGCTATCCTTTTTGGCGGCTTGCGACGAACTAGTACTGCCCTTTTTATCATCGTCTTTATCCCTGTTATGCCACCATAGCCAGCCACAGAGTACGGCAATCAACAACAATATAAGCAGCAACAAAAGCAGCCAGCGGCGTTTTTTGTTGTGCCGGCCAGACTCATGCTGCGGCGCCTGTTGATCTTCCGCTGCTTCTGCCGACTGTCCGGCCTCTTTGTTTTGTTCTTCCTTATCTTGTTTGTCTGTATCGGTGCCCATGTATCCCCCAATGTTGTTATACCTTATGTATATATAACTCGTGCCATTGTTGCAATGACAGTTCCTGCGGCCGGGCGGTTGGGGCGATGTTGGCCTGCCCCAGCCAGTGTGTGGTTTCGTCACGCCCCAGGTGCATGCCGGCACTTAAACTATTAAGTATTGTTTTGCGCCGCTGGGCAAAGCCAGCTTTGACAATACGGAAAAACTGCTTGGTATCGGTACCGGCGAAGAGCGGCTGGGTGCGATAGGTAAGCGCCAATATTTGTGAATCGACCTTGGGCGGGGGTGTAAATAAGCGCGCTGGCACCACAGGGCCTAGGCTGGGCTCGCAGTAAAACTGCACGCTTACGCTTAATAGCGACATGCCGCCGGGCAGTGCGCATACACGCTGGGCTACTTCTTTTTGAATAAGCAGCGCTGCCTTGCTAAACGGATTAGGGCTTTCGCACAGTACCCGCAGTAAATTGCTGGTGAGATAATAGGGAATGTTGGCTGCAACCTTATAGCCCTGCGGTAAGGCAGTAAGATCAAACGTCAGAATGTCTTGGTGCACCACCTGTAAATTACTTGCCTGCATACGTTGGGGGAGCTGACGCGCAAGGATTTCGTCAAACTCCACAGCAACCACTTGCCTGGCTTGTTTGACTAACTTAGCCGTAAGGGCACCAGGGCCAGGGCCAATTTCAAGCACGGTATCGTTAGGGCCGATATCGGCTGCCGCCAGCATGGCCTCCAGGCTGGCTTCATCGTTCAACCAATGCTGGCCCAGGGATTTATTTGTTGCAGGCTGCATGGCCCTATCTTAGCACGAGCCAGCCCTATGCACTTTTGCCGGGCTTGGACTGGGTGCGATACAAAGGGCTGGCAGGTTACCAGTTGTGATGGGATTGCCAATAATTATAGGCTGCGCCCCAACTGCCAAAGCGGGCTTTGGCATAGCTGGTAGCCCATTTAAGTTGCGTAACAGCGCTGGTTTGCCAGTCGGCGCCAAACGGCGCCATTTTGCTGCCTGGGGTTGCCTGGCCCAAGCCGTAACCAATGCCGGCCGGGATGGAGGCCGGGGCATAGGGGGGGCAAACGCCCGGGTGGCCCTGCAGTTTGGTAGGGCACCAGCCGGATTCACGACTGATAATAAAGTCGACATAGGCATAGTCGCCAGGGCTAATGCCGGCCAGGGCCATAACCGCCTGCTTGTCGCTGGGAATTTGCACGGCCTTGCCGCGGGCAACAACCTGGGTTACGGGCTGGACGGTTACCACCTCCTGAATTTGCTGGCGGCTTACCTCTTGCCCGTTTTGCAGTTGTACAGCATAGGTTATAACTTTTTTACCAGCGCTGCCCTGCTGGCGCACTGCGGTTGTGCCAAAGGTAAGGCTGGCGTCTTCTACCACTTGCTGCGGAGCATCAATTGCCACCTCGCTTGTGACAATTTGCGTGCCTTTGCGCACCAAAAATACCTGGGCGTTGGTGGCTAGCGGCGTGTTTTTGGCCGGCTGCACGCTATCGTCCTTGCCCAGTTTGACATTTTTTTCTTTTAATAAATCGCCCACGGTTTTGGCATGGGTGCGCATAACCACGGGTGTGCCGTACAAGTTAACATTTACCGGCGTAGCGCGCTGGATTACCACGCGCTCGCCAATAGAGTCGTCGGTCAAAAAGTTATCGGTGGGTAGCAGTTCCAGTTTGTCTTCGGGGTATGCAGTGACGCCTGCCTGCTTTACGATGCTGCGCGGCGTGGCGGCGGCGCTGTAGGCAAAGGTTTTTTGGGTGCCGTCTATAACAGTTACGGGTACGGCGCGGTACACATTTACCCGAAAGTTGTCTTCTACAATGGGCGTGTCGGCTGCCGGTTCTACCACATCGCCGTCGTTAAGGGTGACGTTTATTTTTTTGAGCAATTCGCCGACGGTTGCGGCACGCGAGGGCACGGTTTGCTCCTTTTTGTCATGGCTAACGATTACGATATGCGAATCGGTGGGCCGGAAGGTGGGCGTGCCACCGTTTAGGGTAATCAGCCCCACTACGCTTAAAAGCAGCAAGATCATGAATGTAGCAGTGGGAATAGTAAATAGCGGGTGCCGAACGATACGCTTAACCCTACGGGCACGCTGGTGGCCGCCCGTACTGCTGCGTTTCTTGAGTAATCGAAGTCGCTTACGCATAAGTCACTCGCCCGGACAGCGCGGCTGGTGCGCCGCCCTATCCTAAAGCTACTGCTTATTGTAGCAAATTATTGCTGCACCCAGGCTTGCAGCGGTATTAGCACATCCGGCCCGGCATTGTGTTCGTCAAGTTCCAGGGGGGATAACCATTGCATGTCGGCAATCTCGTGGCGCTGGCGCTTTAGCACTGGCTTGTGCTGTAGTTCTACTACAAAACAGTGGATGGTAAATTGCCAGCCATGCTGGCGGGATTCGCCCTTGCACAAAAAACGCAGGCTGCTTTGTGTAAGGGTCAGCCCCGTTTCTTCGTGCAGTTCGCGAATGGCTGCGCGGGTAATGCGCTCGCCGCGTTTAATGCCGCCACCCGGTAGGCTCCATTTGCCATCGCTTAGCCAGCCGCGTATAGCCAGCACGTCGCCGTCGCACACCAGTACAATCCGCGTCCGCTGACTGCCTTGCAAGTATAAAAACAGCACTGGCCAGGCTGCCCAGAATGTTATTGTGCCAAGTTGGCGCGCCAGCTGCTTCATATTTTTACTGTACCATTTTGGCGCGACAAAAAAGGTTGTGTAATTGGCAAAGTTACAAGACTTTTTACTACAACTTTTCTAGCGGGGCAAAGCTGATATTCAATTTTTTGGCGCCTTTGCCTTTAAAAAAGATAGTGGCATTATCGCCGTCCAGCTCCACCACCGTGCCTTGGCCAAATACCTTATGGCGCACAACATCGCCTTCATTAAGCTCTGGCACATACCTGGGTTCGTCATCTATGCTAAGGGCCTGTCCCCCCGCAGATTCATTATTACTACGGGCTGGGAACTGGTCGACACCACTGAGCTCGTATCCACCAAAACTATCGGGCGGCTGGAACTCGGCATCAATTTCGCTCAAGAAACGGCTGGGCGGGTTGTGTTGTTGGCCGCCATACAGCATGCGGCTGGTTGCATATATCATATACAGTTCTTCGCGGGCGCGGGTCATGCCCACATAACACAGCCGGCGTTCTTCTTCCATTTCGAACTGATCGTACAGGGCACGGCTATGCGGGAAAATCGTCTCTTCCATACCCACCATAAATACCACTGGGAACTCCAGGCCTTTGGCAGCATGCAGGGTCATAAGCGTAACAGCGTTGCCGCTCAGGTCGGCCCGGTCCACATCGCTTACCAGTGCTACCTCTTCCAGAAAGCCGCTCAGGCCAACATCTTGGTATTCCTGGGCTACGCCAAGCAATTCTTTGACGTTTTCCTGGCGGGATTCGCTTTGCGGGGTGCCATCGTTGAGGTAATCGTAATAATCAATGCGTCGCACCAGGTTGTCGATAATTGCGGCTGGCGGCGTGGTATCAATTAATTCCCTTAACGTGTTAAGTATATCTGCCAGCTCGCTCAGACCTTTCTTGGCCTTGCCGGTTACAGCATCGCACGTGTCTATTTCGCTCACCGCGCTTAACAGTGACAAGCCGCGCGCAGACTGCCAATCGTAAAAATTCTGCAAGCTTTTAGCGCCAATGCCCCGTGTGGGCACGTTTACAATACGGGCAAAACTCACCCGGTCTTCGGGCTGATAAATGAGACGCAAGTACGCCAGCAGGTCTTTAATCTCTTTGCGGTCGTAAAAACGCTGGCCGCCCACAATGCGGTATGGGATGCCATAGTGAATCAGCGCCTCTTCCACCGACCGGCTTTGGGCATTGGTGCGGTACAGCACGGCAAAGTGGCTGTAATGGCGTAGGCCCGCATCCACGGCGTTTCGAATGCGCCGCACAATTGCCTCGCCCTCGGCCCGCTCGCTATTCACCTGCAGCATTTGCACTGGCAGGCCGTTGCCTGCTGCCGTCCACAGTTGCTTGTCGCTGCGCTGTTGGTTTTTGGTAATAATGGCGTGTGCCGCATCCAAAATATGCTTGGTGCTGCGGTAGTTTTGCTCCAGCTTAATAACCGTACAATTCGGATAATCTTTTTCAAACTTCAAAATATTGCGAAAATCCGCACCCCGCCACGAATAAATCGAATTGTGTACTACAACACCATTCGCTATATAATTGTGTACTTTTTCAATATCCAGATCGTATACCGGGCCCTCGTATTCGTGCCGGGTTACCTCCATAACCTGGTCATTCACCACAGCACCGCTATCAATAACAATAGGGATTGTCATGCCGGGATGAATATGGCTGGCAGGCGTGAATGCAAATTTTTTATCGGTCATAAATGCATATCTGCTAATACGAACTGACGCACCGCTTCCGTCTTCGATTTCTTCTGCAATTTGCTCAATCTTGCCATAATCCAAGTTATGAATTTCTGTGCGGAAGGTATTGGCATTGCCCGGTCGTACTGCATAGCCCAGCTTTTCAAAAACCGCCAAATCTTGACGATTAGCGCTACTGGCAGAAATTCCACTGGCAGACCACCGACTTGGCTGCGGCGTTCGCTTATCCCCAAATAACGTAACTTCAATCGTAAGTTGTCCGGAATTGTCCTTAGCTAGCGCTTGTGGCACATCGTTTTCATTTCGGGCAAACAGGAGGTGATTGGGGGTACAGCTGAATTTCCTACCCGATATTGTTTTTATATGGACTAGATCACCTTTAAACGTAAACTTTTTTTGCTCCGTTACCTTAAAATAACCAGATTTGCCGTAGCCGCTTGCCGCCCTCACCAACTCTCCGCTAGTTATATCCTCAATCTTCTTATGCCCATCGCTAGTTTGGACCAAAGTTCCGGGCAGCAGACATTGCCAGTCGTCTCCAACTACTGCGATATTTTTATTTCTATTTGTCAATAATTTGACCAATTTGTATTGGGCGGCGTTGGTGTCCTGGTATTCGTCGATCATGACGTATTTAAACTGGTGCTGCCATTTGTCCCGAATCTCTTTATGGTTATGCAGCATACGTACGGTGCGGTTAATAAGGTCGTCAAAATCTAGGGCCGATGCTTCTTTAAGCACCTTTTCATATATGGGGAACACCTGTGCCGCCGTGCGTTGGGCCGGGCTGCTGCCGGCATTGTCCAGGTCGGCTGGAGTCATCATGTCGTTTTTGGCTGTGCTAATAATGCTAGCTAGCACTTTGGGCGGAAAGGCCTTTTCATCAATCATCAATTGCTTGCTGGCTTGCTTAACTGCCGCCAGCCGATCGGCTTCGTCAAAGATCACAAAGCTGCGCGGAATACCCATATGCTCGCCATCTTGGCGCAAAATACGCACGCAAATGCTGTGGAAGGTACCCATATAGGGCATAAAGCTGCGGTTGTCCGGGTTTTCGCCCAGCAGGTGCGCCACACGTGTGCGCATTTCTTTGGCGGCTTTGTTGGTAAATGTTACAGACAGAATGTTATAGGGCGTGGCCCGGTGGCTGGCAATAATATGGGCAATGCGGTGGGTAAGCGTTTTGGTTTTGCCGCTGCCCGCGCCAGCCTGAATAAGCAACGGCCCTTCGGTAGTTTCTACCGCCCGCCGTTGTTCCGGATTAAGCCCCTGCAATACATCTTCTAACACCTACAAATTGTACCAGATCATGCGTATTAATAGCTGCGAATAGCACCCTTATGATCTGCCAGACTGGCGTCAAAGAATGTGTCTGTTCGCAATGTTCCATCGTGCAGTTGAACGGCAGTTGCTGCGCCATCACAAGCAAAGCCTACTACCGCAAAACGTGTGCCGTCGTGCAATTCCGTCCTTTGGAGTATATTGCTGTGCGACTGACTGCCACCTGAAACAAGCGGGTTAACATCAAACCCTTGTTCGGCTGGCACCCCTGACCACTTAATATCCGGGCCTTCCATGGGGCGTATGCGTACTGCGGCTTTTCCATGGGGTTTACTAACCTTAAACTGTACCCCTTGGCGAAGTTCTGGCGGCTTAAGGTTAGTGTCGGCGTCCCCCACAACCCGTTCTCTGCTTTTCCCATCCAGGGCCAGCGACACAGCTACAGTACCCCCGGGGAATTTCGCACAGTCAATTACGTCATATCGTACCGACTTATCCAGCAGTGTCGGAAAGTTCAGGGGACTCTCCCCAACCTTACATCCAACAACAGTCGATAATACAAGTGCACCAGCTGCCGCGACCGACCAACCTCTCGGGTATTTATTAGGCTTTTCTGTGCGTCGCAGCTTATTCATTCTGTCTCCTTATGTGTTCAAAAACAATCCACCCTCTTGGTTTATAGCGCGTTAATCTAGCAATTAATTGCGGTTATCTTTTGTAGCTGTGGCCGTTTTCGTCTGTTTCGGTTGGGCACCCCTGACCGTCTAGAGGGAGCCGACGCCTGAGCGTAATAACAGTCTGGGCGGGCGGGCAGTAGTGCGCAAACGTTTTATCGTTTGGGTCACACGGAACTTCTGCAAAAATACTTTTCGCGTCCTCTTTTATCCAAAAGTGCAAATACCGGGTTTCCGCCGGCTTATTATGTAGCCCCCTTAATGGCATGAGCCTTCCCTCGCGGGCCGCCGCCTGTTGCTTTACGTCGCGGGCCGACATCGTAAATGGTTCCCCGTATCGGGGGGTAATTCTGATTTCTCCCGGCAATGCCGTTGGTGTTATATGCACACCACTTTGCAAATTCACGGGTCTTCCGGACGAATCGGAAGTCACTAATCCCACTATGCGATCGCCTCCGGTTCTTGGCCCGTCACTAATTTGAATAAGGGCATTAGCTGTACCACCAGGGTGCCGGTTACAGGCGATAACCGTGCTTGAGTGGGCATAAGGGCTATAACTAAAATTAGGGCTGCTGGCTGTTTCCAATCCACCCCCGGCACCAGCGCAGCCTGCCAGCATAACCGCCCCAGCGCACACTCCCACCTTGGTCAAGATACCCAGCTCGCCAGGCGATCTATCATCAATAATGTCAAAATTGCCGTAGAACGCCGCTTGCGGCGGCGCTTCGCCAACAGGTGTACCCATGCGGTTTTAGGCTGCGTGGGCCACTTTTAGGATTGCACTGGCCATAGCTTCGGGGCTGGATGAAGAAACCGTAAAGCCGCCATGGTCGTTTTTGGCAATAGCGCTATGCGTACTGCCCGACACGGTAATAGCCTTGGCTGCCGCGCCCACAGGCGCCTGATTGGCATGACCGTATACTACAGCGCCCGCAAACGAAAACGGCGATGCCACGTCGGACATCCCCGTCTTTTTGTCAAAACGCACCCGGTCCATAAGCCAGCTTTGCTTGGCCCAGGCCACAACCTGCTTATACATGGCTGCGTCTTCGGCCAGGGCGTCCGTGCCAAACACCAACTTATAATTATTTGGCAAATAATACAGTGCTTCCACGGCTTCTAGCGCGCCGCTATCTTTGGTTATGGCTGGGCAAAACACCAAAAATTCCTGGCGTGCCCCTGCCTGTGTATGGTTCTTAATTGCGGCCGGCATAGATTGTGTTGCCTTTGCCATTGCTGTACCCCTTTCCATAGTTGACATCTATTATGTATAATGGTTACTTTAGTAGTTTCGTAACATTCCCCTTCGGGGAGCAAGGAAATTCACTTTTAGATCTGTTCCTTGATGATTGTCGGCTAATATGCGCAATCCCCTTTCAAAATTACGAGTATTATCTTATGATACGTTCATCAAACGGAACATGTCAACAAAAACTGTTTTATACTGTGGGTAAATAGGAGTTTCATGTATGAAATATTTCAAGAATATCGAATTGGCGAATTTATATAATGTGTCTGAAAAATCGGTGCGCAACTGGATTCAATCTGCTAAAGACGGCAAACTAGACCTCCAACTTGATATACAAAACGGGCGTCCCTACGTGGCTAATACTCTCAAAAATATCGCTATCATTGAAGATCAGGTTAAAAAGGGTAAAAAATATAAAAATACACGCGGTTTTAAAATCATCTCACCCCGGCCAGCATTTTATAAAGTATACAGTGACCAACAAATACTAAACATCATCTCAAGTCTTACAATCCACCATGAAACTCCGTTGCAATATACATACGTGGATGGCGGTGCGGCAGACTGGAACCTATATGCAAACCGTCTGCTTGAAGATCAAACACCAAATATTCTTACGCGAACACTCGAGATACTAGAGGCCTCAGCCAAAAGTCTTAATAAATTACTGGAAGATTACGAAAAGGTAAACATTGTTGATCTTGGACCGGGTAATGGCCTGCCGATTCGATCTACACTTGAACGTTTTATGCAGGAGGGTCGGCTTAACCGCTACATACCTATCGACATTAGCAAAGACATGCTCACCATATTGGAGAAAAATATAAAAACATGGTTCGGCGACTCCATACAATGCGAACCGCAGTTGAAAGATGTAAGTTATGAACGATTTGATGACTGCCTGGCTAAGGATTTCGGCAATGATAAAATCGTAAACTTAGTATTTCTTATGGGTGGCACATTAGCCAATTTTCGGTCCCCCGGGCAGATTTTAGAGGTAATCAATAGCAGCTTGGGCTTAAATGACGTCTTTATATATAACGGTTACCTTGATACGCCAAAAACTCGACGTTATTTTGATTACTACACATCCGATAAAAAAGTACCGGTCCAGGATGGCATTATTCTAGACTTTCTTAACATTGATGAATCACTCTACGATGTAGAGCAGGTATTTAACGAGCAAGAACGAGCGCGTACCATTAGCATACGCCCAAAGATTGATTTAGCTATTAGGTTTGATCTGGCAAATGGTTCTCGCACCATAGAATTGCCCAAGAACGAACCTATCTTAATATGGCGGCACTGGCACAAGAGCTTGATTGAAACTGTCGATATGCTTGATAAAAGCGGCTTTGATATTATGCAGGCTACGAAATCGATTGACCTACAGTATGCGGTCCTCATAACTAAGATGAAGGTTGAAAATAGACAATACTAGCTTTTTATAGGTTAGTATTAAAAATTAGTACGCGGGATGTTGCAGCCAGTGGAGGGGTCAACATCTAAAGTGCCTGCGTAAATTTTACTATCTTCTCTCCTGCACTATACGAGAAATAGTTAATAGAAACTGCTGATCATCGGTTTGGCTCATTTGGAGTAACGCGAAGTTTAAACGTTCGAGATATTCCACTACTTGTTGAGGTGTATGGTGCCAACTGCGCCACAATCTATTACCGCTGCTGCATGAATAATTGCACGAACATTTTTACCTTCAGAATCTTTCTGCATTCCTCAGGACGTGTGACATCAAATTCAGCATGAGATGGGGCGACAAACGGTACGCCAGCCTCCTAACACGTATCCACTAGGGCGGTCCCAAGAGCACCGCTGCCACCTGTTATTAATATAGCTCCATCGGATCGTCTCATTTCATTTTCAGGCCAGCTGCTAGTTTTTCAAATACAGATTTTTGCTCTGGAAAGGCCATTTTTTTGTTTTGCATAGAATTGATAGATGATATCAAGTTAAGACAAAGACGGCCAAAACTCCTAAGGGATGACGCAAATTCTATAGCCCAGCGACAGCCATAGTTTATCCTAATATTGATTAAAAAGATTAGTATGCGGGATGTTGAGGTCGATTGTTAGGGTGCCGGTGTCAAGCAGGACGTCGACAACTGCGGCAGCTAGCAGCAATATTACTAGGACAATGAAGATGGTGCCCAGTATGGGGTGGTTGCGTTTGTGGCGGGAGACGACAATTTTGGAAGGATCTATAAGCGGCGCGTTGGTGTCGCTAAGCAGATCGTCCGAAATTTCGGGGTCGGGCTGCGCATGCGCCGGCACAGGGCTGGCCACCGAAGCCGTGGCATTGCGCTGCTTGTCTGATAGTAACAGCTGTGGGTTGGCAACCGGATTGGGCTTGGGCGCTTCCTTTTTGGCAGGTGCTGTCTTTTGCAAGTCGGGCGGAGGCCAGGTGAATTCGGTGTCGTCGTCGGCTTGTGTCAGTATGGTTTCCCTGGGGGGCGGGGTCTGTTCTTTTGCCGGTGCGGACGTGGTTTGTTGGGATTCCGGCTTTAAGGGTGGGGGTTCTGCTGCAGATATTTCTGGCTTCTCGCTGGGTGCAGGTTCAACCGGCTTAAGGGCTACCTTTTTGCCAGCGTCCATAAGCGGCCGTTTGCTTGGGTGGTCACTGCCAAAAGCACTGACAGTGCCGCCTATTTTTTCATCGCGTACCTGGGGTTTGTGGCCCACAATAATCGGCCGGGCACCGGGATGGGCCGGGGCTTTGCCAGGGCGGGATACATCAAATACCTGGCCCAGGGGCGGGTGCTGTGGTTTATGATGCTTTGCTTTGTGGTCGTTGTTACTCATTGTCTGTTCCTGCTTGGTGCTGCATGCGGTATGCCGCATCTATGATGCCGGCAAATTTGTAAGGGTTAAGACTGGCACCGCCAACTAATGCCCCGTCGCAACCTTCTAGCTCTAAATATCCCCGCACCGTTTGGTCGTCTACACTGCCACCATACAACACGCGCAGGCGATCGGCAACTTTTTTGCCATACAGTTCGGCCACCTGGTAGCGAATGTGGTCAATGGCTTGGGCCACATCGTGCGGCTTGGCATATTCGCCGCCAAAGGTGCTAATGGCCCACACGGGTTCATAGGCAATAACTACGTTAGCTACTTCGCGCGAGGTTAGATTGGCGAGTGCGGTAGTTACTTGGTCGTGCAGCACGCGCTTGGTATGGCCTTCGCGCCGTTCGGTCTGGGTTTCGCCCACGCACAAGATAGGGGAAATTTCGTTGCGAATGGCAGCCGCCACTTTGTCGCGCACCAGGGGTAAATCTTCGTTAAAGTATATGCGGCGCTCGCTGTGGCCCACAATAACGTAGTGCACCAGGTCACGCAGCATGGTGAACGATACCTCGCCGGTAAAAGCGCCTTCGTCTTTGTAGTAAGCATTTTGGGCAGCCAGGCGGAACTTGCGCCGGTCAATCTGCAGGCTCAGGGGCTGCAGCGCCAGCATGCTGGGCGCCAGCACCACTTCAATATTGCGGTGGATGCGCGTGCGTTCGTGCAAACGGTGCACTAGCAAACTAGCCTGGCTTACGTTCAGGTTCATTTTCCAGTTCGCCACCAACAGTACTTTTTGAGCCATATCGTTATGCTTAGCTTAGCATAAGCATTGTACGAAATACAGGACCCGGAGTTGACATAGGGCAGTAATCTTATTAGATAATAGGTTATGTCCCGTCCAAACAGAGCCCTTTGCACACAAGCACTTTTTAGCGAACATGTGCCCGACCCTCCGGATGACCTGCCTCGGTGTGTTGTGGCAACATGGCTGCGCAGCAGACTGGACGAAGAGGTTTGCCCTGATCCGCTCATACACACCTGCATTGGTTCCTGCATCATTGAACAATACAATGTGCAATCAGAACTGCCCGAAGCAAGCTAGGGCACTGCCTATTGACTGTCTTTGCATTTGCGCTTATATTTAGTTTTTTGCAACTGGAGGGGTTAGACTATGTCAGTAGAAGAATTAAATATGGGGAAAATATTTCCCACTCGCCAACCAAAGCCAGTAGAATTGCCCCCATGGTATCCGTTGAAGGGATGCCCTACGTCTGCGGTATGCAGCAGGGCACGAGCTTGCCAGAGTAACGGCTGCAGCGGCCAGCCCCACTCTGAAGAGCAGCAGTTGTCTGATATAAACCCTGATACTGATACCAGTATGAACCGGGACAGCACAGAAGTGCCCGCAGTATGCACGGCCGCCGAATTACAATCAGAGCCAGCTCTTGCCAATGTCAAGACGCTAGTAATTGGTGCAATTGCTATAGGCGAGTTTGCCGCTAGCTAATCCTTACTCTGCAAAGCTTCTACGCCCGGCAGTCTGCGGCCGGCCATCAGTTCCAGGCTGGCGCCGCCACCGGTAGATACGTGGTTGAACGAACCGGTTAGTTTGCGCTGTTCCACATAGCCCACAGTATCGCCACCGCCCACTAGGCTGAAGGGTTTGTGGCCAAAATCGCCCACAAGCGCCTCGATAATAGTATCCGTGCCGTGCGCAAACGGCCCCACCGCCCCTTGCACGGCCGGCGTTTCGGTAACGCCCAGTGTGCCGTTCCACACCACGGTGTGGGCCAGCTGCATACCGCCGGCAACAAAGGCGGCCGAAAACGGGCCGCAATCTAAAATCATTTCGTCGTCTGCAACCTGATGCGTACTGGCTGGCGGGGTTTTGGGGTAATATTCGGCATCGGCACGGGCGTGCGCATCCCAGGCCACTACATGGGTGGCAGCGGGCTTGTCCACACTAGTGGCCACTACACCGTCCTGCGGTACATAAAATACAAACTGCTGGTTTTTAGCCTTTTGGGCTGCTTTGTCCAGCACATCTTTAGCCATATCTACCTCGCCCTCGTCCAGTTTGCTTTTGCCCACTTTAACACCCTTGGCTACCAAAAATGGGTTGGCCATGGCACCGCCCACAGCTACAAAATCTGCCAGATCAATGAGCTTATTCAGTACCTCCAGCTTGTCGGCTACTTTGGCGCCGCCAATAATGGCGGCCAGCGGCCGGTCGGGATTTTCCATAACCTTGGTAATAGTATCGACTTCTTTTTCCAGCAGCAGGCCGGCCACGCTGGGCAGGTGGCGGGTAATAGCATCAGTGCTGGCGTGTGCGCGGTGCACCACGCCAAAGCCATCTTGTACAAACACTTCGCCCCATTTGGCCAATTGGGCTGCAAACCCATCGTCGTTCTTTTCTTCTTCCGGGTAGAAACGCAGGTTTTCCAGCAGCAGGATTTGCTTGGGCTGCAGGGCATCAACCGCTTTTTGGACTTCCTGGCCCACACAATCAGGCACAAACTGTACGTCTTGACCCAATAGCTCGCTCAGGCGTTTGGCTACCGGCGCTAGGCTCAGTTTTTTATCAGGTTTGCCATCGGGCCGGCCCAGATGCGAACAGATCACCAGCTTTACATCTTTTTCCAGCAATGCCTGCACGGTTTGCACCGATTGGGTAATACGGTAATCGTCGGTAATGCTGCCATCATCGTTGACCGGCACGTTATAGTCGGCACGCAGCAACACTCGTTTGCCTTGTACATCAATATCGTGGAATGTCTTTTTGTAAAATGCCATATTGCTCTATTTAAGCACAAGCCTTACCGAAGGGATATATTGACATAAGCAATATAAAATGTTAAAATACAACCATGCAAACAGCTGTAGTCGAAGCACCCGCAATACAACCGCTTACAGAAGCGATTGCTCCGGTATTGCCAGAAACTTCTGATCAAGACAGATACAACCCGAACCCTGATGGTCTTCTGGATGATTACACCGCACACACTGCGGTAAATGGCCTTCGCAATATGCTAGACCACGACCTGGTAACAGGACGGATAATCCAAGAGACGATTCTTACAATGGCTCATCGCGGGCTATCTAGGGTTACTCGCAGTATAGGCGCACTGGCCGCCCAATCGTCCGGACGGCACGCCGCACCACGCGGGCCGCGCCATGCAAAACGCAGCTAATTGCTGGCTATTCCAGCACCCGTACTTTAATGGTGTCGGTGGTACCAACTACCCCAGGGTAGCGGCCGGATACGGTAACCACCACGTCACCGGCTTCGAGCACGTCGTTTTTGCGTAGCCAGTCGGTTAATTTTTGCGCAGCCTGGGGGTCTACAGGACGAACATAGCTTTTAACGTCGTACGCCAGGGCCAGCTGCTGGGCAGTGCGCGGGTCGTCGGTTACTGCAATCAGGGCAGTTTCCGGGCGGCGGGCGGCAATTTGTAATGCCGTTGCACCGGTTTTGGTTTCGGCCACAATGGCTTTGGCGTTAATGTCGTCGGCCAGGGCCAGAATACTGTCGGATATGGCATTCTGCATGCTTGGTTCGCGCTGCATGCGGAAATCTACCTTGAGCGGCGCGTGGCGTTCGGCATAGCGGATAACGCGTTTCATCATCTTAACAGCGTCAATCGGATATTTGCCCATAGCCGTTTCATCGCTGAGCATAACGCAGTCGGCGCCCACAAATACGGCAGTAGCCACGTCGGATACCTCGGCCCGGGTGGGCTCTGGCATTTCGGTCATACTAAACAGCATTTGGGTAGCCACAATGGTGGGCTTGGCATACTTGCGGCCCAGCCCGATAATTTGGCGCTGTACTACAGGCACCGATTCTGGCGGTGTTTCGACTGCCAGGTCGCCGCGGGCCACCATAAGCATATCGCTAGCTTGTACAATGGCTTCGATATTTTGAACCGCTGCGTTGGTTTCAATTTTGGCAATAATTTTGTTTGCGGGATGCTTATGTTTTTGCAGCAGTTTGCGCAGGTTATCGATGTCTGTTGCGGTTTGCACAAAACTAGTAGCCACATAATCAAAATCCTGGCCTGCACCGTATGCAATGTCTTCCATGTCTTTTTTGGTTAGTACATCCCCGCCAAAGTCGGTGTCGGGCAAATTCATCCCCTTGCGTTTAATGAGCACACCGGCGTTGTGGGCCACGGCATACACCACACCGTCTTGCACCTTGGTAACTTCGGTGCGTACCCGACCGTCAAATAAATACAGTCGTTCGCCAGCCTTCATTTTGGTGCTCAGGTCGTACTGGGTGGGTATGTGGCCGGTGGCTGCGTAGTCGGCCTTATAGGCAAAACTCAGATGCTGCCCTTCTGCCACTTCAATAACCCCATCAAAATCGCCCAGTCGTATTTTAGGACCTTGCAGGTCTTGAATAATGGCAACTGGCTTACCAAGCTCGGCTGCTGCTTTGCGGATCCAGGGAATTTGCCGGTCGCGGTCTTCGTTGGCGCCGTGGCTAAAGTTCAGACGTACGCCATTAACACCAGCGGCAATGAGCTGATGGATTTTTTCGTAGCTATCGGTGGCCGGGCCAACAGTAGCAATAATTTTGGTACGTTTGTATGAAGTAATGGGTACCTTAGGTACCTGTTCGGTGGCATGCATAAGAGACTCCTGTAAAATGCTGGACAAATTATACCACTGGTTACGCTTTAAGGTAAGGGGTTACCCCCGGTAACGCCATATACCTCGCCCGTGACATAACTGGATTCCTGTGAAGCTAATAGAACATATATGGGTGCGACCTCGGCAGGTTGGCCGGGACGACCCAATGGTACCTTGGCACCAAATTCTGGAATTTTTTCGGGCGGCTGGCCGTGGCTGGGTTGCAAGGGGGTCCAAATAGGGCCAGGCGCTACTGCATTTACCCGTATGCCATCGGCGGCCACCTGCTTTGCTAATGCTTTGGTGAATGCCACAATTGCCGCCTTGGTAGCGGCATAGTCCAGCAGCGTGGGCGACGGAGCATAAGACTGGATAGAAGCAGTATTGATTATGGTTGCCCCCTTTGGCATATACGGCAGTGCGGCTTTGCACAGCCAAAACATGGCATACACATTGGTGCGGAAGGTAGCGTCAAACTGTTCGGTAGTAATATGGGCAATGTGCTTTTGGGCAATTTGGCGGCCGGCTATATTGGCTAAGATATCCAGCCCTCCCAGGGCATGTTCACTGTTTTTGATTAACTGTTCGCAGAATTTTTCATCGCTAATATCGCCGGGCATAGGTATAGCCTGGCGGCCGGCTTGTTTAATAAGCGTTATTACTTCTTTGGCATCGGTTTCTTCACTGGGCAAATAATTGAGCACCACGTCTGCGCCTTCGCGGGCAAAAGCAATAGCCGCCGCGCGGCCAATGCCGGAATCTGCGCCCGTGACCAATGCTTTACGGCCCAGCAATCGGCCACAGCCCTTATATGTCTTTTCGCCATGGTCCGGCTTGGGGATCATTTTGTGCGCCAGCCCCGGTTCTGGCTGCGTTTGCGGCGGAAATTTGGGCCGCGGATATTGTGTGGTGGGATCTTGCATGGCAAATTGATTATTGGTGTCGGGATGTGTCATTGTAGCCTCCTTTTTAACCTTATTAGGGCAAGCCCTATGTTCAAGCCTACTCCTGCATATAAAAAAGGATAGGAGGTACCTTACAACTGCCATTGCCAAAGTTTTGTTATACTGCAAATAGTATGGCTATTAATGCTAATAAAGAGATTCGCCGCCTTAAACGGTTAGAGGACCATCTTGCCGACGCCATAACTTCTTTCGCCGGTACCATGCGCTTTGTGTACTTACACATCTTTTGGTTCGGTGTATGGATTGCTGCCAACCTGGGGCTTTTCGGCGCCGCTACTGTGTTCGACGACTTCCCCTTTGGCTTGCTCACCCTTATCGTGTCGCTTGAAGCCATCTTTTTATCAACATTCGTCATGATTTCCCAAAATCGCCAGGCCAGAGCCAGCGAAATTAGGTCCGAGCTGGATTACCAAACCGATATAAAAGCCGAAAAAGAAATAGACGTCATTATGAAAACCCTGGAACGCGTAGCCAAAAAGCAGGGCGTGGATATTCACGATCTGCTCGTAGAACTACACGAAGCCCGCAAGCTACCCGGCATCCAGCGCAAAGAGTTCGATTCGCATGGTCACCAGCCAACAAAAAATGCCCAAAAAAGGTGAACATTCTTATAAATATAGCAAAAGCAGTCCCGAAATTGACGATAATCATTGTGCTGGGCGATTCTTTAAACTGTTGCGACGCTCTTTTTAATGCTACTGTTTAAGCCTACTATCCAGTTTGCAATGATCCTACCCGTACCTTGAGCAATTTCAGGCCTTATGTCGCTGTGCCTCCCCGGAACCTCCAAAAAGTGAGCATTATGAAAATCCTCAGCCACCCTCCTGACATTTTCATACCTAATATCCCTGTCGTCTCGGCTGGCAGCAAGTAGCACTGGCGTATCAGGCATAAGCCCTATATGCGTACCGATCATACCCAGGCGCATATATTGTTCAAATTTTTCGGGGGTAACATCAACTTTAGGCTCTAGCAATACTCTGCCAGTGGTAGGGTTCTGCTGAGAAAGCGGTCGTCCACTAGAGATCCTTTTTATAACGTTAGGAAGTGGTGCAAAATCTGAGCTCTCGGCCATTGTCTTATCGGTAAATGCGCACAAAATATTAGGAGCAGGCCCTCCTTCTTTTTGAACTAACTCAGCCGCAGCCGCCAAGGCGTGCGCACCGCCTAAACAATGACCGCCCAGAATCAATCCTTCAGGGGGAGCGACAAGACGAGACAAATCTATCAAGTCTTCGGTGACTTGATCAAAGTCATATGCGCCGCCTGTCTTGGGCCGGCTATCGTGCGTTCCGCGCGGATCAAGCGTGATGGCCGTGCAGCCCAGTGACAATGCCAGGGTCGTGGCCACAACCCTTGTATCCGGATGTTCGCGCGAGCATAAGTGCCCCGGGTGAACAATGGCCATTATTGGCGAGGGATCGCCTAGGAGCGAGTGAGATTCGCTAGTGTGGAAGGCAGTTACCGCCAACGATTCTCCCGGTCTTAGTGAGTCGTGAACGTACAACTCCTCCCTTACATAACCATTACATAATTCTCTGGTTGCAGATTCTGGTAGGTGGAACATGAAAACTCGTTATCCTAAATAGCTTTATAATTTGTATGAGATTCTCGATCAAGAGGATAGGGGGATAATTACATCGGCAATTTTACCCACATCCAGCTCCGCATCAATAGGTTGAAGCGCCAGATTACCTACGATCTCGTAGAATGCAGGCCTAAGCCTGCACAAAGCCTCTACCTGTTCTTGGGTACTTCCTAAGGGGTTGGTACGATCTGTCGAAGCCAGTCTATGCCGCATTGTTCTCTCACTTACGTTCAAATAGGCCGCGCGCGAGAACAAGGGCACAGCCTCAAAGAAGTTCTGTGCCACACCGGCAACAACTAGATCACTGCCTTCGCGCTCGGCTAGAAATGTTTGCATGACAGGAATATTCCAGGCATAACGTTGCCCGTCGAGGTCTACGCCTGCAGCATGTGGGCCATCTACGCTACGCCAAATCCCAGGCAAGTCATCCGCGTCAAACGCAGATACGTCTCGGTTTACAAGCTCTTGTACAAGGGTGGTTTTACCCGCTCCTGGCATACCCACAACTAATAAACTTGGCATCGAAATAGTGTATCATCCCATTTTAACCATGGCCAACAAAAAATGCTCACTTTGCGTGGGCGTTTTTTGCTGGTGATTCTGAGCGATCAAAAATGGGAGAACGCTAAAGTTTGCCGGGAGGAATTTGGGGCAGTACGACTACAAAGGAAGTCTGGTGTTTAGTACTCTTCAGTTCAACAGTGCCGCCAAAGCCGCTTGCGATAAGGCGTTTGGTAAGATACATGCCCATACCCATACCGCTCTGCTTGGTGGTGTAAAACGGCTCAAAAACTTTGTCTGTATCCTCTGGCGCGATACCCTTCCCCCAGTCGGTTACCGTAATGCGCAGCGAAGTATCCACAGCTTCCAAACTTACTGATACTTTATGGTGGGGAGCGGGTGGCAGGGAGTCGTAGCTTTCTATAGCGTTGTTGATGATATTGGTAAGCAGTTGCTGGAACAAGATTTTTTCGCCCAAACAATGTAACCTTTCGCGGGAGTCAGGCCGTATCCACTCCAGCTGTACATGAGCTTTTTTGGCCGATGGCCGCAACAGCCGAACGGTACGACCGGTTTCTTTGGCGAGGTCGAACAGCTTCACACTGTATTCACCTTTCAGCTGCTGACGGGTATGGTTGAGCGTACCGTGTATTTGTTTAACCTGATTTTTAACCCGCCGGACCGAGGTGTTGCTGGTGGTTGTTTCCATCCTATCAACTTCCAGGGCTAACAATGTCAGGTTGTTGGCCAGATCGTGCATAAGAACCGTGCTGATTTCACCCATTTCCGCTAGCCGGTACAGCTGGCGCAGCTTTTCGGACTCGGCAGAGCGCAATTTTTGGCTCTGTTTTTTGATTTTGTTGGTGAGCTGATTTTTTTGCTGGGCAAAGTTTTCTTCGGCTTCCTGCAGTTCACGGCGAGTCTGTTCCAAACGATACAATGAGCCACTTATACTAGCGAAGACATAGAACAATAGGGCCAGAAGTATGACGACACTATAGTTGGTGGGTTTGTGGGACATAACATACACGGGGTGCACGATACCCTGCAGCTCTGCAGTTCGGTAGACAAATAAAAATACCGTAGCAATGGTTGTCGGCACCAGTGCGCAGCGGTACCCGCAGAGTGTGCCAGCCAGGATGATGGCCCACGAGCACAAAACCATGGACGCAGGGCCAACACCAACGCCGTAAATAATGCCAAACGACAGCAACAGGTACAGGCTCATAAGGTAGATACCAATGAAACCGAGCACTTCCTTTTTGTTAAGAGCATACAAAACCCAACTCAGCAGAGTGGCACCGGCAAAGTACGGCAGTGTACGGGCAGCAAACGGGCTGTCGGCTATCAGAAATATAACAGCCAGGGCCAAGGTGGTAAACGGCAACATTAACGCAGTAGCAAGGGTATACGTATGTGCTAAGCGCACTTGCCAGGCATGTTTATGACTATTTTTAACGAAACAGGCGAATATTTTGAGGGGATTAATCATGGGCTCATTTTTCTTTAGCGCTCGGTTGCCTGCCGGATAGTATGTGTGGACTGGATTCTTTGGAGGGAATCCGGCTGGTAATATCCTGTGTTGTACCAACGATGCGCAGGGGCTTACCCCCGGAGGCTAGAACCACACTGCCCAGCCCATGCAGCCAAACCGTTGCGCCTGTATCCTGCCGCTTTACCCGATACATAATCGAAAAGGGCTGGTGATCGCGCAGCGCTTCTTGCACCGTTTCTTCGGCAAGCCGCCGGTCATCGGGATCCACCATTTGTATAAACGATGCGTACGTAAGCCTTGCAGGCTGCATACCCAGCAATTGGTACATACTGTCGGAGCACTCTATGGTATCCCTGCCGGCTTCCCATGACCAGTTGCCTATCTGGGACATATCTTCTTTCATTTTTAGCGAAACAAGCTGCCGTTTCAGCATGTCCAACATAATTCTTTGGGCCTGCAGGAAAAGAAAGGTAAGCGCGTAAGATATGCCGCCAACAAAATAAAAATGAAACATAATGTCGGTCTGAAAGGTAAGCGGCAATACCCCCTGCAGTTGTAAAAGCAGCAAAAAGAACGAAGCCAGATAGGTAAACATCACCCAAAAGCTGCCGCCCCTCCCTGGCACAAATAACATAGCAAATATTACGTAGGCCTGAAACCACATAAGGCCGCTGCCTGATATGCCGCCCGTCACCTGCCAAGGCAGGAGCACTATGGGACCCAATGCAGCAAAGACATTGGCCGCCAACGCCAGTCTATTATGGAACTGAATAGCCCATTGGTTCACCGCAATAATAGCCGCCACGACCGTATACAAAGTCGCTAACTCAAATAGTCCGGCCCTAGCCTGCAGTACGGCATAGACCACCAGAAAAACTAAGGCTACTGGCGTAAAAACCTGGAAGAGATATCTTTGCAATCCATCGTCCCACGATAGATCATTGTATATTTTCTTTTCGTTTACTTCATTGGCGGGCACACACGAAACCTCACTATTCTATATATAGCATAGCAGTTTTCGCTAGATTGCTCCCCTTGGATAAACGCAGTTATTTTACGGGCAGGTCTTTTACCAAGTATCCCACACCATGAATTGTCTCGATCAGGGAGGTGTCAAATGGCCGGTCCACTCTGTCGCGGAGATGTTTAATATGCACCTCCAGGCTATTAGACCAACCTTCCCCCTCCCACACATTGTCAAAGATCAGGGCTCTGGTCATGGTTTGGCCTTTATTACGTGTAAGATATTCCAGAATGTCGTATTCTTTACGACGCAAAGTAATAATATCGCCTGCACGCTTTACCTGGCGCTTTCGGGTGTCAATGGTTAAATCGTGCGTTTGCAACATGGACTTGCTAGTAAGACCCGTGCGCCGCAGCAATGCATCGATTCGCGCCCGTAGCTGTCGACCATCGAATGGTTTAACCACATAATCATCAGCGCCGGCATCCAGGAGTTTTATCTGGTCTTCCATATTGTCATTGCCGGTTAGGACCAAAATAGGCGTTTCCTGTTCCATACGTCGCAGCGCCTGGCACACTGCCAGCCCCAGCATATCAGGCAGTTTAAGGTCCAACATTACCAGGTGGTAATGTGCCTGCTCAAACTTCTTCAACCCCTCTGCGCCGCTCGTAGCAATATGAATGCTAAAATCTTTATGCAAAAAAGCCCTGATACCACGGGCCAGATCATCGTCGTCTTCGATAATTAGAACTTTTATAGACATATCGACTTACTTTCATGTCAGTTTTAGCAGCAGAAGATTAAAACTTCCTAAAATGTAGGGTGATTGATTTTTGCTCGAATCGATGAAATTCTACCATAACCTCCCTGGGTTAGGTAGGGGAAGTCAATAATACAGATGCAGCAGCTGCTTGTCTATGCTAGATGTGCATAATAGTAGTAATTACATACTGGACTGTTTTGCCGGGTGTCTTGATTTCTATCATATCCCCCTCTTTTTTGCCCAGTAATGCCCGGCCGATGGGCGATTCACTAGAGAGCTTACCATTGAGCGGGTCTGCCTCAACTGTATCAACTACTATAAATAGTTTTTCTTGGCCATTGCCCTTCATTTTTACGGTCGAGCCCAGTTGCACCCCATTGTCCTTAAGAGGCTTCTTAATAACCTGAGCATTTTGTAAAATATCTTTAACTTTAGTAGCCCGGTACTTAACACTTTCTAATTCCAGGCAGGCAGCAGTATACTCGGCATTTTCGCCTAGGTCCCCAGACTCGCGTGCGGTTCTGACCCGCTCCGTTATTTGTCCAAAAAGGGTGTTAAGCTCTGCAAGCTCGGCCTCAAATTCATCGAAACCAAGCTTAGTTAAGTAGATTTGTTTCATAGGTATCCTACAATATTTAATTAAAATTTAATATTTACTCTTACTAAAAGTTTAACAGAATCTTAACTCGTGCCAATAGCTAAAATAGCCAATTGTCAGCAGTATCCGCTTTATCTATCTACCCAAGGGGAATCGACCTACCTCCAGCAGGCCCGGAACTTCACTATTGGCAGCACAGCTGCCATCGGAAGATTCCCTTGCGACATGCCCCCGGCATGTCTCACCTGTTACGCAACAGGTACTCGATTCTTATGAAAATTACCAATAAAAAAGCCCCAACCTTGGTTGAGACTTTTTTATTGGTGATCCCAAGGGGAATCGAACCCCTGTTGCCGGGATGAAAACCCGGTGTCCTAACCGCTAGACGATGGGACCGTAAATGAGGCTGGTGCATTTCATGCTTGCATGAAATCACCTGGCGAATGATCGGTCACATACCATGTATGGGACTACGTGCGCAGGAAGAACGATTTTGTGTTTACATAAATCTTCTTCCGAGCACGTGGTCCCATATGCGAAGCATACGAGCGTCCGTACTCACTATTTGCGACCCGATTATTTTACCATAACAGAGATAAAAAAGAAAATCCCTGGCTTGCGCTAGGGATGTTCAAAGATTTTTAGAGCGGTCAGTCATTGCTCGTTATTTAAAACTGTAGCATATTCTAGCCATGGTGGCTAGATGGTTATCCACAGATTGCCAAAATCGTTGTATGTATTTTATCACTTTTTTGCATCGGCGTCAATTTTTGGCTTGATTGGCGGCAGTAGTTTGCCCTTGGGGAAGCTGAACCCAAAGGTGCTGCCCTTGCCCTCGGTGCTTTTGAATATCACGGCACCGCCCTGGGCTACTACCACCTTTTTAGCCATAAATAATCCCAGGCCGGTGCCGTCCGGGCGGGCGCGCTTGGCATTGTGTGCGCGGAAAAATTTGCTAAACAAATGGTGTTGTTCGGCCCGGGGTACCCCAATACCGTCGTCCACGACAGTCAGTTCCACGCTGTGCGGGTTATCTGCCACGCTGACAGTAATGTGGCCGCCGCTGGGCGTGTAATATATGGCGTTGTCGATAAAATTCATAATGACTTGGCGCAGCTTGGTATCGTCCAGGGGCAGTACCGGGAAGTGTTCGGGCTTGTGATAGGTTAATTCCAGGTTGCGGCTTTTGGCAGTTTCCATCAGTTGCTCAACTTCCTCTTTAACTACGCTAGCCAGGTTCGTGGGCGTAGGTTCAATAACAAACTTGCCGGTGCGCAGGCGTGACACGTTCAGCAGGTCGGCAATTAAATACACCATGCGCTGCGAGCTTATAAACGACTGGTTTAGCAGCTTACGCTGCAGCGAATTGATCTTGCCAGCATCACCATCCAGCACCATGCTGACATAACCCTTCACGCTGGTAAGCGGTGTGCGCAGCTGGTGGCTGGCCATACCGATAAAGTCATCTTTGGTTTCATTGAGGGTACGCAATTTATCGTTGGTTTGACGTAGCTTGCGCGTGGCATCGTCTACTTTTTGCTGGAGTGTTTCGTTAAAGCGCTCGATTTCTTCAAAGCGCAGGGCATTTTGAATGGCAATAACTAGTCCATTGGCGATAATATCCAGCATGTTGATGTCCTGTCGATTATAGGGATTACCACTTTTCTTTGTCCCTAAAATAACGTACCCAAGGCTTTCGCCGTTGCCCCGCGAACTGGTAGTAAGACGAGCAAGTAAGGCAACATTATTTTTGTACAGTGCGTTTTTAAGCTTGTCGTGCTCTGCCGATAACTCGTCAGCCACGATAACGCTAGCGCCTATGGTAGGTACAACGCGCTGACCAAGTTTAATGTCTTCACTACTAAAGGTCCTGTCCTCGCTGCCTATAATAAGCGGTTCCTTGCCCGAAGACGTCCTCTCCATCCCAAATAGACAAAAATCCGCCTTAAAGTTGGATGCGATAAGTTTTGCACTCTTGGTAAGCAACTCCCTAAGGTCAACATTGGCTACTAATATTCTGTTAAGCTCGTCGATAAATATTTGCGAATCGTAAGCGTCCCTATAAAACAAACGATTAGTTACGCGATCAAAGAAACGCTTAAGCGGCTGGAAAAATAGTGCCGCTATTGCGCTGAATAGCGCCAGGAACAACTCCTGTCGGGCTGTCAGTGTACCGTCCAATAGTAATGTCGAAAATGAAAATGCAGTTACGGCATAAAACGAGGCCAAGGCAACTATGGAAAGCAAGTATGCAAACGAACGCGCTACCGCCCATCGCAAGTCAAACAGACGGTGTCGGACAATAGCGAAACTAATAATTCCCACCAAGAACACCGTGGAACTCGGCCCTAATGCCGTGGTTGCCCAGTCTTCGGTTACACTTGGTAGGATGGCATTGGTGGTAAGCCCTAAAATGATAGGCAACCCAAAGCCGGCCATGATAAAAAGAGTCTGCTGGCGCACTTTCCCTCTAGACCGACGAAATGTTCGCAATAAATTACGGATAATTAAAATCAGAAATACGCCAATTACCGCGATATACAACGGCAACATGGTGCCTATTGAAAAATGCAGCTCTCCGTTTGTCCTTGTTACTGTGCCGGCGATAAAGTCGGTAACACTCAACAATCCAATACATAGGCTGACTATCACAAATAGATTACGTGCTGGTTTGCTAGTACGCGTGTCCATAGGAAAGATGACCGAAAACCACAGGCAAAAGACTACTGCAAAAAAGGCAGTAAAGTATGCCATTCGGTTGAAGAAATCATTTATGGCAAGGCTACTTAGCGAAGTGCTGGTCAGATAGTTACTTACCGCCCACAGGCTTACAAACAAACTGATGAAGCAGAATGCAATGCCCACTCTCTGTCTAGGATTGCGCAGCAAAACCATGCCTCCCAGCAGAAGATTGATGACACAAATAATGGCGACAATAGCTGTACCGATCACTATAGTAATAGTACTGCAAGCATACCAATAGTGCTATGCGGTCGGGAGAACGATGCGTTTATCAACACCGTCTTTACCCAGGGCGGCCATACCGGCCACTTTGCCTACATAGCGTCGGGTTAATGCTTTGTGAACGCCCATATGGAACATGTTCGCTAGAGTGCTCTCCCTGCTTAATTCCTCATGCCTTTGCGCCACGCTCTGTCTAAACTCGGGGAGTCTCCCAACCATGGCATACGTAGCGCCTGATCCGTAATAAGGAAAGGGTTCGTCATGGCCATACATGGGTTTAAAAGGAACTCCTACACCCTCAAGGCTTCTGCGAGCCTTATGGTCAAGCAGGGCAAAAGCCAGTTCCACTCCCTCCTGTTCGCCAAGCCCCACAAACGTATATTGCAGTATCCCGCTAATAGCTACTGTACCCAGCACTTTACCGCGATACCTTTTTGCTATAGCCATGGTCGCAACGTCCCATGCCTTTTCGTTACCAGTAATTTCGTGGTAGGCCTTGATTTGATCTTCGGCAACATTCGGAATGTGCTTCGGCGCTTCCGCTAGTGACATGGTATAGGCTGCTTCGCCCCCAACGACACGCATAACTCCAGCAGGCAATTTTTCAGCTTCATCTAATACTACGATAAATCGGCTATCGGGTTCGACGGGGCCGTATAATTCTTGCATCTGCTTGGTACTATTGCCAAATGTAGGGTCAAAAACCTCCCGCTCAAGCCAGCGTGCGGCATTGGCGAGAGGCTCATCTGGTGCAGCCACCACGCCCACAAATCGCCCTGGTGGCAATTCGTGGGTTGTAAAGTAGGAACCAACCACCTCCTGTACGGCATCTCGAGACATATCATATCTAGGCCCAAAGTCTGGAGCTTGGGCTGGTGGTGTTAGCGTGTCGGTGGCCATTACGCTTCCTTGTGGACTACTTCTTTGGCCCTAAAGTACTCGCGGGTAAATTGCACCGCTCTTTCAGCGCTAAAAGGTTTACAGGTGTAAATATCGACACTAAAGAATAGAAGGGGGCGCTCCCAGGCGTAAAAGTGTGAGCCGGATGTTTCCCAGTGGATCCAGCCCGCCCAGCCGTACTTATCGCTACAGTGTGTTACTGGCGTGATAAGCGTTTTCATTTCTAAGATATCAGATAGCTTCGTCAGGTAGTCTTTAATATGTTCGTCTGTGATAACAAATCCGGGGTAGCCTTCGATTACAAGGCGTTGTCGGTGAATGGTTGGAGCCAAATCTCTGAATTTGGTCATTGGTAGCACCTCTCTATTGAGAGACAAAAACGGCACCAGCGCTTTTGGCGCCAGTACCGTTTGTCTACTAAACTGCGATCTTGATAAAGATACAACTATATTATAGTACTAAACCTCTGAATTGTCAACAATTTGTGATATAAATCATACTCGCAGCGGCTCTACGCTATACTTGCGAAAAAAATAATTGACTCAAAGGCAAGACGATGTGAGCGTAAGTCGGCCGGCCCGAGGTCCATCTTGGTCCAGATGCAATAGGCAATATGTAGCGCCCACAGCCATGCAAAGCCCATTGCCTACTACCCGATTATCTTGCAGAAGCGACAATCTTTTGGTACTACTTAAGGGAACGCAATCTAAGTAAATGACTATATATGCCGCCCACCAGTCTTAAAGCCGTAATTGTCGAGGATGACCACGATTTGCAATTCATCTACAAGATGAAGCTGGAAAACGAGGGATTCAAAGTGGCTGCAGCCGGCAATGGCGAAGAAGGGCTAGCCATTATCAAGACCTTTCAGCCGGATATTGTACTGCTAGATCTGATGATGCCAATAATGGGCGGTGCCGAGATGCTCGCCCACCTGCGCGCCGAGGATTGGGGGAGTAGCACGCGTGTGATCATCCTGACCAACCTAAGCAAAGACGAGGCGCCCCAAGCGCTTCGTTTTTTACACGTCGACCGCTATATCGTTAAAGCCCACCATACGCCGGCCCAGGTTATGGGCGTGGTGCGCGAGGTGCTTGGCATTCGGGCCGCATAAGTGGCATAGTAGCTGACCAAAGTGCTACACTAATAGCTACAGAAAGAGGGTAACCATGGCTACCAAAATCGCAATCATCGAAGACGACGAAGCAATCTCGCAGATGTACCGCATAAAGTTTGAGGCCGAAGGCTACACCGTAGAAACCGCCGAAAACGGCAAATTGGGCCTGGAACTAGTACAAAGCATGAAGCCCGATATGGTGCTACTGGACCTCATGATGCCCATCATGACCGGCGAAGAAATGCTGGCCAAATTGCGCAAAAGCCCCTGGGGTAAAAAAATTAAGGTAATCATCCTGACTAACCGTGGCGAGCAAGAAGTCCCGCCTGAGGTCAAAGAGCTAGGCGTAACCGCCCTGATCCTAAAAGCCGCTATGACCCCGCGCCAGGTAGCCGAACTGGTCAAAAATAAATTGGCCGAATAGCCCCGCCATTCCGGGCTTGTCCCCGGAATCAAGCTTAAAATACGAAAGTCTTATATACTTACACTATGAATGTTGCAATTGTTGGATATGGGGTTGAGGGGCAGTCGGCGCTCGCATACTGGCAAGAGCTTGGCGACCACGTAACTGTTTGCGACCAGAACGAAAGCGTGCAAGTAGCTAGGGGGGTCGATACACAATTGGGCGCCAACTACCTGCACAATCTTGACCGCTTTGACGTTATTGTGCGCAGCGCTGGCATTAACCCCGACATACTGTTGGCCGATAATCCGGGCATTAAAGGCAAAATTACTACTGTTATTAACGAATTTTTGCGTGTGTGCCCCACCAAAAACACTATTGGCATTACCGGCACCAAGGGCAAAGGCACCACCAGCACCCTGATTGCCAAAATGCTAGCAGCCGCTGGCGAACAGGTGTTTCTGGCCGGCAACATCGGTTCGTCGCCGTTAGATTTGCTGCCTAAACTGACGCCGCAATCGTGGGTGGTGCTAGAACTATCTAGTTTTCAGTTAAGTGACCTGGCGCATAGTACGCATATTGCCCTGTGCCTAATGGTTATGCCCGAGCACCTTAACTGGCACAAAGACATGGACGACTACATTTTGGCCAAGGCCCACTTGTTTGAACACCAAACCCCGGCCGACACCGCCATTTATTTTGCCAAGAACGACGATTCCAAACGCATTGCCAGTTACAGCAAGGGTTTTAAGATGCCCTACTTTGCCGATCCCGGTGCGTTTGTGGCCGCAGGCAAAATTACTATTGCCAACCAAAATATATGCGATGTCGGCGACCTAAAGCTACTGGGCAAGCACAACTGGCAAAATGTGTGCGCTGCCCTAACCGTTGTATGGCAAATTACGCAGGATATTGCCGCCATGCAATCGGTACTTACCACCTTTACCGGCCTAGAGCACCGGCTGGAATTTGTCCGCGAACTGCAAGGGGTCAAATATTATGACGATTCGTTTGGTACCACCCCCGAAACGGCCATAGTGGCGATAGAGGCTTTTCAGCAGCCCAAAGTGGTTATTCTGGGCGGCTCAGACAAAGGGGCATCGTATGATGCACTAGCCCAAACGGTCAAGAACAGCAATGTCCGCCAGGTAATTCTTATCGGCCAAACCGGCCCAGCCATAGAGGCTGCGCTTAGTAAGGTTGGCTTTGGCGCCATAACTCCTGGCGGCAACAGCATAGAGGCCATTGTGGCTGCTGCCCACCAGGCCGCCCAGCCTGGCGACATGGTACTACTCTCCCCCGCCTGTGCCAGCCTCGACATGTTCCTTAACTACAAAGAGCGCGGCAAACAGTTTAAGGCTGCCGTGCAAGCACTCGTTTAAGCTGCGCGATAACTGGCTGTTCGGGCTGGACCACCACTGCCCGCTTGCGGGCCAGGTGTTGGATAGTTTTTTCTATCCAGTGGTAGTGCGTACAGCCCAGTACAATAACGTCCGCACCGCTATCGCACACTTCGTCAATTTGGGTTTTGATCTTTGCTTCGTTTACCTGGTCGTGCTCAATCATATAGGCCCACTGGCTGCAATCTGGTTCCAGCACTTTTACATCCTTGGCATAGGTGGCTTTAAGCCAGGCATATCGGGTACTGGCCAGGGTGGCTGGCGTAGCGCATACGGCAATAACCCCGGTTTTGGTAACTGCCGCGGCCGGCTTAACCATAGGCTCCATGCCAACCAGCGGTATGTCTATTCGCTTGCGGAGTTCCTTAATAATAGTGGTCGTTACCGTGTTGCAGGCAATTACAATTACCACACAGCCCTGCCGTTGCATATCTTTCAGAATGGGCGTAACCAATCGCAACAATTCCTCTGGCGACTTATCACCATACGGCAGGTGCTCTTGATCGTCAACGCAAAGTACCTCATACTCTGGCAAAATCTTTTTAATAGCGTGCACTACCGACAGGCCGCCCGCACCGGAATCGAACACCCCCTATCTTAGGCATCTTGGGATTGCGCCACCCGCCGTGCGGCACGGATAACGTTTTCAAACAGTGCACAGACGGTCAGTGGGCCCACGCCGCCTTTGGTGGGGGTAATGGTTAAGTCGTCGCGTTCATACACATCGGCCGCTAGATCGCCTACGGTTTTGCCACCCTCGCCGGCCACACCGGCGTCTACCACCACCGCACCTTGTTTAATCATGTCGGATTGCAGTACGCCGGCGCTGCCAGTGGCGGTAATAATAATGTCTGCGTTTAGTGCTTCGGCTCTTAAGTCTTGTGTTTTGCGGTCCGCCACCGTTACATCGATGCCGGATTCCTGCAGCATGCGTTCCAGCGGCGCGCCTACCAATTTGCCGCGGCCCACCAGTAATACTTTTTTGCCTTGTAAATCTACGTTGTAGCCAGATAACAGCCACAAAATGGCCATGGGCGTGGCTGGTTCAAATGCCGCATTCTTGCCCAGGGCATCCACATCTTTTTCCGGTGCTACCATGTTTACGATCTTTTCAGTCTCTTCGGGGTTTTCCAGGGGCAATTGGATAATAATGCCGTGTATACTGTTGTCGGCATTCAGTTTTTTAAGCAATGTCGGCACGGTTTTTTGATCCACCTGGTGAATATCTACGTCTACCAACAAATCTGCACCGTACTTTTTCTTCATGCGCACATACACGCCAATAACAGGGTGCTCGATGGTAAGGATAATCGCCAGTTTGGGCTGAATGTGCGATGCCTGGCGCAAACTGCGCACTTCGCGCGCCTGCCGTTCTTTAATATAATCGGCCAGTTCACGGCCGTTCAGCAGCTTCATGGGCGTATTATAGCACCCGCATTACCGTATCCTGCACCATAAGCATCATGGTATTATTAGATGTACCGTGACCTACTATATCGGTAACTTTAAACAAGACAGTGCCCATCATCAGGGCTGGTTTGTAGGGGAATTTATAGAACAAAAGCCGCGCCAGACGCGGCTTTTTGAAATCAAATATTGGCACTTTGCCGTTGGCCCCACCAAACGACGCAACAAAACCAGCACCGCAACCGAATGCACACTGCTGCTAAAGGGGCATGTGCAGGGCAGCATCAATGGCCAACCGATTGAACTGCATGCAGGTGAATACGCTGTCATTCCGCCCGGCATGGTAAATAATTTGGAAGAAAAAGTCCTGCAGGCAGCCGAAGGACTCACCATAAAAGCCCCTAGCAATGTGCACAACAAAACTATTGTACCCTAGCCGCCAGCCCTTGCTAAAACAGGGGTGATAGTGTACTATAGGTGGGTTCAATACGGGCCAGTAGCTCAGCTGGTTAGAGCGGCTGCCTCTTAAGCAGCATGTCGAGGGTTCGAGTCCCTCCTGGCCCTCCAATCCCGCTAATGTTTAAACTCCTCTGTTATGAGGAGTTTTTGCTATAGTTAGCGCATGAAGTTGCATCAGGATGCACAGTTTACTCCGACACGACATAACGTAGCCTTACTGCTATCGAGATATGGCTTAGAGATCACGGGCTATGAATTAGCTGATTCTGGTATTGAGAATTGCACGGTCATCGTCCAAGCCACACAAGGCAAGTACGCTCTAAGGGTGTATCGGCGACATAAGAAAAGTGACGGCGACATCCAAAAAGAATCAGATTTTGTTACATACCTTGCAGATAACGAGATTCCTGTTGCGCCGCCAATAAAAAATCTTGATGGCGAAGACATAACTCACCTCGAAGACAGTGGCCATATCTGGCAAGCTATATTGATGCAACATATGCCGGGGAGTCATGCCGAACACTATTCCGGCGTGCTAATGACGAGCCTGGCGACGGTACAAGCGAGGATGCATACCTTAGCCGCTTCATACGCGACAGATAAGCGCTTTGGTCAGAACATTACTGAATTACGGGAAGCTCCTTTCATTAAATTGATAGCGGACCGTGCAGCACTAGACTCATCTCGACGCAGCTTCGTTAGTAGGGCCGAGAACTACTTGATCAGTCTGGACGAGGACCTTCCTAGCGGACTGTGTCATCTGGATTTCGGCAATGGCAATGTATTGAGTAGTAATGGAACCGTTACTGCCGTTCTCGATTTTGATGATCTCGCACAGGCTCCTTACGTAATGTGTTTGGCCTACACCTTATGGGACATTGTTTACGATTTGGACCTCAGTGGGATTGCGCCCTACATTAAGACCTATGAAGAATATCGGCCATTGAGGTCAAACGAAAAGAGCTTACTTCAACCTCTCATGCTCTTTCGCCATTACATGATTGGATGCATAAGCATAGCGGGCGGACATATGGACAACGCCGAGTTTGAGAAGCACCTCAGCCTCGAAAGCAAACTGTTAGGTCATTAGAATACTCGATCCTAGTTGAAATAGCGTCTACGATGGCCCTCCACGATTGACTTTATATAAGGTTATGTTAAAATACTTTCAAGTTTAATATTCGGGGTGTTTAAATGGCTTCATTTCCAACTGGCTTTGCAGAACGTGTCGAAACTCTTAATGGTGACATCGGCCAACGCGGCGATGCTGCGTTGGCACGCATGCAAGAAAAAGGCTTCACCGTCGCTACAGGCTTAACAGAATACTTTGCTGGAGCCGTTGGAGTTATGGGCTATCAAGATCATATTCGTGAATACTGTCCAAAAGACCCAACTGAAAAACGCTTTGGTACATTACAGTCGACTGAAAAATGGCTACAAAAAGGTGGGGGTCGGGGTATATTTTTGCTGCTTCGTGGGGAAGGCAATAATGCACATCTGGAAGGCTACGGTTGGACAGGTGTTGAAGCCTGTGATGAATTACCAGACCATCCAATAACGTCTGCATATAGAATTGGGAAACGAGGCCAGGGCCAAGGACTTGGCAAGGATTTCGTACAATCCGTGGTGTCAGGAACCAATGCATTATATGCACCTGGCGAAGGTATTGGTTTGGAAACATGGAGAAGCAACCATGCTGCTGGTATGTACCCTAAAGTTGGCTTCAAACCTTTAGCAGAAGCTCCAAATGATGAATTACGTCCTACTCTTCAGCCAGATGCAACTGACGGTAAAGTCTTAGATCGCAGATTATATATGGGCTACCCAAGCGACTTGCTAGCTTAGTTGCAATAGCGTCGCAGATGGCCCTCCAAGCATAAGCGCTATGAAAGAGACTTCTTTGGAAGTCTCTTTTTTGTATGTATATAATTTGTACAATGGATGAGAATGACGAACTATTAGACCTAGTCAATGTTAACGACGTGGTCGTAGGAACAATACGACGAGGCGACATGGCTAAGCTGGGATACAAATCTACAGAGGGTTTTGTGCGTTTTGCTGAGGCATTTATCTTGAACGAGCAAAGCGAGGTTTGGGTCCCGATTCGTGGTATGCATAAGTCGATAGCTCCAGGAGGTTGTGATTTTAGCGTTGCGGAGCATGTCCTCTCGGGTGAAACATACGAAAAGGCAATAGAGCGCGCCTTCTTCGAAGAGGCTGACATGACAATCAACTCAAAGGACTTGGAGTTACTGGGAAAGCTAGCACCGGCTGAAGATAAGCCGGTTTATGAAGCACTCTATACATACACAGTGCATGGAAACGCAAGCCCAAAATACAGTCTTGAAGAATTCGCCTCTGCGAACTGGATGTCCATGGACGCATTTGAGAAACTACTGACTTTTGGACCGCCTACGAAATCGGCATTGCTTCCCGCTTTTAAACTTTTGCAATCTGCACTAAGTCGTTAAAACAGATGACTCCGGGCTTTTCTTAATTTCAGTTGCGATAGCGTGCACGATGGCCCTCCAAGATTGACAATGCGTTAATTAATTATGAATATGTCCTCTATTGATTTGCCAAATAGGATTGCAATTTTAAATGCCAGTGGCAAGCTAGGGTCGTAGCGACCGGTTTCTATAGCGTTTATAGTTTGCCGCGACACACCCAGTCGGTCACCGAGTTCAGCCTGACTCCATTTTTGTTCCAGTCGCAATTGTCGAATTATATTGGTCACTAACGGGTTCGAGATTCAATCAATTTTTGCAGCATCGTCCACAAAACAATACTCCCAATGAATAAGATTTGAATTACGGCATTTAAGTTTACGTGTTTCAGAGCATATAACATTTCTGCCGTGAATAGCCCCAGCACAACTGCTAAAAATGTGATGGCGGCAGCCTTGAGTTGAACAAGCTGTTGCCGTTCATCGGCCCGACGATAAGCTAGATATGACACGAGCAGTAGTGCCAGTACGCCCACATATGCAGTAGCAGCCCAAACAAAGTCCCTTATAGCAGGATTGCTGGGATCACCTTGAGGAGCGGCACCTATCAACAGTGCCAAAAGTAGTATCGCCCCTACCGCTAGTCCATCACGCAAATTGGTTTTGCGACGTTTAATCTCATTGGTACTTTCTAAAGGGTTGGTAGTTTTATTCATAATCTTTAGTCTAAGTTTTGTTGTTCTAGGTGTCAAGTAAACTTTACATTATCGAGTGAGAATTCCCTCCTGCCTAACATTTTGCTTATGCTTGTTGTATGTATTACTATTACTGCATGATAGCCAAACAAAAAAGTAATCAATCTGGTTTTGCGCACATCTTCATTCTTATATTAATTGTCATGGTGGTTATTGGGGCCGCAGGCTTTTTAGTGTTCTCTAAAGACGGAAGTAAAGAAAAAGGTGCCAGTGCCAATGAATGGAAAAAAGACTGTACAGGCACTGACCGCGTAGCAATGACTCATAAGCCAATGGATATGGCCGATGTTAGCACAGTCAGCCCACTTGGTCTTACTGCTGGAGCCCATGTTACGCCAATCGATCACCTCTATTTCTATCCCAAAGAAGGTCCCCGCGACAAGTACCCTGTTTACGCTATGGCCGATGGTGCCATAATAGAAATCGAGGTCCGAGAAGTAAACGTAAGCAGCGGCGAAAGCCGACCGCCTGAATACCGCATCATCATGCAGCACTCTTGCCAAACCATTAGCTATTTTGATTTAGTAACTAAGCTTGACCCTAGTATTCTTGCAAAAGCACCGCAAGCTGCCACCAAAGGTTTTCGCGGCAGGATTGAGATCAAAGCCGGACAAGAGGTCGGGAGAATTGGTGCGCAGTCCTTAGATACGGCAATCTACAACCTAGACATGACCCTTAAGGGCTTCATCCACCCGTCTATGTATGGGGCTGAACCGTGGAAAGTGCACACCGATGATTTCTTTAGTTACTTCAGCGAGCCAAACAAGGGCGAAATGCTGGCCAAAAACCCTCGCACTGTTGAACCGCGCAGCGGTAAGATCGACTATGACCAAGCCGGCAAGTTAATCGGTAACTGGTTTAAACAAGGTACAAATGGCTATGCTGGACCCAAAAATTCACACATCGGCGACGGGAGCGGAAGAGGCTACTGGAGCGGACACCTGGCGATCTTTTATGACGCCCTAGACCCCTCCAAGATCGATGTATCAATTGGCGATTTTAAAAACGGCCAACCCATGGCATTTCAGGTTACCGACAATAAACCAGATCCGGCAGATGTAAGCAGTTCGAGCGGAGTGGTCAAATACGAGCTGTTAACTGCCCAGCAGGGAGTCAATCAAGCATCCGGCAGCAGCAGCTCAAGCCGTGTTGAGGGGGTCATACTGGTACAGGTTATGCCAAATGAAAAGCTAAAAGTTGAAATTTTCCCCGGCAAAACCGCAGCACAGGTAACCGGCTTTACCTCCGCTGCTATGAACTACGAGAGATAGCAATCTGTAGGCTGGCCCTAATAACATCTGCCTTGACCCTTAAATCTCAGATTCATTAAGACTTCTTCGGAAGTCTTTTTGATATACTGCACGCATGACAGAGGAACAAATCGAGCAACTTATCCAGGAGTGTCAGGTCGAAGCCAGCAAATCCATTAAAAATGGTAATCCTCCTTTTGGGTGTGTGATTACCGATGCCGATGGCAACATCGTCGCACAAGACCACAACACTCAAAACTCCGATAATGATCCAACCGCCCACGCAGAGATAAAAGCACTGCGTCAACTGGGTAAAAGCATCGGCTCGCGCTACCTTGACGGCTATATCATGTTTGCCAACGCTTCCAGTTGCTCTATGTGCACGTCAGGCAGCGTTAAAGCACGCATCACGCAATTTTATTATGGGGCACCGCCAGAGCCAAGTATGAACCCTTGGCTTCCGATGGAGGAGGTTGCCGCAAAGTGCAAAAATCCAGTCGAGGTTCATGGACCAATACTGGGCGATGAATGTGCAGCACAAATTGCCCAAGGGCGTGAAACAGGTAATCAAACTAGGTAGGGCGAATCGATATAGTACCAACAATGATATAAGCAGTTATCTTTGGCTACGGAGGTGGCGGAACCGGCCAAGGATCGTCTACTGTCCCAAAGTATTGACGATCAATAAAAATGCATTCCTCCCGCTCAAAAGCTGGAATAAAAACTATTCTTGCCACAGATCCGCAAGAAGTTATTGGCGGCATCAAGACAATACTCATTGTTAAATAAAATTTAGCCTTGGAATGTTTAGTCCTTTAGGCGACGTTAATATTGTCGGGCAAAGAGCCTGCTTGCCATTCTTCTGGTTTCCATAACTTCAGAAAAGCTCATGGCATAGTCTCTTAATCCACTATACGTATAGGTTTGGAATACAGGGCTGGACAGCTTACTCAATCCTGCCTCCCTTAGTGCCCTTAGGCCGGCAACGCTTGTTTGGAAGTCGTCAAGGCCGATAAGCATGGTAGCGGTATACCGGTCGGCACCAAAGACAGCAACACCATCTGGAATACTGGCAAGCACTTGGTCAAACGTAACTTCGCCCTTATTGAGTACAGCGGGATTCTTGGCACGCTTGGGCATAATATGCTCGCGACGTTTATCATCAATGACCTCGAGCGTATGTTCAAGATGACGAACCCCCAGAGCTTTTAGCGCCTCCATTTGTGCTTTTCGGTCGCTAAATGCGTGAGCACAGGAATGCTCTGGTGTTCATTTTGCATGGGATTAAACGCTCCCCCACTATGCTCAATTAAGCTAAGGGATAGCTCCTCAACATAGGTATATAGATCATTAAAATTTGTAAATGAGCCGGTCACTAGACCAAATTCTTCCAACTTGTCTAAGGAAAGGTTATTGAACTTATAAAATGCATACCGAGTAATGTCGTTAGGATCCATTCGGAACAGCGGGGCTTTTTCTAGGGCTCCTAACGCCAAGTTGCCCAACTGTTCGTATTGGCGATGGCAGAAAGTGCACCGCTCACCGCATCCCAGTAAAGGATTGGCGCGGATAGACAGAGGATGCGGATCTTGGGGGTCTCGCTTTTCACGGACGTAGGCCACTGTGCGTGCCGAAGAAGGGGGTAGTGTCTTATCTGTGTAGGCAATAGGAAGGACAACATTCCCCTGCCGGAAGACGACTTCCACACCTCTACTGTGGCCTACTAGCTCAAAAGGAGTCCTCAGCTGATCATGCTCCTGATAAGATGGCGGTGCTGCACGCATAGGCACCCTTCTTTCGTCCATGAGTTGTAGGGTAGCGTATGGGAAACTTTCCCGCTCAGGTAACTCCCTGCCAAGGTGCACCCATGAATGGCTTTTACTGCCAACTGGGTGGACGCCGCAATATATCATCATATGACCCAGAACAGTCAGAGCGTCTTGCGCTGTGGGGAGACGGCCTTCCGCCTGTTTTGCAACTTCGTGGGAATAATTCTGCAAGGTAAGGTTCGTCCGAAAGGCTACAGGCACAGACTCTGGCGCATCGATTTCAGACCACCTCTTTAATTGATCCAGTGTGCGCAAATGCATATCATCCACCAGATCATCACGCAACATCGGGTGCATATAATGCGGGAAGGTACGGACAAACTCCTCTCTTTGGCTACTGTTCAAAGAATCTAACGGGTCTCTTGGACAAGCCTCCGCCCCACTCATAGGGACCTGTCCCAATATGGCACAGGATCAATAAATAGTATGGCGGATGTACGAACCTGGGCAGGGGTATTGTCTGGCGGCCGTACCCCGTGGGGTATGGCCTTAATAGGTGATGTCGGGTACATTTTTTCCCAGCGCCTGCCAACAAACACAACGCTTCTGCTGCGCAGATCATAATGCTCTGGTTGCCCCTCGGCGTCGGCAAAATAAAATCCCTGCACCGTTTCTCCCAAGACGGCGGCGGAAAGTAAACTATCACGATGTGTTTCGAATACTTCGCGCGTATCCTTCAACTCTGGAATACCATAACGCGCTAGCACTAATCTGGCATTACATTCAATACCCCCTTGTGTAACCTGAGGGAAAGTGGTATCGACTAGTCCGCTGTGTGTTGGCTGGCTGTCCAAAACAGAAAATACACCGCGGATATTCCTCGTGGCGTCACCATAAACCGCATCAGCCATATCGATAAAATCAGTAATTTCCTGGCTTAAGCCGGTCCACCTTTCCCGATAATTTGGGTCAAAATAAAATACGGATTTGGGAGCAATATGAGGGTAGTCATCCCTAAACTGCTCTTCTACCTCATGGTAGCCACCCCTGGCTTTGCCGCGGCCAGTATCGTTAAGCTGGGTTGCAAGCAGGGCATCATGGCGGCGGCTACTAAGCCCTTCGAAAGCTACAAGCAGCTCGGGTACAGTATTGGGTTGCATGCCCGGTATTTCAGCATGCCACTGCGTACACAATTCATTAGCAGACGTCTCGTAATTTACCATTGTCCCACCTTAAATCAGTATTTAGAATTCTTAACTTAGTAAAAATTAAATTCCTGGCAAAATCTTCCCATTTTGACATACAAGAAGATTTTGCCAGGCTCTTAAGGCCGTCATAACTTTTGCGAACCTAAGTCACGAACTAGCTTAACATAACCGTTTTGTACGTCAACAGCTTTTATATTCGTGAGTTCAGTTCTAAAATTTTGGGTAAAATGCTCGTGCTCGCCACCCTTTTTCGCGTACCTGCATGACAGAAAATCAAATAGTTCCACGGTTACCTATGGAGTAAGCCTTAGGTTGGTCGTCGCTGATAATACCAACGATCAAGCTGTTCTAATGTCAGTTCTGGCAATTGGCGTGGCAGTGGTACAATATCTGGCGTATCGGCCCCTATTACACGACTATGGAATGCTGGGCAATAGGCTTGAGCAGGAAGATCATCGCGCGAACTCATAACCGCATTAACACCCGCAACTAATTCAGGCTTCGGGTAAACAATGAGATTGTCTGTTATTTTTACTCTACTATTGTAAATAATACTACCTGTGGCATTATTACAGTATGGCCCCGAGCTATTCCCGGTCTATTCGATACGCGTTCCAACGTATCATTGCATTTGGGGAGAGCTTGGACACTTCTTTGGAGGGCAAGGCATACCTAGACAGCCGGCAAAAGCAGCTGTTGGACGCCTATGGAGCGCATGTGCTGTATGCAGTGGCCGCACCTTTTCTAACTATGGCCAGATTGGCAGTTTGGGCCGAAGATAAAGGCCCGACACTTATTGGCCTGCCCCGTATTGGCAAAGACGGCAAAACATTCTATCAGCGCAAAATCCGCAGCATGAAACCAGGGTCGGAGCATATCCCCGCACCAGTGGGCCCCAAAGTGAGGGACGACCCGCGCATTACCAGGGTGGGCAGGGTGGTTAGAAAATTTTCGGTTGATGAGCTACCCCAGATAGGTAACATAAAAAGAAGGGAGATGTCGCTCGTAGGTCCGCGGCCCAAGAGCCCAAAAGAGTATGGTGCCTACTGTGAGCTTGACCCTGATTTTGGGCCAGCCTATACCCTTCACCTGCCCGGCCTTACCGGCTTGGAACAGATAAATGGCCGGGCAGGTACGACCGTGGAAGAAAGGATAGCACACACGAAACAATATGCCGAAGAGGCCCGCCTGCCGCTTGACTTGCAGGTTATATGCAGTACCGCTAAAGCCGTGCTAACCGCAAACGGCGCATATTAATTAGCCCTATCCGTTACGGCAATCGGCAACCAGCGGCGTTTTTGATTACTCTTTCAGGCCAGTCATTTACCTTAAAAAAAATAATGTAGTACCATAAGTGGTATGCGGCCACTATGGAACGGATCAATCAGTTTTGGGTTAGTAAATATTCCGGTGCGAATGTACAGCGGGACAAATCCGCGCCAGGGCATCGACCTGGACATGCTGCATAAAACCGACCATGGCCCTATCCGTTATGCCCGCATTTGCCGCAAAGACGGCAAGGAAATTCCATGGGACGACATTGTTAAGGGGTACGAATACCGTGACGGCGACTATGTGGTGCTGACTCAAAAAGAACTGGACAGTATGGATGCAAAGCGCACCAAAACCATCGACATCCAGCAATTTGTGGACGGGCACGACATAGACATCCGCTATTTTGAAAAACCGTATTACCTGGAAGTTGTAAAAGGCGGCGAAAAAGCCTATGCCCTGTTGCGCGCCGCACTGCAAAAATCCGGCAAGCTGGCCCTGGCCACATTTGCTATGCACGAACACGAACACGTGGCAGTCATTAAACCCGTGGGCCGCGTGCTGGTGCTGAACCAAATGCGCTTCCCCACCGACCTGCGCGAACCAGGCGAACTGCACCTGCCCACCGAAAAAGAGGTAACGGCAAAAGAAGTAGAAATGGCGCTCAAACTAGTCCGCCAGGAAACCAAACCGTTCATTGCCGAAGACTTGCACGACACTTATACCGAAGAACTAGAGGAGCTGCTCAAATCCAAAACCAAAGGCAAAAAACTTCCTAAAGCTCATAAAGCCAAACCAGAAGAAAAAACCACTGCCAAAGACCTGATGTCTACGCTCAAAGCCAGCCTAAAGGAATAGCCCGTGGGCCTTGGCAAATATTTTAAGAAAAGAAATTTTAAGGGAACGCCGGAACCTAAAGGCACGGTAAAGCGGGGCACAAGCAAAAAACTGGCGTTTGTAGTACAAGAACACCATGCTTCGCGCCTGCACTACGATTTCCGCTTGGAAATAGACGGCGTGCTCAAAAGCTGGGCCGTACCTAAAGGCCCCAGTATGGACCCGCACGAACACCACCTAGCCATCCAAACCGAAGACCATCCGTTCGAATACCGCACGTTCGAGGGCGTGATACCAGAGGGCAATTACGGGGCTGGCAATGTAATTATCTGGGACGAAGGCTGGTACGAGGCACGCAAAGGTGGCCCCGAAGACAGCGAAGCCACTATGCGTAAAGAGCTGAAAAAAGGCCACCTGACCTTCATAGTGCACGGCAAAAAACTAAAGGGCGAATTTGCGCTGATAAAAATGCATAATAACCCTGACGAAAATGCCTGGCTGCTGGTAAAGAAAGGCGATGCATACGCCACCGGTACGGATGTCACCACGCAAGACGAATCAGTCAAAAGCCATAAAAAGGTTGATGATATGGGTGCTAAAAACAAATTGCCCAGTCTGGCCGACTACCCTAAAAAAACCACGCCTTGGCAGGTCAAGCCCATGCTGTGTACCCTGGTGGACCAACCGTTTAACCGCGACGGCTGGCTGTTCGAAATTAAGTGGGACGGCTACCGGGCCATTGGTACCAAAAAAGGCAGTAAGGTGGAATTATATTCGCGTAACGACACCGATTTTACCACCAACTACCCGCCCGTGGTCGAAGCGCTGCGCACGCTTAAGCACGATGTTATTTTGGACGGCGAAATCGTGGTAACGGACGAACAGGGCAAACCCCATTTTGAATGGCTGCAAAGCTGGCGCCACGAGCCGCAAGGCACGCTAAACTTTTACGTATTCGACATTTTGTGGTGTGATGGGTACGACGTGCGCACTATGCCGCTTATCGAGCGCAAGAAATTGCTGCAAAGCATTGTGCCCAAGCACTCGCTTATCCGCTATAGCGACCACGTCGAAACCAATGGCCTGGGGCTGTTCAAACAAATGCAAAAACAGGGACTGGAGGGCATTGTGGCCAAGCAAGCCGACAGTCCCTACCGCGAAAACGACCGCGGCGCAGCCTGGCTGAAAACCAAAACCCACCAGCGCCAGGAGGTAGTTATTGGCGGCTATACCGAACCACGCGGCGGTCGCAAATACTTAGGCGCACTACTGGTGGGCGTGTATGACCGCGGCGAATTTGTATACGTTGGCCATTCCGGCGGCGGCATTCCGGACGACCAGCGCAAAACCCTGCAGCAAAAGCTGGCCAAATTGGAGCGCCAAAGCTCGCCTTTTAGTACCACGCCTAAGCCCAACGCGCCTATACATTGGGTGCGCCCCGAATTGGTATGCGAAATGAGCTTTAGTGAATGGACCAGCGAGGGTTCTATGCGCCATCCCCAGTTTGAAGGCATGCGTGCGGATAAAAAGCCCACCAGCGTACACCGCGAAAAGCCCAAGCCCGCCCGGCCCCAGGCGGCCGAACCTGCTGCAAAAAACAGCAAAACTCTACCGTTTGCATTAACCCACTTGGACAAAGTATTTTTCCCTAAACACAAATACACTAAAGGTGATCTAATCAAATATTATGAATCCGTTGCCGAATATATGTTGCCCTACCTACAAGACCGCCCGTGTTCACTCAACCGCATGCCTAACGGCATTACCGGCGAAAGCTTTTACCAGAAAAATAACGAACACTTGCCGCCTTGGGTACCGCACGCCAACATATTTTCCGACTCTAACAATGCCAACTTGCGCTGGATAGTGGGCGGTGACTTGCCCACCCTGCTGTACATGGTGCAATTGGGGTGTGTCGAAATTAACCCCTGGAATTCGCGTGTCAAGCAATTGAATAAACCAGACTGGATTGTCATAGACCTAGACCCCGAAGGCGTAGGCTTCAAGGGTGTGGTAGAGGTAGCCCGTACCGTGCGCGATGTATGCAAGGACTGGCACATATCCAATGTACCCAAAACTTCGGGCAAAACCGGCATCCACATATACATCCCCCTAGCCGCCAAATATACTTATGAACAAGGCAAAAATCTGGCCCATCTGATTGCCCTGGAGGTTAACAAGCGCCAACCAAAACTAACCAGCGTGGAACGCAACCCGGCCAAACGCAAACACAAAATATACGTAGACTTTTTACAAAACCGCGAGGGCCAAACCCTGGCTGCCCCCTACAGTGTACGCCCCACGCCCGAGGCCACCGTATCCATGCCCCTGCATTGGGACGAAGTAACCCCTGCACTTAAGCCAACCGACTTTACCATCCAAAACGCGGCCAAGCGCCTAAAACACACCGGCGATATATGGAAGCCTATTGTGGGCCAAGGCATCGACCTGGCAAACATTCTTAAAAAAATCGAAGCCGAGAACACCTAGCATATGGCTGCTATACTTGCAGCAAGTATGCACCAACACAGCACGCTTCGGAATCTGCACAACAACAGCCGGTTTTACATTCTGGTTTGGGCGGTTTTAGGCAGCATTGGCATTGCCTGCTGGCTGCGATTGCGGCTGCCTGGAGACCAGGTGTACTACATCCGCACCGAGCAAACATTTGGCTTGGTATCGATCTGCTTATGGTATGTGGCCCTAGTGCTATCACCCCTGCACCGGGTAGTGGGTGATAGGGCATGGATGAAACACTTATTGTTTGCCCGGCGGGCGATTGGGGTGTCCGCCGCCTATTTTGCCCTACTGCATACCAGCATCAGTCTGTGGGGACAGCTGGGTGGGTTAGATGGTATTGCGCTGCTGCCACCGTTGTTCAAATGGGCGCTGGGCTTGGGTGTCCTGGCGTTACTGCAGCTAAGTATTATGGCCGGCACCTCGTTTGACAAAGTAGTGGCCTTTTTTACCTATCCACGCTGGAAGATTATTCATCGCTTTAGCTACCCGGCCGGTGTGCTGGTCATTTTGCATGTGTGGCTAATTGGCACGCACGCCGCCAGCCTGGCGGTTACCCTGGCCGGCTTTGTGGCTCTGGCCTTTTTGTTTGGGCTGGAGGCCATACGCGGCGGCCAAACCCTTGCCAAAAAATTTGCCAGCGCCCGGGCCTATCGGTTGGAGCTGACCGTAGCGTTATGGGTTGCGGCACTTTCGCTACTGGCCGCAATGCCGCTTGCTGTTAGCAATTATCACAGCCGCAAACATAGTACGGTGCACGGTGTATACCATGAATAAAAAACTCCTGTGCATAGTACTGTGTGCAGCCATACTGGCCTTTCCAGCAGCCGCCAGTGCGCACGTATTTATTAAGGGCAACCTGCCGGACACTGGTGCAATTCTGCATGTTACACCCGACGACGACCCCATAGCCGGCGAACAGGCCAGCCTGTTTTTTGACATCCAAAGCCCCGCGCTGGCGCACAAACCTTACACCCCCATACTAAGCATTACCGATGACCGGCATATTCAAACTACGGTACCGGCCACGGCCAGCGGCAATGCGGTAAATGCAACATATGCATTTCCGCTGCAAGGCGTCTATCGGATATCGCTTGTAGTGGAGGGGGAAAGGACACCAGTGCACGAATTTACCTATACGCAACGCGTATCTCGCGGCACCCTCAACACCCTACCTGTCGATACTACACCGGCTTGGGCCCAGGCAGGGTTGCTGTTCGTAATTGTGACCGCTATTGCTATTATGATCGTATTCTATAACCGCAGAACATTCATACGTAAGTACAGTAAATAGGGGGAAGTCATGAAATTCGGTAATAAAATAGCTGCCATGGGGTTAGGTATAAGTGCATTGGTGTTGAGTATGGCTGGCACGGCATCCGCCCATGTAACCGTAAAACCCGGTGAGGCAACCACTGCCAGCTACCAAACCTTTACCGTTAGCGTGCCGGTGGAAAAAGATATGCCCACTGTGGGCCTAAAGCTGGACATCCCCAAAGGGGTGCAGTCGGTAACCCCTACGGTTAAGCCGGGCTGGACCATTGCCTCCGACAAGCAAGGTAGTGGGCACGATGCCACCACCCTGTCCATTACCTGGAGCAACGGCAGCATTCCGGCTGGCTACCGCGATGAATTTACCTTTAACGCTAAGACACCGGACACAGCCACCGAGTTACAGTGGAAGGCCCACCAAACATACGAGGACGGCAGCGTGGTGGAATGGACACTGCCCGCCAACAAAGAATCAAAAGACGACGAGGCGTCCAATTCCGGGCCGTTTTCGGTTACCAAGGTAACAGCCCAAACCCCGCAAGATATTGGCCTCAAAAATGCCGATACCAAGGCTCAAAACGCCCAGCACACGGCCAGCACCGCCCTGTGGACTGGCATTGGCGGTATATTGCTGGCTCTGGCCGGCATATATTTTGCTACGCGCAAACCCTAGACTGGGCATCAGCAACCTAAGAAGTGAAGATATTTTGCAAAATTATTATTGCAATAATGCTTATGTTCAGCTAATCTAGGGGTAAGAATATTTAAGCGTAAGCACAATATCCTGTTCTTTTCTTACACAAAGGCGATATGTCTAAAAAATCAAAACTCATCATATTTTTTTCCGGGATTGTCCTGGTTGTTATAGTTGTGGCAGCGCTGCTGCCGGGTTCCAGGCCCAGTGCTAAAGTTACCAGCGTGGCCACACACGAGGCTCAAATACGCATTACCGACAAAGGTTTTGAGCCCGCAGTACTTACTATTGATAAAAAAACTACAGTCACCTGGGTTAATGCTACCAGCACACCACACCGGGTAGTATCCGGGGTCTACCCTGACCAAGCTGGGCCGCAACGTTTCGACTCCGGCAAAAACAAGCCCTTGGGGCCTGAAGGCGTATTTTCGGTTGTTTTTTCTAAGCAAGGGAGCTATAACTACTACGACGGTCAAAACCCCACGGTGGGAGGGCAAATAATTGTCCGGTAAAAGCGGCAGTAAAAAAGGTGTACACATGACAGCCATTTTCGAAAAGAGCAACCTCAACAAATTAGTGGCTGTCGTAGCCGGACTGGCAGTGGCCATAACCGGCTACTACCTGATTACCTCGCGGGCCAGCGATGGGCTTACTCTATTTTCCGATACAACTGTTCCGGCTGTAGTAACCGACCCGGACAACAAAGCGGTCGAACTGGGTGTGAAATTTCGATCCGACGAAGCCGGCACCGTAACCGGCATTCGCTTTTACAAAGGCAGCAAAAATACCGGCACGCACGTGGGTAACCTGTGGGCTGCTGACGGCAAACGGCTGGCATCGGCCACCTTTATTAACGAAACAGGCTCTGGCTGGCAGCAGGTTAAGTTTGATGCTCCGGTAACTATCGCTGCCGGTACTACATATATTGCTTCATACCATACTACTGCTGGTTTTTATTCGGCCGACGAGAACTTCTTTACCGGCCGTGAAGTTACCAGTGGACCGCTCCATGCCCTAGCCGATGGCATAGACGGTCCGAACAGCGTGTACAAATACGGCGATGGCGGATTCCCGACCGATTCCTACAAAGCCAGTAACTATTATGTCGACGTACTATTCACGCCTACCCCGCCACCTCCCGCACCATCCGACAGTACGGCACCCACTGTGAACCTAACCAGTCCTACTAACGGCAGTACGGTTGCGGGCAGTGTTAACCTCACCGCAAGCGCTACCGATAACACCGGTGTAACCAAAGTGGAATTCCTAGTGGACGGTGTAGTTAAGGCTACCGTTCCGACCGAACCATTCACCTATAAGCTGGATACTACCACCATGACAAACGGCAGCCACACCATAGCCGCCCGCGCTTTTGATGCAGCCGCCAACCAGACTAAAAGCACCGATCTTACGACAACCGTCAACAACGGCAGCGGCACCACGCCCGCACCCACACAGACGCTTACATTTACTCCTCTTGACGATGCAAACATCCGGGCAGGTTCGCCCAATCGGAACTTTGGCGGCGCCAGCACACTTACAACCAGTAGCTCACCCGACCGCGAATACCTGCTTAAATTTAACCTTACCGGCCTGAGTGGCAAAACAATAACTGGTGCCAAATTACGCATGTATACTACCGATTCGTCCACCAAGGGCGGTGATATACGCCGGCTTAAATCCGATGCCTGGAGCGAAACAACCGTTACTTGGAACAATGCGCCAGCCACTCAATCAGAAGTAGTGGGTAGTTTTGGCGCAGTTACCGCCGGCAGCTATGCCGAGACAACCCTGACCGGTGTGGTCAGCGGCGATGGCTTCATTAGCCTGCGCGGCGACAGCACTGCCACCAACACTGCTGCTTTCAACGCCAAAGAAGCTGGCACCAACCCACCACAACTAGTGGTGACCGTGTCATCGTCACCCGACACACCGCCCACCGGTGACACAACTGCTCCAACAGCTCCGGCAAACCTCACTGCTGTCGCTACGTCGCCCACACAGGTTAACCTGACGTGGAATGCCAGCACCGATAACATAGGTGTAACCAAATACACGATATACCGTGGTGGCACCCTGCTGGGCGAAGCAACCGGCACATCATACCTCGACTCTACAGCTACTGCCAGCACCAGCTATTCTTACGCCGTTAAGGCCCAGGATGCTGCGGGCAATGTAAGTGCCGCATCCAATACCGCACAACTTACCACCCCCACACCTGCCGACACGACCGCACCAAGCGCACCGGGTAGTCTGAAAGCCACCTCCACGGCCGCCACCCAAGTAGCTCTGGGCTGGAATGCCAGCACCGATAATGTCGGGGTAAGCAAATATCTAGTGTACCGGGGCAGCACCTTGCTGGGCCAAACGACCGGCACCACATTTACAGATACTACCGTTACCCCTTCAACCGCATACAACTACACCATTAAGGCACAAGACGCAGCTGGCAATACCAGCACGGCCTCAAATACGCTATCAGTCACTACGCCAGCACAAGCGGATACTACCGCACCTACAACGCCTACCGGTTTACAAGCCACCGCTGCCAGCCCCACGCAGGTTAATCTTAACTGGACGGCCAGTAATGATAACGTAGGCGTTGCGCGCTACCTGGTATACCGCGGTGCTAGCCTTATTGCCCAAGTAACCACCACTTCTTATAGCGATACTACGGCTATAGCCGGTACCAGTTATTCGTACACCGTTCGCGCACAGGATGCGGCCAACAACAATAGCCCGGCTTCCAGCGCTGCCACAGTTACGACCCCCAATCCGGCTGACACAAGTGCACCAAGCGCACCAACAAATCTGGCAGCCAGCGCCGTCAGCGCTTCGCAGGTCAACCTGAGTTGGACAGCCAGTACTGATAACGTTGGTGTGGCCAGTTACGAAATTTTCCGGGGCGGTACATCTATTGGCAGTACTACGCTTACCAGCTATGGTGATGCCACGGTATCGGCTGGTACCGCATATACGTACACCGTTCGTGCCAAAGATGCGGCTGGCAATACCAGCGCCGTATCTGGGTCGGCCACTGCCACTACCCCAACCAACACACCACCTGTTGGCCTGCAGTTGTGGTCTAGCCCCGCAACCTGGGGCGGTCACGTACCGGCCGCGGGCGACACCATTACCATTGCCAGCGGTACCAAGGTATTGCTAGACGTAGACGCACCAAAACTTAAGGGGCTGACTATAAACGGCGAGCTGCACTTTGCCGACCGTAACACTACCTTCCGCAGCGGTTACATAGCCGTGTACGGTAAACTCCAGCTTGGTACCGATTCCCAGCCGCTAACCAGCAATGTAACTATTGTGCTGGACGGCTCTTCCACTGACAACCTGACCGCTAACGGCTTGGCCGTAGGCGCCAACGTCATGGTAACCGCCGGCGGCGGCAAAACCGAAATTCATGGCCGCGAGAGTGGCAAACAATGGACCCGGCTGGCACAAACCGCCAATGCGGGCAGCACCACTATTACGCTGCAAGACCCTGTGACCTGGCAGCCGGGTGATGAGATTGTACTATCATCGTCTGACATGGACTTTAAGAAATACGACGAGACATCCGTAGCATCGCGGTCTGCAGATGGCCGCACCATTACCCTTGCTAAGCCGCTTGTCAACAAACATGCCGCAGTAGTGACCAGCTTTACGTCTGGAGCCGAAACCCGCAGCGTCGAAGAGCGCGCCGAGGCTGGGTTACTGACCCACAATATTAAGATAACCGGTCCAGACAACGCTGCCAGCACCAAGTTTGGCGGCCATACCATGGTGCTTGCCGGCTCGGCAATGCGCGTATCCAATACCGAATTCGTCCGTATGGGTCAAATTGGGGTCTTGGGCCGCTACCCATTGCACTGGCACCTGACCGGCGACGCCAGCACCTCAAGCGTACGCAACATTAGTGTCCACCAAGCCTTTAACCGCTTCCTGACCATTCACCGCACCAACAACCTGCACATCGACGGCATGGTCGGCCACGATACCTTTGGTCACGGCATTATGCTGGAAGACGGCGTAGAGCGCTTTAACAGCATGAACGACATGCTTATTATGACCATTCGCCGCCCGGGTAATGGCCAACGTCTGCGCTTGTCCGACGATGTATCCAGTGCTTTCTGGATCACCAACCCTACCAATGACATTACTAATAGTTCTGCAGCCGGTGGTGAAGGCTCGGGCTTCTGGTACGACTTTAACTTCAACAGTGACAACACGGGTATCTTTGACGCCATTAATGACCCCCTTGGCAAATTTGATAACATTGTAGCCCACTCTAACACTGACGGATCTGCGGGTGAATTTGCCAAGGAGTCCGGAGGCGCCGGTATTATTATCGAGGGTCTCTACGGCGATGCCAACAACCGCGCCCAACTGCACAATATGACAGCATGGAAGAACTCTGGGTTTGGCATGTGGTTCGATGGCGCCTACGACGTACATAACGTATATGCAGCCAATAATGGTACCGCATGGAACGGCCAAGACGGTACGGCCCAAGGCGGCCTGTTGGTGGGCGACACCGCTAACACCGGCGCAGAAGAAGGCGGCATTGGTGGCCTCATGCGCTTCTATCACGGTCAAGCAGACGCTGACAATATTTGGCTGGCTAACTTCGAACAAAAAAGCGCTTCAGACCCGGCCAAGGGTGCTCTTACCGATGTAAATGCCAGCACATGGGACGGAACAAACCGAGTCAAGCGCCTGAAATTCTTTGGCAATGGCTACCGCGTAATATTTGGTTACAAGGGCGGTTACTTTAATCCGCAAAGTGTGGGCCATTCCCACTGGTTCAAAGATTTGGACGGCTCAATTAAAGGCGATGGCGTGCCCGCCATCATCACCAATGATGAAATGTTTGTAAAGTCGCCCAGCGCTACGCCCGTATACTCCAATGTAGGTAAATCCTTCTTTCAGGGATCAAACTTCGGTAGCTACAGTACTGACGACCATAACTTTGCCCGCGCCTATCCCAATTCGAGCTCCTTCAATATGACCCGACTGGACACAAACGAAACTGCTAGCAATGTAGTATACCCAGCGTTCATATTGGGTAAACGATATCGGGTAAACAGCGGTATCCCTGCTAATGCAAGCTTCGAAGTCCGCGGCTCTGAACCTGGCTGGTTCGAACTGGAATTCCCCAACTCCAATGCTGCCAGTAGTTTCAAGGTAAGCGGTGGCGGATATAGCGCTACCACCTTTAAGGCAGCTTCCAGCGAAGCCAATATCGGCAAAGATGGTGACTACTTCTACAACAGCAGTACGCGCAAGCTTGTGGTCCGCATAACAATAAAGGGTTCACCCATACCCTTCCTAGACAGCGGTGATTATGGAAAAGTCCAAGGTAACTGGTCGCACTGGGAGATAAACCGATGATAGAAGAAGACAACCAAGACAACACTACAACTGCTACCATATTCGGTATACCCCGGTGGTCACTGATTGTACTGGGAGTATTAGTAGCCATATCCCTATCGTTTGCTGCCTACCGCCAGATTACTGGCAACAATAACGGCTCCAACAAGGTTTCCGCTCAAACCATGAGCAAAATCAATGACTGTGTCAACGACCGCACGGCAATGATTAATAACCGTGCGCGCAACGACAGTACATATGCCGCCGACCAAGACACTATCAAGAACGATGTAGCTGCGGCCAACAAAGCATGCCAATTACAATACGGCGTCAAAGAGGCTCCGCCCAAGACCAAAACTCAAACGCACGATGCTGAACCGCTCGAAGACAGCACAGATTCGCACAGCCACTAGCCACCTAATAACTAAAACACAACAACAGTAGATACATCCCCTGCGCACGTTTGTAGGCATAGTCGGGTATAATAGCGCGGTGACATGGTGGAGTAAAACAAAAAGATATCTGGCCTTGGCAACAGCCTGCCTGTTATTTGCTGTGGTGACCGCCACGCCGGTGCATGCCGTATCATACGGCAAGAACTCATACGGTAAGTGTTCGTATGTAGGATGCAAAACAGCGGCGACTTCCTCCACGACCGCCACTACTCCTTCCGGCCTCAAAATATCCACCAACCTCACCAACGGCCAGGCTATTCCGCTTACGGGCTATACCATTATTGTCACACCCCTGAACGGCCAGGGTATTACGTTCCGACAAGTCACCTTTTATATTAACGGTGCCATGGCCGCAACAGTGCAGCCGGATGAAACCGGGACGGCACGGTGGTTTTGGGACCCACGCACCCTACCCGGCACACAGGTTACGGTGGTTATTACCGACAAAGACGGCAGTGTAATTACGCAGGAATTTAGGGTGACCATGGGCACGGCAGCGGCCGCAACCGCCCAAAGCAACCCCGAACAGCAGCATACTATCCTGCAGCGTGCATATGATAGCGCCCAAAGTGTCGTCCGGGCACTACCCACGCCAGTAATATACAGTGTCCCGTACCTGTTATTTATCTTACTGGGCATCAACGTTTTGCTGCTGGTATTGCAAACCAGACGAGAATTGCAGGCATATCAAACACTGCAGGCATTACTGGCCCGTGACCGGGCGGTGGCAGCTGCCAAAAAAGACCTGGTCCAACTGGCTTCGCACTACTTGCGTACCCCGCTTACCATTATCCAAGGCGGCTTAGGATTGCTACAAAAGACAGTTGCCTCACCCACCTTGGCTGCGCTACAACAGGCAACACAACATATGCACCAAACCGTAGAATCATTGGTGGCACAAACAGCCAAAGGTACCGACCAGACAGTTACCGCGCTGCATACCCCGCGGCTTTGGCAACAGCCGGCGCTACTGTTGCCCCTTGCGCTTATTGGCAGCATCGCCCTACCCTTTAACTATCTGGCAGCTCATGCCAAGAGCCTCAGCGTTAACCAAGTCAACATCGCCACACAAGCAATTATTTTTGTCATCTTGGCACTTACCACATATCAAGTAGTTCGTCGGCTGCAACTACGGCAGCGTGACAGGCGCCAGCTGCAGCAAGCAGCCCGGGCTGAAGCCGCTACAGCGCATGCACGCGATATATTAATTACGAATGTTACCAAAACGCTGCGGACCGATCTTGCCAACATAGAGACAGCTGCCAGTCAGCTAGACGTATCACCGGCAACTACGTTTATTGCCGAAGGCCAGCAGCGCTTGCAACGTGTGTTGGACAAGTTTGCAACTGCGCAGACACTGCGTGGCGGACACAGCAATCGGCCCTTTGAACGCGTACAGCTAAGCATACTAGCCGGACAGGCCATGCGTCAGCTCAAGCCAAAGGCCAATGCCAAGCAAGTAATTCTGCAGCCGGTCACCGAGGTGCTGTTTGCTTCGCAAGAACCCGCCTTACTTGGTATGGTCATTACCAGCCTTCTGGATAATGCCATTGCTTACAGCGCTTCTGGCGGCGTCATAGAGCTTGCCGCCCGTACGACCCCAACCAGCACCACCATAACAATCAGTGATCACGGTGTTGGTATCCCGGCCGAAAAGGCCGTACAGCTGTTCCAGCCGTTTGTTAAGGCCGAGGGTGCCGAAACGTTTACCCACGAGGGCATGGGCTTTAGCCTGTATTTGGACAAATTAATTATGGCGTACTTGGGTGGCAGTATTAACCTACTATCCCAGCCCGGCAAGGGCACTACTGTAACCTTGCAACTTCCGGCCAGTAATTAGCTAAACTGTACGGCGCCTGTATTGCCAAATAGCCAATGGCACAAATATCGCCAGCAAGCCCAGCGACCACACGATTGTCTTCCATACAGCGCCGTCTGCAGGCACGCCCAGGGTAAAATGCCGGGCGGCATTGACTACGAATGTTATGGGTTGGTTACGCACAAACGCCTGCAGCCAATCAGGCATAGTTTGCACTGGCACAAACGCCGCACTGGCAAACACCAGGGGAAAGACAAACAAAAAGCCGGCCAATTGCGCGGTTTCGGCGTCCCGAAGCGTCATACCGATAAAGGCGAACGCCCACGACAGGGCATAACCAAACAACAAAATAATACCAGCCATGGCCAGACCCTGGCCTATCCCCTCGTGGAATCGAAAACCAAGCAGGCTGCCCACCGTAAGCATAATAGCCATAACTACGACATTACGCAGCGTGTCTGCCAGGGTACGGCCGGCAATCACTGCAATACGGCTCATAGGCAGGCTGCGGAAGCGGTCGATAATACCCCTGGTCATGTCATCAGCCAGACCAACGCCGGTTTGCAACCCGCCAAACATGGTTACTTGCACTAAAATACCGGGCAGCAGATAGTTAATGTATTTACCATCAGCTGCCGGTGGTATGCCATTGCCAATCGCGCCGCCAAATACGTAATTAAATAGCAGCAAAAAGATAATAGGCTGCAACGACGAAAAAAACAGTAGCTGCGGCAAGCGAATATAGCGATACAGATTGCGCTTGGCAATCGTCCATGTATCGCCCACAGTATAGGCGCCGATAAGTGCATGTGCCATGACTACCCCCTTCTCCCCTTGGCTTTTACTGCTTTGGCTTTTGCCTTGCTGCCGGTGAGCGCTAAAAACACATCGTCCAACGACGGCTGGTGCAGTGACAGGGCTGCTACGGATACTTTTGCCTTGCCCAACGCCTGTACTACTTGCAGCAAACCCTTTGAACCATCGGCCACAGGTACCCGTACCCGCCCGGTTGCATCGTCGATACTTGGTGTTTGCTTGGCGGCTTTAGCAACTGCCTTCAACGCTTTGTCTTTGTCGCCTGGTTTTTCCAGGTCGAACTCTACAATATCGCCACCCATACGGGCTTTGAGCTGATCGCTGGTACCTTCGGCAATCACCTTGCCATCGTTTAGTACGGCTATTTTGCTAGCAAGCTGGTCGGCTTCTTCCAAATATTGGGTGGTCAGGAGTATAGAGGTACCGTTTTTAACGAGTTCCCGAATAATATTCCACAAATCCAAGCGTGTTTTGGGGTCCAAGCCGGTCGTGGGCTCGTCCAAAAATAGTACTTTGGGCTGGCCAATAAGGCTAGCGCCTAGGTCGAGCCTGCGGCGCATACCACCGGAGTAAGTACGCACCGGACGACTGGCGGCATCGGTCAATCCCAGTTGCTCCAATAAATCATTTGTCCGTTTTTTTGCCTCTTTGGCAGGCAGGTGGTACAGCCGGCCGGTCATGTACACGTTTTCGTAGCCTGTCAAAAATTCGTCCACGGCCGCATATTGGCCGGCCAGACCAATCAGCTCACGGACTTTTTGTGGCTGAGCCACAGCGTCTACGCCCAATACCTTTACGCTGCCCCTATCCGGTGCCAGCAGTGTGCTGAGCATACGTACCAATGTGGTCTTGCCTGCACCGTTTGGCCCCAATAGCCCAAAAATCTTGCCTTCCTCGGCCTGCAGGGTTACGCCGTCCAGGGCTTTGACATCTCCAAAATATTTGGCTGCATCGTGAACCGCAAAAGCATTACTCATACATATCTCCTTCTACGCCAACCCGGCGGCAATCACATCTTCCCCGCCAAATACCCGCGGGCGCAATAAAAATAGTCGTATAAATACCACGTGCAGGTGCAAACAAAACCACAGCAGGCCAAAGGCCAGCAGCGTATAACCCCAGCCAATATGGCCCAGGTCGTCTATGCCGGTACGAAAGGCTAGTACACAAAACGGCACTGCGACTTTTAAAAATACTACCCAGTACACTGCCCAGCCTACCAGCGTCACAAAGCGCGCACCCAGGCGGGCACCAGCCTCGACCTTGGCCTGACGACCCTGCATGCGTGCAGCATTTTTGGCATCGGATAGTGAGCCGGTTATGCCGGCTAGGCCCCGTTCAAATCCCACCAATGCAACATAGGCCAATAGGCCAACTAACAGCGCCACAATAAAAATAATAATGTTGTATATAAATGTTTTGGCAAATAATACGTCAAAAAAGGCCGAGAAGCCATCGGGCGCGCTTTGCAGCACATCAGCCAAGCTCAAATATCCTGAAAACAAATTGCTGTTGGCCACCTTTGACCAGTTGGCAGCGCCCAGGAGGGCTAGGGCTAATGCGCCCGTTACCGTAAAGCTAAAGAATGAGGGCCTCAACAGTAGACCAAAGAGGCGTTTTTGATGCATATGCCTCTATATTATCGCGCAGGCCTAGCAAAGCACAACCCTTAAGATTGGCTGTAAAATATATATTGACAGCATGTTTATAATGGCGCATGCTTAAAACCATAAGCATTAAATTAAAATTACGGAAGTTGTATGGTATATCAAAAGACAGACCGCATTAAATCAACTTTAACGCGTGGTTTTGTCCTATTGAGCGCACCGCTGCTCGTAGGCGCCTGGTTGGTCACCGTGGCAAGCCCCGCACGAGTATCGGCGGCCGCTTGTACGACACCGTCGACTGATTACGGTTCGGCAACTTCGACGGTCAATATCTCGAACACCGGCACCTACCGCGTCTGGAGCCGCATTATGGCGCCCGATGCAACCAACAACTCCTACCTTATCGAAATAGATGGCACCAGCTGTTATACGGTTGGTGATTTTGCTATTCCCGCTAATGCCTGGACCTGGGTAAATTACCAGAACGGTAATACCGCCTCCCCCATCGATATAAGCTTGACGGCCGGTTCCCACACGGTTAAATTCATTGGTCGCGAGCCCAATGTCAAACTGGACCGCACCATGTTTGTGTCCGACCTCAGCTGTACTCCAACCGGTACCGGCGATAACTGTGCAGTTAACGACACCAGCGCGCCAACCGTCAAGATTACCGCGCCTACGGATGGCGCCACGGTAACCGGTATGGTTAATGTAAACGCTACGGCTACCGACGAAAGCGGCGGTAGCGGCGTATCCAAGGTGGAATTCTATGTTAACAATGCCATCAAATCGAGTGATACTGCCGCACCCTACAGTTACTCATGGGATGCCAGCGCAGTTGCCAACGGCACCTACAGCCTGACCGCCAAAGCTTACGACGTAGCTGGCAACATTTCGTCAACAGCCATTAGCGTAGCGGTTAAGAACACTGACACGCAGGCGCCAACTGTCCCGACCAATGTTACTGCCAAGGCCGATGCCTTTAACAAGGTAACCCTCACCTGGAAAGCCAGTACCGACAACGTGGGCGTTAGCAGCTATGCAATCTTGCGCAACGGTTCGCCGCTCAGCCCTGTACTGGGCACGGTTACCACCTTTGCCGACACCACGGTACAAGCCAGTACGGCCTACCAGTACCAGGTGATTGCCCTCGACGCAGCCAACAACAGTTCGGCAGCCTCAACCGCTGCTTCGGTCACTACTCCGGCCAACACGACAGCCGACACCCAGCCACCCAGTGCACCATCCAATCTTACCGCCACTGCCATCAGCGCTTCGCAAATCAATCTTAGCTGGAGCCCATCCACCGACAACGTGGGCGTCAAAGACTACGATGTCTACCGCGCCGCTGGGTCTGGATCGGCCAGCAAAGTCGGTACAGTAACACCTCAAAGCGTTCCGACTGGCTCCCCGGTGAATAATATACTAACCTACGGTGATACCGGTCTAAGCGCCTCGACCAGCTACTCTTACTACATCGTTGCCAAAGATGCAGCAGGTAACAGCAGTACCAAATCAACCACCGCAACCGCAACTACCGATGCTACACCTAAACCGCCCACTAATTCAGGCTCCCTGAAAGGCAAAATCACCGACAGGCGGCGTAACCCGATAGCAGGTGCCAAAGTTACCATACGTGCTAATGGCGTTAAGGCGACGGTTACGACCGATGCAGGTGGCAATTACGTACTACCCATTGTCCCCCCAGGCCGACGCGACGTTAAAATTACCGCCCCCGGCTACAGCAAACGGATCATCACAGCCAAAATTACTTCCGGCAGCACAACAACCCTTAACGTCCGGCTGTTTGCCCGGTAAATGGAAAGCATAGAGGGATAATACAATGGATACATCAACACAAACCCCCAACAACCAAGTACTATCGGGCACCGGTGGGGCGGCTAAAGGCAAAAAATCCATGTGGGTTTTCACTGTTGTCCTGGTGGCCGTAGCCATTGTGGTGGCAGCCGTGGTCATTGCCGCCCGGCAAAGCCAGACAAGTGCCGAAAAAGTAGGCGCGGTTACCATTACAAGATCAGGCTTTACACCGTCAACCATCAAAGTTAAAAAGGGCGAATCCGTCATGTGGATCACTCGTGGCAATGAAGCCCACCAGGTGGTAGCCGCCGCAGATGTTGCCAGCAACAATGCCGTGGCCTTTGATAGTGAGGAGACGCTGGGGCCTAACGATTCCTATACCTTTACCTTTGACAAGGCGGGCACATATAACTACTACGACAAGCTAAACCCCTATGCCCTTAAAGGCACGGTCATCGTTGAGTAGGCAAACTCATGCGAAAGAAAGGACAGCATCACATGGATTCTAACTCAACAACTTCCGCGCCCGGCTCCAAGCAAAACACGTCGCGTACCAATAAAGTCATTGCCATAGTTGTAGTGATTGCCGTAGCCACTGCCGGTTTAACGCTTCTTGTCACGCGTGCCCTTGGCCCATTTGCTTCGTTAGAGCTGGAAAGTAGTACGCCAACCGCAAAAGCAACCGTAGGTACTGACACAAATGCTTCTGGTGGCAAATATCTGCAGTTCGGCAGTGGCGCCACAAGTGGTGGCGGTGGTGGCGACACTACACCCCCTCCTGCTGCCGGTAGTTACTGGACCGATTACTACAAAACTTGGTCTAACGGCCCAGATCCTACGGGTGATCCAAAATATTTCCCTATCGGCGTCTGGATGCAAGATCCCTCGCGTATCTTTAATGGCAAACCCAACGGCACCAACTACCAAAATATTGGCATCAACCTGGACGTTGGCATTTGGGAGGATGATTTTTCCAACCTACGCTACGACGGACTTACACAGACAGGGTGGAAGGGCATTATTCCTGGCGAACGCGCCGGTACCTCATACGGTAAAAATGCTGCATCCTGGTGGATCGAGGACGAAGCCGATATGAACATGTGGAACGATCCGGCCAAGTTCAACACGCAGGTTATTAAAAAGAGTGCCGATGCGGCCAAAGCCAAAGACCCCACCCGTCCTACCTATGCCAACTACGGTAAAACTATGGCGCCCGGCGGCTGTATTGCCTACTACAACCAAAGCAAGTGCGATGTTGACCTGCCCGCTTACTGCGATGCAGTAGATTTGGTGTCAGTAGACTTCTACGGCTATACCGACCCATGGATCGAAAACAGCAAGGCCGGTGCCTGGTGGTACGGCGCAGTCCTGGACAGTTTACGCGAACGCTGCAATCACAATCCCAAAAAACCAGTCTGGGGCTTTGTGGAGGCTATGAGCCCAGACTATCACTCCACCCGGGCAATTACGCCAGACGAAATGGAAGCGGCCATATGGAACATGGTTGTTCACGGCGCCAACGGCCTCATATACTTTGCCCACGACTTTGGTGGCACAGGGGCTGAGGATGGTATGCTGCACGATGCAGCCATTTCTGCCCGAGCTGCCAAGGTAAATGCCCAAATTAAATCTTTGGCACCTATATTAAACTCCTATAGTCAATCCGGTGTAAGTGCTACGGGTACTAATGGTATTCCGGTAAGCACCATGTATAAGGTATACAATGGCTCGAAATACGTATTCGCGGCCGCAGACGGCAACGATAGCCACACCAATTCCGGTACTACCACGGGCACTATCACCGTTCCCGTTAGTAGCGGTACTGCAACAGTTGTGAACGAAAATCGTACTGTAACCATCAGCGGTGGCAAAATAGTCGATACGTTTAAGCCGTATCAAATGCACGTTTATCAATTCTAGCTAAAGCCATGGCTGGGATTGAAAGAGGCAGAGGTCTTAAAGCTTCTGTCTCTTTCTATTTGCATCGATCCAAATAGACCTTGTCAACCATAACCGCTATACTGGCTATAAGGCGTATCAACACCAAAACAAACATATGCATCGCTTGCTGCATCTTCAACACCATAGGCATACTGGCAAACTATTGCCGCATCGTTATACCTCATACCGATCATTGTTTTTGTTGTTGCTTATTGTGGGTGCAGGTATCGTGCTGGTACAGCAACGCGTCCTGGCCGACGACCTGGTTGTTACTGGCAAGGTTGCAGCCGAACAAATAACGAGCCCCGCAGTTATTACCTACCCGCCCGATGGCAGCGTACTGCATACAGCCGACGTTACGGTGCAGGGCACCTGCCAGCCAGTGGCTTCGGGCACTATTGTCATTGTGTATTCCAACAACATGCTGTTGGGGTCAACCAGCTGCAGTAACGCGGGCACCTTCAGCCTGCCGGTGACTCTTTTTACCGGGCCTAATACATTGATTGCTAAAAGCGTGAATATAACCGACGACTACGGCCCGGACAGTGCGGCTGTGCACGTGGCAGTTGATATTTCGCAAGCTGGAACCACTGGCCAAGGCCGGGCCACACGGCCATCCTCCGGATCAGCTGGCTCCGCAGAAAGCGAGACGGGACAGACGGGGGACACGGACAACGGGCTGATTATTCGCAGCCAACGCGCGTACCTGGTGTTTGGACGCACCAAGCCAGCCACCTGGACCGGTATGGTTGCCGGCGGCATCGTTCCCTACCAGCTCATATTCGATTGGGGGGATGGCACGGTCGAAACATTGCACGATATCGGCCCTGAGCAGCACAAACAGCAGCACACCTATACGGCCCTGCAACCCTTCTTTGTCGAAATAACCGCCACCGATGCCGCAGGGCACACCAGAAAGCAACAACTGGTGGCAGTCACGCCTGATACCCGTGCCGCTGCCGGCCCCTTAAGTACAGCGCCCCCGGGTGGCGGTCTTACTCAGCAACAACAACTGCTGATAGCTATATACGTTGCCTATAGCTTGACACTCAGCATAGTTGCCCTGGCCTGGTACGATGCCAAGGTGCTGCACTTGCGATTTATCCCCTTGCATAGCGCCCATGGCAAAATACCGTACAGACAAATCAGGGGCAAACGGCCATGAGGTTGCGGGTTAAACCCAAATACCTCACCCTATTGGGTATAGCCACTGTTGCGGGAATAGGTATATGGTTTGGCCTGCAATGGGCTAGCAAGCCAGTAGAAGAATCAGTTACTGCCTCTGCCCCCGCCCCCACACCTGTTGCGGCCACGCCAGATCAGGCGGTTACCACCAAATTCTTTACCACCGCTGTGCCGGCCACGTATCGCGTACAAATCTCTAGTCATGTCAACAATGCCGACCTGGTGCAAGTCTTTGCTAATAAAAAGACGGCGTCGGACGAACAGATTGGCATTACAACTAACCTACTGCCCTCCGACGGGCTGGCCGGCGTTGCCGATTATAACTACCGGCGCAGCAAGCCTGGCGATTACAGCGTCCTCCCCAGTGCCGATTTGCAGGCCAACAGCACGCTATTTCAGTCCCGTACAGGTGCTGCCGAATTAACACTTTTTACAACCTATGGCCCGCGCTACGCCTCTGTTGCCATAACCGGCGGTAAGCAATCCGAACAAATAACCCGGCTGCAGGCCTTGTGCCACACCTGGAAATGGTTATAAGCAAAGCACTATTGCTTAAAACCGGCATTCTCGTTATGCTTATGCGTAGTAGGATATATTCCGGCAACATATGAAACAGACATCCGCAAGACTTTTATCGGCCAGCCAGGTTATTATATTTGCAGCTGCTATGGTGCTGTCGCTGCTAGCTGCCGCTTTTATACACAGCAATACAGCCAAAGCCGCCGACCTTACCGAAACAAGTGTGCGTTTTGACCGCATGAAAATAAGCAGCCCAACCACTGGCACAGTATGCGCCAAGCCCACCACCACTGCCACCGAAGCCGATGTGCAGGTAACGTTCCCCACTGGCTACACCCTAGGCGCTGCCGGTACCTTTACCGTTAACACTACTAACCTGGCCTGGCCCACAGGCGGCACTGCCTGGCCCAGTATTGCTACAGCCAGTAACGTAGCCAGCCAAGTTGTAACCTTTACTAGCGGCGACCTGACCCCAGGCACCCTGTACTGTTTTAACTGGACTAACAGCGCAGCGGTTACAGTTAAGTCCAGCGCCACCAGTTCTAACGCTGGCAGCGTTACCACTCGCACTACCACCCCGACCAACATCGACACGGCCACGTATACCACGGCCAGCATCAGCGATGACCAAATTGTGGTTTCGGCCACAGTGCCCTCTGCTTTTTCATTTGCCTTAAGCGCCAACACCGATGCGCTTGGTACACTCAGTACCGGCTCGGTAACTAGCAGCCCCACCCCGCGCACCGCCACGGTTAACACTAACGCCAAGAATGGCTGGATGGTGTGGGCCAAGGACGCCAACACCGGCCTTACCTCGGCCACGGCATCGGCAACTATTGCCTCTACCACGCCGGGCAGTAACAGCACACTTTCGGCTGGTACGGCTGGCTATAACACGGGTATTACCAGTAGCCAGGTAGGTGGTAGCGGCACTATTACGGTTACCGCACCATTTGTAGGTACCTCTACCGGTCAAGGTGGTGGGCTGGACACCAGCTTGCGCACCCTTGCTACCTCAAACGGTACTGCCGACACGGCCGTACTAACTATTAAAAATAACGTTGCCATTAGTGCCACAACTGCCGCAGCATCTGATTATACCGATACCATTACTGTTATTGGTGCCGGTTTATTTTAGGAAATTATCGGGCAACGTTTGGAATAGTGTTGGCAAAGGCTACGTTTGAAAGGGGCTGTAAAAAGCTTTCTGGTATACTTTCAGATATGTATAGAGGGATTCGACAGTTTGCACTGGGGGTAGTGGCCAGTGTGCTTGTGCTGGGTTTTGTAGCACCGGCCGTTGTTAACGCTCAAACACCTGGTGATTTTTCGCTGCAGGTAACCCCTTCGCCCATGGTGTCTACTATCACGCCCGGGCAAACAACTAGCCTGGAACTTAAGATTCACAATGCGGGCCAACAAGCCGAGACATTAAAAATCGAACCGCGCCGTTTTTCGTTTAACAACAAAACCGAAGCCGTAGAGCTGGACGACACGGCACCCCCGGAAATTGCCGGCTGGATCCGCTTTAGCGCGCCAACCTTCACTGTGCAGCCCGGCCAATGGTTTAGCGAACAAGTCAATTTGGCCGTGCCAAAAAGTGCCGGCTTTAGCTATGCCTTTGCCCTGGTAGTTAGCCGTAAAGACGCGCCGTCGCCCGCCACCCAAGGCGGCCGCGTACTTAAGGGTTCGCTAGCCGTATTTACCCTTTTAAATGTTGACCGGCCAGACGCTACGCGCAAAATAGATGCCGTAAAGTTTATCTCTACCAAACGGATGTACGAATACCTTCCGGCCGAGCTAAAAGTGCAGTTCAAAAACAGCGGCAACACCATTGTGCAGCCTGCGGGCAACATATTTGTGCAGCGCGGCGAACACGATCAAAACCCTATTTCTACCTTAAAGGTAAATGAAACAAACGGCTACATACTGCCTGGCAGTACACGCACACTTGCGACGCATTGGGACAATGGCTTTCCAGTGTACAAAACCGTGGTCAACGCCGATGGCACCACCAAGCAACAACTCACCTGGAACTGGGGTGATCTGTCCAAGCTGCGCATTGGCCGTTATACCGCCAAGCTGGTGGCTATATATAACGACGGACAGCGTGATATTCCGATCGAGGGACAGGTAAGCTTTTGGGTTGTGCCCTGGAAAATACTGATTGGCCTGTTGCTTGTACTCTTGCTTGTGCTGGCTGGCCTATGGTCCCTGCTGCGCAAAACCACCCGGTTGTTCCGGGGCAAGCGGGGGTCACCGCCTTCGCGTCGCTCGCGTCTGTAGCCGCAACCAACTACCGCCAATTGAAACATAAGCACGTTGCTTGATATACTACAGGTGAGATTGTGTGACCAATGAAGTACTTACGCGACAAGCTACTACAAAAGGAGATGACGCGCAAAGAATTCCTGCAGCATGCGGGAATTGCCTTTGCCTTACTATTGGGTTTTAGCGACTTTATTAGCCTGCTGCACTCCGGCAAGATGCCGCACCCCTCGCGCAACCCGGCAACTACAGATAGCAGGCACGGGTTTGGCTCAAGAAAGTTCGGGGTATAGGCCATGGCCGAACAACGTTTACCCATAGTAAACAGCGACGATGGTGTATGGGGCGATATTATTCGCCAATACATCATGAAAGAGCACTACAACGATGACACCGACAACGCTGCCAACGGTGGCCACAAAACCGTCACCATCCGCGCCGGCACCGCATCGGCTGGTACTGCACCGCTTAAACTGACCTCGGGCACTCTCATGAGTACCCCCGAAGCTGGTGCTATCGAGTTCAACACCGACAGCCTGTATTTCACCATTACCACCGGTCCGGTACGCAAAAAAGTTGCCATATACGACGATTCGGCAGGTGCCACCGGCGACCTATATTACCGCAATTCGTCCGGCAACTTTGCTCGCCTGGCAGTGGGGGCAGACGGCAAAACTTTGCGTGTTTCCAGCGGTTCACCTGCCTGGACCGATGCCACGCTGGCCACCAGCACCAAAACCAGCAACTACACCATTACCGGCACGGACGTCATTATTTTTGCCGATGCCACCAGCGGTAATGTCACCATTACTCTGCCTACAGCGTCATCTAATACCGGCTACCGGTTCTATATAAAACGTATTGATAACGCTGGCAATACCTGCACCGTGGCCCGTTCGGGCAGTGACACGATTGACGGCCAAACCAGCCTGTCGCTGGACCTGCAGTACACCTCCATGACTGTCGTATCCAACGGCAGTGCGTGGTATATAATTTAAAACAGCCTTATGACATATCTTCCCCCCTTAAACGGTGGCCGCATTAACGCCACAATCAGTGGCAACACAGCTGGCGCCGGCGCACTGGTATCCTCGGGTACCATGACCTTGGCGGGTGGTAATAACATTACCCTCAGCCAGGCCGGCAATGCCATTACTATTTCGGGTGGCGCAGGTGGCGGGGCAGGGTCAAACACCCTGGGCATGAGCAATCTGGGTAACAGTATTGGCACCAGTGGTGTTATATCCGGCAGCGCCTTGCAATTTGGCTTTGCCGGCGGCAACAATGTTACGCTGTCGCAAAGTATTAATGCGTCGTCGGCCACCATTACTATTTCGGCAGCCAACCAGACGAATCAAACCGTTGGGCTTTACGGCCTTGGCAACACCACGCAAAACAGCTCCACCACTCTGGATGCCCGCAGCCTAAGTTTTAATGGGCTGGGTGGCGCAACCGTGGGCTACAGCAACGGTTCTATCCAAATCTCGGCACCGCAAACAGCTGCCCAAACAAATCAGACGGTTGGATTGTATGCGTTAGGCAATACCACCCAAAACAGCTCAACAACATTAGATGCCCGCTCTTTAAGCTTTAACGGATTAGGCGCTGCAACCATGGGGTATTCCAATGGTTCTATCCAAGTGTCAGTAGCAGCCCAGACCGTACAAACCCAAAACTTGCATAATGTAACGCTTAGCGGCAACACTGCCGGCGCTATGGCCCACATAAGCTCAGGTACCTTAACCCTGGCGGGTGGCAACAATATTACTTTGTCGCAAAACGGCAATGCTGTAACTATTTCGGCCGGCGCAGGCGGCGGGGGTGGCGTTGCTTTGGCTAACTCACAAGCAACCTACAGTTCAGGGACGGTTAACCTGTTGGAAGGCGGGGGCGCCATAACCATCGCCTCAAGTGCTGGCGGCCAGTCCTTTAAAGTATCGGTACCGCAAACCTCCAGCTTGTCAGCCACCGGTGCTGTTAGCCTGTCGACCAACGGTTCGACCATTAGTATTGGCGCACCGGTGTATTCGCCCATGTCCCAGTGGATACACAACAGTGCAGCCATGTATTCGTCGTCTACATCGGCAATGGTCAACACGTCGGTGTCGCTGGTGCGCATGCTTATACCCGAACAGCTATCGTTCAGCCGCGTAGACGTTCCTGTCTCTGTTTCTGGCGCAACCCAGTCATCTGCTAACACTGCCGCCATGGCTTTGTCAGCCGTGGGCGTGCTGTACAGCCGCAATGCTTCTACGCTTAACCCTATCGTGGGCCAGTCCTCTACCACCACCTATTCTTACGCCTCCAACACTGGTGTGTACAGTTCCATCACCGGGCCCAGGATGCTCAGCTTTAACCTGGCCACGTCGCTCACGGCCGGCGAGTATTACTTTGGGTTCCAACTATCCAGCGCCACATCTTCGGTTGGCACAGCCACCACCAACCTGGGTTGGACGGTCGCGCCGGTGTTCGGCACTTCGTATACCGTTTTACCGTGGCAGGATATTTCGGCTGCCACCAACCAAACCATTAACCTGTACCAACCATTGCAGGGTATGAAAAGCATTGCTATTACCAACACCACCATGACACACCAGCAAAGCCAAATAACTCAGTCCGGCGCCACAGCCATACGCGCCAATTTGGTAGTTATACTAAGAAACGGCTAGATAGGTATGCCTGCACCAACTTTTGTCGCATCGTATACGGTGGCCAGCTATCTGACCACCACAACCCCCAAAACGGCCTCGGTCACGACCCAGGCCGGGGACGTAGTGGTAATATACGCCGGCACCGAAGACCAATTTTCCTCCCTTACCACGCCCACTGGCAATGGCCTTACCTTTGCCCTGCAACAGACCGTTGCCGTTGCCAGCTTTTCTACGGCATACATTTGGACTGCTATCGATAATGTCGGCGGCACCAACTGGACACTGTCGATCGATGTGGTGAACTCGCAGGAATGGGGTTTTACGTGCCTGGTATTCCGTGACAGTGACGGCATTGGCCTTTCCACCAGGACAAATGTCACCGGGCCTGCAGCCCCTTCATTAGACATAGTCACTACCCAGGACAACAGTGCCATCATAACCTATAACGCCGACTGGAGCGCCAGTGACGGCACTTCGCGCACCTGGCGCACCGTAAACAGCATTACGCCCACCAACGGCAACGGGCTGGAACTGAACTACGAACGGGACGCGGCGCACTACACCATTTACGGCGCATACTATAACGATGCTGGCACCGCTGGCACCAAAACAGTTGGCCTGTCGGCGCCTGCCACCCAAAAATATACTATTGTTGCCGTAGAGGTACGCGGTAAAACAACACCGGCGCCCAACGTTACTACCCGGGCCGTAACCGACGTTGACGCTACAACCGCCACCGGCAATGGCACTGTAGATGCCGATGGCGGCAGCACCATAACCGAACGCGGTGTGTGCTGGAGTACTTCGCCCAATCCCACCACCGCAGACAGCAAGGCCACTACCTCCGGCACAACCGGCGATTATTCGGTATCTATAACCGGACTTTCCAGCGATACCCTATACCACGCACGGGCTTATGCCATTAATGCTTTTGGCACCTCATACGGCGTGGATGTTACGTTTAAACACTATCCGACCAGCCTAAGCTGGCTCGACCCATGATATAATCCGGGGAACATATGGGTAAACCGCAAATTCTTGTACCAGACAATGCCGGCATTCACAATGCCAGCGATTATGCCACGCGGCTGGAAAAAGAAAAAAGCTACCGCGACCTGTCCACTATTATTGTCTGCCCCACGCGCGGCATGATCCCGGCCCGCATCGTCCAAAGCTGGCAGGGGCTTATCCGCCCCATGAACCAAAAAGTTCTGGGGCCCATATTTATGGAAGGCATGGAAGTGGGCGAGGCCTACAACCAGATTATAAAAATGATTTTGGAAAATCAGGAACTCAAAAATTTTAAATTTATGCTAACACTCGAGGAAGACAATGCTCCGCCACCCGACGGGCTTATCAAATTGTACGAATCAATCGACCAGTACGACGCCGTGGGCGGGCTGTACTGGACAAAAGGTGAAAGTGGCCAACCCATGTGTTATGGCAACCCTAATGTCATGCCCCTCACCTTTATTCCGCAAATCCCTCAGCCAGATACAGTCACGCCAGTTAATGGGTTGGGCATGGGCTTTACCCTGTTCAGGATCGAAATGCTCAAAGACAAGCGCTTTGAATACGGCAACTGGTTCAAGACCAAGCAGGAGGTCGTGCCCGGCCAAGGTGTACAGGTATTCACCCAAGACTTGTGGTTTTTCCAAAAAGCCCGCGACTTAGGGTATAAATTTGCCTGTGATTCACGGGTCAAGGTGGGCCACTACGATTCGTCTGCCCAAATAATGTGGTAAGGAGACTACATATGCCAACCCCCAAGAAATCCAAAAAAGAACAGAAAGACACCGTGCTCAAGCTATCCCTAGCCTGCGGCGACATGAAGCCCGAGGGATTTAAAGGCGTTGATATTGTCAAAACCAAGTCCGTTGACTACGTGCAGGATTTACTAACATTTCCCTGGAGCCAGTTTAAAGACAACTCAGTGGATGAAATTGAGTGCACTTGTTTTGTCGAACATATTCCGCACGGTGATAGCCGCAACGACCCGTTCTTTCAGTTTTTTGACGAAATTCACCGCATACTAAAGCCGGCCGAATTTGACCCCAACAACCCCAACATTGCCATCAAGGGCTTTGCCCGCATCAGCTGCCCCTACTATTCCAGTATGCGCGCCTGGCAGGACCCTACGCACCTGCGCGCCATTTCCGAAGCCAGCTTTTTGTACCTCAACAAACAATGGCGCATCGACAACAAGCTGGACCACTACCCCGTATCGTGTGATTTCGACTTCAGCTACGGTTACGGCCTGACCCCGGACTGGCAAAACCGCAGCCAGGAAGCCCAGGCCTTTGCCATCAAACACTACATAAATGTGGTGTCCGATATTCAGGTGCAGTTGGTTAAACGGCCGCTTGAGTAGCAATGCAGCGGGCGTGGACAGCCATACTGCTGGTTGCCTGCCTGGTGGGCCTAGCCCCCACGGCAGCTGCAGCGTCAGCCAAAAACCGGGGGCTGCTTATATCCCCGTTGCGGTCGTATGTATCGACGGACGCCGGACAGGCAGAATCGCACACCCTTACGGTTGCCAACCTCACTGAAAAGCCCATCCAGGTGGCGTTGTCGGTCGAGCAGTTCACCGTAGCCGATTATTCGTACGATTATCGCTTTAAGCCCACCCAATTGGACTGGATAAAACTAGGCACCACTCAACTGCAGTTAAAGGCCCAGCAAAGCCGGACAATCCCATATGACATAGCCGTTCCTGCCGGTACCGCACCCGGCGGTCGCTACTTTACCATACTGGCCACCACCACGTTTGACAGCGGTGCGGTACCCACCAAGGTGCAGGCTGCAACCGTGCTGTACCTTACTGTAAATGGTAAACTCGACACTTCTAGCACCCTCGTTTCAAGCAGCATTCCCAAAGTATCGCTGGGCAAAGAAATACCCTTCAGCCTGACAGTTAAAAATAAGGGCAATACGCACTTTTTTGTGCATGCCTCGGGCACGCTCACCGGCATGCATACCCAGCGGCAAAGCAAGCAAGACTCCACCCATCTGCTGCTACCCAATTCTGTCCGGATTGTGGGCAATACCATCCCCGCCCCACTTTTACCCGGCGTATATCGCGCCACCTATGGTTACCAAACAGAAAACGGCCGCAACGTACAACAATCTCGCTACTTGCTCTATATACCGCCCTGGTCGCTCATTCTCCCCATATGCTTGCTGCTGCTGGGGGTGGGAGTACGCAAACATAAACGGTACAGATTGCAGCGTCGTCACTGATTTTTGGCCACTGCAGTATACGTAATCGCTACTGTATACGAACCCGCTTCTTTGGACCCACTAGCTAACGCACCGTAAGTAACTGTGGTGTCATCGCCATTTTTATATGGCCCGTCGGCATCTTTTAGTTCCACGCTGGTACTGGGCATGCCCAAAAAATTAGTAGTCGAGCCAGTGGTGTTGTAGCCCCATGTATTAACCGATAGCGCGCCGGCCACGCTGTTGCTGCTGGCCGGGATAGTAGCGCTGCCATTTACCATATCTGTACTGCCTGTGGTGTGGGCATACAGCACATAGCCCACCACATCCGTGCTGGTCACGGTTACCGTGTGCGAACCGCTGCCCCTATAATTTGACCCGTCGGGGGTTAGCGACAGCGATACATTCCCGCCCAAAGCAATCGACAAGCTGGTCAGCGACCCGAACGGTACATCTGCCCCAAATACCCCTTGCCCAAATGGTGAGGCACTGGCCTGTGTCGCGCAGCCCAATAAAAGGACTGCTATCACCACTACTGTCCTGCCCACCTGCTGCAGCATTACTTCTTCCTCCGTAAACGCCGACGCTTAGAACGGTCAGTTTCGTCCTCTATTTCGTGGCCCACGATCTCTTCTAATAAATCCTCTATAGTAACGATACCCACAATTTGGTCATCGCGCTCCACTGGTATAAGGTGTGCTCCGCCGTTAATAAACTTGCGGAACAACGTATCCAGGGCAGTCATGCTGCCCACGGTTTGGGTGGGGTACAGTGGCAAATCATCCACTTGCACAGGCTCGCGCGCAAAATCGCGGTTCACCAAATCTTTCATAAGCAACACGCCATAACAGATGGTAACCTGTTTGTTAAAGACCGGTATGCGGCTCCAGCCCTGGGTTTTTATTTCGGCAATTTTATCGCTATCAATAGTATCACTGGGCAGCAGCCAATACACATGGCGCAGTTGGGTCATAATATCGCGCGCCCGTTTTTCGCTTAAATACAGCGCGCCGCGCATAATTTCTATTTCGTCATCGTCCAGTTCGCTAGCTTCAGCGCCAGCGTGCTCGGCAATAATTACCCCCAGCTCGCGTCGGCTGTGCAGCTCTGTGCGTTCCGGCCCAAACAGCTTGTCTAGCAACAGCTGCAAGGGTTTAGAAACTGGGTAGGTCAGGATAATCATCAGGCGCAATAGTGGCGACAACGCCGCGCAAAAAGCCAAAGCATAGCGGGCAAAAAAGGCCTGGGGCAATACCTCGCCAAACACCACAATTAACAACGTGCTGGCCACACCGGCAATTAGGCCATTGAACGCACTTTCCAGCACTAACGACGTAGCCGACACTACTGCCACATTGGCCAGTAAAATTGCCGCCAAACTAAGGTGCACATTCTGCCGCAAGGGCAGCACCCGCCGCGCGCTTGCTTTACCCAGCCGCACCTTGCGCCGTAAATCTGCCACATCTAGCGACATGAGCGCAATATTCAGGCCGGAACAAACACCGGAAAACCCGATAAGCAGCACCACAACCACGAGCGTAACGGTCATCTAGTTATTGTAACAACTGCCTCTACAATTGTAGAGAAAGCTAGGGGCCCTATTGTGTTTATGCTTTAAAATATTGTTGACTTGCCAACCAACATACTGCAATGTATAAGCACTTAATGAGTTGAGGGTACAACATATGAAACAGCTATTTGGCACACACGGCCTGCGCAAACCAGCACGCGCAAAAAGCATCTATAAGGGCAGCTACAAGCTTGGCCACAAAAGAAAACGCAAACTGCTCACACAGGTGCCCTTGGTCACTGTCCTAGCTGTTTTGTTAGGTACTTTGCTCCTAAATATTGTAAGACAACCTGCTCAGGCTCTGGGTGGGCAGCAACGTATTGCCTACTATGGCAACTGGGATATTTACGGCAACGACTACACGCTTAAAAAGGTCCACGACACTGGTGCAGCCGACCGCCTAACCACTTTGGTATATAGCTTTGAAAACATCAGCCCTACAAATTTTCAATGCTTCCAAGATGTCCATCCAGTGGACACGAACGAGGGTAATCCCAACGGTGGTGACGGTGGCGCAGATGCTTGGGGAGACTACCAGTATCCATTTCCAGCCAACCGAAGCGTTGATGGCCAGGCCGACTCGGCTACACAGCCCTTACGCGGTAATTTTAATCAGCTCAAAAAACTTAAACAAAAGCATCCCAACCTAAAGATAATGCTCTCAATTGGCGGCTGGACATTTTCCAAATATTTCTCGGATGCTGCAGCCACGCCTGCATCACGGCAGGCTTTTGTAAGCTCATGCATTAACATGTTCATCAAGGGCAATCTGCCAACAAATGTTGCAGGCGACACGACTGCCGGCGGTGCAGGTGTGGCTAAAAATATCTTTGACGGTATTGATATAGACTGGGAATTTCCGGGTAGCCCTAACGGCCATCTCGGTAACCATACATCACCCAATGACACAGCCAACTTCACGGCATTACTGGCTGAATTCCGCAGTCAGCTAAGCGCACAAGGAAATGTTGATGGAAAATATTATCGCCTGACTGCCGCAGTGCCTTCCGGCGGCGACGATATCAATAAAATCCAGGTCAGCCAAGTAGCTCAATATCTCGATTATGCTGGCATTATGAGCTACGACATGCATGGTGCATGGGAAAATACCACTAACTTCCAAGCACCGCTTTACCCGTCGTCCAGTGATCCAGACGCCTCACGTGGCTTCACGATTGATCAAGCTGTGCAGCGCTGGCAGAACGCCGGGCTACCCGCCAACAAATTGGTAGTTGGTGTGCCGTTCTATTGGCGCGGTTGGACCGGCGTATCGAGTGGCACGAGCAACGGCTTGTACCGCCCGGCTAGTGGCGGTTCGGCAGCTTTCCCGATTTCTAATAATGGTGGCGTTGCCCACTATAAAGAACTCTTGAATGGGAACAAGTTCGTCAACCACACGTATATGGACACTACTACGCACAGTCCGTGGATTTATGATGGCAATAACTTCTACACCGGCGACACGCCCGCCTCGATAGCTGAAAAGGGCAATTATATCCGCAACAAGGGCCTTGCCGGCGCAATGATATATTCGTTGGAGAGCGATGATGCGCAAGGCACTATGCTCCAGTCGGTGGTTGCTGGCTTGAATGGTGGTTCGCTGTTGTCACTGCCGACCATGGCTGCTACGACGGTCGCCGGCAGAACTGCTACATCGGCTGTTAACACAGCAAAAAATGGTGAGCCTATCAATATGTTTGGTGGCAATTTCCTGGCCACTCGCCACGAGTTTAAAGTACCTGGCAAAGATATCCCTGTTGATTTCGCATTAAATTACAATTCCGCACTGGCCGGCCAAACAGGCTCGGTGGGCTGGGGATGGACACATAGCTACCGCGTGACCGCACTTACTGACATTGACGGTTCAGTTGTCATCCAAAACCCTGACAACCGCATGGACCGCTATGTTCCTGATGGTAATGGCGGCTATACCCCGCCGGATGGTCTGCACGATACCTTAACGAGCAATAACGGTCTGTTCAAAGTAACTCATAAAGATCACTCTGCCTACAATTTCAACGGCAAAGGTTTGCTTGTATCCATTGTTAGCCCGAACGGCAATACGCAGACCCTAACCTATGACAATGACGATAAACTTACAACATTAACAGATAGTGTGAACCGCTCTTTCTACTTTGCATACAACGACTATTCTGGTTTGCTGAAGACCGTAACTGACCCTAGTGGCCGCGTTGTCAGCTATACCTACAACATCTTTGGCGAGCTGGCCGAGGTAAAAAGTGCAGCTAACCAAATAACCAAATACAGCTACGATGCCAGCCACCGCATTACCAAATTAACCGATCCGCGCGGTAACGACGTCGTGGTCAACGAGTATGATGACCAAGGTCGCGTGACCAAGCAAACCAACGGGCTAGGTAAAGTTATTACCTTAGCCTACGAACCAGGCAAAACCATCTACACCGATGCCCAAGGCGGTCAGACTACATACTGGTCTGATGCCCAAATGCGCCTTATCAAGGTGCAGGATGCACTTGGCGGCATAACTACTACCACCTATGATGCCGCTGGCAATCCGAGCCAAGTTACCGATGCTCTGAATCACACAACTACGCGCAACTACGACGCCCGCGGTAATCTGACACAGCTGACAAATGCTGCGGGTGGCACACAGAACTTTGCCTACGACGCCCAGGATAATCTAGTAACTCGCACCGATCAGCTAGGCCGCGTCACCACCTATACCTACAATGCTAAGGGCAATATCACCCAAAAGAAAGACCCACTCAATAACCTAACCAAATTCGCATATGATGCGTCCGGGCAGATGGCCAGCGTAACCGATGCGCTCAATAATTTGACCGGCTTTGTGTACGACGTCAATGGCAACCAGGTTACCACCACCGACCCATCCAATCGTAATACCTACTATGGCTACGACAGTGCTGGTCGGCTTACGGCAATCGAGAATCACGATCACGATGAGACGATCTATGCCTTGGACCCCATGGACCGCATTACCAAGGCCACCGACCCGTCTGGCAATAACACACTCTTTACTTACGATGCCGACGGCAACAAAACAAAAATTACCGATGCCAATAACCACGCCACCAGCTACGAGTACGATGCCAATAATAACCTGGTCAAAACCACCAATGCCCTCAACAAGACAACTACCTATGAGTACGATGGCAACAACAACCTGGTCAAAAAAACCGATGCCAAAGGCCGCCAAACAGCCTATGCTTTCGACCTACTCAACCGTCAAACCCAAACCAACGACCCGCTAGGCAGCGTCAACAAGCTTGTCTACGATGCTGTGGGCAATGTAACCCAGCGTATTGACGCCAGTAATCGTACCACAATCTACGCCTACGACAATCTCAATCGTTTGATTACTACTACCCACCCGGACTCCAGCACAGCCACCAATACCTATGACGCTGTCGGCAATCTTTTGACTGCCACAAACGCAGCCGGCACCACAACCTACGCCTACGACTCGCTTGACCGGCTGCTAACCGTCAAGGACCCGCACAACGCAACCATTACCTATACCTACAATGCGCTGGGTAGCCCTAGTCAAATTAAGTACCCGGACAACAAAACCGTTACCTATACCTACACGCCGTCCAACCAGCTGTCTACTGCCACCGATTGGAACAACGCCACGACCACCTACCTATACGACAACAATGCCCGGCTAGCCACCAAGACATATCCTAACACCATAAAAGCCACCTACGCCTACGACGAAAACGGCAACCTAAGCGATCTGGTGTACAAAAAAGGCAACGCCGCTTTCACCAAATACAACTATGTGCGCGACAACGTTGGCGACATCCTGGAAGACACCGAAACCAAGGCCAACGGCACCGAGCTGTATACCGAATACACGTACGACGCCCTCGATCAACTGACAACGACAGATGCTCCAAACGATACCTACACCTACACATACGATGATGTGGGCAACATGCTTACCTCAGCCAACAGCTCTGGCACCAGCACTTACACCTACAACAACGGCAACCAACTGACTGCCAAAACCGGCCGCACCTTTACATACGATCCGCAGGGCAACCAAATTACCGACACTGGCAAAACACTGGCCTACGATTACGACAATCACCTCAAAAGTTATGCCAACGGCAGCGCAACCACCTCCTACATCTACGATGCCTCGGGCAACAGGATCGATAAAAAGCTAAATGGCGCCAACAACTATCAATATGTAAACGCGGGCAACAACAATGTTTTGGTCGCCAAAAACCTAACTAACAGCACAAACAATTTCTACCTCTACGGCCTAGACCTCATTAGCCAAGGCGATACTGCAGCCTCCAGCCGCCAATACTACCTACCCGACGGCCAAGGCAACGTCCGCTACGTAACCAACAACACCGGCGCAACCGTAACCTCCTACGCCTACGATCCGTTCGGTAAACAAACCAGTGGAAGTACCACTACTAGCAACTATACCTTCCAGGCCGAACAAAAAGATGCCGAATCCAGTCTTACCTACCTGCGGGCTCGGTATTACGACCCCACCATTGGAAGGTTTACCGCCCAAGATCCCTATGCCGGCACCCTAGACAATCCGCAAACACAGAACGGGTACAACTACGCAATTAACGATCCAATAAATCTGAGTGATCCAAGCGGAGAGTTACCATTTAGCATCATCTCCGCTCCTACGGCCATGTATAGCCCGCAGTCTATCAAGTTCATGGCTGACTATTTAGGGATAACCGACATACGCAACGATATCGCAAACTGCAACTGGGGTGGATTGCCGGGCCACATAGCTATGACAGCCTTTACAGTCTTCAATCAAGAAGACGGTTTGGGCGAAGCCAAGGGGGCGGCCAATTTGGCTAGAATAGCTAAGACAGAGAAAGCGGCTAAGGCGGCAGAAAGCGGTGTTTCTGCGCTAGGAAATTTAAGAAAACTCAGTGATGCGAATGTCGCAAAGTTACAAAAGGCAGGGATACTAGAAACTCACGGAAGTGCCGGTGTCAAGTTTGCAAAAGCCAAACAAGACATATACTTAGATAAGGCAACCGACGAATTGTACACCATGGCAAAGGGTGGTAAAGGGACGCCCGATAAGTTATATATAAATGTTGGAGGTTTCAGCTTTTAAGTTAGAAAAAATTATAATGACTAATAACGACGAAAAAATTAGCGCATATATTACATTGTTTGGTTTTGAGCTTGACCCAGATGTCCTAACCCAGACCCTCGGCCTGAACCCCCATGGTATAGCCCGTAAGGGAGATATTAAACGACAGGACCCTAGAGGCGTAGACCCGCCGACATTATTTGATGCGAATATGTGGACGTTCGTGTCAGCCCTGCCCTTAAGCGCTCTTGCGGAAGAACATGTAGAATACTTGTTGGACAAGCTCCGGCCTATAAAAGAAAAATTCATAGAGCTAAGTAACGAATGTACAGCAGAGCTCGGAATTGAAGGAACCATATATCATCCACATGTAGGCGTATCCGTTGACCGACATCAAATAAGGGAACTGTCAGAACTAAACATCGAGTTGGGCATTAGTGTTTACGCTCTCTGGCCAGACCGCCTAAAAAATCAGAAAGAAATGGATGAACTTATTGGAGTGTTACGGGCAAATAATTCTATCAAATCTTTTAGCACAAAAAACCACGATGAAGCACAAGCTTTTGCAAATGCATTGAAAGCAATCCAGGTGCACGGCGAAAATATTTCTGGTGCTTTGGCTACGGAAATATCCTGGCCCTACTATGATGAAGGCGAGAGAAGAGAAGATCTACTGAAGTCAATAAAGGCCGAGTTAAACAAGCTCCAAACTGCAGTCGATAAATCAAAATACTTTTCGAGCTAGTTCAATATGAGCAACAAGGCAACAAGGTCCGTCCTGTAACAGATACGTAAAATGTGATTTGTTTGCGTAGGGGCGGTTTCGCAAAACCTCAATCTGTTATAGGGATAAGGGGATAAGGGTCTCACCCCATCATTTATAAAAATATTGTTTTATAGGTTTTCGCCATGGTCGGCTAGGTCGTATTTTAATTTTTCAAGTTCGTCTCTTAGGCCCAGATAATCATCTATGAAATCTCTGTATTGAGTCTGGCTGTCAAATAAATTCAAAACTCGGCTGCAGTCTACCCATGCATAACCGGAATCGCCCAGGTATGTTCTATAACTGGAATATTGCCACTGCCTATAGTGCTTAGGGTTCAAATGTATATAACGAGTAATGTGCTGCAAATAGGCATCGTTCATGATTGGCGTGGCTTTAAAAACACTTTCAAATACGGAGCCGCGTTTTTTATGGCGCTTGTTAAAGTACATAGAGTAGGTCGTAGCCAGACTCTGCATTGACCGAGAGAGGGCCGAAGGGTTGCTGTGCTGGTAAAGCAACAGGTGGAAGTGGTTGGGCATTAAGCAAAATGCTTGGATGCGAACCTCATCGCCAAACCAAGGATAAGTCCGGCCCTTGGCAGTTTTTAGCTGAATGGGGCCAAAACAGCGTTGCAATAAAAAGATAAAAAAATCATAGTCTTGCGTATCAGTAAATAGTAGGCCCTTATTATGCCCACGATTATATACATGAAAAAACGAGTCAGGAGCCGGCACGCGTATTACATTCCGAACAGGCATATATACAGTATAGTACAATATTTTTACTATTCATGGGGTGAAACCTTGGTTTTTATTGGGGATAATCAGGATCCTCGCGCATTCGTCTTAAACTATCCTCAAGGATTTGCAACCCGCTCTTCTCTTCCGGATGTACGGAAACAGTCTGCCAGCTAAAACGAGCTTCTTCGCTAATGCCAGTTAGTTTAAAAGCCGCACCAGGCAAAGGCACAAAAGGGATATCCATATGTCGATTCATATCAAGTGCGGACACTACAGCAACACAGCGGAACCCATCTGGAGGTAGCCTGCTTTGTGTAGCGGTGTTTTCCGCGGTCTGAGCTAGAGCTGGCAGCCAACGCTCGGAGCTTTCGTACTGCGGCTCTACCGAAAACACGCGCTGGCTAGTAAGGCCCTCGAATGCAACTGTAAGAGCGTTAGCAGTCTCAAGTAATGTCTTGTGATTCTTGCGGCCATAGCTCAAGACGGCCGAGATTCCTAGCGGCGTGTCATCGGCTGGCTCGGCTCCCAATACGTCACGACCGATACGAACTGCATTTTCTTCCAGATGGATTCCTCTGAAATTATTAACGAGCACCAAACGGCCCACATATGGGCGGAGCCGGTTCGCGCAGGTAAGCCGCGTCTGGTTGGCATTAACTTCGGTCAGGTTGACACCAGGATCCTCATTAGCCGCTTGAGGGTCTACAGTGGGATAGAATCTATTTAGTATCCGACGTAAACGATCGTTATCGGGGAGTTTCATACTCTAACCATACTATAGGGCAAGCATCCAATCAGCAAAGTGCGTCCTGTAACAGATACGTAAATGTGATTTGTCTGTGCAAGGGCAGTTTCATAAACCCCAACCCTGCTACAGGACGGACCTGTATACCAAATGCTAGGTTGTACATATGGCGCCGAGGAATCTAGAATTATAAGACAAGACGTATTCTTGACAGAAAGAGGGATTATGAAATTAGAAAAAGTGCTTATATATCGGCTAACAAAAATGCGCGGGCCGCTGGCGGATACCACGGGCTCACCGCATGGTGACCACCAGTACTGGGAAATGACCGCAGGCACGTTAACCGACGGCGCCGGCCTACATGCCCACCTTGCCCTGCCTGGCGGCGACTGGATGCGCGTGTCATCGGATGGCTACTGGCGGCCAAATGTGCGGGTACAGTTCGTGACCGACGACAACGTCACCATACTTATGCATTACACTGGCGTGGTTGAACAAACAGCAACGTTTAAAACTGCGGCTACCAATAGCAAGGCAACCTCATGGGGCGATCAGTATATGCGCATGCATGTCCATTTTGAAACCGGCAGCGGCGCATATGATTGGCTTAACAAAAGTATATTTATTGCCCGCGGCCGTTTGCTGCCCGGCAACCAGATTGAGTATGAAATCTACCGAGTTACATAACCAGCCTATACTGGCTGTTGTATGGGTAAACTAGCGGTTTTTGTGCTTTTTGGGAGTGCTGTGATGCTTGGCGCTTGTAGCAACAGGCTTGGCAGATACTACAGGCTTGATGTTGCGCTTGGTCCACAGGCTGGCACCGGCAGCCAATAGCAGTGCGGCAATGCCGCCAGCTATCCAGCCGGCGTTGTTTGTGGTTGAAGCTTTCTTGCTGGCTTTTGCCTTGTCGTTATCATTGTCTTTGGATGCTGAGGTGCTAAGTGTTTTGGCGTCGGTGGAGTCGTTGTTGTCCGCACCAATGCTGCCGTCATCGGCTGCAGTAGAGTCGTTGCCGGTGGTGTGCACAGCAGCGGTTGTGTTTGCTATTACAGGAGTCGTCGTAGGTGTGGCGACTACAGCAGTAGTAACAACGCTGTCACCACTTGTAGTATTGCCTTGGGCAGCGGGCTGGTTTGGCTGCTCGGCGCCAGGGTCAACGGTACCACCGCCACTACCGGGCTGTGGCTGTGGTGCAGGGGGCGGTGTTTGTGTGCCAAGCTGGGCAGCGATTTCGTCCAAGGCCTGGTTAACGGTTTTAACTGCAATGCCGCTTTGTTGGATATTGGCCAGCTCGGACGCCAGATTGGCCGGGGTAATCGAATAGTCTTCGGCATTAACAGTTGGATCGTCTTGCACCTGGTGGTACACCAGCACCAGCCATGTCTTATCATTTTGGGCTTGGGCTACCCAGGCGGCAACCTGTGCCGGAGTGGTGGTGTCCAAAATGTTCTGCACCTTAATATTATAGATATCAAAGTTGTCTTTGCTGTTAAAACCTTCGTCGGTCGAACGGTGCGAGCGGTAGTATTTTTGGATTTCGCTAATAACCGTACTGTTGTACTCGCCATACGGCGTGGCAAAGTTTTGGGCTGCCGAGGTGCCAAGCAGGCTTTGCAGCGTTGTTTTGGCATCACCCAATTCCTGATCCATTTGAGGAACGGTGAGCGTTGGCAAATGGGCGTGCGTGACCGTGTGCGAGGCAATTTCTTGGCCATCTGCCTGTAGTGCCTGCAGCATGGCTGGCTCCATGTAGTCGGGATAGTCAAAGGTGCCAGTCAGGGCGTAAAAGGTTGCTTTTACACCGTATTGGTCCAACAGCGGCAAGCCGTTGGTGTACTGGCTGCGCCAGGTATCGTCAAAGGTTAGGCTGACCATGCCGTGGCTGAAAGCGTCGGGAGTGTACTGGGCCAGGCTGGTATCGTCCACTTGGACAAAGCCGGCCTTGTTCAGCACCTGGTAAAAGGTAACCGACTGGGCGTTAACTGGTGCAGTAAACTGGCCACTGGTCTGGGCCCAAGCGCTAGGGCTGGCCAAGGCGGTGCTGACGTAGTGGTACGATATAACACCGTTGGTGTCGGTAACCTGGGCGTCAACTTCGGTATCTACATTGGATTGGTACCAGTTGCTGTAGTTGTAGGTGGCGCCGGGCGTAACAGTTACTGCATCGAAATACCACTTGGCGTCGCCGTCGGTGTAGGTGGTAATAGCAGCTTTAACGCTGCGGTTGCCGGTGTGGCCGGTTTGTTCGTAACTAAATGCAGCATCGTTGGTACCCCATGCGCTTGGCGTCCAATTAGCTGGCGATAGCGCGCTGGCTTCTGTTTCTACCGATGGATTTGCAATGACATTTGGCAATACCTCGGCTGCAGCCCGCCCGCCCAATGGTAAAAGGGCCAACAGCAACGTGGCTACGCCTATACTAAGCTTCTTCAACATACCAACCTCCCGCGTTTTATGATGTTGCACTAAGATAGGCAATATAATAGCTAATTATTGCTTTTTAGTCAATAATATACCGCTTATGATTACGCTAGTGTTGGGAGAGTTTGTAGCGTTTTAGTATCTCGAACTCCAGGGTTGGCTCTTTAGTGGTGCGCATTAAGCGAAAGTCATTGATCTGCTGGGTAATGCTCAGCTTTTTGCCGGCTACAAAGGCGGCAACCCGGTCCAGGGGGATAGATTTAGTAAAGCGGGCAAGCGAACTATGGACAATCTGCGGAGGCAATTTGGCACCCGGCGGTAATGTTACTTTATCTAAAAATTGCTGTCTGATTTTTTGGAACTCGCCATTATCATGGCCAACCAAATACAGGGTGCTGGGTGACATCTTTAGTTCGGTAATATGAATAGTGATGGGATGAATTTGCGCAAAGATTTCAGTTATTGCCCTGTCGTAGCTTGGTTGCAACTCCTTAAAAAGTTGGTCTTTATCGCGGCCGTCGTAATCTATAAGCGGTGAGATCCAATCCAAAAGCGTTATGTGTAGCGAGAGCTTAGGCATGCAAAATACCGCCGCGCCAAATTCGGCCTTGATCTCCTGCGTAAGCTGGTTCAGGACAGTCGCGTTCCCGTCCGAGAATTCGGCATTCATAACATAACCCACAAAAGATTTGTGTATCCAATCGACTGGCTGGGTCAATTCCGTGGTGGGTGCCAAAATTAACTTCTCTGTTGGTTATCCTGCGCCAAGGCCAGGGTAATCTTTTTGACTAGATCGTATGGAACAGGCTTATCTAGCGGGAATTGGATGGTTCCCTTGCCGTGTATGTATGGAGCTATCTCTTTGAGTAACCCCTCATTCCCCGAAGGCACCGGGTACAGCGACACATGATTTTTCCAGGCCGAAAAATATACTACATATTTGCCGTCTAGGTTAAAGGCCGGTATGGCATAACTTATCGCCTCGGTAGCATCGGGCACCGTATGGTGGATTGTTTGCCGCATCTTTTTTAGGATAGCCTGAACGTCCGAGGGGAACGTTTTTATATAATCGTCTACTGTGTTGAATTGTTTTTTATCTGCCATAAGCACTTATTATACAAGTTAAGGTATTTTTGGTGCGCCCGGCAAGATTCGAACTTGCGACACCTGGTTCCGAAGACCAGTGCTCTAATCCGCTGAGCTACGGGCGCGTGAGCCCTATTTTAACAGATATGACCCCGAATGGGCAGCGCCGGTAGCATGGTATAGTAAGCACTAGCATATGAATGTTAAAACATTGGATATAACCATTATTGCCTGGTTGCAGCGATCATTTGTGCCCCTGGCGCGACTGGCCATATTTGCAGTGTACTTCTGGTTTGGCATATTAAAACTATTGGATCTTAGCCCAGCCAGCCCGCTGGCCCAAGCCTTGGCAGCCCAAACCATTGGCGCACAGCATTTTGACCTGGCGTTTAACATTTTGGCCGTATTTGAATGCCTTATTGGCATTTTATTTTTGATCCCTAAGGCTACACGGGTGGTTATCCCTTTACTGCTCGCACACATGGTTATCGTGTGTTCACCCTTGTTTCTGATACCAGACCAGGCCTGGAGTAAACTGCTGGTACCCACGCTGGAAGGGCAATATATTATCAAGAACATGGCTATTATTGCCCTGGCTATTGGCGTGGCTGCCCAGACCCGCCCGCTTAAAGCTCGCTAGCTGATATACTCGTAGGCATGGATGAACAAGCTCTTGCCCGGGCACTGGAAATTACCAGAACTGCTATTGCCGAAGCTGGCAAAGAGCTTATAAAACACTTTGGCCAGGTGGAGGCAGAAACCAAAAGCGGCATTGATTCGGCCGCAGCTATTGTTACGGCGCTAGATCGGCAGACAGAACAATTCCTGGCGCGCGAGCTAGGCAAGTTTGACGCAAATGTCGGCTTTAGGGGTGAGGAGTTTGGCGTACAGGCCCGCGGCGACACCACCTGGCTGGTTGACCCCATCGACGGCACCAGCCATTTTGTGCGCGGCCTGCCGTTTTGTACCACCATGGTGGCACTTATCGAAAAGGGTCAAGTTATTATGTCTGTCATCTATGATTTTGTGCGTCAGGATACCTACTGGGCCATTAAGGACCAGGGCGCCTATTGTAATGACCAAAAAATACACGTCAGCGAACGTCCGCTACACCAAGCGTTACTATCCTATGAGACGAATCTTTCACAGCCTGGAAATATGGAACGGTATATAAAGCTCCGGCAGACAAAGGCAAATACGATTCACATCATTAACTGCGGGTTCGAATTCGCCATGGTAGCCTCTGGCAAGCTGGACGGCCGGCTAACCAAAGACCCCTACGGGTGTGACTGGGATTACGCGCCTGGCTGTCTATTAGTGAGTGAAGCTGGCGGAGTGGTATGCAATCTTGGCACAACTACCTACGATTACCGCAACCACAACTTTTTGGCCGTCAATCCTGTTATATACAAAGAGTTGACCACTGGCAAAAACGCCTTGTTCGCTAACAGCTAGCGGTATTCCGGGTTTTCAAAGTCAAAACGGCAGCCGGCGTCCCATTCGGAGCGCTGGTTGCCATAGGCTGGAATGCCGCCGGCATTTTTGAGCATCTTGGCCAGGTGCATCAGGTTCCAGGTCATGAAGGTAGTATTGCGGTTGGTAAAGTCGTTTTGCGGGCCGCCGGAACCTTTGTCGAGATAGCTGGGCCCAGGGCCGGCTTCGCCCACCCAGCCGGCATCGGTCTGCGGCGGAATGGTGTAACCCAAGTGCTGCAAGCTGTACAGAATGTTCATAGCACAGTGCTTTATGCCGTCTTCGTTGCCGGTTATTAGGCAGCCGCCCACCTTGCCGTAATAAGCGTATTGGCCGTATTTGTTTAGCTCGCTGGAGTTACCGTATAAGCGCTCAATAATGTGTTTGGTAACCGAGCTGTTATCGCCCAGCCAGATAGGCCCGGCAATTACCAAAATATCTGCCGCCTGCACTTTTTTGTACAGCTGCGGCCACTCATCGGTTTTCCACCCATGCTCGCGCATGTCGGGGTATACACCGGTGGCAATATGGGGATGGTCAACCGGCCGAATAACTTCGGTTTTTACGCCATGCTTTTCCATAATGCCACGGCTAATGTCCACGAGCCCCTCGGTATTACTCTTGTCAGGCGATTTTTTAAGTGTGCAGTTAAAAAATAACGCGGTTAGGCCTGAAAAATCCCATTGTTTGTCGGTTGTCGTCATTATTTCTCCTTAATTGTTGCCAGGGCCAGGGCTGCAAAAATAAGCGCGATGTCGCGGAAAGTGATGGCAAACAAATGGAAGTTAGACACCACAATGCCGGCCAATGTTGCGGCACACAGGAGGGCGGCATAGCGCACATATACGCCGCTAAGCAGCCAGGCGGCTAGGGCTAATTCGTATAATGAAAACAGTTTAAGTAAGTCATTGGCATAACTTTGCGTAGCCAAAAAATGCGGCAAATACCCCACCCAGTCTTGCGGATTCACAAATGACGAAATTGCTGCATACAAAAAGATGGTTGCCAGCCCTAAGCGTAGTAATAGTGCCGTTACGTTTTGTTTGCCCGCTAGCCGCTTAGTATTCATGCCCGATCCCCTTTTGCTTTGATTATACGCCTGCGGTATTGCAAGTAGGCATTGCCCCTAATGTAGACAAGCGCGCCAACCAGCAATACCCCATACACTACCCACACGCCGCGGAACCACCCCTCGTGCAGCTGATCGCCCAGGCGAAGTCCGTGGTAAAACACCAGCAGCATTGCCACGTCGCTGGCATATGCCACCCAAGGCCACCAGGGGCGATCGCCGAAAATCCGGCGCAGTTCGTATGCCAAAAAGATAAACAGGCTAATAGAACCCAGTGTAGCCACCCAACCCATACCCGGTCCCACAAAGTTTTTTTGGTAACTTTCGGGCGGCAGTCCAAAGCCGTCACGCCACAGCTGGTATACCAGCAGCCCGGGATGCAGCACAATAGCCAGCAGCACAAAAAATGCACTGGTTTCAAAATAACGGCGCATTAGTTTGCGGTCGATGCGCCGCCAATAGCATACAGCCAGCACCATGTACTGTGCCCACAGCAAGCTAAATGCCAGCAAACCGAATAGCGGGAAAATACGGTAAGTCGAAATTTGTGCAAACTGCCAGTTATTGCTGTGCCCCCAAGCCACAAACGCAGTAGCGGCTACTGCCAGGCTTAACATCCCGCCAGCTATCATAGCGCGCGTGGCTTGCAGGGTGGGGGTGGTTGTACTCATACCTTATTGACATCATATACCATCCGCCCCATGATGTATGCAGATAAGCATAAGGGGATCACTAATGAACAATACAAACAAAATAATTATTGCCGTGGTAGCTGTAATAGTCATTGCCGGTGGCGCCTGGCTCCTCACCAAAAAAGACAGCACCGGTACTAATAGCAGCACTAATACTTCTTCCAGCGCCAGTGACAACCAGTCATCCAATGATAAGGGAGCGCCCGGCACCAATGAAACCGTGGCTGCCACCATCACCTATGACGGTAATGGCTTTTCGCCGTCTAAAACAACCGTCAAATCCGGCAGCACTATTAAAATTACTAACTCGTCAGACAGCGACTTGCAGTTCGATTCCAACCCCCACCCCAACCACACCGACAATACCGAGCTAAACGTGGGCATTGTGGCCCCGGGCGAAAGCACAACCTTTAAGGTCACCACCAAAGGGACGTTCAAATATCACAACCACCTGGCTTCCAGCGAAGGCGGCGAAATAGTTGTAGAGTAAATATTTAGTTGTAGTAATTGCAACTTTCGTGTATCCATACAATGATGTACGGCCCCTGTCTTTGGCAGGCCTTTTGACCTGCAAGCATGCTGGGGGAATGATAAACTGGAGTGGTTATTATAATGCATCTTCAGGGGGTACCGGATGGGCACAACATTACTATCACTACGACAACGGCTGCGGCAGGGCTACCGGTCGCTGGCAGCTATAAGTGCTACGGCTGTTTTGTTGCTGGCAGTTGGCAGCCCGGCTATTGCGTCGGCTGCCCAAAACAGCCGGCAAGCACAATTTAACGCTGCGGCCCAGGAATTCGGGGTGCCGGCCAGCCTGCTATTAGCGGTTTCGTACAACCAATCGCGTTGGACGCCGCATGGCAATGCGCCCAGCAACGACAACGGGTATGGGCTTATGAATTTGCGTACCAAGATAGTGGCCAAGGTTCAGGATGGCCGCGGCGACCCCAAACGCCCGGTACCTGCGCAGGCCACCATACAGGCCACCCACTACACATTGGATGACGCAGCCACGTTACTGGGCGTTTCCCCCGATATGCTCAAGAACAGCGACCAGCAAAACATTCGCGGTGGCGCAGCCGTACTGGCTGACTATGCCAAAAAGCTCAACAATAATACTCTGCCCGGGAATCTTGGCGATTGGTACAGTGCTGTGGTGGATTACAGCAGCGCCACCGATCCGCAGGCTGCCCAAGGCTTTGCCGACGATGTATATGCCACTATTCAGACTGGTGCATCGCTTACGACCACCGACGGCCAAGCGCTCAGCATAGCCGCCGATGCCACTGCACAGCCCAACCGCGCTACTGCTTCGGCCCTGAGCACCCTGGCCAGCCCACTAGCCGCCAATGGTAATGCCAAAGCAAAAAGCAGCAACCAAAATACTGTAGACTGCCCACGCTCGCTGCACTGCCAGTTCATCCCAGCCCGCTATGCCCAAAACAGTACCGACCCGGCCGACTATGGCAATTACGACCCGGCCAATCGCCCCAAAGACATGAAAATTAAATATATTGTTATCCACGATACCGAAGGGTCGTATCAAAGCGCGATCGACTGGTTCCAAAACCCTGCCTCGTACGTGAGCTGCAACTACGTTATCCGCTCGAACGACGGCGCTGTAACCGAAATGGTGCGTCCCAAGGACGTATCCTGGTGCGCCGGCGACTGGTACGTTAACATGCACAGCATTAATATTGAACACGAAGGCTTCTCGGCCCAGGGTACTGCCTGGTACACCGAGGCCATGTACCGCTCATCTGCCAAGCTGGTCCGTTACCTGGCCGACAAATACAATATTCCTCTGGACCGCCAGCACATTGTGGGTCACGACAATGTACCCACGCTCAGCCCAGCCCGCTTGAGCGGCCAACATACCGACCCCGGCCCCTACTGGGATTGGAACCACTATATGGACCTCTTACAGGCGGGCGACACTCAAGGGCCAGATGTAACTGCCGACACAAAGGTTCTTACTATTTCCCCCAACTTTGCTACAAACCGCCCACCCATTGCCGACTGTAGCACTACCCCATGCACCACATTGCCTTCCCAAAGCGCTAACCGCGTGTACCTGCACGCCCAACCTTATGCCGCATCACCCCTTTTAAGCGACCCGTACAAACATCCCGATAACGCGCCTGGCACCACGAATATCGAAGACTGGTCGGCAAGCGCTACCGCTGGCGACAAGTTTGCTGTTGCCGGCCAAGAGGGCGACTGGACTGGCATATGGTTTGGCGGCAAAGTGGGGTGGTTATATAACCCTCATGGCGGCAGCCGTGTGGCCCACGCCAGCAGCGCCAAGGTGATTACATCGCGCAAAGGGCTCAGTTCCATCCCGGTTTACGGCGGTGCCTACCCCGAATCTTCGGCCTATCCTGCCACTATTCCCGACCAATCCCTGACCCCGCTATACACCATCCCTGCCGGGCAAAAATACGTGGTGGGCGACAAGCGGCTGTCAACCGATTATTTCTATGCTGCCACGTTCGACTCTAGCCTGCCCGATGACCACGCAATTGTGCATGGCAACCAAAAGTACTACCAAATATCGTTCAACCACCGGTTCGTATACGTCAAGGCCAATGACGTAGATGTCAGATCGTACTAAACAACCCGCCCGTGCTACTATGTACCGATGAAACCCAAGCTACGCAGTGTTGGTTGTTTTGTCGAATACGATAATACTTTTACCATACTCCTGCGCAATAAGGGTAAATCCCAGGGCAGAACTTGGGGCCTGCCTGGTGGCAAGGTAGAACCGGGCGAGACCGATTCCCAGGCCATTGCCCGCGAAGTATACGAAGAAACGGGTATTCAGGCTAAGCCGGAGGCATTTGAAGCCTTGGGTATATTCGTGTTTAATTTTCCAAACATCGAAGTCACATTCCCCACCTTTCGCCTCATGCTGCAACAACAGCCAACAATTGTGCTCGAACCAGATGCACACCACGATTATCGCTGGGTGACTGCCCAAGAATGTTATGCCATGCCACACGCCAGTCTCATCCACGGCTTCCACGAATTACTGGAAAAACTCAATTATATAGAACGCTAAGCGCCATTACATGGGTCTGTCATAGGTTGGCAGCGGACTTGTGGTACGCCTGCATCTATGAGTCCTTGCATCGAAACCCAGCCAAAATTAGCTACAGACCCCCATGCCGACGGTGCGTCTGGCCCAGCTTGGAACTGTACCCAATCAGGGCTTTTTGGATACATATGAGCATCCGTTGTTGGTTCGCCAGTTCTCGTAACAGCAATTACTTTTACAACCGTGCCATCGGGTATATGATTCCCCTGTACGCCAGGCTGCTTAGTCGCATATGGCGCACCTCCGCTGGGTCCACGATGCGCGCCCAGCCCTATATCTGTATCGGGATTACAATCTTGCGGATTATTGTAACGGGCATCCACAAATATCAATTTACGATTCGCACTAATCCGCGGCTCAGGACTGTCTGGCCCCCATAGCGTACAGGTTTCGTAGGACAAGGTAATTCTACCTGGCCACTTGGCATTCTTAGGAGGATTCCAGGTATGAGCAGCAGGAGCTTCCGGCTTAGCCGTAATAGTTACCGTCTTCTGTGGCGAGCCATCTTCTTCTGTCGCGCAGGCGGGAAGTAAAACAGCCCCAGCGGCAGCTGCCAGTCCGATTTTGACTCTTGTTTTCAGTTTGCCTTCGGGGGTGCGTAATTTCATAACATTACCACTTTACCAGGTAGTCTGGGTGGTTTGCAATTTAAATACTGCCAATAGCCTGCGCGACCGCAGTCGCTGAATGGTGCAGTTGCTGTGTTTCTGTATCACTTAAAGGGTAGTGGTCCACTATAGCAACACCCTTGTTGCTTACCAGCGTGGGCAGGCCCACGACTACATTGTCTAACCCATACTCGCCCTGGGCTAGCGAGCACACCGACAATACACTGCCTGTGGTGCGCACCAACGCCTCTACCACCGTGGCCACAACACTGCCAATACCGTAATAGGTGGCTTTTTTGGCTGCAATAATTTTATAGGCTGCCTGGCGAATGTCTTCGTCAATGGTGGCCACCAGCTGCGGCGTAAAGCCGGGGAATTGCTGTAACGGCACGCCGCCAATAGTGGCGCTGCTGAGGGCTGCCAGCGACGAGTGGCCGTGTTCGCCCAGTACATAGGCCTGCACTTCTTGCTGCGATACATGTAGCGCATTGGCCAGGGTCACACGCAAACGGGCAGTATCCAGCGTAGTGCCGGTGCCCAACACCCGCTCTTTGGGCAGGCCAGATGCTTTGAGTGCAACATAGGTGAGCGCATCCACCGGGTTGGTTACCATAACAATAAATACCGGTTTGCCCTGGGCCATTACCTTGCCCACCACGTCTTGCACAATTTTGGTATTTACCTCTAACAAATCCAGACGGTGTTTGCGCTGGGGATCCTGTGCTGCGCCGCAGGTTATTACAACAATATCGTCTTCGTGGATATCGCCGTAGTCGCCCACGCGCACCTGCACGCCATTGGTATAGGCCGTGGCATGGTTAATATCCATGGCCTGGCCATGCACCAGCTCCTCTGCGATGTCAATCAGCACTACTTCGCTGACAATTTCCTTAATTGCAATAACCTGTGCCGCCGTTGCCCCTACCATGCCACCGCCGCCAATAACAAACACTTTTCGCTCTCGCATGCGTCTACAACCTCTTTGTATATCAAATGAACCTTTTCATTTGAACACATGCCTGCCGGTCTGGCAACTACAAACCTGCGGAATTTGTTAGCGCTGCCAGGCGCGAATGTAGTCGACCTTTTTTACTGCGGTCGTGGTTGATGTGGGTGGTGCTAGCTGGGAATACACCGACAAATTGGTAATAATATTGGTGTTTGCCTGGTGGCTGCCGCTGGCCGTACACACTTTTTTACCATCGATATAAAAGACGGTGCCGGTAGATTGTATATCTGCGCCATATGTATGGTATCCGGCACTCGGGTCAAATGGGGGCACATAATCGCAGCTGCCGCCTGTACCAGAATGTTGGGAAAGATACAGCCGGGTGTGGTTATCGGTAAAGTATTCGTACACATCCGTTTCGTTCCATTGGTTAACGCCCGGAGCCTGCCAGGTCCAAAAGGCCGGCCAAAAACCACCGTTGGCCGGCAGCATAGAACGCTCTTCGATGTATCCGTAGCGGAAGGCATACCCAGGTGTCGAACTAAGCAAGCACGATGTCCAGGTGTATTTCGTGCCTGACGGCGAGGTAAAGGCTTGGCGCCTTGCCGTTAACGATAGCTCGCCATTAGTCACCGTACAGTTTGCCATACGGTTGTATTCCAGTTGCTGGTTGTTTAGCTCGCCATTCTCTTTGATATTACCGTGGCCACCATCGTATTCGGCGCTGGATTCGTCTGTCCACTTTTTGGTATCTACCGCGGCACCGGCAAATTCGTCGCTAAACTTAAGATTCCAGGTGCCCGTAGGGCCATTGGGCACAGCCGCACTGGGTGGGGGCGGTGTAACCGGCACGGGGCCAAACTGCACCGCCTTGCCGCCGGCGGCGGTAGTGTCATCAATAACTTTAGCCGTACCGCCAACGGTACCCTTTTCGGCCTCAGCAATAGCAAAGGGGCCCAGCGCGCGCGAAGCAATAAAGGCATAGCCCACTACTGCGACTGCTACCACAATACTTACCGCAAGCACTTTATTTGCCAGAGAAGTATTGTTACCTTCTTTATTTGTGCCAGTACTTTTTGCCATAGTTTTTATGCTTTCTGTATGCATAATACACCCGGCTGTATGTTTGGCCAACAAAATGATATTTTGTAGCACCTACCCCAGTAATTTCGAATACCGCAGTCGCTACCGCATTATCTAAGGGGTCAGAACCACTAGCCTTACTACTTACTGGCCCCTGTTTACTTCCTCGTTCCTGTCGGTTCAAGAAGCACGCCGCTTTTTGATACAGCGGGTACGCAGCATGCGTTGCGATTAAAACAACATGGTCTTCGTTCTCCGGCCATGAGCTTTGAACAGGCAACTTCGATTCGCCGAGCACGTGTTTCGGTCTTGCTGGTTGCGCCAACCCAGCGAATCCACTCCCAGCGTGCCATTGGTGTTATACGCACCCACAAGGCTTGGGCTTGTGGGTGAACGTCCAAGGCAGCCCGTACATCGGCCGGTACATCAGGTTCGGGCCAGTTTTTTGTTGACTCAATCGCCAGTGTTACAGTGTCTCCTGCCTGTGCTTCTATAGATTTCTGCATATCTTTGTCTACCCTAAACCAATGGCTTCCATTGCCATCCGGCTCCAGCGCGGTTTGAAATTGGAAGCCATTAATAGTCCCCTTGACCATTGTCTGGCCCCTGGATGGAAGCTTCGCACTTGCCTCTTTAGGCAGCCTAAGAATAGTCCATGCATTGATCTTGAATAGGGGAGCGTGGAAACTGATTATTGACATAATTTACTCATTAATAGTTATAGCAATAATAACAAAAAGGCCCTTACTGCTTACAGGCCTTTTATACTGCTTGGGTTGGTACGGCATTGTTGCACAGGTTAGAACTATTTTTTCTTCGGCACCGGGAGTGCATCTGCAGTAACACGGACCAGTTGGGAAAGGTAACGGGCGTCATCCCAATCTTCATTATCAATGAGGAAACTGTCTTTTGCCCCCGGATATGGCGGCGCCAGTGTCTGAGATCTAACAATTGTCCGCCCAGGCTCTGTAATCTTCAGAAAGAGTTGATTGTCACAAACCAAAGCAATAACCTTATCATCACAATAGATGGCATATTCACCAAACATTTTTCGGGAGCGGATATGGCCTGCAGTGGACATTTGCTCGGTTATGTAATCAACAGTCTTCTGATCGCTAGCCATGCCTTAACTATAACAAAATTAAAGGCCCCAATTACGGAGCCTTTGGGTATAAGTGGAACCACTATGACTTTTCGGCAAACACATACCAGAGACCAGAGGCTGCCTTAGGTGCAGTCTCGGCATCGCCACCGGTGGTTACAGTATGGTTATGCGCATCACTATCAGTTGTGAAGGTATGGGTATGAGCCCCCGCGTCCTCTGTTGAGAGCGTCCCATCGCTGCCATCAGTACCTGATTCGTACGAGTCACCGCCATTTCCAGTAAGGCCGTTGGTGTAGTCGAAAGTATGATGGTGAACTCCGGCGGAATCTGTAGTTCCACTATGATCATGTGTGTCTGTATTGGTGCCGAACGGGGTGTTTGGCCGGGCCGTACTGCCGTTATTAAGCTGTCCTGGAGTTCGGTTTCCCAGACCGCGCAAGAAGTACCCGCCCTGAGCCGCACCAATCTGGTTCCAGTTAGCCATAACAAGATTGGGCCCAACAATGGTAGCAACGCCCGCAAGGTCACCTGATAGAATCTTGGCTGCAAGTATGGGGTAGAGAGTTACGCCGTTAGTAACAGTTTGGCCGTTGAGCGGTATGCCGAACGAATCGTCCACAGTTGTCCCGGGCCGGAACATAACGCTACCGGTCAGGAAGGCTATTAATGGCGTCGACTCTGGGGTGCCCCATGTCGGAACTCCTGAGGAGCCAACCTTTAGGACCTGATCCGTAGAGCCGATCTGCAAAAGCGCCCACTTGGTGCCGTCGTAATACATAATGTCGCCGAGTGCGTCAGAACCAAGGGCTATCTTTACGCCATTGACGGAACCATCTCGAAGCTTAGCGGTTGTCACGGCTGCGTCAGCAACTTTATCCTGGGTAACGGCGAAGTTAAGAATTTTTGCCCCCGTAACCGCGCCATCCTTTACTTTACCTGTTGTGACTGCATCATTAAGAAGCTTGGCCTCACTGACTGCACTGTCGACGATATTGGCAGTTTTAACCTTGTTGGGCAATATTGTCATCGCCCCGCTACTAATAAGCTCGATATCGCCACTGACCGGCGTACTGTTCCAAGACGTACCGTTTGCAACTAGGATGTTCCCGCTTGTTTCTGTGTCCAAGCCAACATTTGTCAGTATCGCCAGATCACCAGCCGGACCGGCGGGACCCTGTGGCCCCGGTATAACACTGTCGTTACTGTCCTCGTCACCTGCATCGGGTATACCATCGTTATCATTGTCGTCATCCTGCGTGTCCGGGCTGCCGTCATTATCATCATCCTGATCGTATTCATCGGTTATACCATCGTGATCGCTATCTTTAGCGTCAGGGATGCGATTGTTGTTTGCGTCTGTGTCTTGATCATTTGGTACGTTGTCGCCATCTATATCAGGATCAACGCTGTCCGGTATACCGTCTTTATCAAGGTCCCCACTTTGTATCAGTCCGGATCCGTTTAATGCGGCTACGAACTTTTTCAGATAGTCCGGATCGTTTATCAAATTCCCGCCTACAGCAGTAGCTACCTTATCAACGTCCAAATGCTCAGCATTATTGTGATTGATTCGGAACAACACCAAAAAAATAGCGACAGAAACTACCACACTGATAAGCAGTGTTTTTTTAAAAGTTATAGCATGTGCCACAGTCCACCCCTTGCCCTTACATCTAGTTTTTAATGTCCTTTTGACATTTCATATACCGTTAATATAACATAAGCGTAAGGGTTATTGTAAAATTTTTTACAGCAATTTTTCACTAACACAATGAGTAAAGTCAAGAAAGCCGCAAAAAAACAAGCTAGCCCGGACCAAGAAAATCCGGCCAATGCAAGCAAGGGATTTGCAGTGCGCGTCAAAGCGGTAGCTAGGGGTATGACCCGCCCCAAACGACGTCTTATATTACTGCTGGCCGTCGTATTGGTGGCAGTCTTATCAGCTGTACAATTCACCGGTGTACTTAAAGAAGATGCAAATTCAGAGGCTTCTGCAATTGTTGCCAAAGTCAGTAGCCATATGCTTATACCTAATGAACCGCCGACGATTGCGACCATACAAAAAGTCGACGACCTGAAAAAGGAAAATGGCTTTTACGCGAACGCCAAAAACGAAGACCGTCTGTTGGTTTTTACTAATGCGCGATTGGCCATTATTTATAGCGAGGATACTGACAAGATTATTAATGTCGGCCCCATCCTCACGGCCACCAAAGACACTGAAAACAGATAGTCTAAAAATATCCTTAACAAATTATAAAGATTCCCTTGCGGAAGTCTTATCGATTAAACGACTTGGTACGCCCGGCAAGAGTCGAACTTGCGACACCCAGTACCGGAAACTGGTGCTCTATCCACTGAGCTACGGGCGCGTATAACCACTCAAGCGTAGCAAAATTAACCCCTTACGCCAAGAGAGACTATTTTTTGTTCGTAGATTGGTCGCTGTTTTGTGGCTGCTGGCTGTCGCTGGTAGAGGCAGGCAGCTGACGTGGTTCGGAACGGCCAAGGGCGTCTTGCATAGCACGCATCACGTTATTGGCCTGTTCGCGGCTCATGCCCACACGGGCGGTGGTCAGTTGCTGCTGGGTGCCCGAGGCTTGTGAAAAGCTCATCACTACCCCGTTGGAACTAGCCTGTACTTGTACCCCGTCGCTATACACAATACGGGGGTCAATGGCCATTACCAACACCATGTTGCGGCTGCTTTGGGTGGCGGCAGACGGCTCGTGGTCGTGGTCGCGTGGTGGGTCGTAACCAGCCAGTTCCCACAAACCTGCGGCCTCGTCGTCGTGCATGCCAAAATGGCTGATCAGCAGCATCAGAATGTCCTCGCTGGGGCGCTCGCGGCCTTGTTCGATACGTTCCAAAGCTTGCATGTCGATCTCGACCGCACCGCTCACCTCGGCAACGCTTTCCTGCATCTTTGTGCGGATCTTTTTAAGGCGTTGGCCTAGTGGTTGGAATGGTAACTCCTGTGGCTCACTCATAACCACTTATTATACTACTGTGCCTGGCATATCCAAGCTATAATTACCGCATGAACATATTGCAGAATGTGCCGCTGCGCCTGCACTCCACCATGCGATTGGGGGGCAACGCCGCATATATGGTGGATATTCACGACCGCAACGAGCTGCAAGAAGCGCTAAACTGGGCCGAACAGCGTAATCTGCCAGTATTAATGGTTGGCACGGGCAGCAACATCGTGTGGCGTGACGAAGGGTTCCCCGGCCTTATTATGATTAACCGAATTATGCGCTTCGAGGAACAGCAGGAAGACGAAGAAAACTATTATGTTACCGTAGGCGCCGGCGAAAACTGGGATAGCGTAGTGGAACGCACCGTGGCCAAAGGGGCTAGCGGCATCGAGAGCCTATCGCTCATCCCCGGCACGGCCGGTGCCACGCCGGTACAAAATGTTGGCGCCTATGGGCAGGAAATTGCCAATGTACTGGTAAGTGTGGAGGCATACGACAACCAAACCAAACAGTTTGTCAGCCTACAGCCCAGCGAATGTGCACTAGCCTACCGCACCAGCCGCTTCAAAACTACGGACCGCGGCCGGTTTTTTATAACCGCCATTACCCTGCACTTGTTGCGCACCAACCCGCAGCCACCCTTTTACAAAAGCCTGCAGGCCTACTTTGACCAGCACAACATTCACGAATTTACGCCCCAAATTGTGCGCGATGCCGTTATTGCCATTCGTCAAAGTAAATTACCGGATCCAGCCAGGGTAGCCAACAACGGATCATTCTTTGCCAACCCCATTATCGACGAAAATTTATTTACCCAAATTCAGGCCGACTACCCCGATGTGCCGCATTGGTCCACACCCGACGGCCGCATAAAACTACCCGCCGCCTGGCTGGTAGAGCAGGCCGGGTTCAAGGGTGTGCACGATACTGACACCGGCATGGCCACCTGGCCCGCCCAAGCCCTGGTGCTAGTGAACGAACATGCCCAAAGCACTGCGCAATTGCTGCAGTTCAAGCAAAGAATTGTCGACAAAGTACAGCAACTGTTCCAGATTACACTAGAGCAAGAACCAGAACTGCTGCCGTAAAGCCACTACACTCATTCCAAACTTGATCCGGAATGACAAGTGGTTTGGGGTGTAATTATCTAAAAGCCAAAATGACCGTAATTACTGCCGCGTTCCCAGTGCCTAAGGAACTCTTGCAGCTCGGGTACCAGGTTTTTAGGCAAAGCAGCCATGTCCGCCCATAATAGCCCGGAACATTTGTGGGGTTCGGCATTTACTGGTTCGCCTTGCCACTTGGTGGCTTCAAAATACAAGCTAATCCGTTCATGGTCGCCCTCTTCAGCCAAACGGTGTTGGGTATGCACCAGCTTTAGATCTGTCGGGTCAATCGTTACACCTACTTCTTCTTTAGCTTCGCGTGCGGCAGCCACAACAGCCGGCTCGCCGCCATCCACATGCCCTGACGGCATACTGTATTCCCCGTCGCGGTAGCCAGTGTTGGCACGTTTTAGCAGCAACACTTTATCGCCGTCACGAAAGATGACATACACTGCGGGGACTACGTGGAACCGCTGGCTGTGGTGAATGCGCATAATTATTTTGTTTCGCCAGGCAGCGGGAAGGCTTTGGTCAGTTCCAGCACTTCTTGGTGGAGCTTGGCCAGCTTTGCTTCGTTGCCATTGGCGGTTATAGCAGCGTCAATCCAGTCGGCCACTTGTTCCATTTCTTTTTCTTTCATGCCGCGGGTAGTAAGAGCCGGGGTACCCAAACGAATACCACTGGGGTCAAATGGTGGGCGCGGATCAAACGGCACTGTGTTTTTATTTACTGTGATACCGGCTTTACTCAGTGCTGTTTCGGCATCGGCACCCTTAACACCTTTGTTGGTCAGATCGATCAGCAACAGGTGGTTGTCGGTGCCGCCAGTAACCAGCTGGTACCCTTTGTCGCTAAGTTTGGCGGCCAGAGTCTTGGCGTTTTTGACAATTTGGTGGCCATATTCTTTAAACGACGGCAGGCTGGCCTCGCGCAAGGCAACGGCAATAGCTGCGGTTTGGTGGTTGTGCGGCCCGCCCTGCAAACCAGGGATAATAGCCCGGTCAATTAAGGTGGGCAGGTTTTCACGCGTTCGCTCTACCTTTTTAAGCGGGTTGCTGGGGTTACCATTGCACAAAATAAGTGCGCCGCGGGGGCCACGCAAGGTTTTATGCGTGGTAGTCATAATAACGTCGGCAATGCCAGCGGGCGATGGGTGCGCGCCAGCCACAATCAGGCCCGCAATGTGCGATACATCGGCTACCAAAAATGCGCCGCAAATATCGGCAATGTCACGCAGCCGCTGCCAGTCAAAAATACGCGGATAGGCAGTGGCGCCCGCTACAATCATCTTTGGTTTGTGCTCGCGCACCAGTTTTTCCATACCATCGTAATCCAAATAGCCATCATGGCCAGTACGGTACTGCACCGAGTTATATATGGTACCCGAAAAATTTACCTTTAGCCCGTGCGTCATGTGCCCGCCAAAATACAGCTCCAGCCCCATCACCGTATCGCCCGGGTCAACCAGCGCGTAGTAAATAGCCAGGTTGGCCGGGCTGCCGGAATAGGGCTGCACATTGGCGTGTGTTACCCCAAACAACTTTTTGGCCCGGTCGCGCGCCAGGTTCTCTACCTTATCTACAAATTCGCAGCCGCCATAATAGCGCTTGCCCGGATATCCCTCGGAATATTTGTCCGTTAGGCGCGAGCCCAGGGCCTTCAGCACATCGGCTGACGTATGGTTTTCGCTGGGTATCATCTCCAGCCCTTCACGCTGCCGCTTAGTTTCGGCTACTATAAGTTCTTCGATCTCTTTGTCTTGCATAGCAAACTCCCTCATAATTTCAACAAGTTACGGCCGGTCAACTTAAAGTAGCTAGATCATGTTTGTATTGTAGCGTAGCCGCCAGGACCAACCAAACCTACCCCGCTTCTTCTTGCCTGGCAACTTCGCGCAAGCGCTCCAGCATGCGGACTACATCTGACGGCAAAGAATCAGCCTGGGGGTTAGCAAAATGATCAAGCAATTGTGTTAACTGCCCCTCGTTTATACCCGCGCCTTCTGCTAACCGGGAAATTACATTATCCACATCGCTGTCGCCAAACAATATTTCTGCCGGATCGGCCGCCTCAGCAGCAATATAGTTATGCCCTGTTCTAGCACCATTCTCAGGCCCAAGCTCGCGATCCAATGAAAAGGCATTTCTTATATTAAAATAACTGTGGGATATAGCCGCATAACGCAGTTGCGCTTCGCGTCCACGTGGATAGGCACTCGCCACAGACCAAGCCCATATTAGAGGAGTAGTCCCCGGTATGGGATTATGATAGCTCTGCACGATCTTTTCGACTAATCCTTCAAAATCATCCTTTGTCTTTCCCGCTGCATACATAAGTAAATTCAGGGGCAACCCTGTTTCCTGGTGCGCTTTTAAGGCCTTAGCGTGCTCAGACGCTATAACATCTAGAGGATTTTTTCTATATAGCGCATATCGCATACACCGCGCAGGCGGAAAAAGTTGCTCAGCTGATTCTGGCGTAATTTTCAGGCGCTTGCTTATCGTGGCTGGTGATAATTGGCGATATCTTCGGAACACCTTTTTTGCACCCTCAACGGGTTTGCCCGGGTACATGGTCGCTATCCCGGCAAGCGACCCATTATCAAGAGGGAAATCATCCTGAAACATATTCCGTGTAATTTCTCCTCGGAACCATTTCGCAGCAAAATCACTTCCTCGATGAGCAATTAAATTTGCAACCGCTCGTTTTCTTACCCAAGAAATACCGGAAATCTCTAGTACGCTATATACAGAATCCACTATTTCCCTAACTAATTGGATATCCGGACGATCAAGTGCCGGATTGTCACCCAAACCCTCACTTAACAGGTTTTTAAAAGGAGAAGGTACATTTTTCTTAATAAGTGTCTTCCCCCAAATAGTTATAATCTGTGCAGTGATCGGTACTGCCGCATCCATATATTGATCACGTATTGATATAGTGGTAGGAGCTAATCCTTCCGGTTTCTTAGATTCGTTTCTTTTTTCGTCAAGATTTACTATTTGATTAACGATCGCTGTAGCTTCCTGTAAAGAGGGTGGCGACCTATCGGCTCTTTTATCTGGGGGTGTATACTTATTTTGACTATATAGATTATGCAGTGACATCTTACTAGCGGGAGCGCGTAAGAGTTGCAACAATTTCATACTCATTGCTTCTTGGGTCTTAGCGTGCTCTCTCGCCCCTTCTACGGGATCATGTGGATAAATAGAGGCAATGTAGGCTAAGTATGCAAATGAAGGCCCACGATTTTTGCCAAAGTGCGCTTCATATATTTCCCCAGATAGCCATCGCTGTGTAAAATTGGCGCCATGATAGGCAATTAATTTAGCTACCGCTTCTTTAGCATAGACGGGTCGGCCAGGCGCACCCAGAGCTCTCTCAGTGGCACCTGCAATATCAAGCAAAAATTTTACCTCCGCGTCAACTAAACTTTTCTCGTTAAGGAGATTGGAATATAAAACAGAAAAAGGCGAATGCTTACCATTCCTTAAAAGTACATCCTCCCAAATGCGGATAATATTTGATGCAACATCAATGATGTCTTGTTTATAGCTTTCATTATTGCCAGCCAACGTATCAAGCAAAGCTGCTGGCTGAAATGCGTCAGTTAAACCTTCCTGATTGAATACGGTAAGTACTTCCGCTACTACAGCCCGTATACACTCAAAGGATGGCAAGGCTTTGGGGGAGGCCCCTGGCTTCCGGCTAATAGGATATATATCAGATAGGCGCAAGTGATTCTCGACTGATTGAGAAAATAGTTCTTGCAATCGTGTAGCATGTAAGGCCTCTTCTACTGTTGGGGGCTGTTCGTAGAAGAACTTCCTAGCTGCATCTACCGGATCTTTAGTTGCGGTGCGAGCAAGCTGAATGAGTAGATCCTGACTTGGCTCCTTGTCTAACCCAAGTTCGGACCAAATGATTTCACTGCTAAACCATTTTTCAGCAAAACTACCACCTTGACAAGCAATCAGCACCGCTATGGCTTCCTTCATTTTTGGCGCACGTAGATTCCAATGCAAAATCTTGTCTACAGCATCAGCGACTTCTATAACAAACCATACATCCTGGCGCTTCAAATCAGCCGGCATCAATTTTTCCATAGGCAAATCATTGAAGGGTGATACGCCACTATTACGCACTGCTACCTTTTCCCAAAGAGCTATAACATGCCCAGTAACAGAAGCAACGTCTTCGGTATATTCAGTTTTGTTTATCTTTTGAAGCCACGCTAATGGGCGTGGCTCCCAGCCCTGGCCTTTGCCATACTGCCCATAAAGGCAGATAAGGTTATGAACATTCTGTTTTGTCTGTGTGATAGGTGGCAGTTCCTTTGGAATAGGTCCGCCTATGTCAACCTCTTTATACAAATCGAATAAGGTGAGAGGCTCTGTAGATTTTTTAAAAAATAGGCTCTGTAACATTCGCATGTCAAGCGATTTTATTTCTTCCTCGTTTATAGGTTTTTCGATCTTTAGGAAGCGTCGAGCAGCGCTCAGCAGGGAATGAGGGCTAACGGCTGCCAATAAGGTGGCCCGATACCTGCTTATTTCATATTCTTCGCCCAGTTCTTGCTTGACAATATCGCCCGTGAACCATCTCTCAGTAAAATCAAGCCCATGATATGTCATTAGTTGGGTAATGGCTTTTCTAGTGTGAGCGGATCGGGGTAAGGGATTCAGGATACCGTCCACACCATCTGCTACATCGATTATAAATTGGACATCTGAACGTTCGAGATCCTCGCCTGTTATATCTTGAGGTACCTCGCTAAAAGGAGATACTTCTTCATTTCTGGCCAGTATGACTTCCCATTTATGGATTACGTTTGCTGTAATAGAAATGACATCTGAAACATTTTCTTGATTAGTATCGACTATGCCCGAGAAGGCACCGCTTTCAGACGCCTCATCTCCCTTATACTCTAGGAATTGCCCTACTGCTTTTCCTACCATATCCTGTACCTCTTGATATGGTCGAATATTGTGGGTGTTCCCATTTGTATGGAAAGTGGGGTATAGCTCAATCAAAGAGACATGCCCTAAAGAAGCTGTTGCTGGCTGCAAAAACAAATCTCGCCGTAAGTCTACGGCTGGGGGTGCCTCAAACTGATCGCCTTGCTCTGGCAATTGCCCTCCTTGTATTTTTGGGGTAATTTCTATAATGCCACAAAATAGCCATTTTATACAAAAAAGTAATTACGAAGTTTATTGACCGCCGCCTTTGCTTGGCAACCTTCGGCTGCACCACCTTAAGAGTGCTACACTATACATATGCAAACTGTTGCCGATTTAATTGATGAAGTTGCTGTTAAACAGTTAGCAACGCCGTCCAACTTTCGCCTGGGGCAAGAAATTGCCGACAATGGTGGAGTCACCTTTACCGAATTCACTCCACTTAAAGTGGCTGCCCATGTTGCCGGCCCTACGACCGGTCCGCGCAATACAGTGCTAGAAGCCGCACCGGTTGGCTTGCAATGGAATTGCACCTGCAATAGTAAAGGACAGTTCTGCAAGCATGTGGTAGCTACGGCGTTAGAAACCTGGCGCAAGTCGCCAGCCCGGCATACGTAAGCATTTTATATTTGCAAAATATATCATACCTGGTAATATTATTTAGCTATGGATACACCCAACGAAAAAATCGGACATTTAATTTCCCAGATACGGCAAGAACGTGGCCTTACCCAGGCTGAATTTGCCCGTCAACTACACACCAGCCAGTCGGCAGTTAACCGCATGGAACACGGGCGCCAAAATTTGTCCCTGGAAACCCTGGGCCGCATTAGCGATGTACTAAACAAACAGCTTATTTCGTTAAGCGGCAGTGCCGTAAATCTGCGCATCCAGGGCGGCCACGAGCTATCGGGCGAGATTACCCTTAAAACCAGTAAAAATGCCGCTGTTGGCTTGTTATGCGCCAGCCTGCTTAACTATGGTGTTACCCGCTTTAAAAACTTTCCGCGGATCGAAGAAGTATTCCGCATTATAGAGGTGCTGGAAAGCATTGGTGTGAATGTACGCTGGGTGGGTGCCAGCGATCTGGAAATCCGCCGGCCACAAAAGCTTAAACTGGATAGCATGGATGCCGAGGCCGCGCGCAAAACCCGCTCGGTGCTGATGATGATTGGCCCGCTCATGCACGACCAAACCGATTTTAAAATCCCTTATGCTGGTGGGTGTAAGCTGGGCAGCCGTACCGTGGCCCCGCATTTGTTTGCGCTGGAACAATTTGGCGTAGGCATTGTGGCTACCCAGGGGCACTACGATATTAAGGTACACAAAAAACCAGCTGGCCGCATTGTATTGTACGAATCGGGCGATACGGTAACCGAAAACGCTTTAATGGCCGCAGCCCGCGTTAGCGAGGAAACGACAATTGAGCTAGCCAGTGCCAACTACATGGTGCAAGACGTATGTTTCTTTTTGCAGCGTCTGGGCGTCAAGATTGAGGGCATCGGCAGCACTACGCTTAAAATTCGCGGCCTTGGCGCGCGCATCAAAAAGAACATTACCTATGCGCCAGCCGAAGACCCTATCGAGGCTATGTTCTTTACGTCGGTGGCTGTTACCACCAACAGCAGCTTTACCATCCGCCGTGTACCTATTGAATTTATGAGCTTGGAGCTTTTAAAGCTCAAACACATGGGGCTGCAGTTTGAACTCAGTACCCGCTACAAAGCCGCCAATGGCAAAACCGACCTAGTGGACCTAACCATCCATAAACATAATGGCAAGCTAAAGGCATTAGCCGAAAAGATCTACAGCCGCCCCTACCCCGGCCTGAACGCCGACAATCTGCCCTATTTTGTGCCCATTGGTGCGGTGGCAAATGGCCGCACGCTCATCCACGACTGGATGTACGAAAACCGCGCTATCTACTACACCGAAATGACCAAGGTGGGCATGCAGGTGGAACTGGCCGACCCACACCGCTTGTATATTCAGGGCCCCACCAAGTTCAGTAAAGCCGATGTGGTCTGCCCGCCTGCCTTGCGCCCTGCCAGCCTGCTGTTAATTGGCATGTTGGCTGCCGATGGCATTTCTACGTTACGTAACATCTATACTATTAACCGCGGATACGAGGATCTGGCCGAACGCCTGAACGGCCTTGGTGCGCGTATACAAATCTTCCACGATATGTAGCTCCGCTATCTATCTTCCCCCATACGTTATTCCGGGCTTGACCCGGAATAATAGCGAGCAGGTTGTAAGTTTTGCAGCGCATGTTATGCTAAAAGACAGGTAGCATCCATTCTTATGGCCAAAAAACCAACAAAAAAGAAAAAGAAACCGGCAGAACTGGCAGGCACCAAAGCCAAGTTCAGTTTTAAAAAACACTTGCTGCCCCCTTTGGGCGGATTATTAGTATTTGTGTTAGTGTTTGGATTTTTTAACTCGCAGTGGATTTCCGGCCGCATTGCCTATTTTATTAATTCGCGCACGCACCACACCACGTCTAAAATTATTACCATCAGCACCACCAAAGATACCACGCCGCCGCCCATTACCATTCCCAAAGATGCACCATATAAAATAAATATCCCCAAAATTAGCGTGGACGCGCCGGTTATTTACAGCCAAACCGTAGTCAACCAAGCAGCGTTCATGCAGGCCCTGCACGACGGCGTGGTACACTACCCAGATACGGCCGTGCCGGGGGAGACAGGCAATATTGTCATTTTTGGCCACAGCAGCGGCCAGTGGTGGGCACCAGGCCACTACAAATTCGTATTCTCGCTGTTGGATAAAACCGAAAAAGGCGACCAGATAAGTTTGGATTACAACGGCATCCGCTACGTATACCAGATAACCACCAAACATGTGGTATTGCCCGACGATGTATCCGTGCTTAACACCAGCACCGACCACAAGCTGACCCTTATTACCTGCACCCCCATAGGCACCAACTACAAACGCTTAATCATCGAAGCCAATCAAATTTCACCCGCGCTCACCCATACCACCGCAACCACAACCACGCAAAAGACTGTCCCCGTGGACCAAAACAAACTGCCTGGCAGTGCCCCCTCATTCTGGCAAAATATTAAAGACTTATTCTAACAACCCGCAAGCGCCTGCTGATATAAGAAGAGCAAGCACGAATGGGTGTGGGCGTCCTTATGTCCTTATATTGAAGGACGGCAAAGTATTACGGGGAAAGCGCAAAGGCACTACACCGGCAAAGCGTAGCGGCGGCCGGCGTTGTTCTCCCAGTGGCCTTCGCTAACGCGGAATTTGCGCAAGATAACTACTTCGGCAAATGCGCGCAAGAATACTACCATACCAAACCAGCGCAGGGCGTACACAATGGGGAAAGCGCTTAGGATATCCCAGCGGCGCGATCGGGCAGCTACCAGCACACTAATACCAAGGGTTACTAGCACGTCGTATACAAAAATGCTGGCTAGTATGTTGGCGCTGTGGTGCTTCATTGTCAAGTAGGGCACCCACAAAAAGTAGTTTACAAAGAACAGCAGGTTTTGCAGTACCTGGTAGCTTAGATATGCGTCGATAGGCGACACCTTGCGACCAATACGGTGACGGGTAATACCCTGCATGACACCACGGTTCCAGCGGGTAATTTGTTTGGTGAAGTCTTTTACCGTGCCGGGGTCCTGGGTGTAGGTAATAGCCTTGGGAATAAACTGGATCTTGCCCAGTTTTTGACGGTGAATTTGCAGGGTGACGTCAAAGTCTTCGGTTAATGATTTATTAGCAAAGTTTACGCGTGCGAATACATCCGACCGGAAGCACGACGTAGGCCCCGGGATAACTGGAATAATATTAAAAATAGATTGGAAACGGCGGTGCAGTTCCATACCCACGGTGTATTCAAACACGCGGTATTGGCTGACGTTTTTGCCCGGCAGACTGCGCACGTAACCAGTGGCAGCAGCATTTTCGACCCGCAAGTTTTTACGGAAGGTGGGGAAATAGTTGGGCGAAAAGGCACCGTCGGCATCAGCAATGTGGATCCAGCGGTAGCGTTCGGGCAAATGATATTTCTTGCTAGCCTTGGTAAGCGCCAACCCCTTGCCGCTGCGCCGTACCTTACACACGTTCTGGCGTGGCAGAATGGATCGGGCAATGGCCGAGGTGCGGTCGGACGAGTTATCGTCAACTACGTAGATATGCTCAGGCGTCATGCCGGCTGCAATAGCCGAATTAATAGTCTTGGCCAACACGACTTCTTCGTTGTGAGCGGCAATTAACAGGGCCAGGGTGGCCTTGCGTTTGGGTGCGGCAATGGGTGCGGTAGTAGGCATATCTTTATAGTTAGTTCGTTTAATAGGGCGACGACTGTGCTTGCGGTACATTACCGGCCGAGCATAGTCGTGGGTACGATGCGGGCCTTTTGGGATAAACTTTGGCCGGTGCATTTTATTTGCCCCCTGCCGTATAGGCATCGAGCACCTGACCAACAGTAGCTACTCGAATGTGGCTGTCGCTGATGAGTTTCAACTGCTTGGCTAAGGTTTCGGGCGTTATGCTGTACGTTTCGCCACTGTCGTCCACCTGGTGATAGGTCAGTACCACCCAACCGCTGTAGGTTGCGGTAAACTGCAACATATCTTTCAGGTCTTGCATGGTGGTGGTTTTACGCACTGTATAGCCCGTAATGCTGTAAATGTTAAATTCACTGCCCAGGTTTACCCCCTTGTTGGCAACCGTATTAGGATCACCTTCGGTATTGCGCTGCGAACGATAATTTTGTTTTACAGCGGCAATGGTGCGGTCGTTGGCGGCACCCAGGGGTGAGGCAAAGTCCTTAATAGGCCCGAACTTTTCCGTCAGTACTGTTTTGGACTGTACCAGCTCCCAACTTAAACTGGCGTCGGTCAACTGGGTAAGGTCGGGGTGGGTCATGGTGTGCGAGCCAATCTCGTGCCCTGCCTTTTGCATAGACTGTACCTGGGCAACCGACATATAGCTATGGTTGTCAAACACGCCGCCAATAATGTATTGGGTGGTGGGCAAGCCCTCTTTTTGCAGTAAGGGCAAGGCTTTGCTGTAGGTAGTCTCCCAGCCATCGTCAAAGGTAATACTGACAATCGGCTCGTTAAAAGGCTTCAGCTGGCCGCTTTGGTCAATTGCCCGCACCTGCATGGGTTCTATATTAACTACTTTGCGCGGGTCGCGGTTATCAAACAAAATACCCTTGGCCCAGACCAGACCGGAAAAGGCCGGTAGGGCAAATAATGCCAATATAAAAACCGACATCAGGGCGGTGGCCAGTCTGTTTCGCATGGGACGCGTTGTTTTGCGTTTTTTGCTGTTCATACTTGCCTACCCTAATGCCGGTTTTAAAGGACTAACAATTACTTGTTAGCCAGGGCGTACAAAGCACCCCAGGTTACCAGGCCAGCGGCTGCTGACACGGCAACTGTAACGATTAGGTTGCTACCAGTGTTTGGTAGCACGGTTGCTGCACCAATGGTAACAACACCCGCTCCAGCTCCTTTACCGTACATATAAACCTCTTACTTTTATCTCACCATAAAATTGGCTGATGGGCGCATTATATCCTCGATCAAGCATTATGTCAACACCTTTTTGACATTACGTCAAAGCCATAAGCTCAATGCTTTTTGCTTATGGTTACCCTACTACGCCATAAAACCCCTATTCCAGGGGCGCTTTTGGAATGATTGATCTGTTGGATTTGGGTTATTTGGTTGTAATCTGCTGCCACGGGCCGGTGGGCGGCGTGTCTGTAAAGCGCCACGATACGGTGGCTTCGCTGTTGAGTTTTAGGTAGTCATTTATGGCTGGCGACACATCTATGCCAGCTTTGAGATCAATTTTGTTAGCCGGGCGGGCACTGCCGAATACATATCGCCAGTCGTCCTCGCCAAATGGTCCGGCGTCTTCCCACTGGCCGTAGGCGCAGGCGCCTTTAAAGCACACCTCTACCCAGCGGTTTTTGACGTAGGAGCCATTGCCGTCGGATGCTGCGTGCCAATAGGCATGGCTGGCCGATGCCTTGCGGCTGCCCTCTTCATCCAGGTCGTTATATGGCAGGGCAATATAGAACGGGTTTTGTTTGGATGTAAAGCCGGCAGGCAACCAACCGTTTCGCTTGTACGGACTGTCCGTGCCACCGTAGTGCTCTTGCCATTGCTCGTCCCAAGTACTGTCAGCGTTGGGGATATTGCCGTTTTCGTCATCGCCTGGTTCACCTATATAAAACATGGTGGCAATAATGTTGGCGTGCTGAGGGTAGGAAGTTGCTGGTGCGGCCGGCGATGGCGCAGATACTACAGGTACCGGGGTTGCGGCAGTGGGGCCTGGCCGGGTTGACTTGGTAGCGGGTGTCGAAACTTGCTTGGTAGAGGACGGAGTGGGCCACCTATACACCGTTACCGCACCTATACTTACCATTGTCAAAATGACTATACTTATTAATAGTTTTTTATTTTTGCGCAATTGTATGTTAAAAAGCTTGCGCTTTCTGGTATTATGGGTGGTACGAGTTGTTCTTTTCATATGGACAAAATTATTATTTTATAGTATAATCCGCTTCAAAGGAGTTTACAAAGTTATGCGAAAGTTCGTTAGTTCTCTATCTACAAGGTTTGCAGCTGTTGCTGCTACTGCTATGTTAGCAGCCTTGCCATTCATGCCCGTGGCCATGGCCACTGCAGCCGGTACCAACCTTATTCCCAACCCATCGGTCGAAACAGCCAGTGGCAGCGCGCCAGCCAGCTGGGCCCAAGGCGGTTGGGGTACCAACACCAGCGCTTACACCTGGGCTACTACTGGCCAAAACGGCAGTCGTAGCCTGAGCATTAATACTACCAAGTACACCAACGGTGATGCAAAGTGGATGACCGCCCCAGTTACCCTCAAGCCCAGCACCAAGTATCAGTTTAGCGACTACTACATCTCTAATGTACAAACCAGCCTGGAAATGGCCTACACCAGCAAGACCGGTAAAGTTACCTACGGGTGGCTCGGCACCGCTGCTATCAGCGCTGCCTGGAAACAAGCCAGCTTTACCTTTACCACTCCTGCCGATGTAGCCAGCGCCAGCTTCTACCATGTATTGGCCAAAAAAGGTACCTTGCAAACCGACAGCTACGACCTGCAAGACCTGACAACCGGCACACCTACTCCTACTGCACCAACTGTAAACATTACTGCGCCAACCAACGGTTCTACCGTTAGCGGTACGCAAGCTGTAACTGCTACTGCCACCGACGCTGTTGGCGTCAGCGGTGTACAGTTTAAAGTGGATGGTACCAACCTGGGTGCCGAAGACACCACTGCTCCGTACACGGCAAGCTTGGACACCACCACGCTTACCAATGCTGGCCACACCATTTCGGCTGTAGCCCGCAATGCTGCTGCGTTAACTGCTACCAGCACGGTAAATGTAACTGTTAACAACGTGGCTGCGCCTGCTGCCCCCACGGTTTCTATTACCGCACCAGCTAACAACGCTACTGTCAGCGGTACACAAAACATTACCACCACAACCAGCAACGCTGTAGGCGTACAGTTTAAGGTAGACAACGTAAACTTCGGTGCCGAAGACACCAGCGCACCGTTCAGCACCAGCCTGGACACCACCACGCTTACCAACGGTACGCACACTGTGAGCGCCGTAGCCCGTAACTCGGCTGCAGCTACCGCAACCAGCACCGTAACTATCAATGTTAACAACGTGGCTGCGCCAACCGTTGCCATTACTGCTCCCGCCAATAACGCAACCGTCAGTGGCACGCAAAGCCTGACCGCTACTGCTACAAATGCTGTGGGCGTACAGTTTAAAGTGGATGGCACGAATATTGGCGCCGAAGACACGACCGCACCTTACAGCGCTAGCATCGACACCAAAACCCTTACCAACGGCAGCCACACCTTTAGCGCTGTTGCACGCAATGCAGCCAACACTACTGCTACCAGCACGGTAACTGTTACGGTTAATAATCCCACCCCGCCGACTGTATCTATCACCGCACCTGCTAACGGTTCTACAGTGAGCGGCACACTCGATGTAACCGCTAACGCTAGCGACGCAGTAAGCGTTGCCGGCGTACAGTTCAAGCTCGACGGTGCAAACCTGGGTGCCGAAGACACCACTGCTCCGTACAGCACCAGTTGGAACACCACAACCGCCACCAACGGCAGCCATACTCTAAGCGCCGTAGCCCGTAATGGCAGCGGCCTGACCACCCTGACTTCGGTAACTGTTACGGTTAACAACGTAGTTACCCCTCCTTCCAGCAACCTTATTGCCAACCCATCGGTCGAAACTAGCGCCAATGGCACCAGCCCCGATGGCTGGATTAGTGACAGCTGGGGCAACAACACTTCGGTATTCAGCTACCTTACCACCGGCCACACTGGCAATCGCAGCCTAAAGGCCGAAATTACTACCTACACCGATGGTGCAGCTAACTGGGACTTTGCCGCTGCAAACGTTACTGCCGGCAAAACCTACAAGTATAGCAACTGGTACCAATCCAACGTAGACACCGAAATTGATGCAGCCGTTACCATGAACGACGGCACCGTACAATACTTCTGGATTGGCGGCGTACCCGCTTCTGCCACTTGGGCGCAAGCAACTGGCACCTTTGTGGCCCCTGCTGGCGCCAAGAGCGTTACATTCTTCCAGGTACTGGCCAAAAAGGGTTACGTCATAAGCGATGATTTCTCCCTGACCGAATACACCCCCGCCGGCTTTACTCGCGGCTTGGTCAGCATTACCTTTGACGACGCATGGCGCAACCAGTATACCAACGGCTTGCCGGTGCTGAACAAATACGGCCTAAAGGCCACCTTCTACCAGCTAACACAGCCCACGCTGGACGCATACCCCGACTATATGACCGTAGCCCAAATGCAGACCCTCAAAAATGGTGGGCACCAAATTGCCGCCCACACCGTAGACCACGAAAACCTGACCACCCTGACTGTACCCCAAATTGACGCCGAACTGGCCAACAACCAGTCCCAATTGCGTGCCTGGTTTGGCACCCCTGGCGTGGCCGACGACTTTGCTACCCCCTACGGCGCCTACAACAGCACCGTTATTACCGAGATCAAAAAATACTACCGCTCGCACCGTTCTACCGACGTTGGCTTTAACAGCAAAGACAGCTTTGACATCTATAACATCAAGGTACAAAACATTACCAACACCACTACCCCCGCGCAGGTTGCTGCCTGGGTCGACCAAGCTTACAATGATCACACTTGGTTGGTGCTGGTATACCACGAAGTTGCCACCAATGCCGAAGACCCCACCTATGCTGTGACCCCAGCCAACCTGGACGCCGAACTAGCCTATATCAAAAACAAGGGCATCTCGGTACAAACCGTAGCCCAAGCTCTAGCCGAAATCCAACCCCAGCTGTAAACGCTCTAAAAATATGAGCGAAAGCCGCACGGCGACCACATTTTTGAACGCAATAGACAAGGCATAACACGCAGAAATGTCATTATCAGCGCCTTGGCGTTGGTAGCTGCCGTAGGCTGTGGCCGCGCCGACGAAACCAAGGCTCCTGTTACTGCCCCAACCCCGGAACCTGCCGAGACAAAACTGCCAAAACCAGAGCACGCAGGTCTAAACAACCCTGCCGCCAAACGCCGGGCCGAGCAAGTTATCTCTACGTTCGAAAACTCGACCACTGAAATTAAGTACGGCTACGCCGAGAACCTTAATGATGGTCGGGGTATAACCGCCGGACGGGCCGGGTTTACCAGCGGTACTCATGACTTAAAAATGGTCGTGGACAAATATACCGAAAAAAGCCCCCGGAACCCACTTGCCCGTTATCGCAAGGCACTGGCAACTGTCGACAACACCAACTCTACCGAAGGCCTTGGTGGCTTCGAAAAAGTCTGGCAACAGACCGCTGCCCATGACCCCCAACTTCGTGCAGCACAAGATGCAGTATATGACGAATTATACTTCAATCCTGCTATGAATTACTCCCAAGAGGCTGGCATCGAAGGCGCTGCTGCACAATTAGTTATTCTTGACACTATTATTCAGCATGGGGATGGCGACGATGTAGATGGCTTGCGCGCCATGATGGCCCAGACAACCGAAGTACAGGGTTCGGTGCAAGAAGTCGGCGAGGAAGCCTGGACGCGCGCCTTCTTGCGCGTTCGAAAGGATCATCTCATGCATGCTGCTGACCCCGAAACAAGACAGGGCTGGGCAGAATCGGTTGACCGTGTAACCGCGCTTGGCCATATCCTAGACACCTACCCGGATCTTGAGGCAAGTGCTGCGCAACCAATGGAATGGAACGTATATGGCGATCCGTTCAAGCTTGTAGTATAAACACTATACTTGCATAGGCGCCGAATGCGCACTACAATAGGCGGATGACTAAAGCACTGCCACGTTGGAACAAGTTTATCAGCATAAGTACTGCCGTACTCATTTTGGCAGCGCCGCTGCCTGCCCTTGCCGAGGAATGCGATAACCAGAACGATACATTCCCTGGTAACAATCCAGGGCAAACGCAGCCCATGGATTTGACCAATGCCGATACACGCAAGCGGGCCGAGCAAATTATTTCTACATTCGAAAATTCCACCACCAAAATACAGTATAACTATGCCGAAAAATTGACAGACGGGCGTGGCATTACCGCCGGGCGCTCTGGCTTTACCAGCGGCACCAACGACTTGTTGCTGGTCGTGCAGGAGTACCTAAAGAACACTAAAAAGACCGATCCCATCCTAGCCAGCTATGTGCCTGCGCTGGAAGCAGTCAAGGGCACGGACTCTACCGTGGGCCTGGACGGCTTTATCGAAGCCTGGAAACAGACCTACAAAAACGACAAAACAGTGTTCAAGAGCGCCCAGGACACGGTCTACACCAACCTGTATTTCAACCCGGCCATGAAACAAGCGCAAACAGCGGGTGTTAAAACCGCGCTTGGTCAAATGATTATCCTAGACACCATTATCCAGCACGGCGAGGGTGATGACCCCGATGGCTTGCCGGCAATACTTACCGAAGTGCAAAAAGCCGTAGGGCCGGTGCAGCCCGGCAAAGAAGCCGACTGGCTGCAGACGTTCCTGGATGCCCGGCAAAAACACCTGGAAAATGCTGCCGACCCAGCCACCCGCGACGAATGGAAAGAATCGGTTGACCGCGTCAAAGCCCTGCGCTCCATTTTAAACACCGGCAACCTGGACCTCAAACTGCCGCTGGCTTGGCAAGTGTATGGCGACAAGTTTAACCTTACCAACAGCCTGCCGTTTGAAGTTATACCCAAAAAACACGAACAAACGTTGTAGTTAAAACATATAGTTTATATCGACGAAACAACATTCTATAATTGCCATTGAATATGGCAAAAGCAAAACAGACCAACAAGAAAAAGCACGTTATCCCTAAACCTGTTTTTTCGTACAAACGCGATCTGCTGCCGCCCATGCTGGGCGGGGGCAGCTTTTTAATTGTACTGGCCGTTCTGAGCTGCCAATGGGTAACGGCCCAGGTTAAGTACCGCAATGCGCACCTGCCTGCCAAGCCGTCGGTTGTTGCAGCCACGAAGCAGCCTATTCCGGTGGCAGATATTCCGCCCAACCTGTGGATCCCGCGTCTGAATCTGTCAGTGCCCCTTGTGTTTGAGCCACAAACCGACCAAGCACATATGCAAAAGGCCCTGCAGCGCGGCGTATTGCACTATGGCAACAGTGCTAGCCCAGGTAAGCCGGGCAACATGACACTGGTGGGCTATTCCAGCAACCAGCCCTGGGCACCGGGCAAATACAACTTTGTGTTTACCCTGCTGGACAAGCTGCGTATGAAGGACCAGATAATTATCGACTACCACCAGGTGCGCTACATTTATACCGTAAGCGAAAGCCGCATTTTGTCACCCGACAATACCACTGTGCTAAAAAATCGCGGGCAACAAACAGTAACCTTATTAACAGGCACCCCTATAGCCAGCGACGACAAACGCTTGGCGATTATTGCCGAGCAGGTCAGCCCCGCCCCACCCACCAAAGGTCAGCCCGCTACATCGTCAATGCCCGCTAGTACCAAATTACCCGGCGCCGCACCATCTATGTGGCAATCATTCAAAACCCTGATTACGAAAGATTAACGTCGGCTTTGTAGCGGCGGCCGGCAGTATTCCATACGCCGTCGCTTACCTTAAAGCGCCCCAAGATAAATACCTCTACGCAGGCGCGTAAGAACACAATCATTGTTACCCAGCGCAAAATATATATAACCGGGAATGCACTAAGAATGTCCTTGCGGTGGGCACGTACCGCCACAATAAAGGTCAGCCCAAAGGTAAGGGCAATATCGAACACAAAGGCGGCAGATACTATCCCCCACGATTCCCGCCGCCAGGCCAAATACGGCACCACTAACAGATAATTGGCGGCAAACAGCATATTTTGCAGCACCTGGTAGCTCAGATAAACATCGATGCGTTGGCGGTGCAGCCCAATTTTATGCCGCTTAATAGCCTGCACAATGCCACGGTTCCAGCGGGTAATTTGCTTGATAAAATCCTGAATGTTCTGCGGGTCCTGGGTATAAGCCACGGCTTTGGGAATAAACTGTACCTTGCCCAGACGCTTGCGGTGTAGCTGCAGGGTTACGTCCAAATCTTCGGTTAGCGAGCGGTTGGCAAAATCCAGCTGCTCGAACACATCGGCCCGAAAGCACGAGCTGGGGCCAGGGATAACCGACACCACATGCACAGCTGCCTGGAATCGCCGGTGCAGCTCCATGCCAATAGTATATTCAAACACCCGGTACTCACTAATATTGCTACCGGGCAGACTGCGTACATAGCCTGTAGCAGCTGCGTACGACACCCGTAGTTCGCGCCGAAACACATTAAAGTAATCGGGCGCAAAACCGCCGTCGGCATCGGCAATATGGATCCAGCGGTAGCGCTTGGTCAGGCGGAATTTACGAGCGGCCTTGGTTAATGCCAACCCCTTACCGCTGCGGCGCACCTTAATGACATTGTTAGGGCCCAAGATGCCACGCGCCAAGGCACTAGTATTGTCACCCGAATTGTCGTCAACCACATAGATATCTTCGGTGCGCATACCAGCCCGAATTGCAGAGCGCAACGTTTGTTCGATCACCATTTCCTCGTTATGCGCAGCAACCAGCAGTGCCAACATGCTCTTAGCTGGTCTGCGCGGGACAACTGGCTCAATAGGGGGACTGGGTTGATGTATATGATTCATTTCAATTCCGTTGGTAAGAGGATTCAGTCTGCCACTCCTAAAACTCCGGTGGTAAGGATATATATGTGTCCAGTACTTCATCGACCGGGGCTATGCGGATCTTGCCAGTACTCATTTCCCGCAGCTGAGCCTCCAGCTGCTTGGTATCCAAGCCGTAGTTGGACTTGCTTTCGTCAATAGCGTGATAGGTCAGGATAAGCCAGGCGTTATGCTTGCGTGCATAATCTATCAGCTTTTGGATGCTTGCGGGGGTGGTATCGCGCCGTACCGTAACTGCAGTTAGATTGTATATATCAAAATTATCAGGCACATTTACGTCAGGGTCGCCCACACCGTTGGTGGGGTCCCCGTCGGTGTTACGGTGTGACCGAAAGTACTTTTTGATGGCTGCTATCGAAGTCTCATCGTAGCTACTATAAGGGCTGGCAAAATCTTTCATGGGACCTAGCAGCTTGCCAAATGTGTCCTTGCAGCCTTTGAGCTGGTAGTTCAACTCCTTGGTGTCCAGTGTGGTAAGGTCGGCATGGTTTACTGTGTGGCAGGCAATTTGGTGCCCGGTGGCCTGCATGGCCCGTAATTGTTGGATGCTCATATATTTTTGGTCGTCCAGCGTGCCAGACAGGGCATATTGTGTGGTCTGAATACCGTAGCGCTGTAAGAGCGGATATGCCACGGTAAATACGCTCTCCCAGCCGTCGTCAAAGGTTACGCTCAACAGCGGCTCCTGGAACAGCTTGGGCGCCTGCACGGTTTTATCTATGGCCCGCTCCTGCAACGGTATTTGTGTGGCGTGCTTGCGCGGGTCAATCCAGCCAAAGGCCTTGGCCCAGCCATACACACCCACGATAGGAATAACTACCAGAGCTACCAGGATAACAGCAAGTAATCCCTTGCCACCTACCCTCAACAGAAACGGCTGTGCCTGCTTCATGCCCCGCTACCTAATGTGTGCGGGAGTACAGCACCCCCCATACGCCCAAGCCCACGCCTGCCGAGATTGCTACGTTAATAAACATTTTGCTTCCTACCCCAGGTGCTGCCAAAATTGCACCCGTTCCCACTGTTGCTGATGCTGCTCCCAATATACGACCGTACACGACTACCCCCCTTGGTTTGTAGTTTTTATAATCTAAGCTGTTAGTAGTGGGCTAATGCGTAAAGACTAGCCATAGTAGTTACGCTTAAGCCCACCATTCAAAACAAACTGTACACTGCACTTTTACACTTGCAAAGTATATTTTGAAGTTGTTTTTACTACAAGCAATTGTGGAAAAATACGCAAAAACATAGAATGATGATATTTATGTATTGCCCACCAGCTGTCCTTGTAGGCGCTATTTTGCTATAATTACCCTGTTATTTCACTTCCTGCGGGTGTGGTATAACGGCTATTACTCCAGTTTTCCAAACTGGCTACGGGAGTTCGACTCTCCCCACCCGCACCACGTCGCCAACTTGTGTTGGCTCCATGGGATGCCCCGGTAGCTCAGCTGGATAGAGCAAGAGACTTCTAAGCTCAAGGCCAGAGGTTCGAATCCTCTCCGGGGCACCAACTAAAACATCCCTGACATCAGGGATGTTTTAGTTAAGAGTCAGGTTATTGGCTTACCGCACCAACGCCAGCATGAACTAGATTCCGCTGGTCTGGCTGTGGATTCACCTCAGTTGCGGCCAGTATATGTTCCGCCTCAGCGGACACCGCTACGCCTCCTATGCAAGCGATAGCGTAGGAGCTTCTAAACCCCTCGGACGATATCACAGGAACGAATCTCTCTGCTGAACTGTTTGGAGACTTGCCTACTGGAGGCTGTATCCTTTCTGTTGTGCTCGATGCCGCAATTTCAGGCTGCATGCGGGCAAGTTCGCCCACAGTGCGTATAGTGCGATGGTCATCTGGTGGCAATTTCAGATTCCTCACGTCTACGAAACCTTCTTTGTCACCGGGTATATGTGACACACCCGCCTCATGATCACCTCGGACATACTCTAAATAAGACATCTTTAACATCCTTATATTGCAAAAAATAAATGCAGCTAAAGAGTTAGCTATCGCAGGCTGGCTACAAAGAGTCGTCTACTATGGATATACATAATAGCACTAATGCTATACTATGTAAAGTTTGTTGTATACGATACGACATTAGACAGGGGTGGATTAGTTGGCCAAAAAATGCTACAGTATAAGCTGTATTTTACGGCGGGCGTAGCTCAGTTTGGTTAGAGCGCTGGATTGTGGCTCCGGAGGCCGTGGGTTCAAGTCCCATCGTTCGCCCCAAACAAAAAGACCCATGTGCAATGGGTCTTTTTGTTTGGGGCGAGAAGATGGCGAACTCGCAAGACAAATAGACGCTATTTTACACTCGTAAGAGCCTTCTTGCGTCCTCATGCGAACTTCTGAACACTAATTAGACGCTGGATAATTATCGATACAATACGTACCGCTCTGCTCCAACACCGTCCACACCACATAGCGCCGCACTTCGTTATCCAGCATACTACCCCCGCTGGTAATAGGGTGGGCAGGATTTTCGCCAAATTTAGCCGGATCAGTGTTGCACCAATGCCCCAGCTGGAACGATATTTCGTCGTCCGGCCCCAAGTAGCTATGCGGCGAGGTATCACGATCATGGTAGCAAACGACATATAGACCGCCGGTTACCTTCACACAATCACCGCTGCCGCTATAACTTGCCGTGCAGGCGCCCATGGCTCCGCCATTGGCATCCTTAAGGTAATTGCTGATAAAGTTACACATTTGGGCCGGCGTATCGGGGTATGTCTGGCCGTTTTCCTGATAGTACTGGTCCAGCTGTGCGGCCGCCACATCCACGAAATGCTTGCGGCCATAGTTGCGCGAGCTGCGCTTGGCCGAAGGGACAATAAGAAAAACTATCAAAAGTATCAAGCCTGCAATAGCCAATACAATCAGGACTTCGATAATGGTAAAACCTTTGCTTTGTGTACTGCGTGCCATGGTGCTTATGTCTTTACCATAAAGCATACCACGTCGCCAGGTACAAAAACTGATATAATTATCGACAAGATATGGGACGCGTGAAAAGAATCTGGCGTTTTTGGCGCACATACTGGCAGTTCAGCCTGGCTTTACTGGCTTGTTTGGTGGCCCTGCCGCTAGAGCTTGCGGGATTACATGTAGCCGCACATTCGGTGTTGGGGTTGGCAGCACTAGGTTTAGTCGTTCCGTTGCTGTGGGGAATCATTGACGACCTACGTCATGGCACCTATGGTGTAGATATTTTGGCAGCCACAGCCATTATAACAGCGGTGGTGATGCACGAGTATTGGGCCGGCATTGTTATTGTGCTGATGCTTACTGGCGGCGAAGCACTGGAAGATTACGCCGAACGCCGCGCCAAAAGTGAGCTGAGCGCCTTGCTGACACACGCACCGCGCCTAGCGCATATACTGCGAGGCCGTAAAGAAGTCGATGTACCGGCCAGCGAGGTACGCACCGGGGACAAGCTGGTTATTCGCCCCGGCGAAGTTGTGCCAGTGGATGCCGAAATTTTGGAAGGCACAGCCAGCTTTGACGAATCCAGCCTAACGGGTGAAGCCTTGCCGCAGGTGAAAGAAATGGGCGGCACTATATTGAGCGGTTCCGTTAACCTGGACGGTGCCATAACTGTACGCGCCCTGCATTCGGCAGCCGACAGCCAGTACGAGCAAATCATCAAACTGGTGCGCGCCGCCAGCAACAGCCGCGCACCATTTGTGCGCCTGGCCGATCGCTATAGCATCCCCTTTACCGTTATCTCGTTTAGCATTGCCGGCGCGGCCTGGGCCATTAGCGGCCAGTCTATCCGCTTTTTGGAAGTGTTGGTTGTGGCCACGCCTTGCCCGCTTATTTTGGCCGCGCCTATTGCCGTTATTTCGGGTATGAGCCGGGCTGCCCGCCACGGCATCATTATTAAAACTGGCGGTAGCCTGGAGCGCTTAGCCACAGCCCGCACCTTTGCCTTTGACAAAACCGGTACCTTGACCCGCGGCAAGCTGGCAGTGGCTACGGTGCAAGCCTTTACACCATATACCCAAGAACAAGTATTGGGCCTGGCGGCCAGTCTGGAGCAAAAATCCAACCATGTGCTGGCCCGCGCCATTGTGTCTGCCGCCATGGCCCAAGGCGCGCGGCTGGCAAAAACCAAAAACGTGCAGGAGCTGGCAGGCAGCGGCTTGCGCGCCCATGCTGGCGGCAAAGACGTATTGGTTGGTCGCTTGGGCCTGATGCAGCAGCACAGCGTACAGCTGCCCAAAGCATTGAGCACTGGCAGCGTGCAGCAAACCGCAGCGTTCGTGGCAATAGACGGTCGGCTGGCTGGCGTAATTACCTTTACGGATGACTTAAGGCCAGAGGCTAAAACCACACTGCAGCGCCTGCGCCAACTTGGCGTCCAAAACTTCCTAATGGTAACCGGCGACAATCGCACCACTGCCCAGGCCATTGCCAAAAAACTAGACATCAAACAGGTGGTGGCCGAAGCCCTGCCGGCCGACAAACTGCACGCTATAGAGCACATAGCTGAACGCCCGGTGGCCTTTGTGGGCGACGGCGTTAACGACGCCCCGGTGTTGACCGCCAGCGACGTGGGCATCGCCCTAGGCGCCCGCGGTTCTACCGCTGCCAGCGAATCGGCCGATGTAGTTATTATGCCCGACAGCTTGTCGCACGTGGCATTAGGCACGGAAATTGCCAAGCGTACCTTCTACATTGCCAAGCAAAGCATTTTGGTAGGCATTGCGCTGAGTATTGGCCTGATGCTTATTTTTGCCACCGGCAAATTCCTACCCCTGTACGGTGCTATTATCCAAGAAGCTGTAGACCTAGTAGTTATATTTAACGCCTTGCGCGTGCATACAGGCCGGTTACAAACTACTACTGAGCAGTAGCGCTACAAGTAGCGGCATTACCAAATTGTCCGACCCATGGGGCGCAACATTTTCAGTAATAGCAGCCAGCGCCGGAATGAGTATGAACGCCAGGGGAGTAACGCTCTCATTCGAAAACAGGGCAACAGCTACCATAATGAGCAGTGAGGTGATAAAGAATGCGGCCGTGCCCGCCTTGCTTTTGGTGCGCCCAAATACTTTATACTGATTGTTATCGCCATAGAGCAGTCCGACAATGGCTGCCAACCCATCGGCCAGGCTCAGGTTGAGCATGGCGGCCGCGAACACCCACGGCGTTTGAGCAATCAGCGACAAAAAGCCGATAACCATGGCAAACAGCAGTTCGCCCGATGCATTGCGTTTCACCGCATGGATAGAGCGGAAAATATCAAACTTAATACTGGCCAGCACGACCACAAAAAACGCAAAACTCAGCACCTGTATTTGCGACCAGCTTAGGAAAAACGGCCAAAAGGCCACAAAGGTGCCCACAGCCATATGTACAAATTTACGCGTCAGTTCGGCATGGATACCGCGGGCGCGTGACAGCCACTCGGCTGCCAACAATATGCCAAGGGTAATCAGCACGACTAAAATCGTCCAGAGCATACTGCTTATTGTACGCTATGCGGCAAGGCGGTCTTATATCTCTTCGTCGGGTGCGCCCTGGCCCAGTTGGTCCAGCATAGTGGCCAGTTGCTTGGCAGGCAGGCGCGAGCAGTCAATGTTTTTCTGCAGCGCCACAATATAGCCCTGAATAATACGCTTCATGCGCAGGGCGTCGTGGCGCCAAAAATAGTGCACCTCGTACGGCTTTTCAGTGCTAAAAAACCTGGTGGAAATTTTAATCGAGCCAAAAAACGGCCCTACATTGGCGGTTACGTTCAAAATATCTTCAATACGGATGCTCATTACCTCTGCCACCATAAAAAAGGTGCGATGCGTTACGGTAAGCTTTTGGCGGTCCACCATAACCGTATCCGGGAACAGGGTAAAGGGGAATACGGTGGTAGTTTTCATTAACACATCTTGCGAGCCGCCAACCGCGCGTTCCAGTTGCTTGGGCACGGCTTGCTGCCTGTCCTCATCACTCTTAATTTGAAATGTTATGGGCAGACGTATTCTGCGCTGGCGGGTAGTGTAATAATTAATGTTATCCATTGCTACCTCCTTTCGCATCTTCTATGCTAGCGCATAACATTGGAGCTTGCAGTGAGATATATTGCAGACGACGGCCCGGAGCCGAAGGCATCATTCGGATCTACATCGGTTAAAATGATGGGGGCAGCGAGTTATTAAGGTACAAGATGTCCTGTGCAGGTATTGCCATTGCCGTCGCTGTTGGTTGCATCTGGGCACACAGTGTTTGACCATGTTGCACCGGTTAGGGTGGCGCCGGTTAGATTTGTGCCAGTAAGGTTAGTATTGGTAAATTGGGCGTTCGTAAAGTTTGTGCCAGTCACCGTATCTTGCACCACCTGGCTGCCGGTAAAGTGTACACCGCTAAAGTTCGCTCCACTCAGGTTACTATTAGACAGCGATACACTTCCGATATTCATATTATGGAAATCAGCATTGGTCAAATTGGTCGAGCCATAAAAGCCAGAACCATTTTGCAGCGTAGCGCCGGTTAGATCGGCGCTCGCAAAGTTAGCACCTGTAAAGTTTGCCGAAATGGTTGTACTACTAAATGTCGGCCCCCTAAAATCCCCGCCATTAATGCTGCCGCCAATACTGGCATTGGTAAAGTTAACGTTTTGGAAATTAGCATTAGAAAAATTAAGGTTACTGCCCGACGTGGTTACACCCGACATGTTAGTGCCGGAAAAATCGGTATTGCTTAGGTTGGTATTATTGCCGGTAATCGTACTGTTAGAAAGGTTATCGCCATGGAAGTCGGTGCCAGCAAGCTTCGCACCACCCAGGCTCACTCCGGTAAGTGTAGCGCCAGCCAGGTTACTACCAATAAGGTTGGCGTTGTTAAACACGCTGTTATGCATATCGGCATTCCTAAAATCGCGGTATTGCAGGCTTGCCCCGGTAAAATCCGCACCAACCAAGTTAGATACAAAGGCACCCGCCGCCAACCCCTGCTTCCAGGTAATAGCCGTTTCCAAACCAGTGCACGACGCCGACGGACTATCGATAATACGCGTTACCCCGGTTGTAGTAAGGTAACAGGCATGAATTATGCCATTAGTATCCGGTATTGCCGCCAGTACCACTGCCGAACCCAATGCCCCGGCTGTTGCACCGGCCACTATGCCTGCAAGCAGCCTGGTTTGCTGTTTAATAAAACGAACGCACGCTTGTTTGGTCCCACCCATTGCGCTTTTCTCCTTTGTTAATGTTGTTACAAGTACATTACAGCAGATTGTGTACATTTATTACAACGTTGATTTTTTTACATAAAAGGTGCTGGTATACAATTTAAAGGACGTTCTTTTATAGCTGTCGTAGCTGAGGGGTGAAAGGACTCGTTCTTGATATGCTCGCTCGGCCAAGCAAGGATATGCCGACTACCATCAGCAGTCTCGTCAAATCCTTTCGCCCCTCCGGAAGCCAATACAAAAGACCAGCCATAAAGACTGGTCTTTTGTATTGGTCGGGGTGAAAGGACTTGAACCTTCGACCTCCGCGTCCCAAACGCGGCGCGCTAGCCAACTGCGCCACACCCCGAACGCCCTTATTTTAACAGATACACGGGAAATAGAAAGGATTAGCTAGCCAGCTTGGCAATGGTGGTATGCAAAGTATTGCGCTCGGTTGCATTCAGTTTGGTACAACCCAAGCACACTGGTAATTTGGCCGTGATGTCGTCAATAACTTGCTGGCCTTTGGGGGTAAGCTGCAACACTTTGGTACGGCGGTCTTGTGCGCTTTCGGTACGGGTAATAAGCTGTTGCGTCACCAAACGGTCCACAATACCGGTTACGTTAGAGGCATCGCAGTGCAGCGTACCAGCCACCCGCCCCATAGTAACTTCGCCTTGCAATAGCGCATATAGCGCATGCAGCTGCATGGCGGTAAGATCGTGTTCTTCGGCCAGGGCGGCCATGTTGACTTTAAGGCGCTTTAGCAGTGCCAGCAAATCTTCACAGACTTGTTTGGAGGTTGTTTCCATGGTTAAAGTATACCCTATTTAGTACAATACATAAATAGTTGACAACCTCAACTATTTAGCTATACTTCCTTTTATATTCTAAGAACTTAAAGGGGTGTTTATGATAGAAAAAGTAAAGCATAAAGGATTGGCGCTAGCCGTGCTGGCATCTGCCCAGTTTATGGTTATCTTGGATGCCACTATTGTTAACGTGGCCCTGCCCGCCATCCAAAAAGCCTTGGGCTTTACCACCGATGCCCAGCTGCAATGGGTGGTGACCGCCTACGCGCTGGTATTTGGCGGCTTTTTGCTGCTGGGCGGCCGCTTGGCCGACCTGTTTGGGCGGCGTAAGATCTTTTTGGCTGGCGTGGCACTGTTTGCCACCGCTTCGCTTATTGGCGGTTTTGCCCAAAACCCCGGGCAGTTGATTGTCTTTCGTGCCCTGCAAGGGTTGGGCGGCGCATTACTAGCACCCTCTGCTTTGTCGCTGGTGTTAACTATCTTTAAAGAAGGGCCGGAACGCAACAAAGCCCTGGGTATTTGGAGCATGATTGCCGGCGGTGGCGGCGCCGTAGGGCTGCTGCTGGGTGGCGTATTAACCCAGTATGTAGACTGGCGCTGGATATTCTTTATTAATGTACCGATTGCCGCAGGCGTATTGGCCATGGCCATGAAATACGTACCAGCAAGCATGCCGCGCGACAAAGAGCGTATTGACTACGCCGGTGCAGTAACTATTACCGGCAGCTTAATGAGCCTGGTGTATGCCCTGGCCCAAGCACCGGAAAAAGGGTGGGGCAGTGGGATAACTCTTGGGACCTTTGCCCTGTCTGCCGCCCTGATGGCCGTGTTTATCGTGAATGAGCTGCGCGTGCAGCACCCGCTTATTAGACTCAATATTTTCCGCAGGCGCAATGTTACCGGCGGTACGCTTATCCAGTTATTTATGCCTGCTGCCCTGTTTGGTATGTTCTTTTACCTGTCTATTTACCTACAGCAAATTTTGGGCTATTCGCCCACCAAGACCGGTCTGGCTGATGTACCCTTCACGCTTATCTTAATTGTGGTGGCTGGCGTGCTATCTAGCAAAATTGCCAAAATCAACCCCAAACCCATTCTGGTTATTGCGCCGCTTATTGTAGGCGCCGGGCTGTTGTTCTTTGCCCGTATTCCGGTACATGCCAATTACTGGACTGACATTTTCCCCGGCATTGCCCTGATGTCTGCCGGCATGGCCGCCGTGTTTGTGACCGCCACCGTGGCCACCACCAGCGGCGTGTCGCACGAGGAATCCGGCCTGGTGTCCGGGCTGCTTAACACCGGCCAGCAAGTTGGCGGCGCCATTGGATTGGCAGTACTCAGCGTTGTATCTACATCGGTTACCAAGCACGATATGCTGGCTGCCAACGGCAACTCTGCTGCCTTACAAACCTCGATTGTGCATGGCTTTCAGCGCGGTTTCTTGGTCGCTGCCCTATTTGCAGTGGCTGCCAGCTTGGTTGCCTTAGTTGTACTAAAAGTACATAAACCCTCGGCCAGCGATATTGCAGGTGAGCCAGAAGCCGAGGCCGAAGCACTGGCTGCAGTGCCCGGCGCATAAGCACTTGCTTTATCTGTGCATACGTACTACATTTAAGCCATGACAAAGCGCTTGCGGCTTACATCGGCTAACCGGCTGGTTGGTATTGTGGTGGTAGTTGCGGTTGCCGTAGCCGGTCTGAGCATACTGGCCATACGCGCCGCCGGCCCATTTGCCAGTGTGGAGGTAGAAAGTACGGCCCTGGCAGGTACGGCTACCCAGATTAGTGATACGACAGCATCTGGTGGCAAGGCTATTAAATTTGGCAATGTCGTAACCACCCCGCCCACCACCGGCAACCGCAGTCGCGTAAAAGTACAGAATAATTCGGTGGTAACCGACAAGGGCACACTGTTGCGCATGGGTACATTGTGGTACCTGAACCCCTCGCTTGGTGCCAGTCAGGCCGATTTTGCCAAGCAAGCCACAACCAGCAACAAGCTGTGGGATACGCTTAAGGCCGGTCACTTTAACGGCGTACGTATTGCTGTTGCCTCTAACGCGGGGAGCGATTCGCCCAGTATGGCCCAAACTACTGCCTATCTTGACCAAATGATTGCCAAAGCCGACAGCTATAGCATGTACGTGGTTATCGACTTGCACGTCACCCAACTGAACGATACCGGTGGTGCCGGCGATTACAACATGGCCAAGGCACAGGCTTTCTGGGCCACGGTAGCACCCCGTTACGCGGGCAAAGCCAATGTGCTATACGAACTACACAACGAACCTGTGGCCTGGACACCAGCCGACTACGACTCCAAATATATGGCCGACCAAAAAACACTGTATACGCAAATGCGGACAGCAGCACCGGATACCCACATCATTTTGTTTTCGTTTGCCGTGCCGCAAAACTGGGGTAATGATTCGCCCAGTATGGCCGACTTGGCCAAACAATACAACGGCACAGTCGATTGGACTAAAACATCGGTCGGCTTCCATGCCTACCACACCACCAGCTCTGCCCCATGGGTTAATCTGAAAAAATCCTTCCCTACCATTAATACCGAGTTTATGGGTCCGTCAGGCGAAGTAACCGACACCGCTTACGACGGTACTCGCTGGACATCCCAGGCGTTCGAACAACAGGGCGTTTCATGGATGGCCTGGAATGTTACAAGTAATTCAAGCGACCTTACCAGCACCTTAACAGACCTTTTAAACGACGCGAAGACCAAAAACTATTGGTGGGCAGCCGACTAGGCTGCTGTCGACCAACAAAAAATGACCACCGCATGGTCATTTTTTGTTGGTCGGGGTGATCAGACTTGAACTGACGACCTCAGCGTCCCGAACGCTGCGCGCTACCAACTGCGCCACACCCCGATGCAGATAGATTTTAACAGATAGGGCTGTAAAATGACAGGCACGGAAGTCTGTGTCTGCTATGCTTAAAAGATCATGTTGAGCGATGCTACTTTAGTAACCCTGTGCGGATTAACGGCCGCCGTTGCATGGGGTGTATCTGATTTTTGGAGCGCCAAGGCTTCTAAAAACTTGGGGCCTATTATTGCAGCCTTGTTGGTAAATGTCATAGGGGCATTAACCATCGCCGTGCTTTATAGCGTACTGTGGTATAAACCCGTACACATTACCCCCGAATCGCTAGGGTATGCCATAGGCGGCGGTGTTTTTTTGGCTTTTGCACTTGTGGCATTCTTTAAAGGATTGGCAGCAGGGCCGGTAAGCCTGGTAAGCCCCGTAGCCGCCGCCTACCCGCTTGTTACCACTATATTGGCCCTGGCCGTGTTTAAGGCCCATCTTGCCGCACAGCAGGTCGCAGGTATTTTACTGGTAGTATTTGGCGTTATGGCGGCAACTGAACTATTAGATTTCAAACGCTCTAATCGCAAACTCGGTATTGGCCCATCGTTTGCTTTAGGAGCAGCTGCGTGCTGGGGGATAAGCTTTACGTTACTTTCACAGGCCGTGGGGCAGCTTGGCTGGGAACTGCTGACGGCCATTGAGCTGGCCGTAGTAGTACTAGCTCTTGCACTGCTACTACCCTTTATAAAAGGCAGCGAGCAAATTTCAGTAAAAAATCTCCGACGATATGCTACCAATAGATATATCGTCGGTGCTGGCTTTGCCAGCCTGCTTGGCACCACAGCGCTTAATTTGGGCCTAGCCAGAGAAACAGCGTCGGGCGCGATTGTTACTGCCGTATCGGCATCCTACCCCGTACTTACTATGTTTTTGGCACTGCGCAACTTTAAAGAACGGGTAAAAATAGTTCCGCTTGTGGGCGCAGTAATAAGTGTGGCCGGTGTTGTAATTCTGTCTCTTGGATAGTGCATCCCCTACCACCCCTTGTATATCTGTTGGTATACTATAGGTAATGAAGTACGCCTCAATATTTGCCACTATTGTACTTATTTGGACCGCTATTATTTTAATGGCCATTACGCGCAAAGATGCCCAGCAAATTTTCGAGCTGTATGTGTCGGCTATTATTTCTACCTTAGCCTTGTTTTTTATCGGCTTTAGCAAAAGATAGGGGGACGCGCCATGCCCACAGGATCAATTGCAGCCCTGAAACGCCAGCGCACCAAGCGCTTGGCTCGGCTTGGTGCCAAAGTATATTACCTGCGCAAACGCGGCCGTGAGCAAGCAATGTACGACCTCATCTGCGAAGAATTTGTGGACATGGGCGGAGTATACATTAAGTTTTTGCAGGGCGTACTGTTCAATACACCCTTGATGCGGCGCTGGCACAGCCCCAGCAAGCTTAAAATTTTTGAAGATGTTAAGGCGGAGCCCATGGATGTTATACAAGTTCTACGGGACGAGCTAACCACCGAACAACTCAGCAACATCGCCCTTATCCAACCCGAACCGTTCGCTGCCGGCAGCTTTGGCCAGGTGTACCGCGGCCAGCACATAAACGGCAAGCCCATCGTTATTAAAGTGTTGAGGCCCATGATTCGCGAGCTGCTAAAATACGATCTTAGATTGCTTAGTGCATTCAGCAAGCGTTTCGCAGCCAAAGAGTACACCAATATTACAGTCAAAATGGACACCGCAGTCAAAGAGTTCCGCACCGCTACCCTTAACGAAACCGATTATGTGGCCGAGGCCACCTTTGCCCACGAACTGTACGAGGCCTACAAAGATCACCCCGCATTCGTCATTCCCGAAACCTTCCTGAATCTATGCACGCCGCACCTGATTGTACAAGAATACGTCGAAGGCGTGTCAGGTGCCAGGCTGCTGCGTGCCAAACAAGAAGGCGCTGACCCCCAGGCCTATGTTCGGGAACACACCGGGTCCAACCTAGATACACAGCTTATGACTTTGGGCATAGAAAGCATGCTTGGCGCTTTTACCTTGCCGCGCATGCAGGGTGATCCGCACCCCGGCAATGTACGATTCATGACCAACAACCGCATAGGGCTTATCGACTTTGGTATTTCGGCACCAGCACCCCATAATAAGGCTGCCTTTTTTGGCATTTTGTTTGAATGGAGCCGGGCATATCAAGACAATAGCGACATGGCCGGCATGTTCGAACAATTCATCCGTTTTTTCGTAAACGATTTATATCGGGCGCTTAAAAAACTGAGCACCCTGACCGCCCAAGGCCCAACCTTGCCCGAAGCAATTGGGCAGTTACCCGGCATGCAAATGGTCAAAGGCAACGATATCGTCAAAGAAATCGGCCATATGGTACAACGCATGTTCGACAGTGCCACCGGCACCCGTGACGTGCGCGACATACTAAACGACGGGCAGCTGCTGCATGCTTTTGGCCAGATGGTAAATAAAGACAACCGGCTAGGGCTTATTGTACGCCTGGAATCATCCGAGGTATTGCGGGCCGCACAAACATATATTGCACTCTTGGAAGCGTTAGGCCGCCGAGCCGACCTGCTACCCTTAATACTCACACAGGTAGTGGAGCGTGTTGAGCGCGAACACCCCGATATTGTGCACCAAACCGACAATACAGTTAGTATGTCGCAAGCCATAGGTATTGTGAATCAATGGCTGGAACGCGTAGCAGTGCGCGACCCTGCCATGTTTGTCCAGCTCATGCAACGCATCGACCGTAACAAGCTTAAAACTGCCAATGCCGCGCCAACCGAACCCTTAGATAACAAACAGGAGGAACCAACCAATGCTTAAAGACATTATCTTATTTATTAAGTACCCCTACACTGCGGGCGTGATAGCCACCATTTGGCTGGGCAGCGCCATACTTATGGCCATCAGCCGCGACATTAATGGCTTCCGTATGGTAATTATCGACATGTTTGCCACCGTGGTCATCGCCGTCATCGGCTTTGGCGGTAAAGAGGGTTAGTGACTGAGTGCTTCCAGTGTTCTTTGGATGGCTTGCACTGATCGGGAAAGACCCGTCGCAGTATCCGTTTCGATTAATAAGGCATTGAACTGCATGCGGCCCGTGGTTTCTAAAATATTGCGGGTCTGGGTGCCGTTGCGCCAGCGGGGGATAAGGGTGTTGAACTTGACCCCCAGGGATGAGTCCAGCGAACCGCACATGCCCACATCGGTAATATGCGCCGTGCCCTTGGGCAACACACCGGCATCGGCCGTTGGTACGTGCCAATGGTCACCCACCACGGCAGTGACGCGACCATCCAGGTAGTAGCCGATGATACGTTTTTCACTACTGAAGTCGCCATGAAAGTTTACCACCGTGGCTGCACGTTTAGTACCAGCTTGTTCTTGTAAAATACGATCAATGACCTGCAAAGGATTGTCTGTTGGCTGGTCGGCCTGCTTGCCCACAATCTGGCCCAGCAGACTAATAACCAGCACATTGCCCACCTTTGTTTCAACATATTTATAGCCCAGGCCCGGCGTATCTGCCGGATAGTTGGCCGGACGGATAATAGGCTCGTCCGGATCGCTCAGTGCCGGATATATTTCGTCCCGGGCCAGTATGTGGTTACCGCCGGTGCAAAAATCCACGCCTGCGGCCTGCAAGCGTTCGAAATCGTCTAGGCGCACCCCTTTGCCGTCGCTGAGATTTTCGGCCTGAGCAATCGCTAGGTCCACCCGGTGTTCCGCTTTCAGTTTAGGCAACAGCTTTTCGATCACTTGCAGGCCGGGTTCGCCCATAACATCGCCAACGTAGAGTATATTCATGTTCTTATTGTAGGGCATCCAGCAGTTCTTGCCAGGAATGAATAGTATAGGTGGGCTGAAAAGCTTTTAGCTCAGATAACGGATAAAATGCCTCGTGGCTTTTGGGATAGAACAATACACTGTCAGTGCCAGCGCTTTGGGCTGCGCCCAAATCTTTGTCGCTATCGCCCAGCATCAGGGTTCTGGCCGCACCTGCTTTTAGCTGACGCATAGCCAGGTGGAGCGATTCAGGGTGGGGCTTAAGGTGTGTCACGTCGTCGCCAGACACAATAACGTCAAATAGCCCGGTAAGACCATGTTGGGCAACTACGGCATGCAGAATATCGCGGTAGCTACTGCTTATAAGTGCCAGCTTTTTGCCCTGCCGTCTGAGCGTTTCCAGTGCTTCTTTTGCTTGGGGATACAAGGGCGCAGTTGGCACACGGGAGCCGGCTATCTTTCCCACCCTGTCCTTAAATGCAATTAGGCCAGTTTGAGGCATGCCGAGTTCCTGTGCACCGGGCTGCAAGCGGCCAAGACATTTAAGTACAATCTCGTGGTCGGATACGCCTACGGCATGTTGGCCCAATTGCTCGCGGATAATATCCAGCCAGATTTCCAGGGTACTGGCCAGGGTGCCATCCCAGTCAAATAAATAGGCGTCGTACTTATTCACCTGCCCAGTATAGCGTAAGTATTTTACTTGGCGAATTCGATGGCGCGGGTTTCACGGATGACGTTTACCTTGATAGTACCAGGGTACTGCATGGTGGACTCAATTTTGGTGGCAATGTCGCGGGCTAGTTTGATAGCTGTTAGGTCGTCCACACTTTGCGGTTTTACAAACACGCGCACTTCGCGGCCGGCGCTGATGGCATAGGCTTTTTCGATGCCGCCAAAGCCAGTGGCTACGTTTTCTAGCTCCTTCATGCGTTCGACAAAGTTTTCGGCACTGATGTTGCGCGCACCCGGGCGGGCGGCGCTAATGGCATCTACCACACGGATAATCAGGGCTTCCACGCTAGTGGCGTCCACGTCGTCGTGGTGCTGTTCGGCAGCCAGGGCTACAGCCTCGGGTGCACCGTATTTGCGCAACATCTCACCGCTAATGTGGTGGTGCTTGCCCTCCATTTTGTGAGTAAGGGCCTTGCCCAGGTCGTGCACCAGGGCGGCATATTTGGCAGTTTTGACGTTCGCGCCCACTTCGGTGGCAATCATGCCGGCAATGTGCGCCATTTCGGTGCTGTGCTTAAGCACGTTTTGGCCGTAGCTGGTACGGAATTTTAGCTCGCCCAGCAGGTGCAAAATTTCTTTGGGAATGCCAATAACCCCTACTTCGCGGGCAGCATCTTCACCAGCACGCACCACTTCTTTTTCAACATTCTTCTGGGCTTTGTCAACCACCTCTTCGATGCGGCCAGGGTGGATGCGGCCGTCTTTCATGAGCATTTCCAGGGTTTGGCGGGCTACCTCGCGGCGAACCGGGTCAAAGCTGGAAAGCACAATGTAGCCCGGCGTATCGTCCACCATAATGTCTACGCCAGTGGCGCGCTGCAGGGCCTGGATGTTGCGGCCCTCTTTGCCAATAATGCGCCCTTTGAGCTCTTCGTCCTCTAATTTAACTGAGGTAACCGTGCGTTCGGCAGTAACTTCGCTGGCCATGCGCTCCATGGCTGTGGTAATAATGAGCGCCGCTTGTTCTTCGGCGTTGTCTTTAGCTTCGTTTTGCAGCTTACTTACCAGACCGGTCAGGTCGTGCTTGATGTCGCGCTCGGTCATTTGCATGAGTTTGCCAGCGGCTTCTTCACGCGTCAGCTTGGCTACTTTTTCCAGCTTTTCTTGCTGGCGGGTGCGGATGTCACGAATTTCGTCTTTTAGCTGTTCGACTTCGCCCTCGGCCTTACGTAGTTTTTCAGTGCGCTTGTCTAAATCGTCCAGCTTGCGGTCGAACGATTCTTCGCGGTTGACCAGGCGTTGTTCCAGATCTTTTAATTCGCGCCTGCGGGTTTGCTCTTCTTTACGTGCGGCTTCAGCTACGTCGCCAGCCTCGCGGCGGGCTTCTTCTACTACTTTGGCAGCTTCGCGCTTGGCCTTGGACAATTCTTTGTCCGCCTGGTCCTGGGCTGACCCCAATTTCTGTTTGGTAATAACGGTGTTGGCGCCAAATCCCACGGCAGCGCCCACCACAGCCAATACTATGGTAATGAGTTCCATATACGTCCTTTCTATCGTGCAGATAGACCAGCACGGCATCGCTATCACTTCTCTAGCCTATGTTGTCTATCTGATAATCGAGTTGAATTTAGAAAATGTTGGTTTCGGATTGCACTGGTAAAATCGGCAAATCCTTATGTAGAAGTATACGCCCAGTGTTAGTTAAGGGTCAATAGGGCGGCCCAAACAGCCAGGCCATGGTCCGGCGCTAAAATCTAGACTGGTCACGTTGGCGGCCTACCGTATAATCGCTTACGTATGGTAATCCACCTATTAGATTTGGTAGGCGTGTTTGCTTTTGCGGCTTACGGTGCCCGGCAAGGAATTCGGGCCGGTTTTGACAGCTTTGGCGTGTTTGCGTGCGCATTTTTGACAAGCTTGGGCGGGGGTAGTATCCGCGAACTTATACTGCATAATCAGCCCACATACTTTCATAATTACGCATATTTGTACGCAGTAATTGGGGGCGCGACCTTTGCAATGTTACTCAATGGCGCCTTTGGCCGGCTGCACCGGCCAATGCTTGTCTTGGACGCCATTGGCCTGAGTACCTTTGCACTACTTGGTGCGCAAAGGGCCAGCGCATATGGCTTTGGTCTGGCTGCTATGGGTATGTTTGCACTATTGACTGCCGTAGGAGGCGGCATACTAACCGACCTGGTGTGCGGCCGCAAACCAGCCGTATTTATGGGCGGATTCTATGCTGCGCCAGCGCTGGCCTTGGCGGTGATGTTTTTCTTGATTGGCCATGCCGCACAAACCCAGCTAGCAGCCCTGCTCCTTATTAGCACTACGATACTGTTACGGCTGGGCGGATATTGGTGGACTAAAAAACGCACACATGGCTTGGGGTGGCAACAACCGTGGCAAACAGCCAGCGAACAAATCTCGTCATAGCCGCTATTTTTTGGGCTGTGTAATATTGGGGGCAGCACCGTAGTGGGGCAGGGCAATAGTGTCTTGGTCGCCAGCGTGCAGGCGGGCTATACCCTTGGTAATCCACTCATCACCCATTGCTGCCACAATGGGGATGCCCAGGCCATAAGCCAATGCATTGCCAACAGTGAGGCCAATGCGCAGGCCGGTAAAGCTGCCCGGGCCTTCAAAACATACTAGGCCCCGCACGTCTTGTAGTGTTTTGCCCTGTTTTTTTAATACCGTCTCGATTTTTTGGTGGATGGTTTTGGATAGTTCGCGGTGGGCGTGCCAGGTTTGGTAGGCTACATTGGTTTGTTCGTTAAACAGGCCGATTTCGGCCTCCGGGTTGTCAGTGCGGATAGTGAGAACCAACATTACTTAACCGCCTCCAGCAGGTATTGCAGTGACACCGGGCAGCTAAATGTAAGTCGGCGGTGGCCTTCGGTGGTCTGTTCGAATGTAATAGTCAGTCGATCGTACGGCAGCATATGCTCTACTACATTAGCCCACTCCACTACCACAATGTTGCCCGGGCTACCCATCTCTTCGGCCAGTTCATCGCCAATAATACCAGCTTCGCCCAAGCGGTAAAAATCAAAATGATGTATATGAAATGAGCCAGCCCGATATACTTTACTAATAGTAAATGTGGGGCTCGAGACTTTATCGGTACTGCCAGCACCGCGGGCCAGACCGCGTACAAACGTGGTTTTACCGCCACCCAGGTCGCTTGCAAGTTCAATAACCTCACCGCCCTTTAGTGCTTTGCCTAAGCGCTGTCCGAGCTGCTCGGTTTGTTCGGAGCTGGTGGAGTTTGTTTGCCAGGTCGTTGCGGTATTCATATGCCCCGTATAGTAGCGCGAAAACAGCGGTGAGGGCAAGTATGGCTGGGTGAATGGGCGTACCGGCCTCGGCGGTAGTGGTGGCCACGGTCGCCTTGGCCGCATCACTTGCCTTAGATTTTTTGGCTTTGGTGAGGGTAGCAGCCTTGACCTTGCCGGCGGCTGCTTTAGTGCTTGCAGCCGCCGTTTTTGGTGCTTTGACAGCAGGTGATGCCTTGGGCTTTTTGGTGCTGGCAGTAACAATGGGGGTAGTCACCAAATTATTGGTATTTGGCGTGGGCGAGCTTGTCCAGTACCAGGCGCCATTGGCCAGCACCCAGGCCTGACCGCTGCCTGCTGTGTCGTACGGCTCGCTTTGCATCACTGCTGTACCATTGGAGTCCAGTAACTTCACTTGCCCGCCGCTATTGGATAGCCCGAGCCCGGTTTCGGCTGCAAAAAAGGCCTTAAATGTCCGGGGCGCCACGCTACTACCAGCTGGAAAGGTGTAGTTATGCGTAGCGCCCACGCCCACTTGCAGCTTGTAGCCGCCTAAATCAAACGCGGTATCGTTGGCGTTATATAGCTCGATAAATTCGTCATGGCTATCGGTTTGGGGCGATGCCGGATTAGGCAGCAGCTCGGTAATAAACGGCACGCTGAGGCCGACGTTGGCAGATGCAGCAGGGGTATCACTACCCATACCTGGCGTGCCGGCAGCGTTTGGCTTGCAATATGGGTCAGTGATAACAGGTAGGATGCTGGCCGGCGCGGCATTGCTGGCCGATAACGTCTGAGCGTTGGCGACGCCCGGTGTGGTTGTAGTGCTGGCAACAAAATCGTGGATGTTATTGTCGGCATCGATGTACATACCGGCACTGTCAATTGCCCGCTGGATACTGGCATCTTTGGCTGGCGCACCAACGGCCTGTCCTTCGGGGTGCAGGGCCGTACCCCAGCCCACCTGATCGTACACATCCAACCGACAGTTACCTGCACTGTCCGGGGCTAGCAACCGCACGTGGCCGCCAGCAGCTGCCAGCGTGGCCGCATAGAATTGGTTTGCAGTGTCGGCCACATAGGTTTTGCTACCCGAAAGCACGTAGTATCCGCCCGCGGGCAGACGTGCATTAGCTAGTTTTATCACCCCACGAGCCGCGGGTTTATCCGGGTTTACGGCCTTAGCAGTCAAGTACCATACTTGCCAACCACTGAGATCTACTGGCGCATCACCGGCATTGTACAGCTCGATAAATTCCTGGGTAGCTCCCAGCTTGGTCCCTGTTTGTACTTCAGTAATAAGCACTGAAGGAGCTGCTTCTGCGGCAGACACCGCAGTCGGAGCAACAAACAGGCCCGCACACATCAGCCAAACGCCCAAAACAAACAGTCCCACCCGTCTCATATTATTCTGATGGTACACAAACCTTTGGCCAAAACGCAAGCATTTTGGCACGATACGGAAGTTCGCGGTATACTACCTGTATTATGTTGCAACTGAGCGGAGCAATTGTGGGGCGGCCAGTGCTGAGTTTACGCACCGGTGGCATGGTAGCCACAGCTGTGGCACCCATCATCAATCCTAATAACCTCAAGATCGAGGGTTTTTATTGTCAGGACAGCAAGGATCACCAGCAACTCATTTTGGTCGAACAGGACATTCGTGATGTTATCCCCCAAGGCATTGTGGTTAACGACCATGACGTATTGGTCGAGCCCGATGAGCTGGTGCGGCTTAAAAAAGTGATCGACCTTAACTTCGAGCTATTGGGTAAGCAAGTGGTAACGGTTAATAAAGAAAAAATCGGCAAGGTCAGTGATTATGCCACCGATATATCCAGTATGTTTATCCAAAAACTATACGTCAGCCAGTCGCTGCTAAAAAGTTTTAGCGGCGGGAATTTGGGCATCGACCGCACCCAAATCGTGGAAATCACCAGCCGTAAGGTTGTTATTAACGACTTACATGGCCGAGTCCCGGCCCGCGCCAATGCCATGGCCTAACTGTTTATAGCAGCCTTGATGTCGTCGTACCCATAACCCTGACGGGCCAGGTACTGCATCAGCTTAAGATCGTCCTGATACTTGGTTTGTTTGCGCTTGCGGGCTACCAGGTCGCGCAGCACCTGCCGTTCATCAGTAGTATCTTCGGCCAACACCTGGGCAATAATGTCTTCGCTTACCTGTTTTTGTTTTAATTCCTGCTGCAACCGGTGCCTGCTGGTGCTTTTGAGTAACCGGCGGTTAGCCACCCAGGCACGGGCAAAGGCCAGGTCATCCAAAAAACCACTGGCGCGCAAACGATGCGTAATCTGTTCGGCCGCATGCTCGTCAACTGCTTTGCGCTGCAGATAGGTGCGAAGTTCCCATACGCTGCGGGGGCGCAGGGCTACATAGCGCAGGGCATTGCCATAGGCTTTGTCCAGCCCCGCGGTTTTTTTGAGTTGCCGCAAGCTTGCCGCGTCCAGTTCTTGCCCGCTGGCTAATCTGCTTTCTAGCAAGCCCGATTCGCTTAAGCTAAACGCGTATGTACCATCTACGAATACGGAATAGCGGTCGGTGCGTTTTACTTGTTGCTTGATGGCCGTTATTTTCATGCTATTTATTGTAGTGGTAGCGACAACCAGAAACACGTATTTGTTTAATAGTACCGTTCGATTACCTGGCGCAAGCCGTCGGTGACTAGGGCAGGATGTTCGGCAATAATTTGCTGGACATCTGTAATGTCAAACCAGCGTACAGCAGATACCTTATCAGCTTCGAGTTGTGCTGGCAGACGGTTTAAATGGGCGCGATACACTTTTACAAAGCGGTTAAATCGCTTGTCGGCAATGGTCTCGTCCTGCCGGTACATACCCATAGGTTCAAGGGCCAGGTCGGCTTCACCAATTTCTTCGGTCACCTCGCGGTGCGCGGCTGTATCATAGTCTTCACCCTGGTCAACGTGCCCGGCCACGGAATTGTCCCAGCAATTGGGAAAAATATCTTTGGTAGGGCTGCGCAGCTGCAGCAGCAACTGGCCTTGACTATTCTGAATCATGATACGTACCACGCGGTGGATGAGCCCCTTGTCCCAGGCTTCTTGCTTGGTGGCGGCACCCGTTGGCCGGTCATGTTCGTCCACAATCTGGATCAACGCAGCCATACTAGTAATAGTCCCTCAACACCTGCGTTAAACCATCGGTGACTTGGTCGGGATGGTCGCGCACCAGGCGTTTGGCTTCTTCTATAGTAAACCAATGCACCTGATTTACTTCCTGGTTGTGGGCGATAATAGGCTGCAGCGGGATACGGGCACGGTATAAGGTATTGAAACGATTTAGTATACGGTCGTGGAACGTATCGTGCGTACGATAGTGAGCTATTTCTTCCAGCCTAACTCCGCTAATGCCTGTTTCTTCTTGCAGTTCGCGGTAAGCAGCCTGCTCGTACGTTTCGCCACTTTCTACATGCCCGCCGCCGGTGTGATCCCAGCAGTCCGGAAACAATTCCATGGCGTGCGAACGCTTTTGCAGCAGCACGCGGGTCCCCTGTTCGTTCTCTACCATAATGCGCACAATACGGTGCAGCATACCACGCTGCCACACTTCCCGCTTAGAAACCATGCCCATGGGCCTGTCCTGCTCGTCTACTACCAAAATAGCGTCAAATGTCATACGTATGCTTATCTCACCATAGCCAGGGCTAATTCTATTTCCAAACGCGTTGTTTGTTGAGTGTTTCTTTGTCGCGAAAGGCTTGCTCCAGATCAATCCCCAGCATATTGCAAAGGCCCAGCAAAATAATTAAAACGTCGGCTGCTTCGTTTGCTAGGTCGGCCGAATGGGTATCGGCAGCGCTTTTTATCCCCGCGTGTTTGCGGGCAGCGCGGGCGAATTCCCCTGTCTCTTCCAATAGCAGCATAAATCTTTTAGCCACATCGTTAGGGTCGAATCCACGCTCCGCAATCGCAGCAGCAACATAGTCCTGTAAATCTTGCAGCGTGGGGTTGGCCTTGAGGCTAAGGTTACTCACAACTACTCCTTTTCGGCGGCTGCGCGGACTTTTTTGGCTATTTCTTCTAGTACCTTCGGGTTGGTTTTGAGGTATTGCTTGGATGCTTCGCGGCCCTGGCCTATCTTTTGATCATTATAGGCAAACCAGGCACCGGATTTGTCCACCACGCCGTGGGTCACGGCCAGGTCCAGGATGTCGCCGGCCACGCTGATGCCTTCGTTATACATAATGTCGAATTCGGCCTCGCGGAATGGCGGGGCAATTTTGTTCTTAACCACCTTTACGCGCGTACGATTACCAATAACGGCATCGGCCTGTTTAATTTGGCCAATGCGGCGGATGTCCATACGCACGCTGGCGTAGAACTTCAACGCGTTACCGCCAGTGGTAGTTTCCGGGTTGCCAAACATTACGCCGATTTTCATGCGGATTTGGTTAATAAATATTACCGTGGCTTTGGATTTGTTAATAACGGCGGTGAGCTTACGCAATGCCTGGCTCATTAGGCGAGCTTGCAGGCCGGGCAAGCTGTCGCCCATGTCGCCTTCTATTTCAGCGCGGGGCACCAGGGCCGCGACACTGTCGATTACAATTAAGTCCACAGCGTTAGAGCGCACCAGGGTTTCGGCAATTTCCAGGGCTTGCTCGCCGTTATCAGGCTGGCTGAGCAGCAGGTTGTCCACATCCACACCAATACGCTTGGCATAGGCCGGGTCCAGGGCGTGTTCGGCGTCAATGAAAGCTGCGGTGCCGCCTTTTTTTTGTACTTCGGCAATGGCATGTAGGGTCAGGGTGGTCTTACCCGAGCTTTCCGGCCCGTAAATTTCCACCACACGGCCGCGGGGAATACCGCCGCCCAAGGCTATGTCCAGGCTAATGCTGCCCGTGGGGTAGCATTCCACCTTTTGGTGTGTGGCTTCGCCCAGCTTCATAATGCTGCCCTTGCCAAACTGCTTTTCGATGGTTTCCAACGCCAGGCCCAGGGCTTTGGTTTTGCCCTCGCTGCCCGCAACGGTTCGTGTTTCTTTTGCTTTGTCGTCTGCCATAACAAAATCCCTCCAGTTATTATCTATCCGCACCCATTCAGACTTCTATACCTATTATACCAGGATAGAATTTTGGCGCGGCGGTTATGCTTTTCGTATATACTAAATGCAAATGGGTGCCAAGGATTCTTTTATGAGCCGTTTGCTAAACAATGCTGACAAGTTCAGCGACGAACAAGTGGCGCAAACCATTACACTGCTGATCGAGCACGGGCTTAAGCGCAACGCCAGCGACATCCATATTGAGCCGCACGACCGATTTGTACTGGTGCGCTACCGTATTGACGGCACACTGCACGGCCTGCACAAACTACCGCGAGCGGCATTGGACAAGGTCATCCAACAGCTCAAAGAACAAGCCCGCTTAAATACCGCTGCCACCAACATGCCGCAAGAGGGCAGTTACACCGCCCCCATAAGCGGGCAAAACGTACAGGTACGCGTATCCACCCTACCGGTGTTGGGCGGCGAAAAAGTCGTGCTGCACCTAAGCGCACAGCGGGAAGCACCGTTATCCCTAGAAACAATTGGTTTTTGGGGTGATGGCTTGCACCTGGTACAAACCGCCCTAGCCCGGCCGCAAGGTCTGGTGCTAGTAGCCGGCCCGCGGCACGCCGGCACTGCCACAACGCTGCATAGCCTGATTGGACTGTTGCATGCACCCAGTCTGAACATCGCCACTGTTGAGGACCCGCTGGAACAACGGTTGCCCAACGTTAGCCAAACCCAAGCCCAGCCACATGCCGGCCTTAGCTTTCTGGACAGCCTGCATGCCGTACTACGCCAAGACCCTAACGTTGTTATGCTAAGCAACCTGCCCGACCAACCCGTGGCCGAGTTGGCCGTACACGCCGCAGTTACCGGCCACCTGGTACTAGCCGGCTTGCATGCCGACAGTGCTATAGCCGCCCTGCTGCATGTGCGCGCCATGAATGTGCGGCCATTTTTGTTGGCCACCGGACTGCGCCTATGTATTGGCCAGCGCCTGGTGCGCCGGTTATGTGCACAATGCCGCGAACGCTACGCACCGGATGCTACCGAATTGCACAAGCTGGAAAAACGATTCGACATGACCACCGCCCCTGCCCGCAAGCGCGTACATCTTTTAGAGCAACAGGCTGCCCAAGCAGGCATGGGTACCGACAAGCTACTTAATAGCACGCCTGCACACATCACCCATTTGTGGCGCAAAAGCGATGATGGCTGCGAGGCCTGCCACCACACCGGCTACACTGGCGGCCTGATGATTGTAGAGGTCCTGAGCAATTCTGACCATTTGCAAAAACTACTAAGCGGCACGCCTACCGCCAGCGCACTGCACAGCGCAGCACTTAAAGACGGCTTTACCCCCATGGCGCTGGATGGGCTTATTAAAGCTCTGCGCGGAGAAACGTCGCTTGATGAAGTACTACGCGGCATTGAATAGGGTATAATCAAGGACATGAAGATCCGCACCCAACAATCCGGTGTCACACTTATCGAACTTATGGTGGTGCTGGTTATTATTGGTATATTGGGGACCATTCTGGCCATGACATACAGCGGCATCCAGGCCAAAAATCGCAATACCACTCGCCAAGACAATATTCAGGCTTTGCAGCGCCAGCTGGAAATTTATTATGCCCAAACCAGCAAGTACCCCACGCTCGCCAACCTTAACGATACCAACTGGCGGGCAGCTAACACCAAAGATCTGCCCAAAGATGCATTACAAGATCCCCGCTGGTCAAAGGATATTAAAGACTGTACGGTTAATGACAACGCCGTGCTTATTGGTACCCTTGCCGCCAACTGCTATGCATATCAGGTAACTGGCGTTGACGGATCAGCCTGCAATAATGCCACAGTCGATTGTGCACACTTTGCCCTAACCGCCACGCTCGAGGGCGGCGACAAGTATGTCAAAAGCAGCCTGAACTAGTTAAGGCTCGCACTGTCATTCCGGCCTGTCAGGCGGCAAAGTTAGTCGTTCAGTACGGGTCGGCCGTTTTTGAAGGCTTCGACAGCGTTATTCAACACGGCAATATGCTTTTTAGGGTTGGCAACATAGGCAAACCGGTAGGTTGTCTCGTCACCCTCGGTAGATAAACGGATGGTGCCATAGTTTAGCATGGTCTGCAATATGCCGCTCTGTCTATAACTGGCATCTTCGATATTCAACAGGCTAACGGTTTGTTCATGTTTAGAAAACAGACTGGTCTGGATTTCCTGAATAACACTTTCGTTGGTTAGGTAAAAACGATTGTTCTCGTAAACATAGGTGGCCACCAGGCCGCCCAGCAGGACCAATATCGCCAAAAAACCAAAAGCGGCCGAACCACCAATTACTAACGTTTGAGAATTCATACTGCCCGCCTGTTGGCCGCCGGCCAAAAAGGCACCGATAACACCGCCCATAGCCGCAATAAGCGTCAGCACCACTGCCCAAATTTGCAGTAAGCCAATAGGGTGACGCCGCACAGCACTGATGATATATTCGCCCGGGCTGAGGTTTAGCTGCGGGTAATTTTTGTGCGATTCTTCGGATCGCTGCTGAATTTCGGGCGGTATGTCGGGGTTTGCCGGATCAAGCGAGCGGGCAATGTGTACTACCTGCGTTTTGGCAGCCCGTGTAGGGTGGGTGTACAGCGGTCGGCCGTTTTGGTCATATGCCACCGGCTGATCCCATTGATCTTCGTTGGGTTGTGGGTTTTGCCCGTTGTTCTGGTCCATATGCCCGTATTATAACAGATTGGTTTGGTCTGCCTGGGGGTGCGGGGTGCGGCCCAGATGTTTGTAAGTTTTGTGCGTTACCTTGCGGCCGCGCGGCGTGCGTTCTAGCAAGCCAATTTGCATTAGGTATGGCTCGTAAAAATCTTCGATGGTACTGCGTTCTTCGGCGGTCAATGCTGCCAGCGTTTCCACGCCCACCGGGCCGCCGTGGTAGTTGTCGATAATGGCCAATAGCAACATGCGGTCGGCCGGGTCCAACCCCAGCTCGTCCACTTCTAGCAGCTGGAGCGCCTTGGTGCTGATGTGTGTGTCAATAATACCGTCACCATTTACATCGGCATAATCGCGCACGCGCTTGAGTAAACGGTTAGCAATACGCGGCGTCAAGCGCGAACGTTGGGCCAGTTCTTGGGCGGCGGCGGCATCAATCTTGACTGTCAAAATATCTGCCGCGCGGTGGATAATTTGCTTGATTTCGGCTGGCTGGTAAAACTCCAGGCGATGGATCATGCCAAAACGATCGCGCAGCGGTGCAGCCAAAGCGCCGGTGCGTGTGGTGGCACCGATAAGCGTAAATTTGGGCAAATCCAGGCGCAAGGAACGGGCGCTAGGCCCCTTGCCCAACATAATATCCAGCTTAAAATCTTCCATTGCCGAATAGAGTACTTCCTCGACGCTGCGGTTTAGCCGGTGAATCTCGTCTATAAACAAAATGTCGCCATCAGCCAAGTTGGTTAACAAACTGGCCAGGTCGCCGGCGCGCTCGATAGCCGGGCCGCTTGTTACTCGTATTTGCGCACCCATTTCGTTGGCAATCACACTGGCCATGGTGGTTTTGCCCAAGCCGGGCGGCCCATATAACAGCACGTGGTCCAGCGGCTCACCGCGTTTGCGCGCAGCATCTATCGCCAGTTTGAGGTTTTGCTTGAGCCGCTCCTGGCCAATATAGTTTGCAAAATCACGCGGGCGCAAGCTATTTTCCAGCTCTTGCTCCTGCTGGTCATTGTCGTCGGTGCTAGTGGTTACAATTCTGTCAATTGCCATTGCGTATATCCTCCAGACAACGAACGAGACCTAGCGTAGCTACCTGCAAAGGGGTGTCGAGCTGGTTAATCTCTATCCGCTCAGGCGTTGCCCGGTAGACACGCCGGGGCGCAGTGCCGGTGAATGTTTCGTCCGGATCTCGAGCCGGTGAGCGCAACCCGCCTGCCGCTCGGCCTCGTGCAATTTCTTCCGGATCAGTAAGTTCAACTGCTACCGCTTCTATACTCAGTCCAACTCCCGTCCCTGGCGACGCAGTAGAGTCAGCAATGCCGATACCTACCATAGGGTTCTGGTCACGAATAACCCTGGAATGCCGACTATCATGCCTAGAGGTCCAGTATAGATACAGCTGGTTGCCCGCCGGTTCATATCCAAAAAAGAGCCAAACATTACGCGGTTGCGGCCGCTCGCCACCAGGGGAGGTGGCAAGGACAAGATTAGGGGTAGTATGTATGATTCCCGCCGCTTGGCGGGTAAGCGTTTCTGACATGTCTACACTCCCTTGAGTGCTTGTTTGATACGGGCTTCGGTGGGCAGGTCGACGGGTACATGGGCAAGGGCTACGGCAGCGTCCTGGGCTGTGTAACCCAGGGTCACCAAGGCCTCGACGGCCTCGTCACGGTGCAATAGCGTATCAGATTGCAGTAGCCCGGTGTTAGCTAAGTCTACACCCGCTAGCCCCACTTTGTCTTTCAGCTCTACCACAACACGCTCGGCCACACGCTTGCCCACACCAGTGGCGCGCTGGATGAATTTGACATCGCCACCAGCAATGGCCTGACGCACCTCCCTGCCCGAACCAATGCTTAATATATTCAGGGCCATTTTGGGGCCAACTCCATTTACCTCGAGCAACCGTTCAAACAGTTGCTTGGTGTCTAATGCTACAAAACCAAACAAGTCGTGAGCCTGTTCGCGGATGTGTTCGTATATGTATAACTTGGCTTGTTGGCCGGCGCTTAAGCGTCCAAAGTCTTCGCTACTTACCAACAGCCCATAGCCCACGCCCTGCACATCCAGCACCACAACGTCGTTAATTTTTTCGGCTACTCTGCCGCTGAGTGTTGCAATCATCTTGTATTTATTATCGCACAGTTAAAATAACAACGAACAAAACCCCGGATATCCGGGGTTTTGTTGTACGCAACTGCGTCCTACTGTTGTGGTGCTGCTGGTGGCTGGTCGCCACCGGCGGGTGGCAAACCGCCATCATCGCCTGCGGGCGGGTTGTCGTCGCCAGCTGGTGGAGGCGTGGGTACGCCTGAGTCTGGTGCTGGTGGCGTAGGTGGCAAACCGCCGCCATCAGGTTGACCGCCTGCGGGCGGAAGGCCTGCATCGCCGCCAGGGGCAGCCGGTGGTACGCTTGCATTTGGGTCTGTTGCGTCAGGGTTCATCCTGTTCTCCTTGTTTTAGTGCTAATGGTTATACGGTACCATGTATGGATCAAACTTCAAAATCCCCCGAGTTCAATCAGGCATAGCGGGCTTGGGCGGCGTGGGTCAGGGCGGCGGCCAAGGCATCGGCGGCATCGTCCGGCTGGGGCACTGTTTGGAGCTTGAGTAATACACGCACCATTTCCTGCATTTGTTTTTTGTCGGCCTTGCCATACCCCGTAATGGCCTGTTTGATTTGCATGGGGGTGTATTCAAAAATGGTCAACCCGGCCTGTTGGCCGCATAACAGCACCACACCTCGAGCTTGGGCTACAGTCATGGCCGTGGTTACGTTTTTGGCAAAAAACAGTTTTTCAACCGACATTATGGTGGGCTTGGACTGCACGATAATATCGGTCAGCTCCTCGAAAATAGTTTGCAGACGCACGGCATCGTCCTCTTTAATTGGGGTACGTATAACGCCGGCATCCACTAACTGCGGCTTGTCACTCCGCATCTCTATAATGCCAAAACCCAATATACCGGTGCCGGGGTCAATGCCCAAAATTCTCATACACTTAGTATAAAATAGGTTGATGGCAACTGACGACTTTACTATATACAGTAAGCCCGATTATTTTGCATCACTCCTAAAACGCATCAGCACCTGCAAAAAAGGCGACCGGATCGCCATAGCAACCATGGACTTTAACGCCGACAACCCGGCTGTGCAAGAGGTGGTGGAGGCGCTGTGCCAGGCGGCCGCCAGCGGCGCATCTGTGCTTTTGCTGGTTGATTCTTTTATTTTTCTTACTAGCGGCAAACTAGGCAGTATAGGACCCATGTGGTTTGCCGCCAACGCTAAAGGCAAACAGTGGCCGCTGTATCGCAGACGATTGGAAGCTTTGCAGCGGTTGGAAGCCGCAGGCGGCCAGTACGTAGTTACCAACCCGCCGGGCAAAAGGTTTAGCAAGCCATTTATCGGCCGCTCACACATGAAGTTTGCTGTTATTAACGATTATGTTATGGTTGGCGGCTGTAATCTCACCAACCCGCAGCTTATCGATATGATGATTGGCTGGCGTGACGCCCACACTGCCAATACCTTGTATGGCTTAGCTACAGGTGCAGCACACCGCCCCACTATCCGCACCCTATTACATGACCGCGATCAATCCCATCTGATTGATACCAAAACAAATGTACTTATAGATGCCGGCAGACCCAAGCAGTCTATTATTTTAGACCAGGCCTTGCAGCTGATAGACAATGCTCAAAAATGGCTGGTTATTACTTGCCAGTTCTTCCCGGGCGGGCTAACCGGTAAGCACCTGATTGCTGCCCGGGAACGCGGTGTGACTGTCACTGTAGTGTTTACCCATCCCAACCGGCACTGGGAGCCGGGTGGGCCGCTCGGCGTAGCCGCACAGCACCTCAATGTGTGGCGCGAGCGCACCCGCGTACCACGCGCCTTGTTTGCCCACGGTCTATCCAGCCACGAGCCGTTTGTACATGCCAAAGTTATTGCTACCGAACAAGGCGCCATAATTGGCAGCCATAACTATGTGCAGGCCGGTGTATTGTTTGGTACAGCCGAAATCGCCCTTGCGCGTTACGACCCGGCGTTTGCCCGGGCCGCTATTGCCAGCTTGCAGAAACAGCATACCCGCTTTCCTGCACATTTTGACAAACCTTAACCTTTCAGTAATTCTTCTGGGATGTCGAAGTTAACGTGGGTATTAGTAACGTCGTCGCATTCGTCCAGGGCGTCCATAAGGCGCATGATTTTACCCGCCGTTGCTTCGTCGGTGACCTCCACGGTGTTGTTTGGTACGTACGTTAGTTCGGCTTCCAGAATTTCTACGCCGGCTTGGCGCAACCCATCGCGTACTTTGGCTAAATCTTTGGGGTCGGTGTGCACAATTGATTCGTCACCCTCTTCTTGCACATCTTCGGCACCGGCTTCCAGGGCTTGCATGAGCAAGTCATCGCCACCACCACTAATACGAATCATACCTTTGTGATCAAACTGGAAGACGACTGCGCCTTTTTCGGCAATATTGCCGCCGTGCTTGCTGAATGCCAGGCGTACTTCGGGATAGGTACGGTTGATGTTATCTGTAGCAACCTCGACCAAAATAGCTACGCCGCCCGGGCCATAGCCTTCGTATAGTAGTTCCTGAATTTGTTCGCCCCCCAGTTTGCCGCTGCCACGGTCGATAGAGCGCTGGATGTTGGCCATGGGCATATTAGCCGCCTTAGCCTTATCTACGGCCAGGCGCAGGGCAAAGTTCATATCCGGGTCGGCACCGCCGCGGGCAGCCAGTGCCACGGCATTGCCCAGCTTGGTAAATAGTGCGCCGCGCGCAGCATCTTTGGCGCCCTTTTGGCGTTTAATGGTCGACCATTTGGAATGTCCGGACATGTACTAGTCTCCTTCCGCGTCCACGTTTCTATCTGTTATTGTACCATATTTTGTCTTGAGCTTGCGCCACATAACCCACGCTATAAAACCAACGCCGCTATAAGCTGCCAGCATACTAACAAACGAAAACTGTACATGCTGCACAAAGGCGTGCGGAACACGGCTCAGTATAGTGGCAATATCCAGCATATAGGTCAGTAGCAGCCGGGCTGGCCAGGCCAACCAGCCGGCTACCACGGGCGCGAGCATCCCGCCCAGGCCCGCAACCAGCGACAGCAGCATGGCCAACGGCACCAGGGCCACCACCAGCACATTGGCCAGCAAGGCCGTAAATGACATTTGGCCAAATACATGCAGCACATAGGGCAGGGTCATAGCTTCCGCGCACAAGCTTTCGATTACAATAGCCGTAAGCAGCCGCGGTTCACGCACGCCAAACAGCCGTTTGGTAACCAGCGGGGCCAAAACCAATACACCAAAAAAGGCCAAAAACGACAAGTACCAGCTCACATTACCCCAAACATACAGGGGGTTGGCAAGTGCCGTAATACTGGCAGCCACCAACAGCAGCACCAACGGCTTAATATCCCGTCCGTAGTACCAGGCTGCAATACTTAACATGCTAACTATTGCAGCACGGACAATTGACGGGCTGTTGCCAGTAAACAGCAGGAACACGCCAGTCAGCGCCACGCAAGCAGCCGTGGCCTGGAACTTCGAAAAATTGCCCAACGCCTTGCGCGTAGCACGCAAAATAATGGTTAGGTTGTATCCCGACACGGCAATAATGTGCGTTAAGCCCACCATAAGCAACTGTTGCTTGGTGGCATCTGGCAATGTGTTGCGCTGGCCCACTAGCAGCCCCAGGCCAAAACTTGCCAGGGGCTCGGGCAAGGCAGATTGTAGGCCGGCGGCAAAACGGCGGCGCAGGGTATCTACCCCAGAGGGGTGGTGTTCCAACACCACCAGTTTGCCAAAACCAATTTGCGCCTGGGCATTACCTTGGGCAGGCATAAGCTTGCCGGTTACGCGCACCACGTCACCACGGTAAATTGCCGGCGCACCAAAGCCGCCCACCCGTATATCGCCCACCAATTGCGCAGTATGCGGTGTTACTATACGTGCGTCCGATAGCCCGAAGGTTAGCTGGTACCGTGCACCATATACTCCATCGTCGGTTGCCCGCCCCACCAATGTTACTTTTTGGCCATATATATTATGGTACGCTGCCAGTTTGTGTGCATACAGCGCCCCGCGGCTTGCACCAATGCAAAACATAATCGCCGCCAAACTTACAAGCGTTAGTATATTTTGCCGCCGCAAGCTTAGTGCCAGCAGCGGCACCAAAAACCACAGCAATCCAAACCCTGGCGCTACTCCAAAACGCCCCATCCCAATGCCCGCAAGCAACGCCAGGCAGGCAGCAATTACCACTGCCGACCGGCACATACGGTGCCCCAGTAACTTGTCCGCCCCCATTACCCGTAATTGTAGCTACTTGTCAGAGTCTACAGAAGCAATTTTTTGCATATTTTTAAACGATGTTGCCACAAGCTGCGCAAGCACATCAAGGTCAATATCGTCCAAGTGCTTAATATACAAGCACGACTTGGCGGTCGAATGCTTGCCCAGTTTATCTAAAAAGGGCCGGTAATTTTCCAACCCGTCCATAACATATACTGTCAGACTACTTTTGCGCGGGGCAAAGCCAGCAGCAAACCAGTCGCCTTCATGGCCGCTGGCATATTTGTAATGGTACACACCAAAACCTACCATACCGGTGCCCCACAAAACCGGTTTTTCGCCCGTTGCCCTAGCCATAAGCTGGCAGAGCGTTTGCGCATCTTTTCTTTGCTGTTCGTTTGCAATGCTAGCGATAAACTGCGCCACATCGCCATCACGGGGTTTGGTTTTTAGTACTGCCATATATGCATAGTAGCAAACTAAGCCAGTACAACTCTACAGTGGATGGATACGATTTGCATGAGGAACATGCTATATGTTATGGTCTTACTTTGACTATCTGTAAATTGCATGGATAGGTTTTGTAGCCATGCTAGTTTTAATATTCGATGACAAAATTCTTACCTCCACAAAAATTTAAAAGTGTTAAGGCACCCGAATCTGGACCGTGCACCACAAAAAGACGTAGCATACAGGCTGCAAAATTAGGCCTGGCTGCAACCCTTTCGCTGGGCATATCAGGCACGCTAGACAGTTGTACATATGCACCAGTATCGTCCGCACAAGGCGCAACTACCTATCACCACAGCCCAAGCTACTACAAACTTACCGCCAGCCAAGCCGCCCCGCACCCGGCAATCGAAACCGATGCCGTAACCCACTGTAGCGGCAAAGCTCAACCTGGCACAGTACGACTCGCCGCATATGTTAAACGAACATGGCACACAGGCGGCCCCCAAATATATAGCTGTCGGAAGGTACGGGGCGGTGACGGTTTAAGCTTGCACGCCGAAGGCCGTGCCGCCGACCTTTTTCTGGATGCGGGGAGCCGTACAGAAAGGGCAAGGGGTAATGCGGTATTTAGGTGGGTGATACAACACGCCGGCCAGCTGGGTGTACAAGAAGTAATTTGGAACAGAGACATTTGGTCTCCGGGGAAAGGTCTGCACGCTTATTATGGCGACAATCCTCATACAGACCACGTGCACATTGGTCAAAACCGACAAATGGCCGCAAGCTATCGGGCGCCCAGTACCCGTAGAGTCAACGCATCGGCAGCATCAGATGCCTGCACCACCATACCCCTTATATCTACAGAATACGGTGCGCCGAGCAACATGGGCCATTCGACGACGAACAACAATGAATCCGGATCGCCTATCGATTACCCGCAAATACATCACCCTTTTGAAAAAGCTGCCCGCGAAGCACGTTTGGATTGCGCCGGTCATGCTGGTATGGAGCTAGGCGTATAGCCCGCGTCGATAGGATTGGCTCATGTTACTTTCAACCCCAGAACACCCATGTACTCCTTCCAAACCTTTGCGTCGCAGGGGGATGTTGGCTGGCAAGATTTTACTAGCTACTGTTCTTCCTTTGTCGCTAACGGCAGCAGAATGCGACCCAAATAGCCAAACAAGCAGCACACTTACATCTTGTAAAAAACGGTTCAATCACTTAGGGGGCAGCTCCCTGCCTCAGGTTGAACCTGCCGAGGCTAAGCGGATCGTAAAGGCTAAAACGCTCGCCGTCTTTGGGCGTGGCTATTGGCCGGCCATGGAACGGCTCGTAGAAAAAGAATCTAGTTGGTGCACGAATGCAATGGGGCCTATGACCAGAACAAAAGGCAGGGCGTGCACACTGTTTCAGGCGTTACGCTGTAGTAAAATGGGCGGCAAAAGATACACGGTGCAAGGCCAGGCAGAGTGGGGGACTAGCTACATCAAGCAAAGCTACGGCAATCCGCGTAACGCCTTAAATTTCCACCTCACACATGATTATTATCTGGCACCGCCTATGCCAGACGGTAAAAAGACAGACGCCTGCACAAGCATACCTGGCGAGGTGGTTAAACGCCTAACACCGCTTCATTTGGGTGAACTGGCTTGCGAAGCCGACACATCGGTTAATATGCCCTCGTTGGCCAATATTGCAGAATTGGCCGACCCGTTTACTCATGCTGTTCGACATGCCAGAGAACAACAACCTTTCGGCCGAGCAACAAGGCTGGGCCAGACGGTGCTTAACGCATTAGAATAACCCTTCACCTAGATTCCTCCAAAGAACGGTTTGAGCACCAGCCAAGTGATCACTTTTAAAGAAAAGACCCCAGGCGAAGTCTGGGGTCTTTTCTTTGGAGGACCCACTGGGATCGCTCCACTGCGCTTTGCTGAGGCATTTTTATTGGAGGTCGACCGAGGAGGTAGTTTATATACTTTAGTAAACGAACTGTTGCGTTGGAGGTCGCTTCTAGACACTAGGTTCGTGCAGCATATGCTGGATAAACGACGTAAGAAAGAACTCTCTGCCTCAGCGGTGAAGTGCGTCAGCGAGAAGGTATGATGGCAAATTAATAGCTTTTGCCGGCCCTATATATTGTCAGGCTGACCGTTGTCGATGAAGGTGAGTCTGGGATAAAATCGTAATCAACCTGAAAGTAGTTATTTTTGAAGTGCGATACACTCCCGTTGGCGGTGCCTATAGCTGTGTAATCTCTGTTTTTCAGGCCATGTACGGCGACACCTTCGACCGTTTGCGGTTCGCTCATGCACTTGTACACAATATGCCAGCCTGAATTCGTGTCGACACCCCCCGGCTGGTAGGTGCGGTATTGCTCGGCACACTCGCTGGGTAGTGATAGGCGGCTAGCTTCTTGTAGGAGTAGCTGCTTACTTACATTCTCGTGATGTGTGCTCACGAGCGCCCAAGCAGCGAGGCTGGCAACAATCACAAGCGCGAGGCCGCCTGCTACCAAAAGAAGTTTATGTTTTTTCATTACTATGTACAGTCTAGCAGTCCTTCATGTAACAAAAAACTTCTCAAGTGAGAAGTTTTTTGTTACTGCTTATGCTTGGAGGTCGACCGAGGAAGTAATTTATATACTTTGGTTGATGAACTGATGCGTTGGCGTTTGTTACTTGATGGCAGATATACACAACATAAGCTGGCTATCCGACGAGAGAAAGAGCTACATTCCCAGCGGTAGTTATACTAATAAAGCAGCCTTGTTTTCGGCAATCCAGTTACTATCGGCAGTACTTTCCTCAATGTCGCCACGATTTAAAAATGACACCCAAGGTTCGACGCCCTGTTCTCCCAAACGCTGCACCACTTCCCTATCAGCTTCCAACAATTCTAGTAATGAAGTAACGACCTCGTGCGACGAGTACATGCCATAGCTCTCCACCAATATTTTAAGCCGTTGGGCCAAATCTGGACGTTCGACAAACCCAGCCTGTCGCCAACCATCTTTACCCCTCAGCGGCACCGCATAGTACGCCATCTGAGCTAAATCCTCAATCCGTTCGCCAGGCTGGATAAAGTCCCAGTCGATCAAAGCTACTAATTCGTTGCCCTGCCATATGGTGTTCCATGGCCCTAAATCACCATGCCGGATAATTTGTCCCGGTCGATACTCAACCGATCCAATTCGCCAAACCGCCTTTTCGTCCGGCACAAAGCCCTCTACAATATCGTGATATTCTCGAAGCATTTCGCCCATCTGCACCAGACCGTCATCGTTACGCAAATTCTCCGGCCACGGCCTGACTGCCGCATCGCCAGGAATAAACTTTAAGATTTCTCGGCCTTGCTCATCAAAACCCTCCACAATTGGACAGCGAGCAAAACCATGTTCTCGCAAATAGCTCAGCAAAGCATGAACCGTGGGTGTCCATGGGCCGGTTTGACGACGAACCGTATCGCCAACTTTCACCGGCGAGCTTACGAAACCATACTGAAGCTTTTCTTCCATACAGGAAGTATAGCAAAACACCCACTACTGTTGTTTATAAACTCCACCTCTGTAAATAAAAACGCCACCTATTTGGTGACGTTTTATGCTTATCTGTTGCGATAGTATTTGGAGGGCCCACTGGGACTCGAACCCAGGACACGTAGCTTAAAAGGCTACTGCTCTAACCGGCTGAGCTATGGGCCCGCGCTCGCTATGCTCGCTTCTTAGGGGGGAGCATCACCTCCTAATGCGTCTTAAGCCTAGCGGCTTTAGGACTGTTCTCTATGAGCACTTACAGACGGATAACAGATTATATTATCCTGATTTTGGCAAAAAAGTCAACGTTTGCGACGTTCGGACTGGTGATGGCGCTGCATCCATAAAAATAGAAGACTGGTAAGCGCACCTACGCCCACAATGAGCGCCTGGGCGTGAATAAGATAGTGCCAGGCATCTTGCGCCTGCAAGTTGTGGCGCAGGCCCGGCGGCAGCAGCGGCACTGCCAACAGTATACCCAACAAGGATGCAGCGGCAGCCGGTAGCACATTCAGTACCACTCGCATACGCCCGTGCATACTAAATATCATAAACACGCTGGTTAGTACTGCCGGCAGCAGCAAGAGAGCTATCTGCAGTGTGCTTTTACTGACAGTGCCGGGTTGGTGCGACGAAAACAGATTAAGCATAACATTGGCGTCATCGGATACATAGCGCACCAGCACTTCGCCCAAGCATAGGCTTAGAAACACCATAACTGCGTTAATACGCAGGCCTACAAATAACACCACGGGCACTACCAGTGCTACCAGCAGAGTAATATTGTCAGGCATGATGCTTTCATAATACCATGAGCGGTTTAGGCCGGTGTCTTGCCTAGAAATCGAGGTGCTGGCCGTCTTGAATGTGCGCGGCAATGGCCTGGCCCGCGCTTAGCTCAATGACGTACTGGGCGGCATCTTCCGGGCAAAAACTGCGCGGATAAGTACGGGGTGACACGTTGGTCTCCATGCTTACGACCTGTTTGCGTTCATTCAGCCAGATGATGTCTAGGGGGAAATGTGTATCCTTCATCCAAAAACAACGCGGCGCTTCGTCGCCAAATACAAATAACATACCCCGGTTGGCCGACAACGAGCTGCGGCCGCCCAAGCCTTTAGCCTGAGCCTGGGGCGTCTGGGCAACTTCCAGCTTAAAGGTCCGACCACTAACACGCAGGCTTTTAGCAGACGGCTCATTGAACACAACCAATACACCGCCCAGTAGCATAAGAGCTACCGCACCTACACTAACGGCAGGATTCTTAAGCGCCGACTTTATCCTTGCGATTACGCTGTTTGGCATTTTGTTCGATATACTCGATTATTTTAGCTGCCACATTGCGGTTAGTTAACTGTTCGGGGGTTTTAATGCTGGCGGATGAGTTGACTTCGAGCACCAGGGGGCCGCGGCTGGATCGCATCATGTCTACACCGCAAATGGGCAAGCCCATGGCTTTGGCGGCCTTAACCGCAGTACGCTCTTCTTCTGGCGTTAGTTTAACCGGCACACCTACGCCGCCTTGGTGGGTATTGGACCGAAAATCGTCATCCAGGCTTTGGCGCTTAATACTGGCCACTACCTTGCTGCCGACTACCAGGGCACGGATGTCTTCGCCAGCCGACTCTTTGACAAATTCCTGCACCAGAAAGCTTACGCCTTCAACATAAAAAGCTTGCATTACCGCCATGGCCGCCTTGGTGGTTTCGGCCAGCACCACACCGTTGCCGTGGGTACCGCGGGCTACCTTAACAATTAACGGTGCGCCACCGGCTTTTTGGATAACATCGTCCAAATCCACGGTTTCGTATGCAAATACGGTCTTGGGGATACCTACACCTGCCTTGGCTAGCAGCTGCATGGCGCGCAGTTTATCGCGGGAACGGTTAATGGCGATCGACTTGGCCGTGGTATAGGTATCGCGCATTTCAAACTGTCGCACCACTGCCGATCCGTACTTGGTGTATGACTGCGCAATACGGGGGATAATAGCATCAAAACCCTCCAGTACTTTTCCCTGGTAATACACCACCGGGTTACCCTTTTCGATGGTCATGTAACACTTGGAATAGTTAATAACACTTACTTCGTGGCCCCGGCTGATTGCCTCTTCCTTAAGCCGCTTGGTAGTATAGTTAGCTGCCCCCCTGGACAAAATTGCAATCTTCATACAGATAGCCTCCTACCGTTTGAGCTCAATGTCAATAAATTTTGCAAGTGCAGCCCGTTTTTCTTTAGTGTACGAACCATCCCGTAGTTGCGGTGCGGCGTTTACTTCCAGTACCACCCACTCCTTGGAATGTGCATTTTGGATAATATCCACCCCAGCCACCTGCCGCTCCATAAGTTTGGTTGCCCGCACTGCAGCGTCAAATACGGCCGAGGGCACATTAGAGGCCGGAACAATGTGCGCGTTTTCGCCACCGCGGGGGTTATTAAGATGGCGCTTGCGGGGGTTGTGGTGCGGTACTGGCGTACGCTGCACTACCATCGACACGTTCTTGCCAAACACGTAGGCCCGTAAGTACCCTTGGTTAGGTATATATGCCTGGACCATAAAATGGTCGGTATCGTTGGCATTGGCCAGGATTTTGTCCAACTGCGTGGCATTTTCTATAAGATAATTGTTGTGCCCACGGTTAGAGGCGATTTCTTTACATACCAGGGGAGCGCCCCACTGGGTTAGCACACCGGCAAAGTGACGCTTCAGTTGCCCGGCGGCCGCACAAAAGGTCCTAGGCACAGCAACACCATGGATAGCCAGCCGCATGGTTTCCGATAATTTATCATACGAAACATGGGTTAAAAGTTCCTGGTCTATAAACGGTACGTGTTTAAAAGCCAGATATTGGGCGCAGGCCACAGCGAATGAGTAATAGCGTTTGTGCGATTTAAAATACACAAAGTCAAAATCGGCAATATCTTGGTTGGTTAACGTTTCGCGTACCACCACGTGCCCGGGCTCGATCCAAAAAGCAAGCTGTTGGTAACCGCGGGCTACTACCTCGACCTCGGTCGACATATGCCCAGCCACTTCGCTTACAAATTGCTGCAAGTTTTTTTGCTGCGAGGCAATAACCAACACACGCTTAGGGCGCGCCTGGTTGCTTTGCAATTTAGCCTGGCTAACATCTACAACAAATTTATTCTTAAGCAGCCTGCGGCCCAGCAATATGGGATACTGCATGCCCGCGCGATCCGACAGCGTGAACCAACCGTGAATTTTGCGGTCGCCTACCCGCAGCAGCAAGCGTACTTTGTAGCGAAATTCGACAGTTCCAAACGAGTTTTTAACCGATGCGGTTCGGTACACCTGCACCACAATTGGTTTACCCGTGTAATACCGCCTGCCCGGGCCAAACAAGGTAAAACTAAGGCCTTCCGGCGTAATCTGTATGTTTGTAGCCCAAATGGCAGAGCTATCCGCGCCAGTATCAATTTTGGTAGGTATGGCAAACAGCCCAAGGTCCGGAAAGTCAATGGTTTCGGTTGTACCAATTATATCTTTGGTGCGGTGCCGTGCTGCCATGACCACCTCCGCTACTTTGTTTGCTAATTACATTAATTTTAACATATTTGTATAAAATTGTCTACATCTACCTACGTCTTGTTTAGGATGATCTAGCGTGAGTAGGTCGTGCTTGGGCGGCAAAGATATACCCACCTACGGCCATTATATGCTCAGCAAGTGGCTTGTACAGCCCACCTACTGGGTTACTGTTGTGCCATAATGCCTGGCAAAAACTGTTCCCTAAAAACACGCAGCGCATCGGCAGCAGGGTTACTAGCGGTCTGCTTGGGTATTTCCAGTAAGCCCACGCGATGCAAATCCGCCATATCGGCGAGCGAAAAACTGCCACCGGCAATACTTATCGCCTTGCGCTGCTGTGCGGGCAAAGGCTGCAAGGCCTGCATTATAAGCTCCTGTTCAATGTAATCCAAAGGTTGCGAATCATGTCCGCCCCTATTGTAGAGTCGCAGCGTACCTTTTACGGCAGCCATGCGGGCACTGACAAGCTGCTTTGCACTCATTTGCCTGCCTGCGACGCGCGAATTGTAAAAAGCACGCATGGCCTGCAGCATAGTACCGCCTGCCAACTTTACCTGCAAAGCCTCTAAACTATGAAAATTAGTGGGGCGGACACGCCCCAATGCAGCTTGTATGTCGCGTTCTTGGTCAATACCGCCCATTTCGCGCATTGTAAGGTACCGGGCACCTTTAATTTTGGCAAGTGGTATTTGTTGTGCCATTTCTTGGTCAAAGTCATTCTGTAATGCATGCGTTTGTTCGTGGGCGCTTACCGGCAGCGCACCACTTGGGGGCCCTATTTGGGTTAGGGGACGCTCAAAATCGGCTGGTATTTTTATGACGCGCTTAGAACCTACAACCGTCAGGGATTTTACATGGGGGTGCACTACCACCTGCCACTTACTATCAGGGGCAGCGCCACTACGTTTATCAACTTGCTTCCATGTAGTTTCATAGGCACTCAGCTGCCCCCGGTCGGCAAGTACCGCCTTGTTAAATCGCTCCATATCGTCTGCAGCCCATACAGTGGCATCCATGCGTGCAATCTCCTGAGACGAAAATAGTGCCTCAGGAGCGAGTTCTCGAGCCGTTTCATGCACGGTATAGCGCGCCGCCAAAGCGGCAACCTCGTGGCTGACAGGCAAAAGCTGTTCATTGTGCCAGGCGGCACCATTACGTACTAAGTCAAGGCGACGTATAAAATCGTCGGGCCCGGCGTTTAGCGACTGCGCCTGCTGTGCTTGCTCTTTTTGAAACGCCCTGGCTGCAATGGGTAGTACTTCTTGCAAGCGCTGGGCGAAAGTAATAGTTTGCGCTGTTTGGGGCCCATGAGCCAGCTGTTGTGATAACTCAATAGCGTCTGGATAATAAAATGCTAGGCGGTTATTTAGCTTGCGCATATAGCAGCGTAGTAATGCTTCCTTAGCCTCATGTAAATGGGAAGGACTTTCCTGTTTTATACTTTTGAATACTGCCCGGTAAAACATCCTGTACTGCTGCAAGTCCGCAAGCTTATCAAGCAATTCTTGTGGGTTGTCGTTGGTTTTTATTTCTTGCGGCTCAATGTAGTTTGCATCATCGGCAGGATCGCGCGCCAATTGTTCGGCCATTTCTTGCCGAAACCATTTGGCGCTTTTGGTCGCTACGTCTTGGCGTGTTTCGGTGGGTACCGTATGCATGGTCGCCACCTCGTATAGTTTGTAGGCCAATTCATCCAAGGGCGCATCCGGTACTATGCCAAGCACGGCAGCATCCTGGCGCCCCTTATCGGTCTTAAAGTATGCAGGGTAGAATGCTTGTTGCGTAGGCAAAACAGATGTTTGGGTAATAGCCTCCAGGTTGTAAGGTGATCCGCAGTATAACCCTTCGTCAATATATCCTTCGAACAAGCCATGGGCAAAACCCCGGGCTGCCCTTTCTTCTTCGGCAGTCAGTACAATCTCGGGTTCATCAAACAAGTGTTGCACCTGAGCCTCGGCACCTACTCCGTTTCGCTCGCTATATGGCCAAAGCGGCGCCTGCACTGCTTCCATATCTAGGCCCAAAAACTACGTTTTTGCCCGGGCTGGCTAAACTCTTCGAGTAATTCTTTTTGGTGCTTTGTGAGCTTGGTGGGCGTATCCACGATAATAGTTACAATGTGGCTGCCGCGGGTGCTGCTGCGCAGGTGTGGTACACCATGGTTACTTAGCTTAAAGTCGGTGCCGCTTTGGGTGCCAGGCGGAATTTTCATGCGCACCGGGCCGTCCACGGTATCAACATCTATTTCCGTACCCAGGGCTGCCTCTACCATGCCAATGTGTTCCTGGCTTAATATTAAATCGCCCTCACGGGTAAAGCGTTTGTGTGGTTTAACCCGAATATTCACATACAGGTCACCCTTGGGGCCGTTGGCAATGGCCTCGCCATGTTCGCGCAAACGGATAACAGCGCCATCATCAATGCCGGCCGGCACCTTTAGCTTGATATGCTGCGCACGCTTTTGCACACCGCGGCCATGGCACACACTGCACACTTTTTCCGGTATTTTGCCTCGGCCTTTGCACTTTGGACAGGGTGCAGCTTGTTGGATGTTACCAAAAATGGTTTGCATTACATTGGTAATTTGGCCAGATCCACCGCAATGGTCGCAGGTTTTCAAGGACGAGCCAGGTTCCACTGTGGTGCCATTACAATGTTGGCAGGTATCGTCCAGGTTCAGGTGCAGTTCGGTTTCGGCGCCAAACACGGCGTCTTCAAAGGTGATGTCTATTTTGGTTTCTACGTCACGTCCTTGCGCGCGTTGTTGTTTGCCGCGTTGGCCGCCACCAAAAAAGCTGCCAAATATATCACCCAGGCCCAGATCGCCAAAATCAAAATTGATGTTCTGACCGCCACCGCCACCAAAGCCCTCAAACGGATTGCCGCCCGGCGCACCGCTGGCCCCACCCACGCCGGCGTGGCCGAACTGGTCGTAGCGCTGGCGCTTGGACGAGTCCTTCAGCACTTCGTAGGCCTCGTTAACCTCCTTGAACTTGGCCTCGTCACCACCCTCTTTGTCCGGGTGGTATTTTATAGCAGCTTGCCTAAACGCCTTTTTGATTTCATCAGCGCTGGCGTTTTTGGCTACACCTAGTATTTCGTAATAATCGCGTTTGGTCATGGCTGTATATTAATTTCCTTCGTTGGGCTGAGCATAGGTTAATGCGGCCAAGCGCTGCGCCAAAGCCTTCATTGCCTCAATGTCTTGCAGGGGGGTAGAGGCAAGCTGTGGCGTCTCCGATTGCGCATTTGCAACAAAACGAAAGAGCTTAGCTGTGGCAGGGTCGTTTCCTTCTTGTTCAAGACGCCACTCGCTCTGGGGAGTATCTTGTCCTCCTACAAGGACCTGCGTGTCTGTCTTGCTTGGCTGGCCAGGAAGCTTTCGCTCGGTCACTACTATTTTTGCTCCGCCTTCTTCGGCCCATTCCCAAGTCCGGAAGGCACCTGGCATAGAAGGGATTCCTTCAGTCGGACCTATGGCCCCCTTAACATGATCACGTAAAATCTCTACCTCTCGGGCAATAAGGATTTCGACCGGTATAGGAGTACCTTCTGTTCCTTGGCCTGGAATTTCTGACATGTACGTTCCCTACTTCTGCTTATCTACCGGTAGTGTGGCAGGGGTGGTTAATAGTGCGTTTAGTACCTGGTTGGCGTATTGGGGGTTGCCGCTGGCTTTGGTGCCAAGGGTTGGCACAATGGCGTAAATATCGGCAAAGCGGGTGCCGTTTTCCCACCAGGTTAGGATAAGCTCGAACGAATCATCGCGGTTGGCGTCGCGCTCCAGCCATACGGCCTGGTTGGATTCCATCATGCCAAAGCGCAAAAACTCTTTGTGGTTGGATGCTTCCTGGCGTACATAACGCTTGTTGGCCTCCCACACCCGGCCAGCCAGCGTAAAGGTATCTTGGTTCTGCACCACCTCCACCAATACCGGCAGCTTATCGTCTTGCTGTTGCTGTTTACTGCTGCGCCCTAGCCCTAACATATATGTCTCCTTACGCGTTTACTAGCATTGTACCGCGTTGTCCCTGCATTTACCCAATACCCCTAGGGCTACTTCTCGTCGACGACTTCGCCTTCTACGGGACCGTCTTTGTCTTTTTTGTCGCTGGTTTTGGGTTCAGACGCATCGTCGTCAGCTGGTTTTTCGTCTTTGGCGGCTTCGTACATTTTGGCACCAATGGGCATGATTTTGTCGTTCAGCTCTTTGCCGGCTGTTTCCAGCACATCTTTGTCGGCTTTGTCGTCTGATGCTACTTTTTTAGCGGCTTCTACGGCTTCGTCCAAGGTTTTAATATCTTCTTCGGCCAGTTTGTCTTTGTACTCGGATTTCATTTTTTCGGCCTGGTAAATGGCGTTGTCCAGCAGGTTGCGGGCTTCCACGCTGTCGCGCTTCTTTTTGTCTTCTTCGGCATGGGCTTCGGCTTCTTTGGCCATTTTTTCGACATCGGCTTTGTCCAGATTGCCACTGCCGCTAATGGTAATAGATTGTTCTTTGCCAGTGCCCTTGTCCTTGGCAGATACGTTTAAGATACCGTTGGCATCGATGTTAAAGGTGACTTCAATTTGCGGTACGCCGCGGGGTGCGGGCGGGATGCCGTCCAGCTGGAACCGGCCCAGGCTTTTGTTGTCGCCCGCCATGCCGCGTTCGCCCTGCAATACGTGCACTTCCACTTGCGGCTGGTTGTCAGCCGCAGTACTGAACACCTCGCTCTTGCTAGTTGGGATGGTGGTGTTGCGCTCGATAAGCTTGGTCATTACGCCGCCCATGGTTTCAATACCAAGGCTCAGCGGCGTTACGTCCAGCAGCAGTACATCCTTAACATCTCCCTGCAGTACACCGCCCTGAATGGCAGCGCCAATGGCCACTACTTCGTCCGGGTTGACACCCTTCATGGGGTCTTTACCGAATATGTTTTTTACCTTTTCTACCACAGCTGGCATACGGGTCATACCGCCTACTAATACTACGGCGTCGATGTCACTAGCCTTAAGACCGGCATCTTTCAGCGCTTTTTCGCACGGCTCGGCGGTCTTAGTTACCAGGTCGGCCACCAGCTGCTCTAATTTTGCGCGGGTTAGTTTGTGCTCAAAGTGCTTGGGGCCGTCGGCGTCAGCGGTTAGGAATGGCAGATTAATATCTACTTCTTGTGCCGTGGACAGCTCAATCTTGGCCTTTTCGGCTTCGTCGCGCAGGCGCTGCATGGCGGCTTTGTCGTTGGAAATGTCTATACCCTGTTCACTCTTAAATTGATCGGCAAAATAGTTTACCAACACGCGGTCAAAGTCGGCACCGCCCAGGTGGGTGTCACCGTTGGTGCTTTTAACCTCAAACACACCATCGCCCAATTCCAGAATGGATACGTCAAAGGTACCGCCGCCCAGGTCATATACGGCGATTTTTTCGTCCTTTTTCTCGGCCTTGTCCAGGCCATAGGCCAAGGCTGCGGCCGTGGGTTCGTTGATAATGCGCTTTACTTCCAGACCGGCAATTTTGCCTGCGTCCTTAGTTGCCTGGCGCTGGCTGTCGTCAAAGTAAGCCGGTACGGTAATGACGGCTTCAGTTACCGGGCCGCCCAGGAAGCTTTCGGCGTCGGCTTTTAGCTTGGCCAAGATCATGGCGCTGATTTCTTCCGGGCTATATTCTTTGTCGCCCATTTTTACTTTGGTGGCCTGGCCGCTTTTGACAATTTCATAGCCCATAAGCTTTAGGTCACGTTGGACTTCTTTGTCTTCCCAGCGGCGGCCAATTAAGCGCTTGACTTCGTAGATAGTCTTCTTAGCGTTGGTAACTTGCTGGCGGCGGGCAATTTTGCCCACCAGGCGATCGCCGTTTTTGCCTTCGGCCACTACACTTGGTGTGGTGCGGTCGCCCTCGCTGTTAGCAATAATTTCTGGCTTGCCGGATTGCATAACAGCCATAGCCGAGTTGGTTGTACCTAAGTCGATTCCTATAATTTTACCCATTGGATAGTTCCCCTTTCTGGTTAGCAATATAGTGGGTTGAGTGCTAAAACAATTCTAGCATAAAAAATTAGCACTCACTAGTCAAGAGTGCTAATTATATCGTCGATAGGGTGCGCTGGGTATGCCTGGCTTGGTGGTTTCTGGGAAGCCCGAAAGGAGGCGTAGCCATAGCTACGGCGAGTGAGGACTGGAGCGGAAAGTGCCGAGATAGGTGTGGCCAGGGCGGCCTAGCGGTGTTGTAATTAGAAGTTTTGACTATGCGTCAAGAGTGCCAGTTATATCGACAAGCCGTAATCACACATGCATCTTGACCCTAACCATAGCATGCCGAATAACTTCGTCGCCCAGTACGTAGCCCGCTTGGAGTTCTTCGGCCACGACTTCGTGCGTGCCCTCGCCCTCTTCCATACTAACGGCTTCGTGGTAGCGGGGGTCAAATGGCTCGCCAGTGGTCTTAATACGCAGTACGCCAATATCTGCCAGCGTTTTTTCAAACTGCTTTACTACCCCTTTTACGCCCTTTATATAGTCGTTGTGCTGCAAATCTTTGGGCACATGTTTAAGGGCGCGCTCGAAGTTGTCGATAACCGGCAGCAGTTCGCGCACCACATTGGCCTTAACCATGTCTTTTAGCCCGGCCACTTGTTCGTCATGGCGGCGGCGAATATTAACGGCGTCGGCTCGTTCGCGCTGCAGTGCTTCGGTTAGTTCATCAATCTGTTTGAGCAAATCTTCTGCTGGCGGGATGGAGTCGGGCTGTTCGTTACTTGGTTTTTTACTCATACAATACGTCCTCCAATGCTTTACCTGCAAAAGCTACCAGTTGCATAACGTCGCGGTAGTTTTGACGCGTGGGGCCTAGCACCCCAATATAGCTGCGGTCGGAATAAGGGCTGCGAAAGCGGCTGATAATGAGGCTGCAACCGGCGCTGCGGCCAATGGGGTTTTCGCGGCCGATGTATACGCTGAGCGGTTCGTTGGGTGCGGCCTCTTGCAGCCAGGGCTCTAGGTTGTCTAGCAGTTGTGCCACCTGGTGTACCTGGCCGCTGCGCACAAATTCCGGCTGGCCAAATAGATTTGAAAGGCCGCTCATGTACAGCTGGTTGTCAATGGTGGCAATGCCAAGATTGCGGGTTAGTTCTACTAACGTATCCACAGCGTTACGGATAGTGCGCTCTGGCATGCCGCCGTGCTGTACGCGGGCGGTTAGGGCGCGTTCGTGGCGTTTTTCGACATTTGTCTCTTTTTGCTCGGTCAGGTTGTTAACGTAAAAGCGGTAGCCTTTGTCGGTCGGTACCCGCCCAGCACTGGTATGCGGCTGCATAATAAAGCCCAGGCGCTCCAGCTCGGCCATTTCTGCGCGAATGGTAGCGCTACTGACACCAAATACTTTAGCCAGCAGGCTGCTGCCCACCGGGCTGGCAACCTCGGCGTATTGTTCCACAATTGAACTTAAAATTTGCTTTTGTCGGTCGGTCATGGCGTTGCCCTTATGATAGAACCTTTAGCACTCACTAGTCAAGAGTGCCAACGAAATGATTGCTACGGTTGACTGAATTAGTCTAGCTTGGTGATTTTTTTGAAGCCCGGAAAGAACCGTAGCCGTAGCTACGGCGTACTATTTACGTAACTTCTGCCAGGCTCCAAAACCCGACCACCTCTTAGACTAAAATCGTGCAAAAAGAGCGTTCTTAGGGCCCGGTCTTGCGCAACTCTTGAGTCAAGCGTTCCAAGATGCCATGCAGTACCGCTAAGGCCTGAGGATCGCGTTGAACAGGGCCACTACTGTGCGCAATAGCGTTCACTTGTTCGGCTGCTTTATCGAGGTCATCATTAATCACTAAATAGTAATGCGCCATAGTAAGGGCGCGCTCAAATTCAACCTTGGCTGTGCGCATGCGTTTTGCCAAATCTGCGGCAAAATCCCCTTTTTTGTCGCCATAGCGACCCGTGAGACGGCGCTGCCATTCCTCATAGCTGGGAGGCAAAACAAACACTGGTTTTACCGTAGCGCTAAGGCTGGCAAAATGATCGGCACCGTTTACTTCTACATCGGCAAGCGCTATTTTGTGCTGGTCATGTGCTAACTGAATTTCGGCCGCACTAGTGCCATATATATTACCCACATACACGGCAGCCTCGAAGTAATCATGGTTATCCAGCATACGTTCGGCTGCAGCCAGATCGATAAAATGATACTCCACGCCATCGCGCTCTATAACACCATTATTGGATCGCGGGGGCCGGGTAATATGAGTGATAATTTTATAATATTGGTCGGCATAGCGATCTAGCAGCCGGGCTTTTAGGCTATCTTTGCCCGTACCGCTTGCAGCTACCAGGAGAAGAACAGGGGTGTCATGTAGTATCTTTAATTTGGTGGGGTCTGGCTGATAAGTAGCAACTTTATCAACAAGTGCTTTGTCCATTCCCCTACTATACCGAAACTTCCCCTTTAGTAAACACCCTGTAAGAATGCTATAATGCTAGAGGTTACTGCCCTAAGGCTTTAGTATGCGCTTATTCCAAAAACCAAAACTATTTTTTATATCGTTTTTGCTGCTAAGCAGTTTGTTTGCATTTGCCCTGCCTGTATTTGCAGCGCAGAATCCGACGGCTATTTCGCAAGGATTTACCTCTGGTTCCAGCGGGATTGTTGCTGGTGCGCTGGTAAGTTCTTCGGCAAGTAATTCACAAACCGCACAACTGGCCAATACCAGCTCCACCGACCGGCTGATTGGTATTGCCAACAGCAGCGCACTGGTAGCACTGTCGGACGGCGAGCGGCAAGTGCAGGTGGTTATTAGTGGTACAACCAAAGCGCTGGTAAGCGACATTAATGGCTCTATCCGCGCTGGCGACAAAATTACCGCCTCGCCCATTGACGGCGTAGGTATGCTGGCCACCAACGATACGCAAATTGTGGGCACTGCCACAGCCGGCCTGACTGCCAAAACCGCCAAAACACAAAATGTGGTCGATAAAGACGGCAAAGATCACACGGTGCACATTGGCGAAGTGCCAGTACAGGTGAGCATATCGTTCTATTTGTCGCCCACCAGCAAATTTTTGCCGCCATTTATCCAAAGCCTGGCCGATACCGTTGCCGGACGGCCAGTGTCATTAATCCGCATTATGCTGGCCACCGTATTACTGCTGCTTGCCTTTGGCAGCATTTTTGTGCTGGTGTATGGGTCGGTGCGCTCGGGGTTAACTTCTATTGGGCGCAACCCGCTGGCCGCTGCCGCCATCCGTCGCGGGTTGGTGGGCGTGGGCGTGGCCGCGCTGCTTATTTTGGCCTTTACGCTCATTGCCACCTACTTGGTACTAAGCATTTAAATCCAGGCTGTATTCCCAAGCGTAAGCAAGATACAATATATGCTGAGGCATTTTGTAATTAGCAAAGCAGGGGATGGATAACACACCACAACCAAATGGAGCATCGGGGATGGGCAATGGTACTGCACCGCCGCAGCTGCCTATTGCTGACGTACTGGGGCCGGCCGAGCAGCAGCTGAATGCCCCCACGGTAGCCGATTTGGCCCAGGCCCCGTCCCTGTTGGCGCAGCCAGTTGCACAAAACGATGCAGCCCTGGCAGGCGAAGCCCGTCGGCGTTCGCTGCGTACCTTGCTGCGACGCATTGGCTTGACCTTGCTGGTTATTGGCGTTCTGGCCGGTGGTGCCTATGCTTTCTTGCAGCGCGGCGATGTGTCCAAGTTGCAGTCGGGCAATTTTAGCAGAGTGCAAGTACCACTCAACAAATTCACCAGCAAGCCAGCACTCAGTGGTAATCTGTCGCAAATTCTAACCGTTAATGGTCAGCTAAATGTTAATAATTCTATCGTGTTAACCCCTGGCAGCCAACCTGTCGATCCGGTAACCGGCCAGATTTATTACGATAAAACATCCAATCAAATTGCCTACTATAATGGTACCGATTTCGTGACATTAGTAGGCACCACCAGCGGCGACATCCTACAAAACACTACTAATATTCAAAATATCACCAATACAACCAATAACACTGGCAGCGTCAACGCCAACAACGGGAGTCTTAACACTATTGCTAAGTTTACCGGTACAAACACGCTGGGCGATTCTATTATTGTAGATAATGGCACCAGCATTAACGTGGCCGGTAATATTAACATTACCGGCACGGCATCGTTTGGGGCCGAAAAATCTATTTGGCCCACCAGCACCACGCCAACCAATCCGACTGATGTAGACAACCAATCGGTAGAACTGGGTGTTAAGTTCCGCACCGACTCACCGGGAGTCGTTAGGGGAATACGCTTTTATAAAGGCACCAATAATACCGGAACACACATTGGGTCTTTATGGAGCAGCACGGGCGCACTTATGGCACAAGCCACTTTTACCAACGAAACAGCTACAGGGTGGCAGACGGTACGTTTTGCTACCCCTGTAACGGTACTGCCCGATACTACGTATGTTGCCTCTTATCACGCGCCAGTTGGCGGTTACGCCACCGACAGCTTGTATTTCTTTGGTACAGGGGCGGATAACACCCCCCTGCATGCCCTGCAAAGTGGGACCGATGGGGGCAACGGAGTATTCAAGTACAACGCAAGCCCAACGCTACCTACGCAAACCTTTAACGCCACAAACTATTGGGTGGATATAATTTATGCCGAAAGCCCGCCGGCAGGTTCCTATCAAATAAACGGTGCCCAAATTACTTCGGCCGATTTGGCCAACAATTCCGAGCTGGCCAAACGCTCGTCGTCACAGGTATTTACGGGCAAAAACGTGTTCCGGCCCAATAATGACGATGTCAACGCCTTTATTATTCAAAGTACGACTGGCAACAATATTTTTACCGGCGACACTGCCAATGGTCGAATATATATCGGCTCCTCCACTAACACTAATGGGGTAGTTTTGGTGCTGGGCACCCGTGATGTGGCTGGCGACCCGTCGGGTGTTGAAGGGGGCATGTACTACAACTCTTTCCAGCAAATGTTCCGTTGCTACCGCGACGGTGTGTGGGCGGATTGTGCCACACAGCAGGTTAGTCATGCCTATGAATCATATGACGAGTTTTTGGGCGGGGCCACCACGTCGTTTACTAACAATGACAACATTGGCGAACTGGGTTGGCACGCGTATGCCATTGGCGCCAACGGCACACTTAACTTTAACCCCTCCACGCCCACCCCTTCGGCCGATCGACCGGGCGTATTGTGGTTACAAACACCGGCGGTTACCAACCAGGGTACTACGCTGGGGCTTAGCAATGCCAGTGGTGGTTCTATGCTGCTGCGCGGCTATACGCTCATGAAAGCGGCGGTAGCCATTGGGGCAACCAGTAATATGGTGCTGCGTTTTGGCCTAACACCCGAAACCACTGCTACTACTCAGCCGATTTCCGGTGTGTGGTGGGAGGCCAATCCTGCAGTAAGTTCTGAATGGCAATACTGCTATGGTAACGGCACAACTGCTACATGTGCGCCAAGTCTCGTGGATCTGACCGCTAACACGTGGGCGCGGCTAGAGATTCGGGTGCACGATGCAAATCCCGGTTCTGGAAATGTCGAGTTCCTGGTTAATGGTAACTCAACGATAGTCAGCGGATTAACGCTCGATACCACTACGCGTATTTCGCCTGCCTATACCTGCTACACCACCACGGGCACTGCCCAGAACTGCTACTGGGATTACTTCCAACTGCGCGGCACCACCAGCGCCGTGCGCTAGTTTTAAGACACAGCCACCCACCAGGCGATGGAGGTGGCTGTTTTACTGCCCAACGTACCGGGTGCAGAACTGGTGAGCCCTGTATCTGCTGTGGCGAAGCGTAGATTACTGCCTGTTAGCCCGCCATTGGCAACCCCTAGGTTTACTGACCTGGCAAAACTGGGCAGGGTAGTGGCGCTGCCAATCCAAAACACAAAATCCAGGTAACCTGCAGCTACGCTCGTGCTGGTGATAGTAATATTTTTGTGGCCGGTGGATTGCCAACTGCTGGCTTGATCACTGCTTTGGCGCAGCAGCGAGCCGTTTTGGTACAGAGCTACATAGGCATTAGACAATCCTGCACCTGCGGTACCGGTTAAGTACATATACACTTTGGTCAGACTGGTGGCGGTGGGAATTTTAATGCGTGCCACCTGGGCAGTGCCAACGGCCGAGGGTTGGTTGCTGCTGGTTACCATGGCCGGGTCGAACGACCAGCTCACTAGATTGTAATCGCTAGGCAGCCAGGCGGGATTAAAGCTCATACTGTCTACGTAGTTTTTGGTGGCCGCGTCTTGGGCAACCGTGGGGTCGGTGACGGCATTAATTTGGTGCGTACCCATGTTGAGCGCGCCGGTCATGGTACCACCTGCCAGGGAAAGTTTGGCTGCCAAATCGGTGGTCAGATTAGCAATATCTGCCTCGGTTAGTATTATGGCGCCGGTACGGCCGGCAACACTGGTGATTGGCACTACTTTGTTTTGCCATTTACTGCTGACACCGTCGTAGGTCAGTACCTGGGCGTCGGCGGGCGTGGTAATGCTCACGTCCGTGTCACTTGCCAGGGTGGATGTGGCGCCGGCACTGGCCCATTTAAGGCCTGTGGTTTGGGTGGAATCAGCAGTCAGCACCTGCCCGTCGCTACCCACGCCCAGGCGGGCAACGGTGGCTACTGCAGAGGCTGCAAGCAAATCGCCTTTGGCCGTTAGCGTCGTTTTATCTACTTTACTGTCCGCAGCAATAGATGGCTTAATCCCCCGTTCGAACTTTATACCCGTTACATACAAGCTACCGGCCGCGCTGTTATAACCAATGGCAAACCAGGGCAAGCGCCAGCCGCTACTGGCTGTTACGCCCGAGGCAATGTGCACGGTGTAATAGCGCCAGCCCGTGGTCAGTTTGATGTTTTCCTGCGCAATGCGGCTAAAGCTGCCGCCGTTTTGGCGCATGCCGGCCGTGACCATAAAATCGTGCACGTCCGAACGTGCCCAAAAGCTAAGGAAGTACGACTCGCCGGCTTCGTAAAACGAATAGTCACTGGGCGTTTGGTACAGTTCGTAATTGGCGGCACTGGCGCCACTGCTACTGGGCTTGGTGTATTTAAGTGCTGTTACGCCCTTTTCCAATTCCGGCGGGCCGTCGGTAACAATACCGAGTGTGGCGCTAGTACCGGTTTTAGTCCATTCCAACGCATCAGTAGGAATATATTTGGGCAGCCAGTTGCGGTTATGGGTAGAACGGACGGTGTAATTGTCAATTTGCGGATGGTACAAAATCTTTTGCACACCTTGGGCCACGGCCACTTTTTGCTCGGTATTTTCCAATTCCCAGCGCACGGGCGTGCTAGGTTTGTTTTCCAAAAACAAGGTAACCGCTTGGATGCGCGGGAACTCACCACTGCGAATCATTTCTAAATAATCGCGGAACCAGTTTGCTTTGCTTTTAGGCACGGCTGGCTGCGGGCTGGGCTCTGGCGCACATGAACATTCGCATACCCAAATAGGGTTTTTGGTCATGCGGGTAATCATGCCATACGGGTAGCGCAAGCTATGGCCCGGCGGCCGCCAAAAGGTATAGTCGATGTTGTAGCGGTTGTAGTCGGTCAGCCCGATAATGTCCACGTAATTGTCGCCAGGGTAGTGCGCCGAATAGTCAACAAGATCTAGGTTTTTGTTTTCGGTCATAAACCACTGGCCAAATTTGCTGGTTACGCCCCGGGCCCGGGCCAGGGTGCGCACAAGTTGATAGGCTTGAATAAATTTGGCGCTGCTGTTACCGGGATTGTAAATTTGCCAGGGGTAATTATCGCCGGAATTGCTCTCGTGCATTGGGAACACCACCACCCGGTCCATATTGCCACCAGCTACCATGGCATCAAATACACCCACCAAATTGCTATATATGCTGCCGCTGGTCAAGCTGAGCTGCGCGATAATATCGTCCAGGTTGGCAGTACTGCTGCCGCCATATATGCCTAGCACATACATAAACTTGCGGGTGGGATCGGCTGCTAATGCCGCACCAATTTCGCTTGCATAGTTTTGGGCCGATTGGCTGCCCAGGCCTTCGTAGTTGCTAAAATAGTCAAAGCGTACGTTTAGGTCGGCTTCCAGAGTCAGCGAATCGTTATAACTGTCCAGCCCGCTGGGGTTGTCGTGGGTGGTATACCACAGCCCCACCCACGGGCGGTGTGCGGCAATAGGAATAGTGGGGTTGGCAGCCGTACCACTAATGTCGCCTGCCAACTGGACCGTGCCCTTGGCATTCTGGGTAGCAGCCGGTGTTGCAGCTGCCACTATTTGCCCGTCAACATATGTCTTATTGGCCGCCTCGCCCCCATTACCGGGGTTCGGTACCGTCGGGCTATTGGCAAATGCCTTAATACCACTAATGACCTCATTACCAGTGTTGTGCACCACGCTGCCATCATTGGCTTTGGTGTTAAGTACAGTCTGGGTGGCGTTGCTAACTGGCTTGCTGGCATCGGCAGTGTTATCGACACTGCCAAGGCCAACATCACTTTTGACCAGGCCGGCCCAAACGGCTCCATTAGCGGCCAATGGATCACTTATAAATACCCGGCGGGACTGCGACGGCACGTTTAGCAATGCTGCGACGTCGTGCGTGCCGTCTTTGCCGTGTTCCACGCGAATAAAATCATTGAGCAAATCGCCCCAAATATCCTCGTCGCTGCCGGGCTGCGGAAGCCTAGACATTGCGGCCCTCCCCTTGATTGTGTATTTCTTGGGGGCAAAAACCGGTGAGTACCGGGTGAGTGGCAGCCCCGGTTTGCCCCCAGCCAAACAGTGGCGACGCAATACTATCGCAGGGTCGCCTCGCACACAAGCCAACTCTATAGATACCTTGTTGTATTTTTGTAAAAACGAACAACAGCAACCCCACCATTTCTGGCAAATTCCTTTTTGATATCTTTATATGCAAAAGTCAGAGCAACAAAAAACAGCGGCCGCGCTGTGCCTTACCGAAACTCTCTCTGTTGACCGAACCATGGTATCGCACGCTGCCGATAACCACAAGCGGAAAATGTAATTAGCCAGAGCCTTAGGGCAATTGTTGCAGAACATTGCGAATGACCGCCCTGGCCTGCTGCTGGTCGGTTATAGGTTGCCGGCCGCGGACAGCCTGCAAAAAGTCCTGCGTGGCTGCTTGCAGGTCATCGTTAATGATTAGCACCGATTGCTTATCATGCAGGCCGAATTCGAACGAACGACGGGCTTCGGCCAAGCGCTGAGCCTGTTGATCCGGCGTAAAATGGTGTGTGTGCATGTGCCGCTGCCAAACTTCAAAACTGGCTGGCACAATAAAGATAGTGCGTATAGCAGCAAACGGCAGGGAACGGAAATAGGGTATAACCCCGGCCCAAATGGCCATCATCCCCAAACCTTTGTCCGGGTAGCTGATCGGGTCGGTGGTATACAAATCGCCACCTAAACTAGGCGCCACATTTACATATTCATGGCGTTTGATGCGCTGCAGCATATCTTGCTTGCGACAGAAGTTGTAATCCACCCCATCACGCTCTTCGGGCCGAGCCCTACGGCTCACATCGGCGATCACAAACTGCAGCGCCGGGTCAGCCTGGGCGGCCGCCTTCATAAGCGTAGTCTTGCCCACGCCACTAGCCCCCACTACGGCTACTAACGTTATGTGCTTAAGCTTATCCAGTACTTCGTCGCTCGGCCGATAATTGTCAAACTGCCCCATGCATGTAAGCCTACCACACTAAGCCGATGCGACCGTAAAATCTATTCCTTATTCGATCGGTGCTTTGCTGCAGCCGTTAAAACAGCGGCCGCGGCGATAGAGCCTGCACTAAGTGCAGCATCTACAGACCCAGGAAAGTATGGCGGCCATTCGGCAATCGGTGCAATAGCCCATTCTAAAGGATTATCGGGAGGTCGGTCTACACCCACCACGTCCCCTACCATATGTAACGCAAAAAATACTGCCGCTACACCTAATGTCATGGCGCCGCGATCCATCCACCGAGAAACCCGTTCGTTGTTCATATATTAGTCGCGTTTGAGCATGACAGTGAAGGCTTCGGCTGGGATATCAACTTTGCCAAAACGTTTTAGGCGCTTTTTGCCCTTGGCCTGTTTGGCTAGCACCTTCTTTTTGCGGGAAACATCGCCGCCATACAACCCGATAGTGACGTCCTTGCGGTAGGCGCTAATGTCTTCACGGGCAATGAACTTGCCGCCAATGGCAGCCTGCAGGGCAACAGGGAATTGCTGGCGCGGAATGACTTCTTTGAGTTTTTCCACTGTTTCGCGCCCTACGCGTGGTGCTTCGCTGCGGTGCACCATAATACTTAACGCGTTAACCATATCGCCGGCCACGTAGAAGTCCAGGCGCACCAGGTCTTCGGCCCGGTAATCATCTAATTCATAATTAAACGAACCGTAGCCGCTGGTGAGGCTTTTGAGTTGGTCATAAAAATCGGTCAGCAAATTGGCCAGAGGCGCTTCAAATGTTACCAGTGCCCGTTCATCGATGTAGCTAAGGTTTTTGTGCAGGCCGCGCTTACTGGAAATAAGTTGGATAACCGCGCCCACATAATCTTGCGGCACTACAATCTCGCCCTTAATCCATGGTTCGCGGATTTCGGTAATAGTGGCCGGATCGGGCAAATCGGCCGCGGTTTTGATATCTAGTTCTGTATCGTTATTGAGCGTTAGCTGGTAGTCGGTGCTGGGGTTGGTGATAATCAGGTCCAGGTTGTATTCGCGTTCCAACCGCTCGCGCACAATGTCCATGTGCAGCAGGCCCAAGAACCCTATGCGCACCCCAAAGCCCAGTACCGGCGAATTTTCGGGCGCAAATTGCAGCGCCGAATCGCTTAACGACAGCTTTTCGACAGCATCTTTTAACAATTGGTAGTTTTCGTTACTGTCTGGGAAAAAACCGGCGTACACAAAAGGCTTGACGTCTTTATAGCCGGGCAGGGGAGTAGTGGCGGGGGATTTGCCCAACGTTACCGTGTCCCCTACCCTCGCCTGGCGCGTGCTTTTTAGGTTGGTTACAATGTAGCCAATTTCGCCAGTTTGCAGGCCGGGCAGGCTGGACATGTCGGGTTTGAGCGCGCCTACCTCCAACGCAATTCCCTGCGCGCTGGCGGCCATCATAGTAATTTGGTCGGTCTTGGCCATGTGGCCATCCACTACACGTACGTACAAAATAACGCCGCGGTAGTCGTCGTAGTAGCTGTCAAAAATAAGTGCACGAGTGGGGGCGTCAGTTTTCCCTGTTGGCGACGGCACATCGGCTACTACCCGCTCTAATACTTGGTCTACGCCCTGCCCTGTTTTGGCCGAGATGTGCAAAATGTCTTCGGGCTTGCACCCCAGTAAACTGACAATTTCTTTACTTACCCGCCCTACGTCTGCGGCTGGCAAATCAATTTTGTTCAGCACTGGGATAATTGTCAGGTCAGCGGCCAGCGCCAAATACACGTTGGCCAGCGTTTGAGCCTGCATGCCTTGGGTGGCGTCTACCACCAAAATGGCGCCTTCGCAGGCTTCCAGGCTGCGCGAAACTTCGTAGCTGAAATCTACATGCCCGGGCGTATCGATCAGATTCAGCTGGTGCCCTTTGTAGTCCATGCGCACCGGCTGCAGCTTGATGGTAATGCCCCGCTCGCGCTCCAAATCCATGCGGTCCAGCAACTGTTCTTTCATTTGGCGTTTTTCTACCGTACCGGTTAGCTCCAGCAAACGATCGGCCAGTGTGCTTTTGCCGTGGTCAATATGCGCAATAATACAAAAATTCCTGATATGGTCCTGGGTCATAGTTACCAGTGATTATAACAGAGGTGGGAGGCTTACCCTAATACGGCAGCCGGATGGGTCGCGTGATAATGCGCTTGGCAGTCTTAAAAATCGGCCGCACTTCTTCCAGCCCAAATAGGCCGGAAACGGCAATATGCGTTACGAATGTTGCGCCGGCGATAAAGGCCAGCTTGGTGCCCAGGGTTACAAACCCGCGGTCTTCAACGCCTAAGGGGTACAGTGACACCATAATAAACCCGGTCACCAGGCTAAAGCCGCTGACCGACACAATCCGCAATACCCCGCCCCAGAATTTGGCATCAAACAGTTTGTGGTCGCGCGACAGCATTATAGTAAACAGCACCACTACCTCGGTCATAGCCACAATGGATTGGCTTAATGCCAAGCCAGCCACACCGTAGGTGCTCTTGCGCGCCAGCCAAGACGCCAAGATAATATTAAGCCCAATAGTAAACACAGATACAAACAGCGGTGTGCGTGTATCTTTTTGGGCATAGAACCAGCGCGAAATAATGGTGTACAGCGTGCGGAACAGAATAGCAATAGTTAGAAAGCCAAATATCAGGGCGATTTCCTGCGAATCGCGCGAAAAGATCAAGCGTGCCAAATAGCCGCGGGTAAAGTAACAAATAATAACCACCGGCAGCGTAATCCAAATCATGACCCGCAGCACGCGTAAAAAGTCACTACGGAACAAGTCGGGCCGGCCCTGCGCCAGCCGGGCATTCATGCGCGGGAATGCGGCCGTGGAAATAGCCGTACCCAGCAGTAATACCGGCGCAGTTTGTAAAATATAGGCGTTGTTGTAGTAGCTGATGTTTCCTTCGCCCAGGCGACGGGCAAAGTTGGTCTCTACAATGCTTTGGATTTGGTCCATGCCTTGGTCCAGCGACCGCGGCGGTAAGTTACGCAAAATGAGGCGAAAATCGCGGCTGCGCCACAAAATACGCGGCCGCCAATAAAACTTAGTGCCGATAAGGCCAAAGCACACTACGGCCAACTGCAATATGCCGCCCACAAACGCGCCAATGCCCAGGCCCACCAGGCCCACACCCGTGTCTTTAAAAATATAAATACTGGCAATAATAGCCAGGTTATAAAACAGCGGCGCAATAGCGTAAAAGAAAAATCGCCCCAACGTTTGCTGCACGCTGGTAAGAATGCCGGAAATCGTAAAGAACAAGGGGTTCAGCGCCAGCAGACGCATAATGGTCGAGGCGTTGTCCAGCTGCTGCGGGCTAAGGTTAGGCGCCACAATGTGGCTAATCAGCGGCTCGGCAAAAACAAAAATAATGATAGCCACGACCAACATGACCATGCTTAACAAGTTAAGCAAACTGTTGGACAGCTCCCACATACCTTTGTGGTCACCCTTGTGCAATCGTTCGGCCAGTATGGGCATAAAGGCAACGCCCAAAGCACCAGCCGCCAAGGTATAGAAAAAGAAATCCGGTATATTGAATGCAGCAAAATAGGCATCGGTACTGTGCGGGCCGGTAGCACTGAAGTTGGCGTTTACCAGCTTAGTTCGCAAAAAACCCAGCACCTGGCCGATAAGTGCAGTGGCAATCAACAAAAAGGCCACGTTGGCAAGCGGTAGACGTTTTTTTGTTTTGGCGGCCGGCTTTTCCTGCATTGATTAGACTTTTTAGGTATTAGTTAGCTGCCTTCAGTATAACCTCAATCTGATCTAACCACCACAATTTTGACCGTTTCTGTGCCCCTACCCAGCTAAATACACTGCCTATGTGGGCCGCCGTGGCAGTCTCATGCGTATCGTGTATGCCGGGTGCATCCAATTACTGCTGTATTTAGTACAGGGCCGCGGTCTTAGGCATGTGGGCGCCGTCGAATAGCTTTTTGACTTCTTCGGCTTCCACGGTTTCTTTTTCGAGCAGCCTGTCTTTTAGGGCACGTAGTTTTTCCATATTGGCCTTAATAACCATGCGGGCACGGTTGGCGGCTTCGGTAATGAGGGCCTCTACCTCGTCGTCGATTACTTTGGCGGTTTCGTCGGAATATTCGCGTTCGTGTACCAGGCGATCCAGCATCATGCCGTCGTCCACATGGAACACTTGGTCGCGTAGTTTTTTGCCCATGCCCTGGTTAATAATCATGTCGCGGGCCAGTTCGGCAGCTTTTTGCAGGTCGTTGCCGGCGCCGGTGGTGACGTGATCGTGGCCATACACGACTTCCTCCGCAATGCGGCCACCCAGCATGCGGGCCAATACGTCTTTGTATTCCACAATACTGTGGTAGCTTTTGTCTTCGGGCGGGATAAACCAGGTTACACCGCCAGTGCCGCCGCGCGGAATAATGGTAACTTTGTGCACGACGTCGCTATCGGGCAGTACATGACCCACAATGGCGTGACCGGCTTCGTGGAAGGCGGTGAGTTCTTTTTCTTTATCGCTCATTACCTTGCTTTTGCGCTCGGGGCCAATGGCTACTTTTTCGAATGCCGCAGTTACGTCGTCGTTACTAATATGTTTGTGGTCTAGCCGCGCAGCGATAATAGCTGCTTCGTTGGCGATATTGGCCAAGTCTGCACCGCTGCTGCCGGCAGATTTGGCAGCTAAGGCGTCCAGGTTTACATCTTTGCCCACAGGCTTTTTCTCGAAATGTACCTTCAAGATTGCTTCGCGGTCTTTGCGGTCTGGCAGGTCAATGTTTACCCGGCGATCAAAACGACCCGGACGTAACAGTGCGGGGTCCAGTACATCGGCACGGTTGGTTGCGGCCAGCACAATAACATTCTGCCCCTGTTCAAAGCCGTCCATTTCCACCAAAATTTGATTCAGGGTTTGTTCGCGTTCGTCGTGGCCGCCACCCATGCCACTGCCACGCTTACGGCCTACGGCGTCAATTTCGTCAACAAATATGATGCACGGGGCGTTCTTTTTGGCTTTGGCAAACAGGTCGCGTACCCGGCTGGCGCCCACACCCACAAACATTTCCACAAATTCGGAACCGGAAATGCTAAAGAACGGCACATTGGCCTCACCCGCCACGGCGCGCGCCAACATGGTTTTACCCGTACCGGGTGGGCCCACTAGCAAGACACCCTTGGGTATGCGGGCGCCCACGGCCGAAAACTTTTTGGGGTATTTTAGAAATTCCACGACCTCTTGCAGGTCCTGCTTGGCTTCGTTGGAGCCGGCAATATCGGTAAATGTTACCTTGTCTTTTTCATTGCCGTACAAGCGGGCGCGGCTTTTGCCAAAACTCATGGCCTGGTTGCCTTGCCCCTGGGCGCTGCGCAACATAAAATACAGCACCAGACTAATTAAAATAACCGGCAAAATAGAAATACCAATGTTGGCCAGCAGCGAGCTTGATGACGAACCCGGTTTGTACGACACCTCTACCTTGGAGGTGTTAAAGCCCTCGTCCTTTAATGTGGCATTGGGGTCTTTGTAGGCCTTAAGCGTAGGCTTGTCTTCGCCCACCGGGGTAATGTCTAGTTGGTTGCCATTAATTTGGATCTTTTGATATTGGCCGTTGTTGGCCTGCGAAACTGCCTGGGTCAGCGGAATTTCTTTTAAGCTGCTGGGTTGGCCATATGCTGCAAATACTATAAGGCCAAACAAAATAAGCAGGGCTATGAAGCCGGCATTGCGCATACCACGTTTGCCGTTCCCCCCTCTGCCATTCTTGGGCCGAAATGTCTTTTGAGAATCCACTTTAGCACCCCCTTTCATAGTGAGGGTAAACCTCGTGAGTAAGATGTCTGTTTTCTTGCGCCAAGGCGTAGCGGACGCTACGTCGCGAAGCAAAAGACAGACAGCTTGCCGCGAAGTTTGGCTTCAAATGAAAGGGGGTGCTAAAGTGGGTTCGTGTATCCATATGACAGCATTATACACTGTTAGCACTGTTTTTTGACTAAGGCTCTGGCAGTTTTTACTTTTTATGCATAAATATGCATAAGCATGGTTATAATAGGCGGGATATAACCTAACCTACACAGTTATGAATAATACAGAAACCCCATCCGCGCAGTCTTGGTCAAAAATTACCATGCCTTATGTAGACTTCCACAGCGTGGCCCTAGGCCAGCCCAGCGAAACTGCGAGCAACATATTGGACCTAACTGTATGTAACCGTTGGCTACTGGCAACCAATGCAGTCCGTCAAGGGGCTCGCATCCACCCGGAGGTGGCGCCGTACCTGGAAGATTTTGAGTCAGGATGTAAACTATTTACCAACCTTCAGCGTCAGCACCCCGAAACAGCACAGAACATGGTCTTACACCCCACATTCGGCACCTGGTTGGCCCATTCCAGGCAAGTCATGAACGGCAGCCGAAATGAGCCTGTATGGGAACATGTGGGCCAGCTGTTGGCAATTACCGCAGCGGCAGCCACGCATGCCGGCATGGATTTTGAACTGCATAACATTCCGGTACAAGGCGGAACCATATACTTTCCCCGGTTGGGCCGCGCCCAGCTGGGCCAAAACGCAAGGCTTGCCAGCATAAGCCACCAGGCCGGAACAATAACCATAGAAGCCGGGAACAACCAACTACGTATATCCGACACCCAAACCGCAATACTCGGTTGGGAGCCTGTCCATATCTTACACGCCAGGGCAGCAGGCCATGCAATATCGATGGAACTCGACATCAGCAAATATGGTGATTTCCGCGAAATTCATGAGCCCCCGGTTGAAGTGCTCGACGAACAGGCTTTGGCCTATTGGCAAGATACGTTTGCCCAAGCCTGGAAAATATTAGCTTCCGACCACCCCACACGTGCACCCGGTCTTGCGCGCCACGCCCGCACCATCGTACCTTTGGGCCAGGCCCAACGCTTTCAACCCGTTAGTGCATCGAATAATCTTGCTCCGGGCAGCATAATGGTAACGAGGCTCAGTGGCGCCCCGGAAGATGCCGAGGACCTAGCCGCCACATTAGTGCACGAAAATCAGCATACTATTTTAAATGGATTAATGATGTTTATCGGCTTGCGGTCTAAAGAGGCGGATAAAACCGCCACCGCAAGTTGTTATGCTCCGTGGCGTGACGACCCCCGGCCCCCTGGCGGGGTGCTGCACGGCATATATTCATTTTTTGGCGTTACCGATTTTTGGCGTACCCGCAGCCAGGCCGCCGCAGGCAGGACGGCAGATCGCGCTCAATTTGAATTTGCCCATTGGCGAAAAGCATTGTGGGGCACCATACAGGCTCTGCCAGAACTTTCCGGCCTTACCGAACACGGCGAGCACTTTGTACGACACGTGGCGTCTGTTGTGCACCCGTGGCTAGAGGAACAGGTACCTGACGAACTGCAGCAGAGAGCCAACTTTACGACCGAAGACCATAAGTTACTATGGCAAGCACATCACCTTGCCCCCAATGCGGATAACGTAGCAACACTTGTAGAAGATTGGCTACAACACCAGCCACCATCGCTAGAACCCTCTGCTATACCGGCCACGGTCAGCCGCGACCCAACTGCATGCAATCTTGACCGGAGCGCTATGTTGGCTCGCTGGTGCTTGGTTGACCCAGAGGGTCTGCGGCGTATGTATCAAAACCCGGGCACTATCCCCCAGCACATAGAAGGCGCCACTTTTGCCGATGTAGCCCTAACCGTAGGCGACATCGATACTGCACAGCGTCACTATCAAGAACAGCTGTCGGTGCACCCCAACAGTCCAGGCGCACTTATTGGCATAGGGCGGATAACCCCGGACGAGGCAGCCCCCCTTCTGTTACGCCACACTGCTTTAATTCGTGCGGTGCGGGCAGGCGTTGCGCGCCGCCGCGAGGGTACTTGGGTACCGCCGCTAGAAGTTGCGCAGTGGCTTACTGAATCTTCCTGCGGCGGCGATGGCCGGTGGGCACGGCTGGACGCTTAGGTTTAAGCGGAGCTTTTTGGGCATTGTTAACCGTGCGTGTAAAGCGGCGGTCAGCTTCGGTATCGGCATTGCGGGCAATGGGGTCGGTTTGCATAACTTTGTGCTTTTCGTTAATTTCTTGCATTATGCGCAGTGCATAATCTTCCAGCAACCATTCGCGGCCGGGCGCAGTTTCGCCCACAGCCACTATGTGCCACAGGCTTTCGCCCACCTGGATTTCGTCCATAATTTGTAATGGCCGCACTACGGTTAAGGGGCCGGATGGCAACCGCATATTGGTAGCTTCTATTAATGCGCGGCCTTTTTTGATATCTGACACAAACAGATCAATAGCCAAGGTACGCACCCCTTTTGGCGCCACACGCACACCCTGAATATTTTGGTTACTTATCCAAATAACCTCACCATTTAAGCCCCTGATTTTGGTGGAGCGCAGGGTTACACGCTCGACTACACCTTGCAAGTCGCCAAATGGTTCCAGTTTTACGTGGTCGCCCACACCATACCAATGTTCGGCCATCATAACACCACCGTAGGCAAGGTCACGCAAAATAGGGCTTACGGTAGCACCCAAAATCAGTACTACTAACGCACTGGCACCAATAAGGGCCGTAGGCTGCTGGCCAGGGTGGGCATACACCCACCAAAAGTACACGCCAAACACCACCAACAGCATACGGATTAATGCGGCTGTTAAGACGGTAAGCGTTTCGATCCTACGCAGCTGATTAACCTTTTTAAGATCAACCGCTTTGTCGGCGCGCTGGCTAAGCGTGTGCGCAAACCGCCGCAGTACAGCAGCCACCAACCGGCCCAGCACCATGGTAATACCCAGCACTAATACAAATGACAACACCGAACGGGCATTCAAGAACGAATTACTAAACTGTTCTAACACATCTTTCGACTGTCCCAGTGCGTTGTCTAGCTGCGAGGTAGCGGCAAATATTCCACCCATATTATCTATATGATATAGCATAAGCGGTGTTTGATGCTATGTTTATGAGTCGCGGGTGGTAAGCTGTAGCTTTTGCAAACCAATTCGCAGCACGTGCTTGGCATCTATATCGGCAACTTTGCCCGGCGATGCGGTTTTAGCCATAACTACCAGCCGGTTAATAAGCTTTTTGTCAAATCCGGCCACGCCATTACGCCGCAGCCAGGTGGCCATAGTTTCCATGGCCAAAGCATGGGGCAACTGCGTAAACCACAGCCGGGCAACTTCGCTATCCATATCTTTGGGGATAAACGCTAGTAGAATAGAATCTAGCTCGGTATTGGTCACATGCGCTTTCTGAATGTGTTGCAGCAAACGCTGGCGCCCGGTTTGGCCCAAACGCGGCACAATATGGTGGCGAATATGGTTGCGCAAGTAACGATCGTCGCGATTAGTGCTGTCTTCGTGCCATGCAATATGGTGGTTGTGGGCGTACTGAACAATATCGCGCTTAGGGATATGCAACAGCGGCCGCACTAGCTGCTGGGTGGATTGCAACGAACTTAACCCTTTACGCCCCGTGCCCCGTGCCAAGTTCAAAATAGCTGTTTCCAGCACATCATCCTGGTGGTGGGCGGTAATAATTGCCTGCGCATTATATAGGCGTTGCGTACTACGCAAAAATGCATAGCGGGCGTCACGCGCCGTAGCCTCGCTGGCTTCACGGCCCAAATGCCCATGGGCACACACGAACGGCAGCTTGTATTTTTTGGCAGTTGCCTGCACCAACTGCTTGTCTTTGATAGAATCTTGCCGAATCCCGTGCTCGAAGTGGGCAATCACCAGCTGCACATCCGGCAACCGCCGCAGTACATCCAATAACACCATCGAGTCCACCCCGCCCGACACAGCCACCACATACTTACCCGGTTTAAGTTTTACATCCATTTAGATATATCTTACCAGCTCCGCACCCTAGCCAACAGGGATAAAATCTGGTATATTTGGAAGCTGTTACCCCATTACGGCGGCGTAGCTCAGCTGGTTAGAGCACAGGACTCATAAGCCTGGGGTCAGAGGTTCAAGTCCTCTCGCCGCTACCAAACTAGAATTTTTAGCACCACTTGGTGCTATTTTTTGTATTAACAGATACGATTCATTAAGTTCAATAGTTCCAAAACCATTCTCGAAGTCATAGCTCAATCCGCGCGGGAAAAGTGTCCTTTGAACCGCTTTTTGTATCTGTACAGGTGCTCTGTTCCAGAACTCTGATGGATCATTCATGAATAACATGGCATTATCGACAATTTGCTCTTTCTGATCAGCATATTCATCGGCTTCGACTTTCTTCTTCATGTACTGCTCAATCTCCCCATCAATATCGTCAATAATGTCTTTCTTCTCTTGGTAGCTCAATTCATCACGAGCGAACTTGCGATTTACCTTCGCCCTCTCGGTTCTTAAAGCATCAAGCTCTTTGTTGACTTGGTAGGCAGTCTTGAGTGCTTCATCATACTCATCACACCAACGCTGCAATACAATCAGCTTAAATAGTTTTAATCGCTTTTCTTTGTAACGAACCTGTGAAAGTATTTCCCCAAATTCTTTATGGACTTCGTCACTAGCTTTACTGACTTTTTTACCAATCACGGAAGTCTTGCATGAGGTGCAACTGTAGCGTGGATATTTAATTCCACTAGCACCACGTGGTGCACTAGCAGTTACAAATTTGCCACAAAAACCACACCTCAAAAAATCTCGCCTTAGCGGATAGGCGCTCTCATCACTTTTGGTATTAAGTTTCTGTTTTCCGGCCATGATGCGCTGGTTCTTGATGAAGATCGCTTCACTGATGAGCGGCTCATGTAAGCCAACATATCTATTGCCGTTCGTATACTTTGATTCGATGTAGCCGGCATAGATTGGGTTCTTCAAAGTATTTTCTGTGGTTTGCCATGTACGTCTTTTGCCGCTTCTACTAGTAAGTCCAATTTCAAAAGATAATTCTGCTGCCTGTTTAACTGTGTACTGTCCGGTAGAGAAAGTCTCTAAAAACTTTTTCATTATGAGTGCGAATTTTGGATCTGGCTCGATAGTTGTAATACCGTCGCGTGTTCGTGCCTTTTTATAGCCAAGTGGCGCGTCATGAGGCCAGCCACCTTGCTCTAGGCGCTTTTTCATACCTTCTGTTGTTCTAAGGGTTCGGATGTCGTTATCGAACTGCGCAAAGCCAGAAAGAACCGTCTCCATGAGGTTACCGGTTGGTGAATCATCAATCGGCTCAGTAACTGAAATAAGATACACACCGTTCTTGCGCAAAATTGCTCGAAGCATCATGTGATCTTCGGCATTACGTGAGAAACGATCTAGCTTCCAAACAATACAGTGATTAATTGAGCCTTTGTTCTTGCGACAGTACTCAAGCATTCTTAAAAGTTCGGGCCGATTGGTCGCCTTGGCCGACTCGCCTTCATCACGGAAAATGTTTTCCTTTTCCAGCTTCCAGCCTTTTGCCTTCGCAAAGTCTTGGCAGGCTTTTTGTTGCATATCAAGGCTCGTACCATGCACCTGTTCCTCGGTAGACACCCTCACATATGCGACGCAATTCATAGTTAGAACTATTTTATCATTTTATTCATCTGTTTTGTTTCTTTCTTTTTGAACTTTTGAACTAAGCCGATTGTGTACTGAGCAATAACATCAAAGTCTTCTATTAGCTTTTGAACCTCTTCATCAGTCATATCCATAGCTTCATCGCCAAGCTCCAGCCTAGCTTCTGCAATCGTGATAACCTGGTTGGCCTTGAATAGCATTAGTCCATTTAAGCAAAAGACCTAGCCCGTGAATTCTCGTGAATTTCTTATCTGTGATTTTATAAAAAGTGAAAAACTTTGGTCGTGATTTTAAAGACTTCTAGGCCCATGGTTCGCTGCTTTATTGTTGAATCAATTCTGCTAATCGTTGCGTGAACTGCTTTAGCTGTTTTAAGTCCATCAGTTGTTTTCTTAAACTTACCCGCTAACTCAGCCGGGAAGAACTTAGCGGACTTCTTTGGCAACCCATCAGACCTCTTAAACATATGTCCGAGCAAGATAGCTTCATTACCCTCGAACACTATTTTGAAAAACTCGGTTATATAAAGCTCGTTTGTTTTGTGGTCAAACCTAAGCTTTATATGTTCGCTTCGCACAAACGCAGTTTTACTAACGTCTTGTTGTAGACTCTCGATTTTTCTATCAAGCAAATCAAATTTTACGTCTAGGTCTAATAGCTTTAGGTACACCATTTTCAGAAGCTGCTCTTGGCTTAATTCTTCGGGGTTATTTTTAGCCATTCACTCATTATTAAACACTTCCCTTCAGAAAAAAATTTTGTGTGAGCACCAAGTACAGAAAAACAAGAAGCAAAAGAGAAGGTGGGGTACGTCGCAAAAGTTCTTTTACAACGTACGAGGTGCAACAGGGTCATCGTACAATAATCGTCATTGTACAACGCCCTGATCTGTTGCCGGAAAACACAGGGGGGGTGGTCCTGCAAAGACGTAGAGAGACAGCAAGTCGTATAGACTTTTACCCCTGTTAGCTGTTTAAATGATACCGTGAGCAAAACGGCCGAGCCTGACCTTCTAAAACAACTCGAAGAAATCCGAAAACAACTTCGAGACCGTTTTGCGTTTGTAGAGTCAGCTGATGACTTACCCAAACCTTGGGGCGGCAGTGGAATGCTGCATATTGATGTAAACCCAAAGGTTGCGTTTCACTTCCTAGAGTTTATCTTTGATGTAGCTTATACCGACATAATGATAGAGGCAGGCTTTCGTTTTATAGACGATAAGACAACCTGGGAATACTTTGTGATGTCAGAGAATGGCTTTCTTCGGATATACGACTGGAAAGGTTACACGGTTTCAGTTGGCTCATTCGGTCTAAAGGATAAGGGTACTGAGGCAGCCCTAGAAAAGGACGCCAAATATCTGAAAAAACTAGTCGAAGAAAACTTAGGTAAGTTTGACGATTACCGACAAATCCAATATAAGAACCACCTTGATCAGTATCCGTTTGACAATTTTATGGATGCTTTCGTGTCGCTAACTCTACTTTTCCGCGATGCGATGGATGAACTTGATAATACTCATGACTATCTGGAAGCACTCATACTACTTGTAGCTCTCCTAGATACACAGCTGCGATATTCAATTTTGCTCACACGAATTAATATTCGAAAAAGCAAGAAAATCGATCCGGATTTCTGGGAGTTATTTCAGCAGTCGGAAGGTGGCAAATTCATAACTGAACGCGGGATATACAAACTGGCCGAAGACGAAGTTGAATTTCCTGATTACGATAAAACACTTTTCTTCAAAAGAATAAATGAGCTTTATGATATACGAAACCGAGCAGTACATCGCTTCGCGATAACCAACTTTCAGTATAGCGAAAGCAGGATTGCTGTTGAAGCGTACCGTGATTTAGTTGATGTGTTGTTCACGATCATTAAAAACCTCGAGCATGAACAAGTAAAGCTAGGGGTCGGATTTATAAAAAAGGGTGAGCTTGATTTGCCAGAGCATGAATTTAGAAAAGAGATCATCAGAGCGGTTGGTGGGAAAATTGATTCGAAAGCACTTATACCACGAACTAAGGAAAGAGAGCCGATGTTCAGTGATGCTTACCCCGATGGATACCACCCGAGTTTGAAAGAATTTATGGAAGAAATGAAAAAAGAGTTTTCTAAAAAACGGCCAAAGGAATCGAAATAAATAGACAGCTTCTCTGTTAGTATAAAAAGGTCTAGATCAACACAGCTTGAAGAAGCCAATTTTTGATTGGTTGTAGCCGAACAGGGCAATCTCTCGAAAGCATGGGCTACAACCTGTGTTGGTCTAGACACCTAGAGGGGTTGTCCTTTTTTAGTACAGACACCCCTATATCTAAAGGAGGGTGTCTATGTCAGAAGAAACTAACCCCAGGCAAAAAATAAGTAAGGCCAAAATTTATGGAGTTGCTATCGTAGGATTCCTGCTCGTTAACTTTGGTATCGAGACGCTTATTACCCTAATTGAAAATCAGCAGAAAACATTTCTCTATCCGATTTTTCCTTACACTCGCAGCGGTCTATTAATCATCACAATACTTGCTACTAGCTACTACATCCGCGTGCGTACTGGTAAACCAAAAGTTAGACTACCTTTTCGGATCGGGAAATACATTCTTCTTGCACTTGCGTTCTACGGACTGGTGATGGGTTCGATTTTTGCATTAGATGCAGCCGAAATTGAACGGTTACGTCAAAACCGGCCAAATATGCCGAGTTTTCAAGACATGTTACCAGAACCATATAATTTGGAGAGCGCCGAGTAAGTAGAACTGCAGACGGGCGACATTAAAATATTGTTAAAATTTTTCGAGCTGTAGGCAAAAAAGATTAAGCACTGGCAATATACTGGGAACTTGCGCAGCGCTATAATTATGATATGGATATTGAAAGATACAAATACATAATAGGTCTGGTCGGCAACGCAAATTACAGCCGATACAATCAGCACCTAAAAGACGTTATGGATATGACAGTCGAAAAAGGTTTCATGAGAGACCCGGCCGCCCACCTAGAGTGCCAAAAAGCAGTTTTAACCATTCTAGAAGATGTTGAGCCACTCATCACACAAGGGCGTAAGTTGGCAAAAGCCAAGGATGACGAGTCATATATCGAACAGGCAGACAGAAACAAACTAATTGCCGGTTCGTACCGCGAGATTGCAGACGGTTTTGCTTACCGAACACTCGGGCACGACAGGGTAAGGTTGCGCATTCTTGCTCAGGCAGCCACGCCGGGCCTGGTTGCCACCCCGCATGAAAGCTCAAAAGCTGGGCGCGTTGCGGAACTAAGGTTTGCACAGAGAGTGGTCAGTAATGGCGGTTTCGCGCTACTACATGACATTACCAACTGCCTACTTGTGGGTGACGTTAGTATTCTGCGACACATTGGCGATATGCCTTACCTAGCTGAGGTTAAGAATAGGCGATTGTATACGCCTGTTTCAATTGCGCAACAGCTCTCTAGCGGTCAGCTAATCACCGACCAGAAAAATCGTTTATTACAGGCGCAGGATATGTTAGGCAATGAGGTTATCCGTTCAAGTACTACCTCTGCGCGAGTAATACGCTTCAAGCTTCCCGTAAAACATTTTCACCAAGACGTACAGAGAATTATTACAAAGGCCAGAAAAGATGGATTTGCAGGTAGGTTAGTAGCGCCCTACCTCTATATAGACGTAGTTGATCTGCACAGTATCGATAAAGCAAAGCTAAAGGACCTGAAAAACCGCTCGCAGCGGAAAAAAGATATGCTTGCACTGCCCTTTTCGAACCTTGACGCTTTGTCAATCAAACTGGGCGGCCAAGTTATGCGCGGTAAGGCACCGTATAGTGTATACCCCTATAAGTCCGACGATCGTGTCGATCTAATCACAGGGGAGCTATATCTTTTCGCAGAACTTTATATTGAACCACTTAAGAAAGCATTCCATTCATTAGGCTGGGCATTCAGCATAGACATCCCTGATGATTATGAAAAAAATGATAAGCGGTTCGGGGGTCGAGATTTATTCCGAGAGATATCACATAAAGAACACTTCATTACTCTTCAGCATAACGCCACAGGCTACCTCGTCTACTATGGGGCGGACCTACTAACAAGAATAGGACACGAATTCTTGAGCATTGAAACGGTGCTTGCTCCCATAGAAGCACACCGTAAGATGGTTGTGGCCAGAAAATTACCACCCAAAGAGTATGTCTACGTGATGAACACTCATGAGGATAGTATATGGAAGTAGCGACGTCTGACCCTAGTAACCTTCTTTCAACACTTAGTCAATCATCCGCCGCCATGGTAGCAATTATTGGTGGGTTTTTAGTTAGCAAGCTTGTTGCCATATCTAGCGAGAGGGAAGGTTTAAGACGACAGCTAGTGTCAGCGAAACAAAAGCTGAAGCATATTAAACCCGCGTATGAATCTGCACATAACTACAGGCTAGACAATTCAAAGAGTGCTTTTTTTGATTGGGTTCTGGATGATTTAGTTCAGGCGGGGCTAGATGAAGTCGACTACGAGGCTCTCATAAATAGCAACACTCCACGAGGAAGCTCCTTGGAGGAAATGCTCCCAGAGGTTGTATCGCTGCATGAGCGTATAAAACAAGCCTATGGCAAAATCTCACCCAGGCTCAAGGGAGCATATTCTGATTCTGATTTGGATCTTGAGGATCTGAAAAATCAAGGCTTAGCGGTGGCAGAAGCAGAAGAGCCCGTCTATGAAAGTGTTTTTTACTTACTTAAATCTCAGCTACCCGAAACGCCCCCCGTGTCAGTTATGGGCATGGTATTGCCAAAGTTACCAAGCTTTTCAGTCGGGCCTATAACACCAGCATGGAATCATGAAGTAGATGCTCGCAGGCTGGATGAATCAATCCGTGAGGAACAAAGCCTAAAGGAACAGTTGGTTGCAATAGAAAGCGAGATCGAACGTTTAACTTTTGATCTTGCTAAGTTGGGTAGACCTGTCGGGATAATTCCAGCAGTTTGGATATTGGCCTTGCTATCCTTGGTGGGAATTGTTCTGCCTGTAATCGTTATGGCTTTTGACCCCCCAGCCCTATCAGATGTAATAAAAGTTATATTGATAAGCTCGTTTATCTGGGGCCTCACTGCTGTTTTAGGATATATTGTCTGGTATTTGAAAAAAATAAATAACTAAGTATCTTCAGGTGGTAAGTTCTTATTTTGCTATGATGTAGTTATGAAAAAGATAGCCCTTGATGGAGACTTTAGTTTTACCGACGAACAATTAGCTCGCTTAAATGCCCTGGGACAAGTCGAAAAGTTGGCCAATGCCTCTTCTGGTGAAGAGTGGCTTGAGAGCGTTCGCGGCTACGACGTTGTCTGTACTTGGGGAGATCACGTGATTGAGAATTTAGGTAAACTCGAGAACTTGCTCGTAACCTACCCATACACCGAACTTGGGAGCTTCGATTCAGAAGAACTGGCTAAGAAAAACGTCTTTGTGGCTAATGCCCAGGGCGGTAACCGAAAGTCGATTGCAGAGTGGACAATGTTCATGATCCTATCGTTATACAGGCAATTTCCGAAGTTCCTAAGAACAATTGAGCAATATCCATTTACCTCAACTGAAAGTCTTGAGGGAAAGAAAGTACTCATCGTAGGACATGGCACAATTGGAACAGAAGTTGGTGAGCGCTGTGAAGCGTTTGGGATGACTGTAGATTATTTCAACCGTGGTGACGACGTAGTAGCAAAGGTAGGCCAAGCTGATGTGGTGGTAAATGCTCTGAACTGTAACCCTTCCAGTAAAAACTTACTCGACGCTGAATTCTTCCCAAAGATGAAACAAGGCTCGTACTACGTCACGTTCTCACGACCTTATACGTATGACATCGATGGCCTTATCGCTGCAATTGATGCCGGTACCATTGCTGGCGCAGGAATTGACTGTGATCCCGAGCCACTCTTTGATGTGTCTAATGATTTCTACAAGAAATGTTTATCCAACGAGAAAATACTCGTAACGCCGCACGTTGCTGGAGTGACCAAGCAGGCTGCGGCCAATGGCCTTGAGATCATGGTGCAAAACGTTGAGGCGTACGTTAGTGGCACTCCTCGGAACATACTTAAGAAATAATCAATTTGCGATTGCTCCACGATGGTTTTGCTATGATGTAAGCATGGGTTCATTTATTGAAATCAATGACACGTTGCGTATCACGAAAGATCAAGGCTTCCCCGCCGAGCTCGACCTTGAGACACATCTCCGTACACCCTACTCGATCGAGGATGTTAAAGATAAAGTGTTCCATTTTACGAGTAAACCTAAAATTAGGGTATATAAAGTGCCGCCAGTGCGTAACTTCTTAGTTGAAGATGTTGATGGCAAATGGGTCTACTGGGGTTTATGCTACATTCTGGAAGTTACACATGACTACGAGAATGAAGAAACTTCAGGCACTTTCAAGATCATCAGACTAAACACTCCCGAGGAGATGAAGCAAATGTTCAAGCTGACGCATTTCACCAATCCGGAACAGAATTATTTTAAGGATTAGATTATGGCAGATATAAACGAAGTTATGGAAGTATGGGGCGACTACATCAGTACAATCGATGATTGGGAACTGATGGTCAAAGGCATAGAGCCGAAAGTTGGCGGATGTGGTCTAGTTTATGAGGTGCCGAATCCGATCGATAGACCTCAAGAGAGTTTTGCCATCGCCGACATGCGTCAGCTAGAGCTCTCCGAACCCCACTCGCACGCCAATGGTGAAGTTGAAATCTATTTTATAATCGCCGGGGTAGGCAAGATTGCGGTTGAAGGTGAAAATATCCAAGATTTAAGTCCTGGCGCAAGGATATACACTCCATCGGGGAAATTCCACATCACGCTACCTGGCGAAGGTCTAGTCATGGCCGTAGTCAATACTCCTCCATTTAACCTAGATAACTACATCCCACTTAGCCCAGATGAGGAAAGTGTGGCGTCAGCTATTACTGACCTAAAAGCTGCTTAGCTAATTGTCTCTTCTTGTTCCTCGCGCCAAGGCGGGTTGTTTACTAAAAGCATTTCTAGCTTGCCCTTGTATATAAATGGAGCGCCTGCTGGTATTACTACCAAGTCGCCTTTAGCGCAGTCTTCTCTTTGATCATTAATCTCAAAATAGCCTTCACCCTCTAACACGTAGTAACAAAAGGTAGACTCATGCTCAATGATTTTAGTTTCATGACCTGTCTCTGTAGATATACGGACAAAGTTTAGGCTCTCTGTAAGACCTCTTGCAGGGAATATCTTCCCTTGTATGCCAACTTTATCAAAAGAATGCTCTGAGGGTTCGTGAATAACGTACATGAGTTAATAATACCACCAGAGGTTCCACCACACCCGCTTAGACAACTACCACATATCCTTGCTTATACTTCTCAACAATATCTGACATGTTTATCAGTTCAGCTTTAATTAAGTTCCAAGTAGTCCTATCTATGGCTACCAATCTAAAAACCCTAGGCGAAGTCTAGGGTTTTTAGATTGGTAATGACAAAGTGGCTTGAACCGTGGGTCGAAAACAGCCAGTGGCTGTTTGAGGAACCTATGCTTGACCGAGCGAGTATATCAAGAACAAGTCCTCTCGCCACTACCAAGCATAATCTAAGAGAACCTGTTGATACGCTACGCTGGCCTATTCCAAATACAACTATTCCAGGCGATTAGATATGTATCCTAACCCTCTACGAACTGCGTACAAACGTATCATTAACCGCCCTGACCGCCACATGAGCCTGCGCATCTGGTACTTCCTGGTGGAGCGTGCCGTTTGTAGCTAATACTGCCCACTTGTTAGTATCAGGATCGACAAATAGCGACACACCGTTGTAACCATAGTGCCCGAATGCATCAGGACTCATCTGCCGGCTGTAAGCCTTGTGTTGATTAGTCCAGGCACCCGTACCGTAGGCGCTATCAGATTGGTGTGCGCCCATAAGCCGTACTTCGCCTGTAGTGAGGTAGCTATGTCCTCCTTTTTTGCCGCCACTCGCCAGCATACTTGCAAAGCGTCCCAAATCAGTCACGGTCGAAAAAACACCAGCATGGCCGGCTTCACCGCCCAATGCCCGTGCAAGTCGATCCTGCGGCACGCATTCCAGTGTCCTGGACTGATTTTCATCAGGCGAGGTTGGTGCGCAGGGTCCAGCCGGCTGATAGCCCGTTCGATTCATACCAAGAGGCCGGAACAATTGCTGCTGCAGATAGTCTTGCAGGGGCTCTTTGGCAGCTCTGCCACCAGCCGCCCATAGTGCAGAGAAGCCCGCATTAGAATAAGAAAATTCTGTGCCGGGTCGGTGCGCCAAAGGATAGGTAAGTACCTTTTGCCATGCTTGCCCTGGTGTATCCGCACCTGCCAATAACCTACTGTATCGAGGATCGACCAGGCCGGATCGATGCTGCATTAACATGCGAAATGTCACGTGGCTGCGGCTACCCGCCCGGTAGGTCGGCAAAAATCTGCCTACGGGGTCGTCCAGGCCAAGTCGCCCTTCGTTCTGCAGCATAAAAATTGCCGTTGCCGTAAACATCTTGCTTACAGAGGATATATCGTACACAGTATTATCTGCACTAACCGCATTGCCGTTGCCTGTCCGGCCGACGCCCAGATGTACTAACTCCTTGCTACCGCACCCTACTGCAACCGCACCGCCCGGTGCCACACCGGCCTTCACCACTTTGGATTTCATAACTGCCCGTGTAGCCTGGCGCAATTGCTGGAGATTATCCTTTTGCCAGAGTGTACTTTTGCAGCTACTAGCGCTCGATTCTTGGGTGTTCGCAACCGGCGCACAGCCACTCAACGCCACGGCAGACAAAGCCAAGATGGCGGCGGCCTTTGCTCTTCGCGGCAGGCGGCCTCTTTCTGGATACGATTTATTTTCGCGGGATGTGGGTGGTTTTGGAGTCTCCATAGATGAAGAGTACATAGTAGCATGCCCCGGGCGTAGTTTGACATTATTATATTATTAAAGTATAATAATACTAAACTACTGGAGTTTATTTGTGATTCAGACCATAAAAGATCTGTTGGCCGACTGGAACGCCAACTATAACGAACGCGCCAAACTACAGCATGCCTACTTGTTTGTAAGCATTGTAGGCATTATCGCTGCCGGCCTTGTTGGGCTGTTAGATTACGATGCCAGCCGTGCCATGTTACGTCTGTGCTTTGCCGGCCTGGCAATTTTTGGTATTAACGTCATTGCCTGGGCCCTGTTGTTTAGCCTGGCTGTTAACAAACTGCCAGCCAAACGTACCGGCCGTAAGTAGTGCTATAAAAACAAAATAAGACCCGTTATATAACGAGTCTTATTTTGTGAGTTTTACCGGTTTTTAGGCCAGTAGTTTGTCAAAGGCGCTGACACGCTTGTCGCTGGTTTTCACCAGCTCGAACGCCAGGCCACTTCGCAGTTTTTTTACTGCCATGGTTGGTGCCCCTTTTGTTGTTTTGTTTTTTTAATGTGTTTGTTTGTGATCACAACATCCATTATTATACATGCTTTTTGCATTTTGTCAATGGACGTATACCACTTATGTTCATTGTGAATGACACTTTTTTAAAATGCAACTCTGGTTTTTTATTTTTTTGATGGTAATAGTACTACAACAAGCGTGGCCGGCCCGGGGAATAATTGCTAGTATGGAATATATGGTATCGCTCAAAAAACACGTTCGCCGTTTTCCTTTCCGCTATAAGGCCGTATTGCTGGGTACGGGGCTGTTGGCAGCCATATTGTTTCTTACAGTCCCCACTCTTGGCAAAAGCACACCCAATAAGCAAAAGCCGGTCGACAGCACCAAACCCAGCCCGTCACAGATAGCGCATAACAACACTAGCGTCACCCCACGCCCAAGCCCAAACAAATCTGAGCGTATTGGCACAACTACAGACAGCAAGAGCTCCACCAGCCTGCAAACCTATACCTCAGATCGACATCGCTATAGCTTTGACTATCCCAAAGACTGGCAAATACGTATTGGTGCAAACGCCAGCGGCGTGGAGCAAATTGATATCGGCCCCAAACCAAGCCCGGCTGCCAAAAACATTTTTGGCATGACCTTTTCTGTAAGCACCGACCCAGACAGCACCTACCAACCGTCCGCTGCTGCCCAGGGTAGCATTATTACGTTGCCAAACAAGCTGCTGGCATGGGTACAACCCAAAGATACCTCTGTACGCGACGGTAACCCCACGCTATATTGCCCCACCATACAGCTCTTGAGCAAAAGTGTGGTGGATGGCTACCACTTTAGCCACTCTTTATCTGGGGGCAGTTATCTTGCGGTCGAAGGGGGATATTGCACAAACCAGGGTGCCGCACCAACATATAGCTATGAGCAACAACTTGCCAGCAATGAATGGCAAATAGCACAAAGCAGTATAGGTTCACTGCAGTTTAATTAATTTTCATAAAAAATTTGTTGTTTAAAATCGCTACCTTTATACTGCCAACAAACGTAAGCATAATGTAGGAAGGCCGCCATGATAACCACTCCCCCTAAACAACTAGCGTGGAGGATTACGAGCGTATTTATTATCCCCATAATGCTGGCGTCCGCACTGCTTATACCCGCACCAAAGGCCTTGGCCCTGGACAACGATTCCTATCCTGCGGCTTGGCGCACAGCCCCTTGTGTACGGGAAGAAAACGGCAGATGCGTTAATTACAACTGGTACATAGACAAGGATGGAGACTCTGAGTTCACAGGTAATTCGTGTGACCATGCCGCTCCATCTAACGAATGTTTTGACAATTTTGGCTACCAGTACAGGAACTGCACCTCGTTTGTAGCCCAGAAAATCAGCCAGGAGTTTGCAAAGAATATATCAGGCTGGGGCAATGCCGAACATTGGGACACGGCCGCTAGTGCTGCCGGATATTCGGTCGACCAGACTCCAGACGTTGGCGACATAGCCCAGTGGGACGGCGGGCTGGGCCATGTGGCATATGTGGCGGCAATTAATGGCAGTGGTGTGGCAACCTTTGACGAATATAACGCAGCTGGTACCGGAGTATATTCCAACTCCACCACTTCCAGCAATCATTCCAAGGGCGCACCGAACCACTATATTCATATCGGTGATGTCCCTGCCAGTTCCAGCCTTTCCAGTGCCGACACGCATGGCATCATCGGCCCGGATGCAGCCATATATGCTAAATCTACAGCCGGTTGGGGCGGTTGGACGCAAGAAGTAGGGGCTGGCAATGCCACCAAATTATCCATGGCAGGCAATAATCAAATGTTCTTGCGTGGCGATGGGGCGGTGTTTGCTAAAGATTCACTGGGGGTTGATGGCTGGACGCAAGAAGCCTCAGCTGGTTCTGCGATAGCCGTTGCCATAAGCTCGACCGGGCTGCAGATATTTATTGGTACCGACGGAGCCGTATATGGCAAAACCACTATTGGTTGGGGTGGTTGGACGCAAGAAGTAGGCCCCGGGAATGCAGACAAAATTGCGGTGGGCGGCAACACCATGATGTTCCTACGGGGTGATGGGGCCATGTTTGCCAAGGTTGGCAGTGGCGGTTCGTGGACACAGGAAACCGGCGCCTCCTCTACCACCTCAATCGCTGTCAGCTCGACCGGTATACATCTTATTATTGGGGTCGATAACGCCATATACTCCCGTACCGGTGTGGGTTGGGGTGGTTGGACGCAAGAAGTCGGGCCAGGTAACGCAAATAAGATCGCGCTCACCGGCAATAGTATGATGTTCTTGCGTGGCGATGGCGCCGTGTTTGCTAAAGTGGGTGCCGGCGGTTCGTGGACACAGGAAACAGCAGCCAGCTCGACCGCTGACATTGCTGTTGGCACCAACGGATTACACACGATATTGGGCACCGACGGAGCCGTTTATACCAAAAATGGTGTGGGTTGGGGTGGTTGGACAGTCGAAACCGGCACCTCCGCAGCAACTTCTATCGCAGCCGGCTAGAACGATAAAAATAATGAATACCCTTTGAATAGAAAATGCCCAAGATAAACCAAGATATTTTCTTGATTTAGAACGTGCAGCCCAATTGAAACTTGCTGCATAAACTGTGCAAATGGCAGCAACTTTCAGAGAGCCATCAAGTATTATTTAGTCAACACAAGACTCGAACCCATAATCCAGCAATGGAAGAAGCCGCAAAAATCTGCTTTGATGAAATTGTCGCTCAGCATAAAAGACCGCTGTTCGTAGCAGTTGCCGGAGACTCGGGTAGTGGTAAAAGTTATTTGGTCATGTACTAGTTACCAAAACGACCAAATAATACTCGACTATTTTGAAGGGTTAATAAAAACGGCTCCAATTTTTGAAGCCGTTTTGTATCTGACAATTGATTTGGTTGCGGGACCAGGACTCGAACCTGGGACCTCGTGGTTATGAGCCACGCGAGCTGCCGCTGCTCCATCCCGCTATAGCAACTATATGCAGTTGATGCAGCCCATATTTTAGCAATCAGGGGTGATATTGTCAATCTTGGGTATTTTGACGGTGCAGGAAAAAATCCATCCAGGCCTGGAAATTGCGCTGGTATAGTGGCTGCTTGGCTTTGGTTTTGGCAGCCAGGGCTTGTTCTGCATTAGGCAGCTCCACCGTGTGGGCCAGGGCGATCTCCTGGGGTACTATCAGTTCTGTTTCGCCCGGGGCGGCCAGGCCAAAGCTCTGGCGGGCGGCCAGTTCCAAATACTGGTTGGTATTGAGGTACTGGTTTTGTAGCTGCAGGTTTTTATTGGTCAGCTGCTGTACCTGGTTTTCTTGCTCTAGTTTGGAAATCTGTTTTTGTAGCTTGTAGTTGGTGTCGATGGTCTTTACACCGCTCCAGCTAATCATCAGCACAATTATGGCAAAAACCAGCAAACCAGCCACGCGAACATCACGCAATTGGTTGGCATAGCCGAAGGTTGTTTCTTTGTATTGTTTGATTTTTTCGCGCATAGGCGGTAATTACCCTATAAATTATATAACTTGCGCCGCAAATCTGCTATACTCATCCCTGTTAGCCACAGCAACCGGACCAATTTTGTAAACCAAGGAGCCAAAGGCAACCGTTTGCAAAATTGAGAGGAGACACCTTGGAGAGCTAGGTAGCAGGCAGGCAAACTTGTTTTTGCCTGACGGCTTCCTAGCTTGCAGGGAGGGCCGACGAGGGGGCGTAGCTCATCGGTTAGAGCAGGCGGCTCATAACCACTTGGTAGTTGGTTCGATTCCAACCGCCCCCACCAGCAACGACAAATTAAAATAACCGGGCATACATTGCCCGGTTATTTTAATTTTACTTACCTTAGTTCTGAGTTACTTCGTCAATGCCTTGGTCTACTTTGTGATGGATGACGCGGTTGTCGCCGTCAAAGTCTTTGGCGGGCAGGCCGGGTGCAGTTTTGTCGCCGGCATCTTTGGAGGGCGAGTTAGACTTTAGGTGGTAGTTGCCATTGCCGGCGTTCACAAATTTGGGATTGGCCGAAATATTGCCATTTATGCCCGTTTGGCTTATGCAGTTGCCGGCATATGCAATGCCGCCAGAGCTAAAAATGTTGTTATGGTTAAGGGTGAGCCCTGTTACCGAATTGCCGCAGTTTATTGCCTCACCCCCTTGGGCTGCCACAATAATGTTGTTAGTCAGCGTAATGAACGCATCCGACTCGGCGTAAATGCCCGACCCTTGGTTGGCGTGGTTGTTGACAATAGTGTTGTTAAGGAATAGCGGACCATCAGAGCCGCTCCAGTGCACGCCGCCGCCCTGCGGAGCGGTATTGTTGGCAATGAGGTTTTGGACAACCAAAGAACTAGAGGAGTTGTACGTGGTCATACCGCCGCCCAAATCCTCGGCAGTGTTGCCGGTAATGGTGTTGTTTTTGACCACTGCGACTGCGCCCAGGGTAATACCGCCGCCATCCTTTGCCGCGTTATTGGTAATAGTATTGTGCAAGATTTGGCCGCCAACACCAGAGAGGCCGCCGCCACCGCTGCTGCAAACGGCATTCTTGGTATTGTTGGTAATAACATTGTCTTGGACAAGCGGTGCGTTCGAGAAATGGCCGCCAATGCCGCCGCCTGTAAAGCATCCCTGGTTATTGGTAATGATGTTGCCAATAATGCTGGGCGAGGCTTCGGTAATGTCAATGCCGCCCGCAAAGCCGGGAAAGGGCAGAATACCGGTGCCATTACGCACGGTAAATCCTTTTAGTACTGATGACAGTGTTTCGGATGTGGCAAAAGTTACCACCGACCCAGCCTGGTTGCCATCGATAATAGTGGTTTGAGGGCCGTTCTGGCTTTTGACCGTAATAGCCTTACCGTGGAAGTTAATATTTTCGGTGTAGGTGCCGGACGAAACGCGTACCGTGTCGCCATTGGCCGCCGCATCAATAGCTTGCTGAATCGTAGGCTGATCGGCCGGGACCCGTATAACCGATGCTGCAGATGCAGACGTAACAGGTACAGCAGCCAGCAACAACGCAACCACCGATAGCCCGGCACAGGCTTTCCCTATAGATCTGGCACCTCCGTGCCCTAACGTCCGTGTTATTGTATTTTTTGTCATCATGCCCCCCTAGTTTTTTTAACTACTCCCCCATTTAAGCACAGGGACTACCCAATCTCATAAACACAGCCGCGCGCTCAAGGTCAAATGACCCCGGTTGTAGCACAGGGGTCATTTGTTTGGTGCTTCTTGTGATCGTTTTAAGTATGCGCGCCGTAAATGGTGCAGGATGATTACGGGGCAGCGACGTTATGCGGGCAGATGACAGACAACCCAACCATCATAAAAAACAACTGCCTGTATGACAGTTGTTTTTTATTTCTCCTTTTATATTTCCCTATAGTTTTACTTCGTCAATGCCTTGGTCTACTTTGTGATGGATGACGCGGTTGTCGCCGTCAAAGTCTTTATTGGGCAGGCCGGGGACATTTTTGTCGCCAGCGTCCACTGATGGAGAATTTGGCTTTAGGTGGTAATTGTTGCCAGCTGCATGTACAAACTTGGGATTGGCCGAGATATTACCGTTTATGCCAGTCTGACTAGGGCAAGTACCGCCGTAAGCAGGGCCACCAGGACTAAAGAAATTATTATGACTAAAGGTTATTGGCGGCGGGGAAACATCGCAGAATATGGCTGCCTGCCCCTGCGGAGCTGCCACAATGTTATTAATAAGGCTAACCTCGGCAAAAGACTCGGCAAAGATACCCGACCCTTGGTTAGCAGTATTGTCTGCCATAGTATTGTTGAGCAGTGTGGGTCCTACCGAACCAAACCAATGCACGCCGCCGCCCTGCGTGGCCGTGTTGCGGGCGATCAGGTTTTGGACAATTAAGCCACTGGCATCTTGCAAATCCATGCCACCGCCAAAGCTAGATGCTGTGTTATTGGTAATAGTGTTGTCTTTTACGGTAACCAATCCACCCACCCGAATGCCGCCGCCATCACTGGCAGAATTATTGGTGATGGTGTTGCGCAAAATTTGGCCGCCCACGCCGCTAATGCCGCCACCGCCCGAACTACAGGCTTCGTGTTTGGTGTTGTTGGTAACAAGATTGTCGCGCACAACAGCCGTATTACTAAAGTGAGCACCCACGCCGCCAGCCACAAAACAACCCCTGTTGTTAGTAATAGTATTGCCAACAATAGTGGGCGAAGCCTCGGTTATGTCAATGCCGCCAGCAAAACCGGTAGACGGCAAAGCACCATTACCATTGCGTACCGTAAATCCTTTTAGTACCGATGCCGATCCTTCGGCAGTATTGAACATTACTACCGGGCCAAGCTGGTTGCCATCGATAATAGTGGTTTGCGGGCCATTCTGACTTTTGACCGTAATAGCCTTGCCGTGGAAGTTAATATTTTCTACATATGTACCAGGAGATACTCGTACAGTGTCGCCGTTAACGGCAGCATCAATACCCTGCTGAATCGTAGGCTGGTCGGCAGGCACCCGTATGGTTGAAGCCGCCAAAGCAGAAGGTGTGGGCATGACAGCCAGCGCCAAGGCCACTACGGCCAGCCCTACCCCTGCTTGCCGTATCGTTACTATTTTATGTGTCATACCTTAGCCCCCCTTTGTTGCTTTTTTAACTACTTCCCCATTTAAACATATCCACTACACAGCAGACAGGACTTTATTTTTGATGAGAAACTAGCTATGCAAGTAGTGTTTGTAGGTATTGCAGCACTTCTGGCAATTCCGTAAAGCCGGCCTTGGTATTAAAATGTCCGGCGCCATGCTTCACAATGAGCGTGGCATTAAAACGGTCCCGAATATGCTCACCCATTACCAGCGGCACATAGGGGTCGTTATCTGAATTTATAATTACTAACGTATTAGCGGCCGCCTTTATTCGGTCTTCGTCCCACGTGCCGATTACAAAACTATCAAGCTCCCGGAATGTAATAGGCTCAGCAAAGCCGGCAACCAAAACAGCGCCGCCAATCTTTTGGCCGGGCGGTAAGCTTTCTAGATAGCGCAAAATAGCAGGGCAACCTAGGCTGTGCCCTGCTAAAAATGTTTGCTCATTTGGTGGGCCCACTATTTTCTGCAAATGTAGCAACCATTCTTTTAGCTGCGGGGCGTCGGCATGGGGCATGCTAGGCACCAATACTTCGATGCCCCGTTTTTCCAGCTCAGCCCTTAGCCAGGGTAACCAGTTTTCGGCTGGGCTGCCCTGGTAGCCATGAACAAGAATAACGCGTGTTTTCATGGGTGTTAATTCGCGTCGCGGCGGATAAACAGTAGCCAGGCGACGATCCAACCCACCACCAGGTATCCGCTAAACACTAGTGCTGCGCGGACATACGATATTTGGTTGTGTTCCATAACCGAACTCAACGAGCCTATGGGCAAATAAATTGCATTCTTTTTGAGCAATAGGCCAAGCAATGGCTCAATGGTGCTGGGCAGCACAAACAAAGCAGCAATGGCCGCTACCTGGTTACGGGCTAGCGTGGCCAGCAGCAGGCCAAACATAGCAAAGCCCCAGCCATAAAATAGACAACGCCACAGCAAATCCCAATAGTAGAATTCCTGGGGTACCAGGGTAAGGCCTTTGGCTTGTATGCCTAAGTATGCCAAAAGCGGCGAAAGCACGCCGGCCAGCAAGGTAAAGCCAATGGCAAAGGTGCTGGCAGCAATAATTTTGGCCAACAGTATTTTGGTGCGACTATTGGAAGCGGTAAGGGTATACATAATGGTGTTGTAGCGATATTCGTGTGCCATAAGCAACAGAACGGTAATGGTTGCCAATATAGATACCACGCCCACAGCCGAGGTAACTTCGCCCATTAGCTTGTGCGGGTCGTTTACGGTTGCGGCAGCCTTGTAGCCCTCTACGTAAAAGGCAAAGAACACCATGAGCCCAAAAGCCAGTAGTGCAGTAATGTACGTGGAACGCACGGTAAATAGCTTGCGGAATTCTGCCTTAATTGCCGGGATCATTTTTTGGCCTCCGTGGTGTGTGCCTTGTATTCTTCGGTGCCAGCGGTTAGCTCCAAAAATGCTTCTTCCAGCGAAGCGTTGTGGTTGGCCAGCTCCAGCACGGGCACGCCCGCCTGGAAGGCCAGCTTGCCGATCTCGTCGGTTTTAACACCCGTAAGCTTCAGGCCGCCATCGGCTTTTTGGAAGGCAATCTTTTTGGTTGTCAGGGCGGCTTCCAGCTTGGACACATTGCCGGCCCGCACAAACACGCCAGAATGGGTGCTGCCGGAAAGCAGTTTACTAATAGAGGTGTCGGCAATTAACTTGCCCTTGCCAATAACCACCACGTTATCGGCCATTTGGGACATTTCGCTCAGCAAGTGGCTGGATACAAATACCCCCTTGCCCTCATCTGCATAATCCTTGATAAACTGGCGCAGCCAGGCAATACCCTCTGGATCCAGGCCGTTGGCCGGTTCGTCCAGCATAAGATATTTTGGTTTGCCCAGTAGTGCGGCAGCGATGCCTAGGCGCTGGCTCATACCCAAGCTGAACTTGCCTGGTTTTTTCTTGGCTACATCCTTAAGGCCCACGATATCCAGCACTTCGTCCACGCGTTTGTCAGGCATACCGCCTGCTGCTGCCAATATTTTAAGGTGGTTGCGTGCGCTGCGGGTTGGGTGGAATGCCTTGGCTTCTAGCAAAATACCCACTACTTCCGAGGGACGGGCATATTCGTGCAATCGCTTGCCGTCAAAGGTGGTGGTGCCGCGGCCATTGTCCAGCCCCAGCATAAGGCGCATAGTAGTGGACTTGCCCGCACCGTTTGGTCCCAAAAAGCCAGTTACCTTGCCAGTTTCCACCTGGAACGACAGGTTGTCCACGGCAACTTTTTTGCGGTAGTTTTTGCCTAAACTAGCGGCCTTAATCATGCTCGCTATTATAACCTGTTATGGTCTTGTTTCAAACGTCAACTTTACTCTTGACTAAATCTTTCTTGATGGGGTATACTGAAAGTCGGATGGAAAGCGTGGGCTGGTCCTAGTTGACCGGTTCGCCCAAAGCGCCATCCTTTTTTATTTGGTTTGATTTTCCTTTATAACGAATCTAATGCCGTTTTTGGGCTTGCGGTCAATGGGTGTGGATAGCGCTGGTACCTTAAGTTTTTTCTGAATATGTTTTACGAGCTGGAGCTTGGCCTTGTTAGGGTTAATAATAATGCCCATCTCTATCTTGTAGGCATAGGCTAGGGCTCCCAGCAGCACATCGCACAGCTGAATTTCGGTAACGGCGTGCGACTCCAGGCGTATAAGGCTGTTTAGTGCGCTGCGCCGGGTCTTGAGCTTAATTTTATGCCTGATTTCTTTTTCGAAATGGTCGTCTTTGGGGGTGGATAGGTCGTCGGCCAGAATGGTTACGTAGTCGGTTGTTTTTTCGCCGCCGCAGGAATTTATGAAGTCGGCGATAATATTCCCGCAAAAAGCATTGTATGCTTTGCGGGCGTTTTTTATATCCAACCCTTCTTTGTCATATACGACTGCCAAAAAGGTGGAGTGGGGGGCTTTAAAAAATTCGTTAATTAAGTCTTTGTAATAGAGGATGTTGTGTGTGCCAACATCGGTAAATTTAAATTCTTTGTAATAACTAGTGCGGTTACGGAAGCGGATGAGTGCACCATGCAGCAGATTGATTTGCGGTGAGACTAATAAGCCCAGGGCAAATATGCGTTCGCTTTCGCGGTGCAGTAATCCGGTTTCGTCTAAGTATCCTTGTAGTTCACGTCGTGGCTTTGGGCCTGATTGCTTTGTTTCCATACAATTAATCGTATCGGACGGTTACAATAATTGCAATAAAGTTTTTACAATAATTGTATAAACCTGTGCAAAACTTTTCCAGCTAGAATAAGCTGCCTTGCGCCTTTTTGTAGTGGCGCAGTTTGCTTTTGCGGACTTGGGCTGCCATGTCGGGGTCGGTGGTTGGTTTTAGGACGTCTGCCGGTAGTTCAGTAATAAAACGCGACAGTCTGGCAGGCTTGCCACCACGGGTTTTGGCGTGCAAGATATCTAAGTTTTGCTTGGCACGAGTGACGGCTACGTAAAACAGGCGGCGTTCTTCGTCAATGTTAGGTTGCTGGCCGGGGCGGTAGTGCGGCAGTAAGCCCTCGTTGGCACCGATTACAAACACATGCTTAAACTCCAAACCCTTAGCAGCATGGATGGTCAGCAGGGTTACAGCATCCGCCAGGGGGTCGTAGAACTCTTGTTCGGCAATTGTTTGCACGTATTCCAGATATGCCGCTGCGTCTTTGAAACGAATGAGCGAATTTAAGAGTTGCTGCAAGTCTTGGCGGTTGTCATCAGTGGCCACATTAAGGACCTTAACAATTGTTTGCACTAGGTCAGGTAGGGTTTGTTGGGTAGTTTTGAGTGGGTCTAGTAGGATTTGTGCCTGGGTGGTTGTTAGGCCGGACAGTTGCGGCTGTTCGATTTTGCCTGCAATATAACTTAACGCGTTAAGTATCCTTGCGATATCTGGCCGCTGATAGGGCGTTCCCTCGCCTGCTACCTGGAATGGGATGCCGGACTCGTCCAGCAAGCGCTGCAACGGTTTGGCAGTGGCATGCGAGCGGTACAATACGGCAAAATCGCGGAAAGTGCAGCCGGTGTCCTGGGCATGGTGTTCGCTACCCTTTAGCATGGTGCTGCCGCCAATGGCGCGTTCGACTTGGGCAATAATCCAGCGCGCTTCGCTGTATTCGCTCAGAAGCTGCATGACTTGTACATGGCCAAGTTGGGTCTGATGCGGCGTAAGCTGTGTTGCATTGCTAAAAATAGCATTACCCAAGGCAACTATATCGGGGGCTGAACGGTAATTTATGGTCAACGCAATTTCTGTGGCGTTGGGCCAATCTGTTTTGAACCGGTCAAACACACCGGCGCTGGCGCCACGGAAACCATAAATAGACTGTTTGGGGTCGCCAATGACAAACAGGTTATCGGTACTATTCAGCAACTTCAGCAATTCATACTGCAGGCCGTTGGTGTCCTGGAATTCATCAACCAAAATCGCTTGATATGTAGTATTCGGCATGGCACCTTGCAAATGGTCATACAAACGCAGCAAGAGGTCGTCAAAATCGCACAGATTTCTGGCTTGTAGTTCCGCATTATACGCTGTTATCAGTTTGGCAAGCGCTGGGTCGTTGCTGGCTTGCGTGCTGTTTTTGGCGCGCGAAATCTGCAAGCCCAGTTCGCGCACGCTTAGCCCCTTTAGTTCCTGTGATTTTTTAAGAGTACGGATAATCTGCTGGCGCTCGGCTTCGGCCACAAACAGCGGTTTTTTGCCATCCAGCTTAGTCAATATGCTATTGCATAATGCGTGGAACGTCGTAATTTGGGCACCCGTGCTGCCCACACGTTCGCGCATTTCGCGTGCGGCTTTATTGGTGAATGTCAGGGCCAGGATGTCTTCTGCCGGTATGCCCTGTTCAATTAAATGCGTAATACGCGCCACCAGCGTTTTGGTTTTGCCTGTGCCTGGCCCGGCCACAATCAGCACCGGGCCGTTAGGCGCTTCGACCGCTCGTAACTGTTCAGGATTGAGCTGCATGGATAATATCCTGCAACTGTCTGTGCAATGCCGGGGCACCGGCGCATACGGTAAAGTTCTGGTCCACACGGCTGAGCGGTTTGGTGTAATCAAATGCCTGGCCGTCAAAGTCTGTCCATACGCCTCCAGCTTCCTCAACAATAATTTGCGGCGCAACATTGTCCCAAATTTTAGTGGTTTTGTTTAAGAATGCGCCGTAGCGGCCACTGGCCACATTGGCCATATCGAATGCACTGTTGCTGGTGCGCAGGTTGCGAATGCCTAAAATAATGTTGGTCAGCACAGCACATTCTTGCTGGGTTAGTGCGGGGTCTTCCTGGTGGCCGTCGATGCCGTAAGTTACTAGCGATTTAAGTAAGTCTTGTTCACTACTGACACTAATTGCCTGTCCGTTGCAGGTTGTACCCTTGCCATTCTCTGCCAGATAGATTTCGTTAAATGCCGGCAGGGCAATGCCGCCGGCAATGGGGGTGGCGTCTTCTAGCAAACCGATCATAATGCCATAATGCGGCAGGCCGGCAGCAAAGTTGCTGGTGCCGTCAATGGGGTCAACCACCCAGGTGTAGCGCGACTGGTTGTCGATTACCCCTGCTTCTTCGTCAATAACATTGTGGTCCGGAAACTCTTTTTTAATTGCATCCACAATGTGCTTGCCAATGGCCACATCGGTTTCGGTTAATACCTGGTTGTTGTCGCCTGCTTTAACCGTGCCAGTTACTTTGCCAAAATTGTTAGCGGCAATGGAGGCCGCCTGAGTTAGGGTTTGCTCGAGGAATTGTGTATATGCCATTGTTTTATTTTACAGTAAGGCCAACTGGTTCAGCGTTTCGTGGCGTTCGGCAGCATCTTTAAACACTTTTATGGTGCCGAATATGCCGTCAAAGCCTGGTTCGCGGTAGACGTCGCCGGCACGCAGACGTTCTACAGCCAGCGCGGCTTCCTGGGATGCAGCGCGAATTTGTTCTATGGGAATACTGCGCAAAATACTAAATTCGTCGCCCAAGGCGGCAATAAGATTATCGTACTCGGCCAGTACTGCCTTGCCACTAACGGATTTTACACCACGCAGTTCGGCCAATATTTCGATTAATGGCACAATATATTCCACTTGTTTTTTAGGATTGGTGGGCAGCGGTTGGTCGGCCAGCTCGGATACGCGATATTCCACACCCACCACCAAGGGTTTGTTGCAATTGGGGCATATGCCCTTATGCGCTTTGGTTTCTTGCGGGGTAAAACGTATGTCGCACACGCGGTGGCCATCGGCATGATATTTGCCCTCTTCGGGGAAAAATTCTATGGTGCCCTTTAGCCGGTCGTCATTTGTTTTGATAGCGCCCACCACATCGGCATAGGTGGGCTGGGCGTTTACCACCGTGGCTTCACGGCCTAATTTTTGCGGCGAATGAGCATCGGAGTGCGAGGTTATGGTCACATTTTTCAAATTACTAACCTGCCAGTTCATGTACGGGTCGCTGGATAGGCCGGTTTCGATGGCCTTGATTTCCGGTGTCAGCTCCTCAAACGCTTCCTCTATACTGTCAAAGCCGGACTTGCTGCCAAACATACCGAACCAGGGTGTCCAGATGTGCGCTGGAATGTACAGGGCTTCTGGGTCGGCATCCAGGGCTAGCCGTAACAGCTCTTTGCTGTCGATGCCCAAAATAGGGCGGCCGTCGGCCTTCAGGTTGCCAATGCGCTCCAACCGGCTATTAATTTCACTAACTGTACTAAAACTGGGCACCACAATTAATTGATGCAGCTTGCGTACCTTGCCGCCCTTGCTGTAAATAGCCGCGATTTCTACACTGGGCACAAACCAAATGGGGTTATTGCGCACTGTGGCGGGCAGTGTTTTATCAATTTCGGCCGCTATTTCGGGCTTCAGCCGGAACAACCCGGTATCAAGCAGTTCCAGCTTTTCCTGCATCTCTGCGAACCATCCCGGGTGCGTAAAGTCGCCGGTGCCAATAACATTAATGCCCTTTAGCTTACCCCAGCGGTATAGTCCCTCGAACGTACATTGCTTGCTGGTTGCCCGGCTGTAGTGCGAATGAATGTGCAGGTCAACGATTAATTCCATGTTTACTAGTGTAGCGCATAACGTATAGGCGGCGACCCATATTTGCTAGTCGTTACATGGCTTTGTGTTGTACAGCGAGGCTTCCTATGTTTATATTAAACGCGGCAAAAACACACAAACAGGAGCATACACTTGACCCAAAATGAAAAATCACTTGTTACAACACCTTGGTTTGAGCAGATACCCTTTTGTAATCCAGCCATAGCCAACAGGGATACGGCCGCCCTAATAGCCGGCTTTGATCCGCGGTTGGGTCATGCCGAAGTGCTAGCTATGATCCGTAATATATCCGGGGCGTACGAGGCAGAAAAAGATCCAAACAACCACCAGGAAGAAAAACAGGCGGGCCCGGGCATCGATCTTACCCTGCTTAGTCATGTCAGCGGTATGGCGCGCCATACCGTCCTCCATGCGATAACCGGAAAGGTGGAGTGGGGTACATCCGACACGCACTGCATACCTCTTTGGGATAGGCACGCCGCCATTGAAGGCCTACAACACGTTCGACCCGAAACGGCGACCGCGGAAACAGAAATAATGGATGCCCTGAGCCTAAATGCGCTCCGCAGTATGTGCCAACAAATAGGGCGCCAAGCAGCACAACAAACTCTGGAAACCGATTTGCTTACAGCAGCGATACCAAAAGGCCAGCGCTCCAAAGCAAATTACAGCCAGGAGCAAACAGATACGCTTGCACGCCTGGGCATAGAACGCAGAAGAAACATGGGACTATACATTGCAAAACTCAAACATCTGGCCTGGCTTACAGATCAACAGCGCCAACCCATCCGCAATTATTTATATCCGGAGCTTACCGAGCTGGTACAGCAGGCTGATGGACTTGGTATTGACCCCGAGTTACTAACTATTCATATGGGTGCCGATACCGGCGCCTCGGCTGCTACTGACAGGCCGCCATATTTTATTTCCAGTTTTGCACAGCTGCGCCACCTTGGTACGTCCACTTACACCTTACCGGATAGCGCTTGCCATATACTCCCTATGAACGAGGTGCTGGCCAGTATGGACAGGCCAGACGACAGCCCGCCCTGGTACACGCAAGATGCTAGATACAACCTTCCCCTTCGCTTTGACAATGCATAAAAGCACAGGGCGCTTGCACAAAATGCACAGATCCCTACCTATGTTTATCTAGCAAACTTAGAAGCTCATCGGCTGTATGAGCTTGCATCAGCTGTTCACGCAGTTCTTTGGCGCCGTCGAAGCCGCTGATGTATATTTTGCAGAACTTGTTCAGCATGGGCAGGCGGCGTTCATTGTCTTTCCAGGTTTCGACAAAAAGCTTAACGTGTTTAGTGTATAGGTCGATGCGTTGCTGTTTGGAATATTCGCTCCATACGCTCTGCTGGGCAAACACCAAGGGGTCGTGGAATATGCCGCGGCCAATCATAATGCCGTCTAGGCTATACTGTTTTGCCAACTCCATGCCTTGCTGGCGGGTAGCAATATCGCCGTTGCCGACAATAAGGGTGTCGGGCGCCAGCTTATCCCGCAGTTCACGTACATGGCCAATAGCGTCCCAGTGGGCGGGCACAGCACTCTGTTCTTTTCTGGTACGGCCGTGGATGGTTAACATGCTAAGGTTTTGCTGCAACAACAGCTCGTGCCAGCTAAAGTCAATTTCGTTAAAGCCCAGACGCGTTTTTACGCTAACTGGCACCTTACCGTCGGCACCGGCCTGCGTGGCTTTGATAATTTCTACTGCTAAATCGCGGTTGTTCATCAGCGCGCTGCAACAGCCGTCGCGCACCACCACTTTTACCGGGCAGCCCATGTTAATGTCTATGCCGGCAAAGCCCATGGCCACTAATTCTTTAGCGGTCTTATAATAATTTTCCGGGTTTTTGCCCCATATTTGGGCAATCAGGGGCTGCTCGGCAGCAGTGTGTTGCAGCTTATGGATCAACCGTGGGCGGCCCGGGCTTTGCAGGCCGTCCACATTCACAAATTCGGTAAAGAACACATCCGGACGGGCACAATCAGCAACAACTCGACGAAACACTGTATCTGTTACGTCGTCCATGGGCGCCAACACAAAGCATGGCGCAGGGAGTGTTTGCAAAATATCCATAATTCTTACGTATTATATAACTTTTGCTGCATTCGGGCTAGTTTTTGCCTTTGGGGAATAGGTAGCGAACGGCAACAAATAGCATGCCGGTTATTTGGGCAATGGTGGCGGTTACCAGCAGGCGAAAACTCCATTCTTCCAGGTCGAACTTGTGCGGCCAGCCGATAGCCTGAAAAAAGGCGAACAAAAAGATTACACTCGTTTCGATTGCCAAAAATATAAACAGGCGGTTCAGGGTAACTCGTTTAAGTTTGATGTTTTGCTGAGTGTCGTCGTTTTGCAGACGGTGTTCACGCAAAATCTCTTGATCAATATCGTCCGTACCGTCCTTGCGTACCGTAGGCATGGTTCGCGGCACGGTAAATTGGTACAGCTTGACGGCAGGTGTCGGTGTCCGCCCTCCCCCTGCCTGCACTGGTTCTTTGGCGGCAGGCATGGCTAGTCCTTTATTATCCCTTGTTGGGTCAAACGAATACTCATGGCCACCACCGACACCTTGAATACGCGGGCGCAGGCCTGTATGGATTCCAGCGCCTTCCAAGCCTTGCGCACCTGGGCTTCGGGCATAATAAGGCTAGCGGCAAAGTTATTGGCTTCTTTTTCTAACTGCGTTTCATCCACTCCATCTTGGCGGAATAGCATATTACTACCACCGTCCAGCCAGCTGTCTCCATCTACAATGCCTTCGTCTTTACGCTTCTGCAGTACATCTTTATGCAAAAAATAATGGCCTAGTTCGTGGCCAATGGTAAAGTGCTGGCGGGTGCGCGGCTTGGTATTGTTGACGATAATGCTGTACGTATTGTTTTTGTACAGGATTGCGCCAGATATATTAGAATCTTCTAGGTCTGCAAACAATATTTCTAGGTCATCGTTGGCAGCCACAACGTTGTCATGCGGAAAAGGCACCAGATTGCCTGGATTATAGGTGCGCGCATGCTGCTCGGCCAGCTCCCGAATCTCCTGCAAGGTCATACCTACAGTATACTCCAACAGAGGTGGGTTTACTATTCCCACCGGAAGACGCGGAAGGCGATAGCGTAGATAACTACTGCCCACAAGGCCACCAAGCCAACTTGCGGGCCGACGTCTATGAGACTCTTGCCTTCGGTGGCGATAAGCCGGGCACCTTCAATCACAGGGGTAAGGGGTAAGAAGGCCGAGACGCTTTGCAGCCATTCGGGCATGAGGAACCGTGGGAAGAATGTGCCGCTTAAAAACATCATGGGGAAGACCACAATGTTGGCCAGCGGCGCTACCTGCCGTTCGTTTTTAGCCCAGCCGCCCAGGGCCAAGCCAATGCCCAAAATCATCATCAGGCCCAAGAGTAAAAACAGGGCTAGCTCCAAATAATTACCCACGACGTGCAGGTGGAATACGGTAATAGCCACGGCAAACATTACACCCATACTGACCAGCCCGATAACCACCTGGCTGCCCATGGTAGCCAAAAAGTACTGCCACACACGCAAAGGTGTGGTGTGAAAGCGGCGCAAAATACCCTGCTTTTTCAGTTCCGGAAACACATTAATCGGCCCAAAAATGCCCATGCCAATAATAGAAAAGCCCAGGAGCCCCGCAAACACATAATCGAACTGGCTTAGGCCCTTGTCGTTGGTTTGGTGAGAGGTAACAGTAAACGGCGTGTCGGCTTTTACGAAGCGGGCATTTACATCTTTGAATTCGCCCTCTAGTACGGTGGTCAGGGTTTGGGCAGCCGAAGCGTTATTTTGGCTGTAGTACACCACGGCTTGACCAGAAGGATACTTGCTGTTCTTGATGGTACCGAAGTCAGGCGGCAGCACAATGGTAGCGTCCAGCTCGCCACGATTCATGCGCTCTTTAGCATCGGCCAACGAATGTGCATCGTCGCTTACCTTAAGAAACTTGGTCTTTTTAGCTTCGCTGACAAACTGCTGCGAAAATGCACTGTGCGAGTCGTTTACCAGCGCCACCTTAAACGATGTTTCGCTGTTTTTGCCAAAAATACCACCAAACACAAACAAAAAGATTAGTGGAAAGGCCACGGTAAAGAAGATAGCTGTTTTGTCCCGGAAAAACCGGCGGGTGTTGATTTTGACAAATACGGCTACGGTAAATAGTTTGCGGTTCATGATTCGCCTCTTAGTTCTTTGCCCGTTAGGTCGATAAACACGTCTTCCAGATTGGCTTGTTCCACGTGCTGCTTCTTTTTAAACCCACGGTGTAACAGGTCTTTAATAAGTTTTTGGGGTGTGTCCAGGGCAATAATGTTGCCATTGTCCATAATGGCCACGCGGTCGCACAGCACCTCGGCTTCTTCCATGTAATGGGTGGTCAGGATGACACTGATGCCTTTGTCGCGTACCTCGCGCACCAAATCCCACAAGTTGCGGCGAGCTTGAGGGTCCAGGCCGGTCGTGGGCTCGTCCATAAAAAACACTTTGGGCTTGTGCACCAGAGCCGCGGCAATACTAAAGCGCTGTTTTTGGCCGCCGCTCAAATTCTCTACATAGCTGTTGGCTTTTTCTTCCAGCTGCACATCGGCCAAAAATTGTTTAACTGAGACTTTTTGGCCATAAGCTGCCGCGAATAATTCGATAAGTTCCGACAATTTGGTTTTGTCCTGGAATGCCGGGCTTTGGGGCTGCACGCCAATGATAGCCCGGATTTTGTACGGGTTGCTGGCCACGTCGATGCCGTCGATAACCGCGCTACCGCCGTCAATGGGGCGAAGCGCCTCAATCATTTCTAGCGTGGTGGTCTTGCCTGCGCCATTTGGCCCCAGTATGCCAAAAATTTCACCTTTTTTAACCGTAAAGGTAATGCCGTTTACAACTTTTTTGTTGTCGTATGATTTTTGCAGGTCTTTGACCTCGAGAATTGTATCTGCCATATCCATCCACTATATCAAATAATACTTAACGCGTTAACCTTATATACAAAAACACCCTGATATGCTCAGGGTGTTTTCTGGAGTTTTAGTTGTATTCGACTAAGCTGCACGCTTAACGGTCAAGAAGCCGTTGCGTGGGTTTTCGTTAACGACAAAGCCTTCTGGCAAGTCGGTAGCTTCCGGGCGTTCATCCTTACTGAAGTAGTAAATAGTCTGCTTTTTGCCACCGCGCAGAGTTACTTCTTTCGAGTTCAGGTAGTAGGTAACGCCCTTTGAGTTAGTGTGCTTATATGCCATTGCTAGAATTTCCCCTCTTCTTAGAATTAGTAATGGTACCCCTACCATACTCTGTTAGTTTTCTGCTTGTCAACTGGAATTTCGTGTACCGCATATGGAGTTGCACAGAATAGTGCTTATGCAGTAAACTTTAGGCATATACATTTACCTAAAAGGATACGGGCGGGGGATATATGGATTTTATGAACCGTGGTACGCAGCAGCCGCAAAACATGCGGCCGCATAATGCCAACAGCGGCAGTAATTCGGGCGCGACACCCAATACTATCGTAAGCAGCGGTGGCGGCGCAAAGAAAATCACTACTAGTGGCGGCTCGCATAAAGAGCCGGGTTGGATACGTATAGCCAATGTTCTTATGCTTTTTGCTTTGACCGTGCTGGGTGTTGGCGTTGCATCCCTTCTGTACTTTGGCAACCCCAGTGAGGCCAAATATGTAGCTAACGACAAATATCAGGCTGTATTCCTTACCAACGGCCAGGTGTACTTTGGCAAAATTCGGGCCGTATCCCCGCGCTTTGTCGACTTGCAAAGTATCTATTACCTCAGTAGTCAACAGGCACAGCCGGACACTTCCAAAGATAGCGCTGCCAACAATAATAAGTTTTCGCTTGTAAAGCTGGGTTGTGAACTGCATGGGCCCTATGACCAAATGATTATCAACCGCGATCAAGTCACCTTTTGGGAAAACCTGAAAGACGACGGTCAGGTGGCCAAGGCTATTAGCAGTTGGGTGCAGCAAAATCCGAACGGGCAACAGTGTAGTACCAGTACGTCCAATACATCGGATAGTTCCAGCAGTACAACAGACACAAGCAAAAGCTCGACCACAGCAAACACCCCCGCAACTACGGACACAACTAAAAAGCCGTAAGGATAGATGGACATCTACACGCTAAAAACCTCCTGCAAAAGGAGGTTTTTAGTATTTAGGTAATACGCCGTACTAACATGCCGAATGCAAAGCGCAGAATCGTCAGGCCAAGCAGTAAGGCAGATGCCACCAAACTCCAGCCAGCCAGGTCAGGTGACCAGCTTGGCGAAGTAAAATTGAACTTATACAGGGCGTCCGGGATGGTTTTGGCTGTAACACCATGACTGGATACGTAATTGCCAATACATGGCACACGGGGCCCACCGGAAACACTGTGGGGGTACAGACGCTCGCAATAGGCTTGAGCATCGGTATATATTTGGGAATTTGCCGCATTTATTCGTACCTGTTCGGCCTGTTGTAAGCGCTGATAGGTATATTTAAGCTGAACGGGCGGATAGGCGGCATTGCCGCCACCCGACAGGTTGGTATTCATATGGCCATACACGTACGCTCGTAACTTTTGCAGCGCAGCTTCAACATCACCATTGTCTTTGTCTGCCTGATACACATCGTTGCGCAATTGCACCATAGTAAGATTATTGCCGCGTAGGGCGAAAACGCTCAATACAGCACAGGCCACAAATAAAGCCGCAAAATACCCTGTCCTGAACGGTCGAACGCGCGTCCATAGGTGATGTAAATGTCTTTTGTTCATGGCTAGTTTTTATTTTATCGCTTTGTTTCAGTGTAGCACAGTGTAAACATTGGGGTGGCAAGCCAGAAGCCGTAATACGCTTCATGCTAGACTTAATGGTATGCATGTATTCTTTTCCGGGATTGGGGGGAGCGGCATTGGGCCCTTGGCACTGGTGGCGCACCAAGCCGGCTTTACAGTGTCAGGGTCTGACAAACAGCATAACAATTATATCGGCTACCTTACACAGCATGGGGTAACGGATATCTATGTCGGGCAAACATACGACCAAATCGCAGCAATACATGCCAAGCAGCCCATTGATTGGTTTGTGTACACCTCTGCCCTGCCCATCGAACAGCCGGATGCGCCGGAATTACGCTTTTGCCGCGACCAAGGCATTCGTACCAGCAAGCGCGATGAATTTATTAATCTGATACTAACTGAAAAACAACTCAAACTAGTGGCTATTGCCGGTACGCACGGTAAGACCACTACCACGGCCATGGCTGTTTGGCTGTTTAAACAGTTGGGCGTGCCCATTAGCTATGCCCTGGGAGCCAAATTGAGCTTTGGTGATATGGGGCAGTTTGATACACAAAGCGAATATTTTGTGTACGAAGCCGACGAATTCGATCGTAATTTCTTAGCCTTTCAACCCTACTTGTCGATTATTACCGGTATAGATTGGGATCATCCGGATATTTACCCAACGCGCGATGCATACAATACTGCATTCCGCGAGTTCCTGCAGCAAAGCGAACAGGCAGTTTTATGGCAAGCAGACTTTACCCGCTTGGGACTGTCCGAAACCGGCGGCCAGCTAATATTAAGCGAGAAAGACTGGCGCATTGACCAATCACTGCATTTGCCCGGACATGTCAATCGCCTGGATGCCTGGCAGGTGGCACATGCCGTGCACCAAATAAGCGGGCTGCCTATAGAGCAACTGCTTGAACACCTTAACCGCTTCCCTGGTGTATCGCGGCGGTTTGAACAAATCGTGCCCAACCTATACAGCGACTACGCGCACACGCCGCCCAAAATCGAGGGTGCGCTGCAATTGGCTCATGAGGTGGCCGGCGACCACGTGGTTGTGGTGTACGAAGGCCTGCATAATACACGGCAGCATTTTATAAAAGAGCAGCTGGTTCATCTGTTTGATGCCGTAAAGCAGCTCTACATCGTGCCCAGCTATTTGGCGCGCGAAGACCCCAGCCTGCAAGTACTGAGCCCGCAAGACTTACGCGGCCTATTAAGCCCCGAGGCCCAAAAGCACACCGAACCGGCCCAGCTGGACGAAACGCTTGTGGCCAACATTCGCAAACACTTGGATAACGATGACTTGGTGCTGGGTTTTAGCGCCGGGGGTGGTGGCAGCCTGGATGAATGGCTGCGTAAACACTTTAAGGCCTAGATAATTCTAGCTAAAACGCAAAATATACAAGCATGCCCAGGCCCAGGAATAACCACAGCCACGGGCTACTCACAATGGCCCCGATTGCCGATTTTTGGGGCGCTTCGAGCCGAGGTGGCGGGCCATTGGGCTGTGTGGTACTGGCTGGCAGGACTGGTTGATGCGGGTCGTAGGCCGGGGGCAGCGAAGGATTGACCGCACCGAATAGCCCCGGCTGGTTGCTGGTGCCTGCCGCACCGCCCATGGGTGCAAATCCAGTCGCCCCTGCCGCAGGTGCATTAACAGTATGGCCAGCAGTCCGGTCGCTTATATTTTCTGGCTGGCGTTCTTGCTGAAACCCGCGGCCATAATTGATCGCCCCTTCCACTTCGTGGCCCTTGTCGTCAACCACTATGTTGTGCCACTCGCTATGGGTTACGTGCTCATGGGGCGACTGCGCCGACATCTCCGATCGCTGCCCTACCCCAGCTTGCTGCTCGGGCAATGCGGCCGAAGCGGCTTCGTGTTGTACATGTGCCAATCGCACTGCTTCGCGTGCTTGGGCTTGGCGGATTTCATCGGCACTTTGCGGCCTTTCGGCAGTGGTGGCCGGTGGCATGTGTTCGGCAGCCGGCTGCAGGGGCACTATGGATGGTAATGGAGCCTGTTCGACTCGTTGCTGTTCGAAGTTTTGTGGCGGTTGTTGTTCGGTTGCCAATGGTACAGCCCCTCGGTGTTCGACTACTACAGGCTGTTGCTCAGCCTGTTGCGGTTGTACGGCTTGCTGCTGTTCTTGTGCGACTGTACGGGCTTGTTGCTGCTGGCCGACAATTTGTTGTTCCAGCTTTTTGTCACGGCGCTTTGTTGCCGCATGCTCCATAGCCAAACCCATACCCAGCAACACAACCGCACCGCTTACCCCGGCTTCCTGTGCTTTATAGTGCAGGGTATTTATACGGTGTTGTGCTTCCAGAGCACCAATGCTGGCCAGCGTCGTGGGACGCAATATATCACCCGCTGGTGCCCATGGATTGACCGCTCGGCTGCTTGTTTCTACGGCCTCGGCTGGTAAACGAGATTCGATTGGAGAGTGATGCCCAAACTGCTCCGCTGGCCGCAATGGCTGCTGTGGCCGGGGCTGTAGGTCGGCTGCGGAAACCGGGGTTTGCCCTGCGGCTTGTTCGTGCCAGGTTACAGGGCCGGGGTGCGCTGCGCCCAAGGATTGTTCCACTATGTTGCCAAACCGCTCATCTGTGCTAGATGATTGCTCCTGGACGGGAGGCGGCAGCGGGGTGAATGCTTCTTGGGGGGACGGCTCTATGCGCGGCTCCGATGTAAGCCGATTAAACGATTCGCCCATATTGGCGGCCTGCATAATCTCTTCGAACGATGCCGGCTTAGGAGGAGCAACTTCGGACGCTGTAGGTGTGACGTGGCCTGCTGCTTCAAACGCAAAAGGTTTAGGTGGCTCGGGTATAGCGTCGGCTGGTGATTCGCTGGCAACAGTTGTTTGCGGCTCGGACGCTTCCGGATAACGGAAAATTTCCGGTAACGGGGGCAGCTCAGCAACAGGGGGCAATGGCGGTATTTCGGTAACTGCAGCCGGCGACGGCTCTACTGCTTCTGCTTGAGGCTCAGGCTCACTTACTTCCTGCTGCTTGGCTTGCGGTGTTGGCATGGGGCGTACGGGGGGAGCCGGTTTGATTTGCGGCGTGCTATCTTCTTCCTCTTTGTCCTCGTCTTTATCGTAGGCTGTGCGTTCTGCTGAACGGCGCAGTTGCTCTTCTATTTGGCTGGCCTGCTGTTGCAGTGCTAATTGTTGGGTAATTTCCGGGTGGTCAACATCTTGTGCTTCGGCAGCAGCTCGCTCTACTGCAGGGCCTACTTTGCCTGTGGCTTCGGCACCCAGTAGCGGAAACAGTTGGGAGTCGGGGCGATGATCTCTTTCAGGGTGAAGACTGATCATACCTTCGGCTTTTACGCCGCTTTCACCACGCTCAAAGCTGTATTGTACATGGCGCAGTGGAACAACAGGAGCCTTAGGACTCTTGCTAGGCTGATCAGTGCTTGACGTCTCTGAGTCACTGGACTCAGAGCTATTTGTGCTGTATTCCATAAATATTTTTAGCTAACTAGGGAGTTTTATAGTGTACATTATACCGCAGTTGTGGATAACTTTGCTAGAGGTCCGATATCCTAACGATTATCGCCCCTGCCAGTGATGACACCACGGGCCTTGCGGCTTTTGAGTTTTTCGACATTCCGCTGCATGATATCGTCGAATGACAAGCCCAGGGAGTGGGCCATAACAGCGATGTACCATACCACATCGCCTAACTCTTTGGCCAGTTCTGCCAAGTCTTCTTCCGAAATCTTGCCTTCTTTATAGGCAACAATCTTTTTCCATTTTTCGACCACCTCACCGGCTTCGCCGGCCACACCCATAGCCCAAATGGTTTTTTCCATAAGCGGCTCATAAGTATTATGGGCTGTAGTGAGCGCTTGCTTTTGGTATTCGTCGAATGTCATGCGGCAATTTCCCCTTTGTCGTTTATAGTAACCGCGCCTTGACGGATGACCTCTAACACACCGCTAAGGGTTAAACGCACAATGGTGGACGGCGGGCGGTCGCCTATGTCGCCAGCATCCACATAAAAATCAATATGGTTGTCAAAATAGCCTTGGGCTTCGGCAAGATTAGTTGCCGGCTTGCCGCCTGGCATATTAGCACTGCTGGTTACTAACGGACCGGTTTGTTCCAATAGCGCACGCACATTGGTGTCGGCAACAACCCGGAACGGGCTGCTGCCCAGGCCCATGTGCAAGTATTCCATTTCTGGCGGCAGTGGCAGCACTACACTTATAGGATTAGGCCATAGGTGGGCGACACGTTGGATGGTGGCGGCATCGATACCAAGGGCTATCAGTTGCTGGGTACTAGCAGCAATGGTAGTGCCTGGTTTTTGCTCGCGATTTTTTAGCCGGTACAGCTGGGCCACGGCTTGATGGTTGGCCGCACTGGCAACCAACCCGTATACAGTGTCGGTAGGCAACACACCTACTGCGCCTTGGTTAAGCAAATGCACTACTTCAGGGTCTTGTAACGAATGGAAAATTGCCATAACTCTTTAAAATTACTGTGACTTTATATATGCCAGCACAGCTAGTGCCGATAACCCGGCCATAGCCAACAGGGTAAGTACAATACCGCCCACCGGTGTATTAGATGTTGGTGCAGGCTTTTGCTTGGGCTTGAGTGCAGGAGCCGACGGCTTGGTTTCTTCCTGGGGTGTACTTTCGGCTGGCGGCGGCGGAGTAGGAGTGGGTTCTGCCGGTGCGGGGTGCACGCCATGGTGGGGCGGGGTTGGTGGCATAGCCGCAGGTACCGGCTTGGGCGGCGGCGATATATCCATAACAGGCTTGGGCGGAGCCGATTCGTGGGCGGGGTGCGGTTGCTGATCCATTGGGTTCATATACCGATAATTGTATCACGCCCCGTGCAGCTGATAGTGTGTGCCGGATATTTCGATTAACTGTTCTGTGACCAAATCCTGCAGCACGCCAGGTAAACGGTTGTCGCTAATCTGAGCTGCAAGCTGGTCGAAGTTCTGTGCCGAATTACCCAGGGCACGCAGCACCTGGCCGCGAATTTGGCGGCGTGACCCATGAAAGGCTGACTGCTTGGTGTACGTGGCACTGGCCCGGCCTTTGTTACCCACGGTTTGTTTAAGGTGCGTGCCGTAATCCATCAGCGCCCAATACCAAAGCCGGGGTTCTGTAGGCAAGGTTTGGCTCACCACTTCGGCAATATGCTTATCGCCTACAGGGTTTATGTCTGCAAAAAAGTGATGGATATATACGGTGCGGATATTGGTTTCGATAAACACTGCCGATTGGTTAAAGGCGTATGCCAAGATGGCGCCCGCGGTATTGGGCCCAATACCCGGCAACTGCTCTAAGGCCTTTCGTTCGTTTGGCAATTGCCCGCCATGACTCTGTACCACCGCCTGTGCGGCCAACCATAAAAATTTCGCCCGGCGGTTGTAACCCAGCCCACTCCAGGTGCGCAGCACATCGGCCAGCGGTGCGGCAGCCAAGGCCCGGAATGACGGGAACGTGGCCATGAATGCAGTAAACTTGGGTACGACCCGCGGCACCTGCGTTTGCTGAAGCATAATTTCCGACACTACTACTTTGTATGGGTCAAGCTGGCCATTAGGCTCTACTTGCCGCCAGGGCAAATCATGCCGCCCATGTGCTGCATAGTAATCCCATACTGTCTTCTGAAACGTAGGAATTATTTTTTTGGAGTACATAAAAAATAATGTATCACTAAATCTGAATTTACTTCAGATTTAGTGATACTGCTTGGCAGACGTTAGGAGGGGAATCACCTCTTCTAACGGACAAGAGGCGCGAGCGGTTAATAACCCTGCGAGAAGCCATAGGTGTTGGTGACATCGGTAATTTTTTTGGCATGGCCGCCGTCGGTGCTAATGACGTAATCGGCGGTTTCCTGGGACGTAACCACCCGATACACTACGGCCTTGTCAGTGAGCCAGCGGACAGGGTAGGTTAAGCCGTCCTGGGTTTGCAACGCAGTATCTTTGCCAGTCGTGGACGAATACTGCAACAGTACACCCTTACCGTCACGGCTATCCACCCACAAACCGCCAATGTACTGATGATTCACAAAACCTGCCGGCGCGCTAATTTTGAGCGGTACTGGGGTACCCAGGGTGTAAGCATACCAGCCGCCTGGAGTCTGCAGATTTAGAGTACTGTAATTGATACGGAAGCCACTCCACACCTCCTGGTCAAACAGTCGTTGCTTGCCTGTGCCATCGGGATTTATTTTGAACAAACCCAGTTGGGCCGTGGGATCGGTGCTGGAATTGGCATAGTAAATACTGTTACCAGCGCTAATGACCGAATTAAACTGGTTTGCCGCTGCCAGCTGCACCCGCTTGTTGTTTTTATAATCATACGCCATCAGCCGGTAGCGCTGCGGGTTGGAGGCACTGGCACCCGCGGCCACGGCCTGGTATACCAAATGGTTACCAATCCAGTCTATTTGCTGAATTTGTTCGGCATGGTCCAGTACCAACGGTGCGCCCGTAGCAACATTAATAATAGTCAGCGCACTCAGGCGATAGCCATCGTTATCGCGCATGTCATCACGCGTGGATACCAGGGCTGCTTCGTCACCGGCCGGGCTGACCGCCAGTGACAAGTTATTGTTTTCCAGTCCGGTGCCAGCCAGCAGTAGCTTGCGGTTTTGTCCATCTATGTCCATGGTGTACACATCGTACTTGCCGCTCTGTTTGCTAACAAACACCTCTTTGCGGCTCGTCACCAGTGGCACGACAATGGTGCCCGGCTTGTTGGCGTCAATTGTCACGGCATCTTTGCGATATCCCTCTGCCCCCACTGCCAGGGTAATGGTTGCTTCTTTGGTAGCGTCCAGGGTAAGGATAATTTTGCCGGTTTGATCGGACAGGGCGTTCAGGTCGTGGCTTGTGGCTTCGGCCTCGGCAATTGGCTTGCCGGACAGATAGTCTTGCACCACAATGACATACTGATCGCCAGTGGCCTTGAGTGCAACTTCGCCCAATGGGTTACTACCCCACCCCACGGTAATATGTTGGGCAACCGGCGCAAAGGCCAAGCGTTTAATACTAAGTGTTTGCGGGCCAAGTCTAAGGTGTTGCAGCTTAGCAACACCGTCAACATTGCTTTTTGTTTGTTGCCCGCCCATGCTTACTTGCACGTTTTTGAGCGGCAGCTTGGTGGCACCATCTAGCACGATTAGTGAGGCGCTACTGCGTACCCCCATAGTATTAAGTATGTAATAGCGGCTGGCGGGGATAGAGCCAATGGTGATTACAGCAGCGGCCAATACGGCCATAGTACTGTAGCGGGCCCATTTATTGTTCCACCATGCGGCAAAAAAACTTTTGAGTCTGGCGCCAAACGTACGCGGCACTGGAGCAATGTTAGCGGCTTCAGCGTCGTGCACGGCCAATAGCTCATCAGCTTCTTTGGCGGTAATGTCGTCCACGACGGCATCGGTTTTGGCGCTATCCACTACTGAGCCTGCTGTTTTTTCCGCCTCTTTTGCAGCCATGGTCTCAGCAAGTGGTAATTCGCCCAACTCGTGCAACAGTTCATCTGGCAATGGCGGGGCTGACGGCTTGTGGTCGTGGGCGGGTTTTTCTTTTGGCATAGATACAATTAGTGTAGCAAATCTATACCAGACACCGACGGGTTACAGCCCGCCGTAGCCACCACCATAACCGCGGAAATTCTGCTGCGGCTTATAGTAGTCGCTTACTTTTAGCAGTGGGTCACCGCTGGTAGGCAAAATATACAGCTCGCTACCCTTTTTGGTAACCAGCAAGTAATTGTCAGTGTACCAACCATAAGTGTTGTAGTCGCTTAACGAGGTAATTTGCTTTTCGTCTTTACCTTCGTCGTCTCCAATAAACAGCGCATTTCTGCCATCACGTTGGTCGGCCCAAAATGTCTGTTTAGCAGACGGGGAAAGCAGGTAAGTGGGGTAGGAACGCGCAAAGGCCGTATCGCCCGTACCGGTAGCTAGATTTTTGACTGCACCGTCTTCGAATTCGTAGTAATGGGCTGTGCCGCCATAGTACACGCTAAAGTAAACTTCTTCGGGGCCGTAGGGGAGCGCTTGTACATAGGCTGAGCCGCCTGCTTCGTCGAACGATTTATAGTCTTTTTTGCCCTGCCCATTTGGCTGAATGCCACGTACTATCGGTACCTTTTGACTGGCATTATATGTATCCCACTGCACGGTATAGAGCACTAGATTATTCAGCGGATAAATATTGGTGAACCTTTGGTACTGGTAATTCGTACTATTGCCCGCCCCTTGGGTTTGATCTAGCGTAACTATTTTGCCGGCCTCGGCATCGTAGCTCTTCAGCGCCTCTTTGTTGTTTTCCCATGATTGCACTTTGTCGCGTACCACATGGTATACAAAGCGGTGGTCTGCCCAGCCAACCAAATTAAAGCTGGCCTGCCCTTCATCCATAGTAGTCAGTTTGTCAGTAGCTGTTTCTATTAAATATATCTTGTCGTAGCCAGAGGTATCGCGCCGCGACAGTAATGCCAGATATTTCCAATCGCGCGAAGCTAATAGCACAGTATTGGCAGCATTTTCATTACCTGTGCCCGCCAATACAGTTTGGCGCTCCGAGCCGTCCAGATTAGTTTTGACCACATCAATTTTGCCGCTCAAATTAGACAAAAAGTATAGTTTCCCGCTGGGTGTGAGCTGGAAGGTATTAGCTTTTACAGTTTCGGTGGTAACAGCTATGGTTGCTGTCGCACTGTTGTGGCCATTGGCACTTATGGTAGCTGCAATGGTTGTTTTGTCAGCCGGCAACACCATAATTGCTTTGCCGTCTTTGTCGGTCTTGGCTTCAGTATCGGCAGCCTTAATAACCGCGTTGCTAACCGCCTTGTTCGTTAGTTTGTTCACTACTGTTACCGGTACCTGACGGCCGGTAGCCTCCAGTTTGACCACTACGTCGGCTTTGGGCTTGGCAATCGGCACTAGTACATGCTTAGTAACCACAGTTTTATAATACTTTTTAGAAACGGTCATGTCGGCATAGCCGGTGTTAGCGTGCAGGCTCGCCCTGCCCCGGTTATCTGTAGTTGCTGTTTTGCTAGTTACCGATACCGTGGCGCTGGAAATGGGCTTTTTGGTTTGCGCATCCAGCACCGCCACTCTTATATCCTGCTTCCAAAACGTACCGGCAATGGCATAGCGAGTAAAAGGAATAGCAGCCAGCACGGCCAGCGCCAACACAATATCTAGCGGTACAGCGATCTTTTTGTGCGTAACCTTCCAATGCCATAGGCGTTTAAATATATTTTGTTTGGGGCTGGCGGCAACTGGCTCGGACGTACGATGCGGCACGGGCCTATCAGTGTCGGGCTCGTCACTTACTTCTGTTGTTTCTCTGACTTCTGCATCTTCTGATTCTGTTACTTGCTCATCTTCGTTCTGCTCATTTTTGGCCATACTGCTTATCCTTTTAAGCATTAGTGTAGCAAACCACCGACTAAAGAGCAGCACTGTTCATAAAAAATAAAACAACTAGCCTATTGCTGCTAGATCTGCCAAATCTTGAGGGCGGCTTAGGGCCTGTTTGTATGCGATAAGCTGGTCGCGAGGCATGATCGGCAATAGTAGACCTTCAATGTCTTTTTCAACAAAGGCAATTTCATCTGGGAAAGCATACGTTCCGCCCGCTCCGGTTACTTGCGAGTCCTCTGCTTGTTGCAGATCAACTTTTACCCCTCGGAGTATAATCTGGGCAACATGTATCTTCCAGTGCTCAGTCCTATAGGGCAACAGCTCGCGCGAAACACTGTGCCGATGCGTATCCAGCACCGTCTGGATGTCGGTCCGCCCAATTCGTACATCCAAATCATCCAGGGGACGCTCGCTACCCCATGCCATGGCGGCCAAACCGCCGATGACCGCATAGCGGATTCCGTGGCGCATAAGCCGAGCATCAAATTCTTGAATCACGCTTTTTTGCGTCTCGGTAATTAATGGCATAGCATCCGCCTAGTACAGAATTCGACCGTTTGGTTGCTGAGGCTGTGGTGCCGCAAAGGTTTGGGTTTGCAGCGAAGCGCCTGGTTTATCACCAGCATAGCGCAAGGTGGCGCGGCCCATGTCTTTAAGGGACTGCTCGGCAACAGACGTAGCCGTGGTGCTGGTGAAGGGCGAGGTTGTTAACAGCGAAAAGCCGTATGACTTGTGTGCTTTGGTGTTATATATAACGCCCACATCGTGGCGGTTGTTGCCTTCGGGATCGTCCAGTAAGCCTACCTTGTTAACTAGCAAAATAAAGTCATTGCCAGCCAGCTGGCTGCGTACGCTGATGTCGGTATATATGTTAGTAGCCAGCGCATTTTTAACATATTTTTGGTACTTGTCCTGCCCGGCCAAAAGCTGCTGCATAATAAACAGTGCTTCTTTGGGTGTGGTGTTGCCCACGTAAAAACGGTTGGCATCCAGCGGTTGCAGCCTGGTGTTGGGAATTTGCGGCACTTGCGCCAACCGGTTGTTGACCGCCTGCGCACCACCCATGCCTTGGTTTACCAGCGCCCGTACGGCAGTATTGCCGGATGGGTTGAGCATATCAAATAATAAATCTTTTACCGTAGCCTGTGTGGGGGCACCCGGCTGGTCGTATATGCCGGCACCGGCGCGTTGGTCGGCAGCCGTCCAGGTTAATACCTGGTTAAATTGCAGTGTACCGGCTCGCAAATCTTGCAACACCAGCCAGGCAATGGGCAATTTGTTAACGCTGGCGGCAAAGTGCACGCTGTTTTGATTGTGGTCGTACACCACCTGGTTGGTCTGAAAATCTACCACACGCACGCCGGGCAACACTTGGGCGTTTTCGGCCTGCTGGACGCTTTTGCTTAGACGATACCGTAGCACAGCCTGTTTAATTATGTCGGTTATGTCACTGCGCCACAACAGCGATTCATCGCTATATTGGGCAATGTTTTGTGTCGTTGGCTGGCTAGGTGCCTGATAATTCGAGGGCGTTGGTGCATTCATTATTCCATGCTACGAACCAGCACGCATACATGCAACCATACTTTTTTGCCTGTTGCGCCACTGTTTATTTTTGTTGTAAAAAACGCTGTACCAAGTTGCGTCAATGTGTACTATGCGTTTTGAGCCAAGCGGCAATAGCCGGAATATCCAGATGATCGGTAGCCACCCGCACAGCAAAATCTTCTAATGCCTTTGGCGTACAGGTAAGCTGCCAGCCGTTACGCATCAAAAATACACCGCAGGCCGTAACCGCTGTACGCTTATTGCCATCCACGAACGGGTGATCGGCCACGATATTGCGAAAATACACTGCTGCTTTTTCGGCCATAGAAACATATTGCTCTTGACCAAAAGCACTTTGTTTGGGAGCGGCCACCAGGGATTGTAAACGCCCCTCATCGCGTACACCATGGGAGCCACCAAAATCTTCGACCACCTGAAAATGCAGGCGCAGGATTTCTTCAATATCCAGGTAGTAGATCATTTGTTGGCAAGGTTTTTGAGGGTTTGGCCATACTGCTCTACAAACTTATCGTATTCGTTCATGAGCTGATCGTGTTTAACCGAAATTGCCGGTTCGATGGTAACCTTAACTTCGTCACCAACCTGGATATTCTGGCGCTTTAAATCTTTGGCAGGAATTGTTACCCCGCCGCTGGAACCAATTTTAATTATTTTTTGAATGCTTTGAATCATACAATCTATTATAACAAAATTATAATACCTCACAACGACACTCACGCTCATTCCAAGGAGTGCCCTTGGAATGGATGAAATGTGGTGTAGTTAGTTTACTACCAGAGAAGCTAGCATAGTTTTGATGGGAGAAGCAAAAGTGGCGTCAGCCCAGACGCTGTCGGCGATTGTGGCAGGGGTGCCGGTGCCAGAGCAATTACTATCTTTACATGTTAGGAATGTAATGCTGATGACGGGGTCGACCGGAGTAAAATCAGCCTTGGGGATGGCCTGGCCCACCTGATAGCCCGTGTCGCCCGTAATGTACAGGCCATTGATACCGCTGCTACTTGTGGTGCTGGCGTAGCGCAAAAAGCTGACGTATGTAGAGCCGCGCTGCACACTGCTGGGTTTAGCATAATTGATTTTCTCTGATGCAACTGCGGCCACGGCATTGCCTTTGTCGAACTCCGGCAGGGCCTGCTGTTTGTTGCGGATGGTGTAGACCACCTGCATAGCGGCTTTGTCGCCGCTGGCATCTTTTAGTTGCAGACCGGGCGAAGTTGCGGTAAGCACTCCACTACCACTAGTTTCTTTGACCGTCCAATCTTTGGGATAGTCAAATTCCAGGCCCACAAATTCGGTGGAGCTGTAATGCTTGGTAGCAGTGGCAATGGTTTGAGTTTTTTCGGCAGTTTTTGGCGTATCGGTAGCTGTTTGCTTGGGTGTGGTGGCCGGCTTTTCGCGCAGTACAAACCAGTACCCGGCACCACCGGCACCCGCCAACAGTACCAGTACAAAAAACCAGACGGCTATGCGCCGCCCGGTGTGTTTGGGTTTTTTGTGCGACTGATTAACCTGCCGAGCGTAATCGGCCATAGATTGCGACGCGCTGCGGTAGTCATCTTGTTCGTCGGGCATCATGCCACTACTATTCTGGCCATCCATAATTTGCATTATACGCTTGTTTGTAGCAACGCAATCTAGAATGCGTGGCTATGGGGCAAGTCGGTTGATATCCCGCGGGAACAGCGTGGCTTCCTTGACGTTGTTCAGGCCCAACAATTTTTGGGTCAGGCGCTCCAACCCCAAGCCAAAGCCGCCGTGCGGGGGCATGCCGGCTTTCATGGCGCTTAGGAACGGTTTAAAGCCGGGATTTTCCGGGTCGCCGCCAGCCATATCTTGCAGCTGGGCAAGCAGGCGCTCATAGCGGTGCTCGCGCAAGCTGGCAGTGGCGATTTCGACACCGCGAAAAAGCAGGTCCACGCGTTCGGCCACTTCTTGGTCATCATCTTTAAACTTGTGGTAAAACTTGGCGCCTACGCGTGGCCATTCGCTCACAAATACTGCTTCGCTGTCCAGATTGTCCTTAGCCCATTCGCATATCCATTTTTCTTCGGCAGGCGTCAGGTCTTTTTCCTGCGTAGTATCGGTACTAGTGGCTGCGGTGAACTTTTGGTGAATGTCGGCCATGGTGAGCGATGGGATTTTGGCCGGGAATACCGGCTTTTTAGCCTCCCATTGCTTTAGTTGCGGCTCGGCCTGTTGCCATAAGTGATCGACCGTTGCGTGGAGCATACCGCCCAAAAAGTCTTCCAGTTCTTGCAAGGTAATAAAACCTAGTTCCGCGTCCACCGAAGTGTATTCGGTCATGTGGCGGGTGGTGGCGCTGGGTTCGGCACGATACACGGGCGCAATTTCGAACACCCGTTCGAACACGCCCACCAACATTTGTTTGTAAAATTGTGGGCTTTGGGCCAGTGTGGCCTCTTGCTTGCCAAAATAATCCATTTTGAACACCTCGGCACCGCCTTCGGTGGCAGCAGCCAGCAGCTTGGGTGTGTGCACCTCGGTTAGACCATTGTTGCGAAAGTACTGGCGTAGGGCATAGCCAATTTCGGCCTGTACCTGAAATATGGCTTGTTCGCGCAGGTTGCGTAAGCCCACCGGGCGGTAGTCAAACAATGTGTCCAGCGTATCCGGTTTGTGGCTGAGCGGTTTGTCGATTTCGATGGCCGGCTCGTCGGTTACAGGCACCAGTACTTCCAGTGTGGCGTCGTGCAGTTCCACGCCGCCCGGGGCACGGGGTTCGTCCACCGGGTTGCCTTGCACGCGCAGTATGGTGCCAATTTGTAAGCCCCGCAGTTTTTCGACTTCGTCTTTATCCTTAATAACTACCTGCACCAGGCCGCTGCGGTCGCGCACGTTAATAAATGTCAGGCCGCCCAGCAGGCGCTTTTTGTGTACCCACCCCTCTATTGCTACCTTTTGGCCAACATGGCTGGTCAGGTCTTTGCTTAGTATTCGCATGTCGTCTCCTTAGTTGTCGGTGGGCTTGTTGAGGGTCGCCTTGCGCAAACCGCACTCAGCCTTTTGCAGTGCGATTGCCGACCCGGGAATTCATATTAGATATAGCCGTTATCATTGGCACTATTCTACCACCTCTGGTGTATCAGGGGAAGGCTGCTGCGGCTCGGGCTGGGCGGCTTCGGGTTGCGTGGCCGGTTCGGGCTCGGCCACTTTTGGCTGGTAGCTGGCAATGCTGGCGCGGTTTTCGTAGGCCAAGTCTTCGTCGGACTGCATGGCTCCTGCTAGTTCGTGCAACAGCGATTCCAGAGTGATGATGCCCACGAACTCTTCAAAATTATTCACCACCACGGCTACATAGTGTTTGGTTTTAATGAATGCTTCCAAAACCTGCGGCAAACTAAATGCCTCGTTTACATAGCACACGTCGCGGCGCATAACTTCGGCTACTTTGCCGCCTTGCTTAGCGCCAACTACATCCCGCAAAAACAAGGTGCCCACAATATGGTCCTTTTGTCCTTCGTAAACCAAAAAGCTGGGACTACCGCTATTGTGCAGTTCGTCCATAAGCACCGGCCCTAGGTGTTCATTGGCATCCACCAAACGCACGTCTTTGCGGTGCACTAGCACATCTGATACATGGCGGTCGCTAAACTGCAGGGCACGCTGTAATAGGTCTATCTCGCCTTGTACAATACGGTTGTCAGCCTGGGCTTTTTGTTGATCCAGCAGGGCGTGCAGGTCTTCTTTCTCGAACAAGCCGCTGTGTGTGGCAATAGTACGATAGCGGTTAATACCGCTTGCCACGGGGTCCAAGATGGTATGGGTGTAATGCAATACTCTTTCTAATATCGGTGCAGCCAATACAGCAAAACGAGCGCTGTGCACGGTGAGCTGCAGCGATGGCAGCCAAATAAACCCAACAGCCAACGTAACGGCAATTACAGCTAGCGTTGCGGCAGTAGGCAGGCTGGCGCCCAATAGCAAAAAGCCCACCGGCATGCATATCCCCAACATAATCCAAAGCAGTAAGCGCAGGCTGGCGCCGTAGGCCACCGGCCGATACAGTTGGCGGGCAAGATGATCACCCCGGCTGGCCAAGCGTTTGAGCTCGCGGGCTGGCACACAACTATAAAAACGCTGCAGTGCCATGGCCAATAAGGCAAGCGCGACTAGCAGGAAACCGAATATGCTTGCAATCATATGATTAATCTTACGATGCGAAGGGTATAATTTCAAAATTACGACTGGTTGCCGCGGCTTTCGTACTTGAGCGCCCTGCCCGGCTTGAACAGGGCGTCGTGCGGAAGTTGTGTATACTAGTAACAGCATGAATAGGGAGTTTTAGCCATATGGACAAACGGTTTTGGGCAATTATTGGAATTTTGATTATCGGATTTGGTGGCATTTTGCTGCTGCAAGGTAATGATAAAGCTGGCGCACCATCTGGCGGCGGCCAGCCCACCAACCATATACGGGGCGAGGGCAAGAAAAATGTCACGTTGGTGGAATACGGCGATTTCCAATGCCCGGTATGTAGCGCTTACTACCCTGTAGTTGAGCAAGTATTCGAAAAATACAAATCAGACATCACATTCCAATTCCGCAACTTACCCCTCACTCAGGTACACCAAAACGCCTTTGCTGCTTCGCGCGCAGCCGAAGCCGCCAGTGCCCAAGGAAAGTTCTGGGAAATGTACAACCTGCTATACCAAAACCAATCCGCCTGGAGTAAATTAGGCAACGCTGCCGCCCAAGCCACATTCGAACAAATGGCCACCCAATTGGGCCTAAACATGTCACAGTTCAAAAAAGACTTCGCCAGCAGCAAAGTAAACAGCGCCATCAATGCCGATATTGCTGCGTTTAACAAAACCGGCCGCCAAATGGCTACTCCCACCTTTTTTCTGGACGGCAAGGCTATCGAAAACGACAAGCTGACTAACAAAGATCACGAACCCAAGCTGGAAAAATTCTTCACCGTTCTGGACGAAGCTGTTGCTAAAAAGAATCAGCAATAACAATTACCTTAATATTGCAAAAATTCTTGCCAGGCTGGGCGACGCACGCTAACAGCAACGCGCACGGGGCGCGAGCCCACGATTTTTATTTTGACAGGCATGGAAACCTCCACTGCCTGTTGCCACACTAGACAACAGGCTTATATTTTTGATTTTTCTTTTAATTCACACTTGTTTGTCTCTTACGCGAATATAATCGCAAGATGCTGTTGATAGTAACAAAGTGCTTATGGCTTGTCAATAGGCTCATGCGGCCAGTGCCACTTCCCCTCTGGTAGCCGCTGCGGATACTGCCCGAACAGTTGCGACCTTCTTGGGCTCTGGTTTTTGTTCCCTATCCTTACTGGGCATGCCCCACTTTGTAGGATCACTGCCTTTGTCGAACATACCTTGGCAGCGTACGCACACCGAACATGGGCCTACCTTGGTTTGGCCCGGTCGAGTGGGGCAGGTTTTAACCTGGCAAATTCCTCGCTTCCATCGCCAGTTTTTCTTATCTTTTTCTTTGGACGAATCCTGGTTAGGCTCATACGATGTACCCCCGTCGTCTTGTTCGGACGATTCGAAATCCCCTCTTGCATCACCCGAACAACCACCGCCAACGTTTGTCTTTTTTTGAGCGATCAAACGATTACTCTGCGCCTCGATAGCTGCTATCTCTTGAGCTGAGGCGCCATTGTGCCTTATCGTTTGTATGAACAGTTCGTTTTCGTAAATCACCTTGGCGGTATCGTAGCCAAGCTGTGCGATAACGTCTTCGTTGCCGGCAGCTACCGCCGCCGACGTCCATGTTGTATTACGGCGGGCTTCTTCGAGCTTGATAGCCAGTTCCCGCGTCATGCCCCAGCCACCTTCTGGCAGTCTATTGACGTCCAACAGTGCTCGTGTCTGTCTGCCCCATTCATGCTGCAGTTGGGCTATAAAGCGCTGGATAACAGGCGTTGCCTCGCCCGCTTCCAAACTGTCGGCCAAGGCCACCTCAAAATCAAGCCAGCGGTCGGCAACCGATACCGCCGCTTCGTGCATCGCCTCCTGGCCGCCATGGAACAATATAATCTGCGACTCGACCTTCTGGCGAGTATTTTGGTCATCAATATAGGGAACAACTGCTTTAACTATGTCCACTACGCCGTTGGGCAATGCTTGGGCAGGCAATTCCATTTTGTCGTACAGTTTCATAACAGACAGGGCAGAGCCCTCGTCTTCTATGTCCAGTGCCTTGCCAAAGATATTGTCAGGATCGCGGGACATAGCCGCCCAAGCAGACAGGGGAACATCCCTGACCAAAAGCGACTGGACGTACTTGCCCTGTATAGCTCCTTGCTCGTCAACATCAAGCATATGTATCCGCACTTGGTCGTCATCGGCCAAATGCTCGGTTTTGGCAACTTCGTAGGGTGCATCCTGACGGGTCATGCGGGGAGAAATAAATACCCCAATGTAGCCTGGACGCAGGTTTTGCTGGGTATGCCGTGCCTCTTCTACCTCGACGGCTACGCGGGCATGAGCTGCAGGGCTCTGATGGAATATATAGCCACTTTCCGCTACCTCTACAGGGGTCTGATCCAGCCACCAAAAGGTGCCCTCGCGATGCTCCTGATAAGTGGTGGATATGGCGTAGGGCATAGCCGCTTCCTTGGCCGCGGTTATTAAATTAACATGAATAGCCTCCAGCATAGCCGGGTCATGCCGCCCGTCTGCTCCTCGCAGCCGGTTAAGATTATCCACTTCCGCCAAACAGCGCTCTGCAATAATCTGCTGCTCATATTCGCCACTTGGCCCTAATTGTTCCCCCATACTAAAACACCTGCCCTTTTGTATTGAGCAGGTGCGGAGGTAGCATAACTACCAATTCCTGCTCGGGACTTTTGGTTACATAGCTGTATCGGACTTGTTCGTATTAACGAATTCACCGTTGCGGCACAGTTCCCGATTTGCACGGGATTCCAGCAATTTGTTGATTGTTAAGTAGGGTTATCTTAGCATAAGCACACACCACATGTATGGTGTGGTTTTGCCAACAATAACTTGCTTTTGCTTTGGATCGACTATATGAATAGCTACTATAGAAATATGCAACCCTTGCCTTCTGTCTTTCAGCCCCTAGCTGTCACAATACAACTGCCTTGCTCGCAGACGGTTATAGCCGACGCACAAGAAGAGCTACGCACCAAAGCCAAACAGGACGACTATAAATGTTTCGGATACTTCCCCGGCATGTCTGCCAAAGGTACCAGCCTGGATTTTGACCTGCCCAAATGCAAACTGTTCGCCCAGCGAGTCCCAGAGTTAACGGTAAATGACCGGGTTTGCAGCTTTGGCTTTTTGCGCATGTCGCTTATACAGCAGCCGGGCATCTCCCCTTATCATGTCGATAGTGATGCTTCAGCTGCTTTAACTGGCGACATGGCCACCCTCAGCAAAAAACGTATCTGGCGCTTACTGTTTAATCTAAGTGATACCTATGCGCGGACACTTTCGTATCTAGATGTCGACCCATCTACTGTCAAGCTGGATATAAAAAATGGGTACATACATTACCCCAATCAAACCGTTACCAAAAAGGCCATTCACGAAATAGTTATTCCTCCGCGCCAAGGTACGCGTGTAGAGGCCGTACTCTTTTGTGCCAGCCGCGTTCTCCATGCCGGCAAAGATGATGAACACGGCCACTACGTTGCCGGATACGGGTGTGAAGGATAGTATCGTATTAGGTGTATCGCGCCAAATTATTGCTGAAAAGCCTGCTGTTTAAAACTAGGCTTCGGGCAGACGACCTTTTAGTTTAGTTAAACGCGGGATAAAGCTTTGGGCAGCCCCTTCTAACCCTAATACACGCAGCGCACCTACCAGTACATATAGGCGGTCCAGATGTTCCTGGGCAACTTCGCCGGCTTGTTCCAGTTCGTGGAAAAAGTACTCTATTTTTTCTACCAGCCACTTTTCTTCGCCGGCTTTAACGGCGTTAGTCACTAGTTTGGGCGCTTCCTCGGTGGGTGCCACGACCTCCAGCGAACGAGCACTACGATCACGCTTGCGCAGTTGGCCACGGTCGATCAAGCTGTTGACATGCAGGGCCACCGTAGCTACCGACGTGTATTTTAACCCGTTCATGATTTCGCGGTAGCTGGGGCTATAGCCGTGCTCGTTAATAAATTGTTCTATGTAGCTCAGCAGCTCTCGCTGCTTCTTGGTTGGCCGAACTGCTTGGTCGTTCATGCCGGTTCCCCCTTTTTATTGCCTTTACCTAAAAATACCCAGGTCCGGTACCAGGCGTAGTTCCACACCGTAAAGAAACCGGCTGAGATAAAGAATCCAAGATAAGGGCTGATGCCCACAGCCTGCAGACTGGCGATGATTAGATAATCCAATCCAAGGTTACATATAGTCAGCAGGCTATAGCGCCCCACAGTTTGCCCTTCGTGGTGCTGCAAGCGCGGACTATTGAATGCCCAGTAACGCTGGATAAGGTAGTTTAGCGTCCAGCCCACAACATCTGCGGCAATTTTGGCTGGCAACCAATCCCACCCAAAACCACTGTAGCCAATGGCAAACACAATATAGCCCGACCAAAAATAGGCTGTGCCACCCACCATATACTCCAAAAACTGCACAGCATCGTGCCGAGTTATGGAACGCGTAACGAACCTGGCCATCCTTTTAGTATAACAGCCAGCCACACCAACACAGCCAGCTCCATAAAGTGTTACAATCTAACTAATCTATGAAAAACAATGCCTCGCTGATATATAACGCTTGTTTGGTGGTGGGGGACTTTTTGGCGCTGGTGGCAGCCTTTGTGACAGCCTATATTTTGCGGGTTAAATTAGACCCCCGGCCACTAATCGAACCTATTCATGCGCTTAATTATTTGGGCATATTTTTGACCGTCTTGCCGTTTTGGATCCTTATTTTTGCCTTATTGGGCCTGTACGACCACAATATTTACGAAAAACGTTTTAAAGAGTTTGGCCGCCTGTTGATGGGCTCGTTTGTAGGGCTGATGTTCTTGGTGTTTTGGAATTTTGTAGCCGACAAGCCGATCTTCCCAGCGCGGCTGGTGCCTATCTATGGTTTTGTGCTGGGCTTTGCGTTTTTGGTGCTATTCCGTAACCTGGCGCGTTTAATCCGTACTGAATTGTTTAGCTATGGCGTGGGGTTAACCAAGGTGCTCATTGTGGGTAATACCGCCATGACCCATGAATTGGTTGAAACGCTTAAGCGCAGCAAACAGTCCGGCTACAAAATATTGGGCGTGGTGGGTCGTAAAGAGTTTGTACCCAGCGCTAAAATCCCCACCTTTCCCAGCTTTGGCCATTTTCTAAGCCAAGGCAAGGTGCAAGACCTGCATGGTATTATCCAAACCGAACTGTATGCCGACGAAAGCAAGAATGCTCAAATTCTTAGCTATGCCCAACAGCACCATATAAACTATCGTTTTGTGCCAGGCAATACCGAGCTGTTTGTGGGCAACATCCAGGTCGAATTATTTCGCGGCAGCGTGCCTGTCATTGCCGTGCACCAAACAGCATTGTTTGGCTGGGGGCGCATTGTAAAGCGACTGAGCGACCTGTTTTTCGGCATCCTGCTGCTTATATTGGCATCGCCCATCCTGCTGTTGGTAGCAATTGCAATCGTTATCACGGGTAACCGGCCGGTCTTTTTCCGGCAGGACCGGCTAACACGTTTTGACCGCAAATTTAAGGTATTCAAGTTCCATACTCAGTATGCCAAATATGACGGTACTACTCCGGAAGAAGCCTTTGCCATGATGGGCAAACCGGAGCTGGCCAAAACGTACCGCGAAAATGGCGACTTTTTGGCCGATGATCCGCGTGTTACCCGTGTAGGCAAGTTTTTGCGCGCTACCAGCCTGGATGAGCTGCCGCAGATATTTAACGTTATTAAGGGCGACATTAGCTTGGTAGGCCCACGAGCACTCATCCCGCAGGAGCTAGCCTTGTACAAAAAACGCCACACTATTTTGAGCGTTAAGTCCGGCATTACCGGCTTGGCCCAAGTTTCGGGCAGACGCGACATTAGTTTCGAGGAACGTCGCAGACTGGATTTGTACTATGCTCAAAACTGGAGCTTTTGGCTGGATATGAGCATTCTGGCCAAAACTATTCGGGCCGTGCTGAAGAGCCAAGGGGCACGGTAATGCCGGATAGCGGCGGCACACTCAAAGTTGCCATTGTCCACGACTGGCTCATCGGCGGTGGGGCAGAGCGTGTGGTGCAGGCGCTGCACGAGTTATATCCGGACGCGCCCATTTACACCTCGTATTGCACACCGGAGTGGCGCAAGCGGCTGGACAACAAGGTACTAACTGGCTTTTTACAACGCTGGCCGTTTTCTAAGCTACGCAAGTTTTTGCCGCTCTTGCGCATATGGTGGTTTACGCACTTGGATTTCTCTGGCTACGACGTGGTTATTAGCAGCTCGGGCAATGGCGAGGCCATGGGCGTGCGCGTGCCCAAAGACACGGTGCACATTAATTACTGCCATACCCCCACCCACTATTACTGGCGGCATTACGATGTCTATATGAAACGGCCGGGATTTGGCATATTTGACCCCCTTGCCCGTTTAGGCCTAAAACTTATGATTGGCCCGCTACGCCGCTGGGACCTTAAGGCTTCTAAACGTCCGGATTACTTTATTGCCAATTCCACGCACATTCAGGCAGATATTAAAAAATATTATGGACGCGATAGCGTTGTTATACATCCGCCGGTAGACATCGATCGCTTTAATGTGCCGGAGCCTAAACAACGCCACGGGTTTGTAACCGCCAGCCGTCAGGTACCGCACAAGCATATTGATGTTATTGTGGCTGCCTGCACGCAGTTAGGTGTACCACTGAAGGTCATTGGCCGCGGGCCGGAACATGACCGGCTTGTGCGTTTGGCCGGCCCAAGCGTTACCTTTTTGACTAATGTTTCAGACGCAGAAATGGGTGCACATGTTGCCGGTGCCGAGGCCTTTCTGTTTGCCAGCTTTGACGATTTTGGTGTAGTGCCGGTGGAAGCACTGGCTGCGGGCACGCCGGTTATAGCCTACCGCGCGGGTGGTGCCTTTGATTATATTCAGGAAGGTAAAACCGGTTTGTTCTTTGACAAACAAACGCCCAACAGTTTAGCAAAAATACTTCGCAGCTTTCCCGGCCACAACTTTGATCATCAAGCTATCCGCGAGTATGCCAGCCAGTACTCGCCCCAACATTTCAAACAAGCAGTCCAAATACTTATGAGTGAGTTATAATGCGCGTCCTGGTTACCGGCGGTGTCGGCTTTATCGGCAGCCACACTGTTATTGAATTACTGAAGGCTACACACGAAGTGATCATCGTTGATAATTTCAGCAATAGCGATCCCGAAGTTCTAGGGCGCATTGCCACTGTTGCCGGGCAAAAACCCCAACTTATCGAAGCGAATATCGGCAATCACGCTGCTATGGACAAAGTGCTAAAGGACAAACACATTGAGGCCGTTATTCACTTTGCCGCTTACAAAGCCGTGGGCGAATCGGTTGCCGACCCGCTTAAATATTACCGCAACAATGTAGCGGATTTTGTGTCATTGCTGGAAACCATGGCTGCCAACAATATCAACAACTTCGTATTCTCGTCCAGCGCCGCAGTGTATGGCAACCCACCCACATCACCGGTTACCGAGGATACCCCCTGCGCGCCAACGTCCCCTTATGGTTGGAGCAAGTATATGGACGAGATTGTCCTAAAAGACGTCTGTAGTGCAACACCGGCCCTCAAAGGCGTGGCCCTGCGCTACTTTAATGTGGTGGGCGCGCACGATTCGGGCATTATTGGCGAACTGCCCAAAGGCACACCGCAGAACCTGCTACCCATTATTATCCAAGCTGTGACCGGCAAGCTACCACCGCTAACCGTGTTCGGCACCGATTACGATACACCGGACGGCACCTGCCTGCGCGATTATATTCATGTGGTCGACCTGGCCCGCGCCCACGTGGCAGCACTAGATACCATTGCCAACCAAAAAACCGGTAACTACAGCGTATACAACATTGGCACTGGCAAACCTACCAGCGTTATAGAGCTTATTACCACGTTCGAAAAGATAAACGGCATCAAAGTACCCTACACCTTAGGCAATCGCCGGCCCGGCGACCCCATGGCTTGTTATGCCAGTGCCCAAAAAGCTCGCCAAGAGCTGGGCTGGCAGGCCACCAAAACACCCGAAGACGCTGTTCGCGACGCCTGGCGCTGGCAACAGCACTTGCAACAAAAGTAGCTGCTACAAATATTTTTTGTTATCGTCGGCGGCCAATAGTTTTTGGATGTCTTTGATTTTTTCTATGCGATCTTTGGGGATGACCAACAGGATGTCATCTGTATCCACTATTACCAAATCGTCTACGCCGGCCACAGCAATGAGCTTGTCTTTGCAGCTGGTTTTAATAAGCGAACCGGTAGCGTCCACGGTTACCACATTGCCGTCTTTATAGTTGTCTGTGCCAGCGGCAAAGAAGTCGTACACTGAGCCCCAGGTGCCAATGTCGGCCCATTTGTACGGCAGTAAAATAATTTGGCCGTCTTTCATAACATGCTTGGTGACTTCTTCGGTGGCACCCTTTTCCATATCGGCGTAAATGACCTCGATAGCTGCGTCTTCGCCCGGCTTGTCAAACGCATCGCGCATTTTCATCAGCGCTGCATGCCAGTCGGGACGATACTGTTTGTACGCCTCCAGCATGAGGTCGGGGTACCAACAGGAATGATTACAGTGGGTCACAATGTGGTAGTTTTCGATCAGTTCCTTGGTTTCGCGGTAGCTGGATTTGCGGCCCAGGAATTCCGCTACTTCGTATACTTCTTCGGCGGTGCCGTCCTCTACCCGTTCACCCAGCAGCAAATAGTCTACGCCCAGGTTGGGTTCGGTGGCCTTAATACCGCCGGAGATGAATTTTTTGTCCTTAGCCACCAGCTTGCCGGCGTCTTCGATCATCTGCAAAAAGGCGTCTTCCGGGCGGCGGACGCAATCGGCTTGTACCAAAAAGAACGGCTCACCGGGGTGGCTTACGCTTAGGCGCAAGAACGCCAGCCCCTCGCCCGGGCCACGGTCCTTGGCTACATCAGGTTCGATAATGTAGTTTTTGAGCGGAATTTGCGGCGATTGTTCAGAAACGTATTTAATAAACCTGCGCTTGGTAGAAATAAAAATATCTTCGGGTGCGTAGGCTTTTAGCAGCGTATTAATAGTATCGGCATACAGCGAATGTTCGCCCACTACTGCCTGGAATTGCTTTGGTTTTTCCTCGCGCGAATACGGCCACAATTTTGTTCCTTGCCCACCAGCAGTTACGATAATTTTCATCGGTACCTCCTGTTAGTACCGCGGGACTTACTGCCCACGACAATGCTCAAAGGGTATGATACCACTTTTACTCTTCTGCTGTGTTGTTGTTTTCTAGATATGATCGTTTCAGTCGATTGCGGGCAATATATGCCAAATCCCGTAGCGAATGCAGGGAATTGGTAATCACGTTTTCTTGGTCAAAGGTACTGTGGGGCATATCGTGCCAGTCGTTTATGCGGTAGGTTTCCATACGCAGGCGGTTGGCTTTGGCAATAGCCAACACCTCCATGTCAAATCCCCACTTGTATATAGTCAATTTGGAAAAGCACAGCTGGGCAGCCTTATGGCTAAACAATTTGAACCCGCACTGCGAGTCCTCGATCCACACACCCCCGGCTATACGGAACAGTGCATTGCCCGCGTTGGCAATACTGCTGCGCACCAGACTTTTGTGATGTTTGCGAATATTGCGGGTACCTATCACAATGTCGGCCCCTTTTTGGCGGGCAATATAAAATTGCTTCAGGTGGCGCAATGGGGTGGCCAGGTCGGCGTCCATAAACACAATTGCCTCCCCCCGGGCACGCAGCATACCAAACTGTACGTCGCGGCCTTTGCCCGCCGGGACCCCGGGCTTAAGGAATTGTGCATGTTTAAACAAGCCCAGTTTGCTTTTGATAATCTGGTGCGTGTTATCGTGCGAATCCGCCGACACGATCACTATTTCTACAAACTTGTTCTTAAAAAATTCGTCCTGCTTCAAAAAAGCTGCCAGTTTGTCCAGCGTGGCGCCAATACGCTTTTCTTCGTTTAGGGCAGGGATAACAATACTAAGGTCGGGCCGTTTCGCTGATGACACTCTGTTCTTCCTCTTGCTTAAACACAAATAGCCGATAGCCATTGTAATTCCAAAACATCACTGCCAGAGATGCAACCGCATTGCTGAGGTTTACATCGATAAAGTCAGGGCTCAGACGCAGCTTTGCCAAACTTTCTACAAGGTTAATGAGAGGTGTCTCGTGGCCGGGCAACAGCCTGACACCCAGAGCAAACACGGCGTTTTGCACCAACATAACCCCGCTGACCGTGACAACAACAAACAATATAAGCTGGTGCAGGGCTTTGCCGGTTTTGTGCGCAAACACAAAATTGCGGTTCAAAGCAAAACTGAACGCTACCGCGCAGCTGGTGGCAATAATACTCGATACAATCTTGCCCTGGTTCAGCACATAAAATGCAAAGTTTAAAATAGCAAAGTTAACTGCAGTGTTGCCGATGCCCACCAAAGCGAACCGGACAGTTCGAAAGCTCACTAATTTTTTGGCCCGTTCCATCTTTAGAGCATTTTACTGGTTATTATCCTGCGTGTCTATGGATAGGCTTGCAAGAAGTAGTACACTATTAAAACGACTAACACGTAAGTAAGGGACTGCTAAGCAAATGGATTCTGTCAGCAATATCTTCAAAGCATATGATGTTCGCGGCAAGGTGGGCAGCGAACTAACACCAACCGTAACCCAGGCCATTGGCAAGGCTTTTGCCGATTGGCTGCCAACCCAAGGGGTAGTGGCTGTAGGCCGCGACATGCGGCCGGATTCGGCCGAACTGGCTGCCGCGCTGGTAGAAGGCCTGCGCGAACAAGGGCGCGATGTATGGGATATTGGCGAGGTAACGACTGATATGATCTATTACGCTGTGGGCGCCAACAACCTGGCCGGTGGCGTCGTAGTAACCGCCAGCCACAACCCGGGCGAATACAACGGCATAAAATTTTGTGCAGATCAAGCCAAGGCCGTGGGCAAAGAATCGGGCCTGTTCGACATTCGCGACATGGTGATTGCCAGCAATTTTAAACCAGCCGCGAGCCAACCCGGCAAGCTGGACCAAAAAGACCTGGCCGAGGGCTGGATCGACCACGTACTGTCGTTTATCGAACCCGGCAAACTCAAACCGCTCAAAATTGCGGTGGATGCTGGCAACGGCATGGCGGGCAAAATCTTCCCCGAGCTAGAACCGCATGTGCCGTGGGAAGTCACCGAACTGTACTTCGAGCTGGACGGCACCTTTCCCAACCACGAAGCCAACCCGCTAAAATTCGAAACCTTAACCGACCTTATCAAAAGCATTAAAGACAACAACCTGGACGGTGGCATAGCCTTTGACGGCGACGGCGACCGGGCATTCATTATCGACGAAACCGGCACGGTCTTGACCGGTGGTGTAATGAGCGCCATGCTGGCAGAATACTTTTTGCACAAATATCCGGGCGCCAAGATTGTACACGATGCCCGCAACAGCCGCACCGTACCCGAGGTGGTCACCGAAGCCGGTGGCACTCCTGTGCGTGAACGCGTTGGCCATTCTTTCCTTAAACAAACCATGCGCCAGCACGACGCACCATTTGGCGGCGAGGCCAGCGGCCACTTTTACTTCCGCGACAACTGGTATGCCGACAGCGGCATCATTGGTGCGGTCATCGGCCTGTACGTAGCAGGCCTGAGCGGTAAAAAATTAAGTGAACTGCGCGAGCAATACACTCGCTACGCCGCCATACCCGAAACCAACTTTGTAGTAGAAGACAAAGACGGCGCGCTTGCCAGAATTGCCCAAGCGTTCCAAGACGACGCACAAGATACGCTGGACGGACTCACCGTAAGCTTTGACGACAAAAGCTGGTTAAATGTACGCCCCAGCAACACCGAGCCCGTACTGCGCCTGAACGTCGAAGCACCCAGCAAAGAAAAACTCGATCAGCTTGTTACCAAAGTCACTACACTGATCGAACAATCCAGCTAGATGGGCAATGGTATACTAAACTCATGAAAATGCTTGTTACCGGCGGCGCAGGGTTTATTGGGGCAAACTTTGTGCACTATACGGTTATGAACCGCCCCGAATACGACATTACTGTGCTGGATGCCCTGACCTATGCCGGCAACAGAGCCAACCTAACCCCGGTGGCTGACAAAATAACGTTTGTAGAGGGCAATATTTGCGACTTTTCGCTGGTTGACGACCTTGTCGCCCAAAACGATGTTATTGTGCACTTTGCTGCTGAATCGCATAACGACAACGCCATCGAAGGGCCGTGGCCTTTCATCGAGACCAACATCGTGGGCACCTATACCCTGTTAGAGGCAGTGCGCAAACATGGCAAACGCTTCCATCATATTTCTACCGACGAAGTATATGGCGATCTGGAACTCGACGACCCGGCAAAGTTCACCCCCGACACCCCCTACAAACCATCCAGCCCCTATTCGGCTGCCAAGGCTAGCTCGGACCACCTGGTGCGAGCTTGGGTGCGTACCTATGGGGTTAAGGCCACCATTAGCAACTGCTCTAACAACTATGGCCCTTACCAGCACGTAGAAAAATTTATTCCCCGGCAAATTACCAATATCTTAAGCGGCCAAAAACCAAAGCTGTACGGCGCGGGCGAAAACGTACGCGACTGGATCCATGTAGATGACCACAACAGCGGCGTGCACGCCATTATCGACAAGGGCACCATTGGCGAAACGTACCTTATAGGTGCTGACGGCGAAAAAAATAACAAAGATGTATTAGAAATGATGCTCGAACTTATGGGCCAGGTCAAAGATGCCTACGAGCATGTCAACGACCGGCCCGGCCATGACAGGCGCTATGCCATTGACGCCAGCAAGCTGCGCAACGACCTGGGCTGGACACCCCGCTACACCGATTTCCGCGAAGGCCTGCAAACCACCATCGATTGGTACAAGGCCAACGAAGCCTGGTGGAAACCCCAAAAGGAAGCCACCGAAGCTAAATATAAGGAGATGGGAAGATAATGAGCGACACTCCCTGGCAGCCCGTCAGCCAAGACCTTGGCGCCCGCGCCACTAGCATTCCCGGTCTGTTCGAATTCCAGCTGGATGTACGCGGCGATAATCGCGGTTGGTTCAAAGAAAGCTATCAGCGCGAAAAGGTTATAAAGGCACTGGATACCATTGGCGCCAAACACACCGAACTTATCAAAGACTTTACCGTCGTCCAAAACAACTTTTCGTTTAACAAAGAAAAAGGCGTTGCTCGCGGCATTCATGCCGAACCGTGGGACAAATATGTTAGCCTGGGCACTGGCGAAGCCTTTGCAGCTGTTGTGGACTTGCGCAAGGGCAACACATTCGGCCAGGTCGAAACGTTCCACCTAACCCCCAACACTGCCATCTTTGTACCGCGCGGCTGCGGTAATTCATACCAAGCCCTAACCGACGAACTGGTGTATACCTACCTGGTAAACGCCCATTGGTCACCGGATGCCAAATATACGTTTGTAAACTTGCGCGACCCCAAGCTAAACATTAACTGGCCCCTGCCGGTTACCGACGAGCTTATTTCGGAAAAAGACAAAAATCATCCCATGCTTGCCGATGTAACACCAGTGGAAGAGTAATATGGACGCATCCCGTTTTTTAATTGTCGGCGGCAATGGCCAATTAGGCACCGCACTGCGCGAACGATTCCCGCAAGCCAAAGCCACCAGCCATAGCGAACTGGATATTACCAATTGGCAGTCGGTGGAAAGCTACGACTGGGCAAACATAGATGCCATCATTAACGCCGCAGCCTATACCAACGTCGACGAAGCCGAAACAGCCGAAGGGCGCGAAGCCGCCTGGCAAACCAATGCCCAGGCTGTGGCGTATTTGACCAAAATTGCCAGCGCAAAAGATAAAACGTTGGTGCACATATCGACCGAGTACGTCTTTGACGGCACCAAAAATCCGCATACCGAGGACGAACGGGTCACCCCCTTGGGCGTCTATGCCCAAAGCAAAACCGCCGGCGACATTGCCGCAAGCGTTACCCCCAAGCATTACATTTTGCGCACCAGCTGGGTAATTGGCGACGGCAAAAACTTTGTGCGCACTATGATGGGTTTGGCCGATAAAAATATATCGCCCGCGGTAGTACATGACCAAATCGGCCGCCTAACATTCACCAATACCTTGGTTGATGCCATCGAACAACTGCTGAAAACCACTGCCAGCTACGGCATATACAATATTAGTAACGACGGCGACCCCGCTAGCTGGGCCGATGTTACGCGTGCCATATTTAAAGAACTGGGGCGTGACGACCTGCAAGTCGCCAACACTACCACCAAGGAATATTTTGCCAGCAAGCCCCAGGCCGCACCCCGTCCGCTACTAAGCGTCCTGGATTTGGGCAAAATCAAAGCCACGGGGCTACAGCTGCGCGACTGGCGCGACGACTTACACCACTACATTGCTAACCAAAAGGAGCAAGCATGAAAGGCATTATCTTAGCAGGCGGGTCAGGCACCCGCTTGTACCCTATTACTCTGGGGGTGAGCAAACAGCTTATACCGCTGTACGACAAACCCATGATCTACTACCCGTTGGCCACCCTTATGGAAGCTGGTATTCGCGACATCCTGATCATCTCCACGCCCAAAGATTTGCCACGGTTCGAAGAATTGTTGGGCAGCGGGGAGCGCATTGGCTGCAACTTTACTTACAAAGTACAGGAGCATCCGCGCGGCCTGGCCGACGCCTATATTGTGGGTGCCGACTTTATCGGCCACGACAAAGTAGCCATGGTGCTGGGCGACAACATCTTTTATGGTGCGCGTATGGGCACTAAGCTTAAAAAATATAACGACGTAGACGGCGGCGTTATCTTCGGTTCACCCGTGGCTGACCCCGAACGCTACGGGGTGGTGGAATTTGACAAGAAAATGAACGTGGTCAGTATCGAGGAAAAGCCTGCACACCCCAAGTCCAACTATGCTATTCCCGGCTTATACTTTTTTGACAATCAGGTGGTAGAGCTAGCCAAAGAGGTAAAACCCAGCGCTCGCGGCGAAGTAGAAATTACCGAACTGCACAACGCCTACCTGCGCCAGGGCAAGCTCAAGGTCTGCTTGCTGGACCGCGGTACCGCCTGGTTGGACACCGGCACCTTTGCCACCCTTAATCAAGCTTCGCAATTTGTGCAGGTGATCGAAGAACGCCAAGGCCTTAAAATTGGCTGTATCGAAGAGATCGCCTGGCGCCAAGGCTTTATTGACGACGATCAGCTAGTCCAAATTGCGGAACCCCTGCACAAAAGCGGCTACGGCAAATATCTAATGAACTTACTAGCCAATTAGAGATCATGTCGGATAAGATGGGGAGAAACGCGCAGCAGTTTACCGACCCGGTACGCTAGCGAATGCGGTTCATAGCCCGGGACTATATCAAATAGCCGCCGCTTAATAGTTTCATCATCACCTGGCTCCGTGCCGCCCAAAACGGCGCGCACTAATAGGCTACCGGCAAATTCCTGCATGGTTTGTCGTAGGGATTCTTGTTCAAATTTCCCCACCGAAAGGCCCGCTATATTGTAGCCCCCTCCCATTACATGACGAAAGGTTCTTATGGCGCGCGGTTCATGGCTCGCAGTCGTTGCCACCAGCAAATTGCGCCAACCGCGCGGTTCGGTAATGTTCTGCTTTACAAACACTGCTTCGCCAATGGTATCAAGAGCCGTGGGCTCAAGCACTACTTGATGCGTCTCAACCCCTAAATCCAGGGCGTAGTCACGTCCGGCTTCGGCCACAGGCGGCAGGCCGGTGTCAGAGGACCGGAAGGGACGGTTGCCGGACATAATAATGTATGGCGCCCTACCTTTCTGCAGCTGGTGAACAGATGCTGCCACGCGTTGTCGGGCTTCGGCGTTAGCCCTTCCGTCAGCTTCTACGCCCGCACCAAGGGTAACTATCGCATCATACGCCTCACTCATGCGTACTACTTTGTCATTAAATTTATGGGGTGTCAATTAGAAGGTTGCAACAAATTGTAGACTTGGTATAATTTCTATTCAAAAGGAGAGGTATGCTTCTAATTAGTGCTTGGGTAGTTTTGTACAGCGTAGTGGTGGCCGCTTCTATTTTACTGCTGGGCAACCCCAACACCTTGGTAGGGCATTTGACCTGGCGCTCGCTGCTGGGTTTGCTGCTGGACTGGCGCTTCCTGGCCGGTGGTGTGTTGGCACTGGGCGCACGGTTTATTTTTGTGATTATCAACAACTTGGCTTCCAGGCATCCGTCGCTGTCGCATGCACATTTGAGTATTGCTGCTATTGCTACCACTGCCAGTATTGTCATGGTGCTGGTGGCCAACTACTTTTTAATGGGCGAACAGCTCCGCGCCATACAATTGCTGGGCGCCGCTATCATGATGGCCGGCATTTTCCTCGTCTTCCGCTAACTATGCAACCGTGCGTATAGGTATTGCCGAAGGGAATATCAATCCCGCAAATCTTCCGGTGGAGCTTTCGGGCTATGGTTATTTTTTGGGCCACATGGCCACTTCTATAGAAACCGACCTCACAGCAAGCGTAGTCACACTCGAAGATCCAGACGGCACAAGAGCGGCTTTATGCGGCGTGGATACTATATCAGTCACCCAGGATACTGTTGCCAAAATCAAGTCCGATGTCGATAAACTCTCGGGTGGCGAATTTGCAGACACAACTCTTATTGTTAATGCATCGCACACCCACTCGGGGCCGGCTGCTTATCCTTTGATCGGGGCTGGAGGATACAACGCCGGATATGTCGACAATGTCTTGGTGCCAAGGCTTGCCAGTTCTATCATTCGCTCTTTTCAGGATGCAGCAGAGGGCGAAATAGGCATTGCCCGCACTATTTTGGATGGAGCGAGCTATAATCGCGCCGACAACGCCCAAATTGATACACGTGTTACTGCCATCCGGATAGAAACCGAACGGGCATATGCGGGCGGTATTCACTTCCCGTGTCATCCTGTTGTATACGGTAGAAATTCGGATGTGATTTCAAGCGATTACCCCGGCTATGCGCGCAGTACGCTAAAGGAGAGGACGGGCACAGACGCCGAACTGTGGCTTACTGGTTGCTGCGGCAATGTTAACCCCGAATCTATACGCACCCGCCAACATCAGACAACTCGAGCAGACGTAGAGTCGCTCGGCAACGCTATTGGCGAAAAAGCCGCCGGTCTCCTCCCGCAGATTGTCGCAGCAGACGGTGCACTCCGCACCCAAGAAACAACTGTGGATTTGCCGGTCAACACCGATTTCGAGCTAGATCCAGCAAAAGAAGTCGAAATCTTCCGAGCAGTGCGCAGACTCGCCAAAGATCAAGATTTAAGTCCGGTAAAACGTTGGTTTGAGGCTGTTGCACCGGCTGTTAATGAGAATGAGGAGAAATCACTCGTGATTCCGGTAGCTATGGTGGCTATTGGCGGCCTGGTATTTGCGGGCTTTGGCGCCGAGCCATACAGTCAAACCGGCTTGGCAATTGAGCAGGCGCACCCGCAATTGCAAATCGTTACTATGGGCACCACCAATAGCAATAAGGGGTACATTCCGACTCGTGACGAATACGACCGCCATTCGTATGGCGCACGCTCTTCTTCGTTTATATTTGGCCGCAAACCACTCGCCGCCCAGAGCGAAGAAGTTTTCCGTCATAGCGTTAATGCGGCACTTGCGAACTGGCTGGCAACCGCTTAAAAGGCGAGTGGGCTTTTAAGCGATCTTTCTACACTTATTTTGTATAATAAAACTAGTATCGAGCAAAGGGAGTTAAGCAAATGTACCGTAATCTGCGCGTGGCCGCTATTCTACCTTGTTATAACGAAGAAAAATTAATTGCCAAAACGGTGAACAGCTTGCCGGATTTTGTGGATATGATTATTGCTGTCGATGACTGCAGCAAAGACAAAACGTGGGAAATCATCCAGGGGCTAGCCAAAAAGAATAAGCGTGTCGTGCCCATTCATCTTGACCCCAACGAGGGCATTGGCGGCGCGTATATCCACGGTTTTAACAAAGCACTCAAGGATAAGGCAGACCTTATTGTCACTATGGCCGGCGATGCGCAGTGCAATCCGGACTATATAAAAACTATGGTCAACACCCTGCTGGACGAAAAGTTAGATTATGTTAAGGCTAATCGTTTTGTACACCTGGAAACACTCAAGCAAATGCCTACCTACCGACGTATCGGTAACACTGTTATTACGATTCTAACTAAATTTTCATCTGGCTATTACAGTATTTTTGATTCGCTGAACGGCTATGGTGTATTTAGGCGCAAAACACTGGAAAAGCTGCCATTTGAGCACCTTGGCCGCCGCTACGATTACGAAATCACCCTGCTGGTGGCCCTGTCGATTATGGGTGCACGCATTAGGGACGAACCAGTTCCCGCCATCTACGCCGACGAGGTCAGCACCATTCCGGTATTCAAATCTACTATGCGAGCACTGCGTATGGTATGGGAAGGCTTTTGGCGGCGCATCTACTACAAGTACGTAGTGGTCAATTTTCACCCCATCGCACTGTTTTTGTTTAGCGGCTTATTTTTATGCGCGCTTGGGTTTGGGTTTGGCCTTTACTTGGCTGCCGCCCGGATCTTAAACGGAACCACACCATCTTCCGGCACTGTCATGCTGTCGGTATTGCCGCTTATTTTAGGTTTCCAGCTCTTGCTAACGACCATTGTTATGGACATGAGCAACGAGGGCAAGAACTAGCCTTACAGTACATCCTTAATGTCGCCGACGTTTGCAACAATGTGGTCGGGCTGCAGTGCGCGCAGGAACTGTTCGGCGCGCAGGCCTGAAGTTACGGCGACTGTGGTTAACCCCAGTTCTTTACCAGTTATAATGTCTGCCTCGGTATCCCCAATAATCATCCCTTTGCCGCCTTGCAGCTTGTTTTGAATAAGTCTGATTTTTACATCGTACCCATCGTTTTCGGAGTGCCCGCTTAAAACCTCAGCAAAGTACTGCAATATGCCTAGTTCCTGCAGTTGGTGCTTGAGCCGCTCGGGTTGGCGGCGCAGGCTGACGATATACAATTCATCGCTGGCGGCCTGCATAGCAGTCAGCGCTATAAGCGCGCCCGGAAATAAACGGTCAATACGCAAATAGCGTGGATTTTCAATTTTCTCAATAAAAGCAGCCAGAAACTGCGGTTCAATGTCGGCTGACAGTTTGCTGAGCGGCAACAGCTCCGACCACCTGGTCTTTTTGCGTTTTAAGTCCCAGTAGACAGTTTGCGCCAAGGCCTGGCCGCCGAACTGTTCCACGAGTTCGCTATACACCCCGTAGTGTCGGGGCGCAACGTCAATCAATGTGCCATCTAAGTCAGAGAATATTTTCATTTTTTCGCCACTGTACGTATTGCTTGATACCTTGCGTAAACGGTGTGAGGTGTTGCAGCAGGCCGAACGACTGCGCCCTGGCAATCGAGAGTTGGTTGTTGGGCGGCTGACTTTCGACCAGGGCTTTGGCAAATTTGATCTCTGGCATATAGCCAGTGATCTGTTGACAGGCTGTTTGCACGACATCAGCAACATCGGCAACCATTACTGACTGCCCGCTGCCGATGTTCAGGTCGAGTTGCTGATTCGCAAATTCCATGCTCGCCACTGCTTTAACTGCCTGCGTTAAGTCGTCAATATGCACATAATCACGTTTGGTCTTTTTGGCTTGCAGCCGCAGCGCTTCGCCTCGCAAAGCTGCGCCTACCAGATTGGGAATAAGTCCGGCGATTGTTTGTCCGACCCCATACACCGATGCCGCACGGATATTTACCAGCGAGGTCCCATGCAAGTGCCGCTTCAAATAATTTTCTACTGCTAACTTGCTCTTGCCATAGTCGGTTGAAGGCTGGAGCGACGTCGCCGATTCAGTATAGGGCGTAGGCGTGGCTGGATCGTACACATTCCAGCCAGACATAAAAATCAGCTTGCTAATCTTTAGCGTATTGCAAAGTCGCGCCACCTGTTCGGCCATGGCCACATCTTTTGAAAAATCAGGTTGCGGTGATGACCAAGGCGTAACAGCGGCGCAGTGGATCAGCACAGTGGGTTGGTATGGCCGCACTTGTTCTGCCAATAGTGCACTACTGTTGGCAATCAGATCAAACGCAACATGCTTTGCTGCGACCGGCGTGCGGCCAATTGTGACGACATTGTCCAGGCCATATACTTTGATCAGTGCACTGCCTATAAACCCGGAGCCACCGGTTAGGGCGATCATGCAGCGCCTAACTCCTTCTTCATATCTTCCAACGCCGATACGTGTTTGGCGATCTCTTTCGTCGAGGTAAGAACCGGCTCGAAGTCCATGCCGCGAATCCATACCATGTGATCCTTGGCCGGATTGATTTTTTTGGGTAGTGCCGGAATTGGTTCGCCATAGGCGGTTTTGACAAAAATATAGGGCATATTAATACCAAGTTCGGTAAAGAATTGGTGGGTCGTAAAGAATCGCCCGATGTTAATCTCGGTGGGATTTGGAATGCCTTGCTGATCATATGCCAGGTCAACCCCGAACAATCCATTGGGTTTTTTGTCGATTGCCAGCACCGCACGCTGGGCAATGTCATCAAGTACTGGGTCGCTGACTGTTTCGCCGCCGCCGGTAGCGCCCGTAACGCCGGATGGTGATATTTTGGCCAGCTCCCAGTATAAACGGCGCCGACCTTGGGCAACCACCAATTCGCCGTCATGCCACAAAGACATCCAGGTGGTAGTATCGTCGCGCAAGAGCTCTGCCGCGGTAAAGGTGCCGTCCCAGCCTTTTTGAAAATCCAGCCAGTTCACCGCAGTCTGGAAATCGGTAACCGGCAGTGCGCCACGGCCGCCAGCACCCGATGTTGCCCGTATCCACATTTTATGGCCAAAATCATCAAAGGCCTGTTGCAGCTGCCTTTTATTACGAATAATAACTGTTTTAGGAACTTTAATACCGGCCTTTTGCCATTTCTCGAATGACAAAAATTTGTCTTGGCAGATGCGGATAGTTTCTTTGGAGGGCAGGAAAAGCTTTGCTTTTAATTTTTCCCGGTTTTCGGACAGTACACCCAACTCGGCATCGTTTTGGGCGTGTACAAACTCAACATTTTCTTTCTCAATAATATGATTAATAGCTTTTATGTATAGCGGATCTTTTATATTTGGTACCAGGTAACGGACATCTGTCTCGGCACGGTGCAAGTAATACTTGTCTACGTCGGTGCCAACAAGGTAAAATTTTTCCGGCGCTTTACGAAGTGAACGTACAAAGTTAGTTGCCGGGGAACCGCCGGCACCGGTAATTAATATTCTTTTCATACGCATATACTCCTTCTAGATTACTTGGCAGCAATAAATTTTAGCGGACCGTTGCTTTTGGCTTTTTGGATTTAGCAGGCGAAGTTTTTGCTGGTTTCTTAGCATTCTTTTTGGCAGTTGGCTTTGACGCAGCCTTTTTATTTTCCTTTTCGGCTTTTTCAAAGGCGGGCAGCATGCCGTCTTCGGCATCGGTGGCTGGATGATCGTGTGGGTTATCGATAACCATAAGATTACCCTTTAGAATATACGCTTCATGGTTACCAATAAGCGGCTCTACCAAACGGTCGCCTCGACGCGGGGGTAATACTTTAGTGGGATAGCCAGGGGCAAAGCGCTCGGCCATTTCGGTTATAAGTACTGGTTCGCCTGGAAACGGGGCATAGCGACCTGGCTCTACTCCTAGCAGGTGTACCATGAAACCGACCGCTTCATTAGTAGAAATAAAATAGCGACGACAAGGAGTAACGTGTAGCTCCTGATTGTTCTTTATGCGGTCACCCCAAATTTCAAACACATTGCCCGCAGTTTCCACCACGTTAAAGAACCGGCCCACGGTATAGCCATGGTTCAATACAATCCGGTCAGATATAAGTTTGGATGCACCATAGACGGTTTCGGGCTGGATAGACTTGCAGGTAGTGGCAGCCACCAGTGTTTTAACACCAAACTTCTGGGCAGTACTGCATAAATAGTGGGTGCCATGGGCGTTTAGGTTTACTACATTATATGGGTCAGATTCGGCGTGGGTGGCGTATTTTTCGGCAGCTAAGTGCACAATGGCGTCAGGCCTGAATTTGGATATCAGTTCCATACAGGTAGCTAAGTCGCTAACGTCAAAGCCATCAGCCACATCAAAGCCCTCAACAATTGCACCTAGCTCCTTTAGCCGATCACCAACCTGTGTGCCTATAGATCCCCTGGAACCGGTCACCAAAATACGCTTGCCCGCTACATCGGGTGGCGTAAATATCATTTCTTCTCGTTGTAAAAGGGGGTGAATATTGCGTGCCATAATAACCTTTCAAGCCTTAATACTACTAATTGTCTGCGTTATGTGTCGTATATCTGCCTCGTTCAGTTTGGGGTGAACAGGCAGGGACAACACTTGGCGCGAAGCCTGTTCGGCTACGGGGAAATCACCGGGATTATAACCACCTGCCGCAATATGATCATAAAAATGGAGAGGCTTAGGATAATATAGGCCGGCAATAATTGCTTTGTCGCGTAAATGCACAACCAGCTCATCGCGAGTCATAGGGAAATCGCCGGTAATCCGGACGGTATACTGGTGAAATACATGCGTACGGTCTGAGGCGCGGTAGGGCAAAGTCAAACCCTTAATGCCCGTTAACCCCTTATCTAATAATTGAGCGTTATGCTGACGCTGCTTAGTAAAACGATCGGCTTTTTGGAGCTGGGCTACAGCAATAGAACCATGCAGATCAGACATACGATAATTTAAACCAATGTGTGCGTATTCGTAGGGGGCAGTCATGCCATGCTGGCGAAAACGTTTCATAGCTTGGGCATACGCTTCGTTGTTGGTGGTCGCGACACCCCCTTCGCCCGACATAATATTCTTGGTAGCGTACAGCGAGAAACAGGCTATATCGCCCAAATTGCCTACCTTGCGGCCCTCATATTCGGCGGCAACTGCCTGGCAGGCATCTTCAATTACAAGCAGGCCATGCTTTTTGGCCAGCCGACCAATCTGTTGCATGTTACAGGGCTGGCCGTACAAATGCACAGGAAGAATAGCTTTGGTCTTGGGCGTAATAGCTTGTTCAAGCCGCGCAGCATCCATATTAAACGTCTCTGGATCGATATCTACCAATACCGGCTTGGCGCCCACAAATAATATGGGATTTATGGTGGCAATAAAACTAAATGGCGTGGTAATAACTTCGTCGCCTGGGCCAATGCCAGCCGCAAATAGTGCTGCATGAATAGCAGCCGTACCGCTATTAACCGCAACCGCATACGTAGTACCGCAATAAGCAGCAAAGGCTTCTTCCAACCGAGCCACCCATGGCCCTTGGGCTAAGACACCAGATGTTAAGACGCTTTGAACCGCCTCTATCTCCTCTGTCTCAATTATGGGTGCCGCGATATGGATCACCAGTTATCCCCTCCAGGCGTAGATATTACCTCAAGAGACTAGCCCCACCTTTCTGCTAGTTCTTTTAATAAGTATAAACTCTGTTAGAATTTAACCATACTGTTATGGCACCACAAAATAAAAAAGCCATGTTCCTGAGGGTTGGTCGTAGCGTTTGGTTCTTCCCACTCCTGCTGTGCATAGCCTTGTTGATACTTACGATCTTCCGTATCAGCGGGTCTTCGGTGGGGATGTTTTATTCCTCCCTATTTGGTGATACACATGACTCACACCTATTGGCCAACAACCCGCGGGCTATTCGCTCTGACGAATGGGAAGTAAATACCCCACTTATCCTAGCCCAGGCCAAAGAAGGGTTTCCGCGCATTAACAAAAACATAGGCAACGGACAGGACATGTCATTTGTACTGGACACGCCATACAAAGAATGGAGCGCAGCGTTCAAACCCCAACACTGGGCCTTTTTTGTTTTACCCGTAGAATATGCTTTTGCATTCAAGTGGTGGCTGCTGGGTGTGCTGCTGATGTTGGGGTGCTACGTTTTTAGCCTGACCTTGTTGCCAAAGCGTCATGCCTTGGCCGGTCTTATATCCATCGGCCTGTTTTTTAGCCCCTTTGTGCAGTGGTGGTATCAGTCGGCCACCATTTTACCCCTGGCTTTCGGATTCTTTATTGCTGCCGTAGGGGTGCGATTATTTGACAAAACTCTAAATAAAAAAACTGCCTTAGTGTGGAGTAGCGTGTTTACCTATTTGCTACTATGCTTGGCGTTCGTGTTGTATGTGCCTTTTTTGGTACCAGTAGGGCTGGTGGTGAGTGCCTTTTTATTCGGTCATTTTTTGAACTTATGGGGGGAACCGAAACACCGTGCATTTTTAGCTAAAAGATTACTCTATGTTGCCGTGCCCGCAGTGCTTACGCTTGCCGTCATGGCCCTGTTCATTGGTACACGCAGCTCGGTGGTACATGCTATCAGCAGTTCTGTGTATCCAGGCCAGCGGATTGAACACAGCGGACACTTCAGCTTCCGGCAGCTGGTGGGCGGTTATTTTAACCTGCAGCTGCAAAGCAGCAGCGTGGCTGCACATCTGCCGCTTAACCAAAGCGAGGCATCTAATTTTATTTTGATCTTCCCCTTCCTGATGCCTGCTGTTCTGTATCTAAGTATGCGTAAAACCAGCGGGCAGCGGGCGGTTGACTGGCGGGTTATTGCCCTGCTGGGCCTGCTGGCATTGTTTTTGATACGGTTGTTTATGCCGTGGTCAGACCCACTATTCCATCTGTTACAGTTCGACCGGGTGCCGCACACCAGGCTGCTGATTGGCATAGGCATGATTAACGTTTTGCTTGTGCTGTTGACGATCAAATACTTGGACGACACAAAAGAAAAACTGAGTGCGGTATGGCGCCGGCGCAGCGCACTGGGAGCGTTTGTAGCAATAATTGCGCTGGGCTTTAGCTTTCGCTCGGCATACGGCAGCTATTTGGCCAGCCGTAAAGAAATTGTATTTATCGCCCTGGCTATCAGCCTTATCGTGTGGCTTATTCTAAAAAAACGCTTTGCGTGGGGGCTGGCCCTACTGGCCCTATATTCTATAATTTCTACGATTGGTATCAACCCGCTATACCAGGGCCTGGGCATCCTTACCCATTCCCAGGTATCGCAAGCTATTGGCAGCATCGGCGACAAACAAGGCGCCTGGGTGGCCAGTAACGATGCTGAGTTTTTAGAAAATGTTACCCTGGCCCAAGGTGTCCGTTCGTTGTCCGGTGTCTATGCCTATCCGCAGCTGGATGTATGGAAACCAATTGGCAGTAAGCCGGCTGATGTGGCTGTATATAACCGTTTTGCACACGTATTCTTCACCGTAGAAGACATTAATGATCCAAATATCCCGGCAGACGCTTACTTGGATCCGCCGGCACTGGATGCCTTCCGGGTCCACGCCGACCCGTGCTCGCCGTTCTTAAAGCAACGCGGGGTCCGCTACATTCTTGCAGCCACCCCGCCCGTTAATGCTCAGTGTCTGGCCCATATCAAAACAATTACCTACCCGGCTATATCGCTCCAAGTTTACGAAATACGCTAGATAACCTAATCTGTAATGTGCGGGTCGTTCCAAATAATTGTGGCGCTGCCCTGTTTTTCGAACACCAATTCTACCGGCTTTTTGCTAGGTGTAATGGGCAGGGTAACGATACCGTTGGTAGTGCACACCTTGGTAGCCGGTGCGTGGCCGGTGCCATAACCAATGGTAATCTGGCCGCAGATGCTTGGATCGGTGGCTATGCCCTGGGAATCGGCAACCGACAATGTCAGCTGCGCGCCCTTAGGACTATTGACGTAAAAATGTATGGTTTTGCCGTTTTGGGCAATAGCGTTATTAAGCCCGGTGTTGCTGCTCTGAACACCCATGGCATCGCTTTTATGGTGGTTGTCTTTGTATAATTGGAAAGCTAATTTATCGTCACGTGCCGATTTGTCTTTGGGCACCATTACCCATAAAATCTCACGATCTATAATCTGCTGATGTATGGTGTAATGGCCGGTTAGGTAATTGCTAATCTCCCACAACGAGCCGGACAGACCATGCGCTTGCAAGGGGTCAAATATAACCACCTCGGGCCGGGTCTTTTGCAAATCTTTAATAGTGGTTTCTTGCTCTTTTACTGTGGTTTGCGGCTCAAAGGTCATATAACGGCTGCCGTGGTGGGCGGCCAAGGTGTAGTAAAACGGCTGAATAGGAAAGGCAAACACAGTGTCTGGGTGCAGGGGCGCTACCGTTGCCTTAACCTGCATAACCTCGTTATAGGTAATGGGGTCAAACTTTACACCACCAATCCGGTAGCTTGCATCGTTGCGTGTTGCCAGCCCCTGTTTTGCGTACTTAAGGAATGCGTAATACACCGGAAAGATCATATATATCAGCAGTACCAGCGTACCCCCTACCGCCAGGTAGGTGTTCAGCATGGCATAGGTGCCCGACTTGGCGCCGGCTGCCAGCTGCCGTGTACGCAGGGCATGCAATATTATAAATGGCGTAAATACCAGCCAAATACCACTAAAGATCATGGATAGCACAAACAGGGCTACCACAGCCAAGCCATAGGGGGCAAATCTGCGCAGCACTTGTTGGGTAAAAGCACTGTCTTTTATGCTTGCCATAAAGTAGGGCACGATAATAAACACTTCGGGGATGGAAAATAGCAGGTGCCCGGTATCGGCCCGGCCCAAAGCCGTAATAAGGCGCAAAATGCCAAAGCTCAACAGTAGCCCTTCCTTTACACCCAAGCGCCGCGATGCATATAACACCCAAAAACAGAGGCCATACAGTATAAAGGGCAGGTAAAAGATCAGGCTACCATAGCTAAAACCAGGGAACGGCACATCCATATATTTGGGCTGCAAAATAAACGAATAATACGTTACGTAGTACATAAACGTAGTAAGGCTAGAAAATACTGCTATGTATACCAGCAGCGGCAATAGCCCCACAAATGTGCCTGCCAGCAACAATTTGGCACGCGGCAACAACTCGTCACGGGTGCGGGCCAACAGTTCGCCGGCCACGATACATATGCCAACTATCAATGCTATTTCTTGGCCAAAGAAAAATGTTACACCTGTAAGAATACCCGTTGCCCACAGCCAGCGCTTTTCGCGTGCTTTGCCATCAAAGCTTGCCATATAGCAAGCTATGGCCAGTAGGCCAAAGCCGGCTCGCAACTGGGCAGCACCAGAGGCATATATAGCCCCGGCCACAGCCGCAAATACATACAAAAAACTCTTTTGGTGTCTAAAAATAATAATGGCGGCCAACAAGAATAACAGCGGGAACAAACATATTGTTTCTACAAATGTGGCCAGGCGGGACGAGCTTTGGTGCTCGCCAAAAATCTCAATAAATGTGGCATGTACAGCAAGGGTACCGGGGGTACGGAAATGGATAAAGTCCTTAAACGGCACCTCGCCCCGGCTCATACTGCGCGCAAAGGCGTAAAAAGTTGAGCTATCACCCATGTCCATTTGCTGCCGGTACGCTGCAAATGAGGCAAACAACCCATATACAAGACAACCGACAATTAACAATATGTACACGAGCTTTCGGCGCGCCTGCAAGGCAGCAAACATGTTCTTCATTTGCGTTCATTATATACCAGATACTTACAAGCACTGGTCTTTTTACAATTCATCCCACGCCTTGTATACTCAACACTAAAGCTCGAGGGGAGATAATTAGAATTTCATGAAGCGGATCGCAAAAGAGGCAGTCAGATCTATACCGCAGGTACGTAGTATACTCGAGGAACGCCAGAACCTACGGCGCGAGGTTGATGATTTACGCGCCTTTATCAATACTCTAACCTCTGAACGAGACCAGCTATACATACAAAAGGTACAGCTCGAACAGATAGCTCAAAATCCGCGTGCCTTGTTGGGCAAACGCTCTATACGCGGCAATGGCATTGAAATTGGCGCTGCCCACATGCCCTTGCCCGTACCCGACGGTGTGCAAGTGTCGTACGTAGACATAGCCACCACACCGGATCTACGCAAATTGTGGCCCGAGGTGGGCGAACTAGACTTGGTGGAGGTGAGCATTGTTGACGAAGGCGAAAAGCTAGACAAGATTATTAATGCATCACAAGATTTTGTTATTGCTAATCATTTTCTGGAACATTGCCTGGATCCTATTGGTGCAATACTTACCCATCATCGGGTGCTTAAACCAAATGGCACCCTGTTTATGGCCGTACCGGACAAACGCCATACTTTTGATGTCGATCGCCCCACCACCACCTATCAGCATTTACTCCAAGAACACAAACATCGCGATGAACGCTTTCGACACGAACACACAGAAGAATATGTACGCTTGGCCGAAAAACGCAGCAAAGGCGTAGAAAAACGGGTCAACGAACTTATTAAAAGCGACTACCGTCCCCATTTCCATGCTTGGACACAAGCAGAAATTATCGAACTATTTTTAAACACTATCCGCGATTTTAAACTCCTATTTGTATTTGACACCATAATGCAAAATCACCACGAAACGATAATTATTTTACGCAAACTAGATACACCTATCGCCTAGCAATCGCTCGGGGTTCAAGCATTAGTACTTTAGTGGTACCATATTAGGACATGGTTGTTAAGAATGTTAAACGAACAAAATTTTCTAGGCCGCGAGGCAAAAAGGCTATCTTTATTATTTGCTTGGCCGTGCTATTGGTGGGTATAGGGGCTGGCGCGTATTACGTACAGCATCGTGGCGATAAAGCCGCCAATGCCGTACCCGAAGGCATTAGTGGTGTATCCAAGATTGATATGGGCCCGCCAACAGATGAAGAACAAAATGCCGGCGATAAACGTAAAGACGAAATTATCAAAGAGCAGGAAGCCCAGCAAAATCAACCGCCTGCCGGCACGCAAAAACAGGTAACTCCCATCATTACCACCGTGGGTTTTTATGATAACAATGTCGAGGTCAGTAGCTATGTACCGGGTGTTTTCGAGGACGGCGGCACCTGCACCGTAACCCTGACCAAAGGTAGCCAGCAAGTCCAAAAGCAGGGCAGTGGAACAAAAAATGTCTCGACCACACAGTGTCCTAATACTGTCATTCCGCGCGCAGAATTTTCCACTGGCACATGGACGGCCGTAGTGTCATATTCTTCGGCTACGGCAAAGGGTAATTCAGCACCAGGTTCAGTTGAGGTGCCGTAAGATGGAGCGTCTGGCACATATCTTCTTGCGAATAGGCACTGGGTTGGCGCTGCTTGTTTTGGCCTGTACTGCCATGGCCCCTTCGGCCCAAGCCCTGTCGGGCAGCCAATTCCATGCCGAACGTATCATGGACGATAGCGTATTCTTTAGCTCTGGCACAATGTCTATGGACGAAATCCAGCACTTTCTGGAAGCCAAAGTGCCTAACTGCGATACCAATGGCTCACAACAACACAGCAGCGGTATGAGCCGTGCTGCCTACGGGGCTTCGCGCGGCTATCCGGCACCCTATACGTGCTTGCGCGATTTCCGCCAAGACGTACCGGCGCGTTCCGGCGACAGCATGTGCGCCGGCATTTCGGCTGGCAACAAATCGGGTGCGCAAATTATTTTTGAAGTTGCCCATATTTGTGGGGTCAACCCTAAGGTCCTGATTGTTTTACTGCAAAAAGAGCAATCGCTCATCACCGATGACTGGCCCTGGAGCATTCAGTACCGCAGTGCAACCGGTTACGGTTGTCCGGACACTGCGCCATGTGATGCCGAATATTACGGCTTTTTCAACCAGGTGTACGCTGCAGCCAAACAATTTAAGCGCTATGCCCAAATCCCCACCTCTTTCAACTACCGCTCCGGCCGCACCAGCTATGTGGGCTATAACCCTAACGGCGGATGCAGCGGTTCTAATATTGGTATCCAAAACCAAGCCACTGCCGGACTGTACAACTACACCCCCTACCAGCCCAACCAAGCGGCGCTAAATAATCTGTACGGCAGCGGTGATGGCTGCAGCGCCTATGGCAACCGCAATTTCTGGCGAATGTTTAACGATTGGTTTGGTCCAACGACCGGGCCGCTGGTGCGTTCGCCGGAATCAGCCGAACTGTACTATAGCGATGGCGGCAGCAAATATCGCGTTGGCTCTATGGATATGGCTGGAATGTACGGCCTTGGGGTCCAAGACGTCCGCATCATACCCCAATCCGAACTGGATTCACTGCCCCTGGCCAGCTCGCCCAATACCCCAAACTTGTCCTACGTGGCAAAATCGAACAGCGACAGTGACAGTGATGGCGGCGCGTTATACCTGGTATCCATGGGACGGCGCTACCATATTACTTCCATGGATGTCTTTGACGACTACGGTTTTACCCTGGGGCAAATCGGCTATATGCCCCTGGTGCAGCTGGAACGTATGCCATTGGCCGGCAACCTATCCAATTTTGCACAGGCTAACGACGGATTTATTTATGAAGTAACAGATGGCGTGCGGCACGGCATTTTTGACTATAATACCTATACTCAGCAGAATCCGAGCGGTAACCTTTCCCGGGCCAGCGATTATGTCTTAGCCACAATACCCCTGGGCCAGGCCATTATCAATGACAAGGTCGTTATGAAGGACCCCGAGGGGCGCGTTTGGCTGGCCGACAGCAACGGTTGGTTCTATGTATCTTCCATGGAGCAATATACGTGCCTGGGCTTAAGCGGGCTGGCCAATATTCCCTTCAATTACGGGCAGGCGCCGGTTGGAACGCAGGCCGGCAATGCTAGCTGCGTGGTACAAACCAGCGGCGGCCAAAAATTTATTATGGATGCTTACCGCCGGCTTCCCGTGGATAGCAGTTGGGGCTTTGCCAGTTTTGCATCTTTGGGCGACAATTTTATCCAACGCATGAGTGTACAAAGCCCCACCCAACAACCAGTATTCAGAAGTTCCGACGGCGCTCCATTGTACGTGTTGGAAGGCGGCAAAAAACGACAAATATATAGCCTAACTACCCTTAATATAACCGGTCATTCATTGGGCGACATCTTTACCGGCAGCAGCAATTTCCTGGCCAATATTCCCGACGGTGCGCCCAAACTGGATGGCATGGTATTTGGCGATGTATCAAATGGCCGATTATATGTGCTTTCCGGCACTACTAAATATTACGTGCCATCCATGTTTATTCTGGCATCGTACGGCTTTTCGCCAGCCAGCATTGTTATGACCAACAGCAGCACCCTTAGCTCATACACCAATGGCGCTACATTGCAGCAAAAAGCCAAGGCCTCTGGCTCCACAATTTTCGACAGCGGCATTGCACTGCAGCTTTCGGCATCGGTCGAAGCCCACTATGGTATCGATGGCTCAACCCCCACCTTCCCATCTGCAGTCGCAGTTGGGGGATCGCCCCGACAAGGTACCCGTTACACCAAGTTCGGTTCGTCGCCACAGCTGTATTACATGGAAAACGGCCAAAAACGGCCGGTATATTCATGGGATACGTTTACATCCTTGGGCGGCAGCGTTAACAATATCACCGGCCTATCCGATTCCGCCGCCGATCTATTCCCCACCGGCTCACCAATGTAGAACACGCAGTAGCCAGCCATACGCTAGCATCAAACTATAAGCTCTGTTACTTAGCGCACAAGCCTACAACATCGCCGTAATAGGCCAGGCTAATGCGGTCCAAGGTGCAGTGGGCTTTTGCAGCTTTGGCCTTAGCCTTGCGGGCAGGTGCATGGTGGAAAACAGCGCTCATGGGCATAGCGGTGGTGCCGCTATCGTCCTGCAGCACCATCCAGCGCACTACTTCGTAATCTTCACTTTCGAGGTGAGCGGCCTTAGCTACCTCTTGATACACATCCTCGCGGCTGCCGCTGTGGTCGATAAGTGCATAATTCTGGGCTGTTTTGTTGTCGTAGGGCAGAGCGCCAATAGTATTGCGTATAGTGGCTTCCGAGATGTGCCGCTGTGTGCTTACATGTTTTACAAATAAATCGTAGTCATTATTTACCGATTGCTGCAACGTGGCAACTTCAGCACTAGTAAGCCGGCGGTAGGGGTCGCCCAGGTCTTTGGACTTGCCGGCCGTAATATTTACGCTTTGGATGCCATTTTGAGTTAATACCCCACCGTCGTCGCTCAACACCTTATCGTAGTACCTGAACGGGCCCATAATAACACCGATACTGCCCACATCGCTGCCGTAATCGGCAACAACCCTGTCGGCACTAGCCGCCGCCCAATAGGCGCCCGAAGCCGCCAGCCCTTGCACATGCGCATATACCGGCTGGTGGGCGTGTTCGCGGTAATATTTAACTCCTTCGGCAATAGCGTGCGAGCCGTAAATGGTGCCGCCGGGCGAATTTATCTCCAGTATCACCCCTTTAAAATCGCTGTCTACTGCATCGCGCAACTGCTGCTTTACATCATACCCGGAGGTGGCCATTTCGTCGTTGGCCAGCCCCTCTACATCGTCCAGGTCGCCCACAATAGTGCCGGTTATTTTAATAGACAGCAGTTTGTTGTCGCTCATATCGTCGCCATACACGTGCGTCAGTTCCGTATCTGCCAGCAGTTCGCTTGTATCCGCATAATCGCCGGCAAACCAAAAAATACCAAAACCAACAACCATACACAGCGCGACAACCCAGAACGCTACAGTACTAATGGCTACCGATATATAGGCAGATAGCCGTACCAGTGAGCCTGTAAAAGACTCGCTATTTAAAAAACTCATGTTGCCCTAAAGTATGGCAAATGTTGGTTATGGTTACAAGGCAATTTACCGCCAAAAGATAAATCAGTGTCGAACGCCATAGAAATAGGCGTACCTTAGTGGTCATGGTATGGTAGTCCGATGAGCCAAGAACTAATCATATCGTCACCAGGCAACGAAGAAGAATTGCGCCAGGTGGCCGAGCTGGAACGCCAATGTTCGCACAGTACGTATCTTGACCCACCATCGGGGATAACAACAGCCGTAATTGAATCTTGGGGCTGGGGCACTAGCAGGTATCACGACAGGTTTATAAATCCGGCAGAAGCCGACATGTGGGTGGGGCGTATAGGCAGCATTGTGGTTGGCTACGCCGGGGCAAGCCACATCCCCAATCATGCCACATACCCTGGGCCTTATGTACAAAAGTTATATGTACATCCTGCACACCAAAACTGCGGCTACGGGCGTATGCTGCTTAACGCAGCCGAGACGTGGCTTACAGGAAAAGGCTGTCAGCTAGCGCAGCTAAATGTAGCCACCAAAAACACAGGTGCCCGCCGCTTTTATGAAAAATCCGGCTACGCCCTTTTTGGCGATCTGCCTTCGGACAGAGCCTATCCGGGTATTCCGGAACTTATATATACCAAATCGCTATAAGACAGTATTAAGATGGCGTATTATGCCTTTGCTTTGCCCGGGCCGGATGTATTGCCGTGCTCCAAAACATCCCTAACCGTACTGTAAGCACCCAGCGCGCCCAGACCCAACGAAATCAAAATATCTTTGGTGTAGCCAGCCCACAATTCGCCATTGTGCAGCAAGTTATCAAACGTAAAGCTCCAGAATGCGGACTTAAAAAGAATCTCAAGCATGCTTATGTGGCGCATCTTGTTTACTTCGTCTGTAACATAGTGCAGGCTATCGTCAATCATACCCGCCAAAATGGACAAGGCTATGCCCACAAAAATGTAAGGCAAAATAACGTACAGCGAACGCCGGTCGATAGTTCCAGCTCCCTTGCGGTAAAGCCAAATGGTCAGCCAAGCCATAAGGAATGTGGCAATGGAAGCAATAAAGCCCATTTCCCACAACGCTACCCAGACGGCAATACCCGCAACTGGACCACCCAATGCAAACAAAGCACCGCGCATATAGTTTGGTTTCTTAGCAATTTTAGGCATAAAAACAGCATCTCCTTAAGATTTGCTGGATAATATCATAAGTTGCCAGAATTGTCTAGATCTTCTGCGTAATCTTTACCCGGCAAATGACCGCATATTACATCATGGGATTTGAATCCCAGGGTTTATCCTTGGAACAAAGGTACCGGTGGAAGCGCCATTGGCATCCGTAGTTAGCATAACGTCACCGTGGATGTTGGGGAGGCTGTGGACTTTTTGAGAAGGCCTAAAATACTGGCTCAGATAACATGCAGCAATCCCAATATACCCACTAATATGAAAACAGTCCCCAGTAAAACGTTTAGCGCTTTATTGAATTTTACGACATCTTTCCCAAAATGAAAGCCAAACTGGCTATTTTGGTAGTCGGCATAGGATTTTGCCAGTCTTTTATAAAATACAATGAGCACTAGACCGATTAAGATAAGGGTTAGATTAAAAGTCACCACCATCTCTTTCTTTGTTGTTTATTCTGTTTGTAATTAAGTTGGCTCGTTTTTAGTTTACCATTTCTCAGTGATTGGAGAAATTTAGTATCTTTCTTGGGAGAATATCCACGCCCCTGGCCTACCAAGGTCTGACGAGTCAGTCGCCCCGTATACTGCACGCCTCCTGAGCCGCCCGGCGTCCCAACTCCATACTCTAGAGATCTACCCTTCTTGCTTATGCTTCCTGCCGCCGCTATTCCCATCGCAGCAGCAGAACCATTTAGAGCCCATCCAGTAATAGCTCGTCCTTTTCCGTAGGTAGCTGAAAAACCAACACCAGGGTTACTGATACCTCCTCCGGCGCTGTAGTAAACATGGCTATTATCAAATACGAGACCGATGCATACGTAAAGGCCTATACTCCCGCAAATGCTGTAATTCCTAGTTGCCTCCCCACTCAAATCAAAATCATTAACCCCATCCGGTGGATACACATAGTTATTCGGCGTCCCACCTTCAATGGGATCAACTTGCAGAAATCTTCCTGTTGAGCTTAGGTATACCCTTGCTCCCATTTCTGTTGGGGATAGGGTGAATGCTGTTTCAGTGTCTTTTTCGTGTTGACCTACCCAGCCATAGGTACTGTTTGTGGCGGTGTTATTCGGCAGACTTGAACTTACTTTGTTGCCGAAGGGGTCGTATGTCTGGATCTCAGGCCTTAATGCCTATAGGTTAGTCCTCTGATTCTAGGGTATAAATATCTAAATCCAATGGAAGATTAAGGGATGCCAGTCTCTTGAATAATTCTGGCTTTATATGCATGCCAAGCTGAGAGTGATAGACATATCCATGAACCGATACCTCAGCTTCGTATTTCTTATTTAAATCAGATACCTGCGTTCGTAAGGGCCATAACTTATCTAAAAGTAGATCTAATTGAGTTTCAATATCTAAAGACTCCCTGCCTCCCGAGCTCAGTATCCACATATTTTCTGTGTATAAGGCAGATTGTGGATTTTCCTGCTGTAAAGTACGGATACCCTCCCCTTTATGAATTATCTTGGTTGGCTTGAGGCCAACCAATTTGGTCACATCTTCGTGGGCATCAAACCCCGAAACTATTAGCTCTACCTTTATTTCGTCTTGCGTTACCATTTACCACCTCCTGATGATGAAGATAAGTGTTTAATATTTATTCCAAGAGGCTCACCTATGCCTGTTCCTTTTTTATTATTAACGAATAGGTTGCCTTTTTTATCTTTAAAAATATCCCTTGCTGAAGCATTTTTACCACCTTTAAGTGCATGGATATCATAACCATTTTTCTTAAGGATGCCTATCTCTCCGGCACTTATCCTCTTGGTTTGTATACCAAGAAGATCACCTTTCATGCCGTTTTTTCCGGTTCCACCCCTGCCCCTTGTGGCTAAAATCATGAATAGATCATACTGTCTGGGGTGTTTATTGGCGTAATCGCCGACTCGATTCCGTATGCTAACTGCGTTTCTCCCTCTATCCCCAAACCATTTCTTCCATCCGATAGTTCCCGTCAAATCAAAATCATTAACTACATACATAGTTATTTGGTGTTCCGCCTTCAATGGGATCAACTTGCAGAAATCTTCCTGTTGAGCTTAGGTATACCCTTGCTCCCATTTCTGTTGGGGATAGGGTGAATGCTGTTTCAGTGTCTTTTTCGTGTTGACCTATTAAATCTAATTACTGAAATTTTAGGACATTAAACGCAGCCAAGACGCCTAGCACAATAAACAAGACGCCTAGCACAATAAACATAACTCTCGTGAATTTAACTATACTCGAACCGAGTTTGATGCGGTAGAATTTTCCCTGAAAGTCCACACTAAGTTGGGCCAAAGTACGATTAAAAATTACGGCGATTGCCCCTATGACAATCATGATAAAATCTTCAATCATCTTCTCTTCCTCTGGGGTTGATAGTAGTTACGTTTTAGTTTACCACTCCTTAAGTCTTTAAGATACTGACTATCCTTCTTGAAGGATTTGCCCTTACCCTGACCATACCAAGTTCCACGTGTTAAACGAGAGGTATGTTGTGCGCTTATAGATACGCCGGGTCCTGCAAAGCCATACTCACGCGACCATCGCTTCCTATTGTAGGATGCGTTTGCGCCAATTATAGCCGAGGCCCCTCCGGCAACGCTCCATCCTGTTTCAGGACCACCCTTTCCGTACATTATCGACGGTCCTTTTAGTCCGAAACCACTACCCAAGCTATAATACCAACTTCCGTTGGATGTATTATGTATCGCATTTACTCCGACACATATGACTATACACCCTCCTATTCCATAGTTAATAGTCGCCCTCCCATCCAAATCAAAATCATTGACCACGTCCGGTGGATACACGTAGTTGTTGGGAGTTCCACCTTCTATTGGGTCTACACTTAGGAATCTTCCTGTTGAGCTCAGGTATACCCTTGCTCCCATTTCGGTTGGGGATAGGGCAAAGGCTGTTTCGGTGTCTTTTTCGTGTTGACCTACCCAGCCATACGTGGAGTTTGTTGCAGTGTTATTTGGTAGGGTGGAGCTTGTTTTGTTACCGAAGGGATCGTATGTGAAGGTGCCTGTACTTGTGCCATTAGCATCCGTAGTTAGCATAACGTCACCGTGGATGTTGGGCAAGCTGTGTACTTTTTGTGCTGCGCCGGATTGAGATGGACGGATGGTTAGTAGTACTCCGCCCGGGAGTTGCTCGTACTTTTCTACTACACCGTTACTGCTGTTGAGGAGGAGGTCGGGAGTGTCTCCGGTTGTGGTGAATGTGTACTTGTTGGTGGTTGTGGTGCCGTTGACGAGAGTACGGGTGGTTATGCGGTTTTGGACATCTCGGGTGTAGGTTACGTTTTTGCTGCCCTCGGTTATTTTGGTGTTTCGGTCACTACTGTCGTATTCGAACTTGGTTTGGGTGCCTGAACCTAGTTGGGTGGTGTTGCCGTGTTGGTCATATTGGGCGTTGGTTAGGCTGGATTGGCTGCTTGTTAGCAAGCGGTCGGCTTGGTCGTAACAGTAGGTTGTTGTGGTGGTGTTGATGGTTTGGCTTGTGCGGTTGGAGTTTTTACCTGCATTTGTGTTGTACGTACCGGAGCAGCCACTTGGCGTACCGAAACCGTAGGTGTAGGTGTTTGAGCCAATTGTGGCATTGGTAAGACGGTTGGCTCTGTCATAGGTGTAGCTTTTGGCTACGCCATTTTCGGTGCCGGAGATGATTTGGCCACTCTGGCTGTGATTGACGTTGTCGGCTACAGTTGTGGTGCCATTGCCTAGGGTGTATGTCTGGCCTGTGGTGCGGCCTAGGCTGTCACGGGTGATGGTTAGTACTTGTTTACCGCTGGAAGCCCCTGCAGTTGGGTAATCTACGTGGTCGAGCCGACCGTAGGCGTCGTAGTATGGTTTAGCTACGCTTACACTATCCAGTTGTTGGTCGGTCAAGCGATTGTAGTTGTCGTAGGTGAATGTTTCGCCACCGAGTGGACCACTGCGGCTAGCGAGTCTGCCCAGGCTGTCGTAATTGGAGGTGGTTGTTTGGCTGTTAGCGTCGGCGTAGCTGGTGGTGCGGCCTAGGAGGTCAATTGCCAACGTTATTCTTGGAACAATCTTACCCGACTAAAGAGGCTCAACGTCAAATACTTTCTTTAGCTGATCAAATAATTCAGAAACTGAGCTTCCTTTTATAGATGATAGCTGTTCACTTATTCTATTTTTGGTCTCCTCGATAGAGAAGCTATCCATAGTAATCATTTTTGTACGATTATTAAGAAAAACTTGATGTGGTTCTTTTGCAAAAGTGGGTGAACACACAAAAATATAAATCTCATCCCCTAAAGACTGTTTACGTTTCTTAAATACGCCTAGCGTATCGTCTATAACTCTAATTGTGAATTTAATATCAGCACACCAGCGCACGTTGGGTCCGCTACCAAAGGGCAACTTGTTATCTTCTTGCCAATAATCTTCTTCTGAAAGATCACCTAAATTTTCTATGTATGCTAGTTCGCATCGAAGCATTACCATCTCCCCCTCATATATAAATGACCGTTTCCCGTACCGGGCTTCTTCTTTAGCCTATCCCATTTCCAAGATTGACTCGTGGATGTACGTTTTATAAAATTGGATGTCAGCTCGCCCGTTTGACCTTTCATAATTGGTGCGCCATACCTCCTTAGGCCATCCGCACTTTGCAGAAATTTCCTACCTCCTTGGTGGACAACTGTAGCACCCCTGCCCACAAACATCCTACCCGCCACTGCAGATGTCACCTTACCTGCATGCCCCAATCCGAATGCGCCCGTTCCTGCTTTTGCCGTATTGCTAATAGCTTTTGCATTCTTAGCAACCTGAAACGCCTTAACCGCCCCACCAGCTCCCACGGCGGCCGCCGCGATTGTTGCTGCCATGAGTACTGCGTTCTTTCTGTCGCCAGCCTTTGCGTAGGCTGCGGCAGATACTGCGGCACTGGCCATGCCAATAGGCCCGGGGATCATAGAGCCTACACTAGCTATATTAGCAAAGTTCTTCCAACCGAATTCGCCGGTTAGGTCGAAGTCGTTGATGGGGTCTGGGGGATAGACGTAATTGTTGGGCGTGCCGCCTTCTTGCGGGTCTACTTGCAAGAAACGGCCAGTGCTTGCCAGGTACACACGGGCACCCATTTGTGTTGGGCTTAGGGCAAATGCTGTTTCGGTGTCTTTTTCGTTTTGGCCAAGCCAACCGTAGGTACTGTTTGTTGCGGTGTTGTTTGGGAGGGTGGAGCTTGTTTTGTTGCCGAACGGATCGTACTGGAAGCTGCCGGTATTTGCCCCGTTAGCATCCGTGGTAACCATGATGTCGCCGTGGATGTTTGGTAGCGAAAATACTTTGTTTGCCGCGCCGGATTGTGCGGGGCGGATTGTTGCCAGGACATTACCGGGAAGCTGTAGGTATTTTTCGACAACTCCATTGCTGGAGTTAAGCAATACATCTGGCGTGTCACCGCTGGCGGTGAAGGCGTAGTAGTTAGTCGTAGTACTGCCGTTTACCAGAACACGTGAGATGATGCGGCCCTGGGCGTCGCGCACGAATGTTACGTTTTTGCTACCTTCGGTAATTTTGGTGTTGCGGTCTGACGAATCGTATTCGAACTTAGTAACAGTGCTGGTGCCTAGTTGGGTGGTGTTGCCGTGCTGGTCGTATTGAGGATTGGTCAGTTTTGTGTCAGAGCTAGTCAACAAACGGTCGGCATTATCGTAGCAGTAGGTAGTGTTTGCGGCGTTGGCGGTTTGGCTTGTGCGGTTGCTGTTCTTGTCGGCGTTGGTGTTGTAGGTACCGGAACAGCCTGTTGGTGCGCCAAAGCTGTATGCATATGTATTACTCCCTATAGCCGCCGTTGTTAGACGACCCGCTTTGTCGTAGCCGTATGATTTTGTCACGCCATTTTCAGTACCACTTAGGGTCTGGCCAGATTGACTGAGCGTTATCTGGTCGCTAACAACTGAATTGTTAGCCAGCGTGTAAGACAAATTATTAACTCGTCCGAGACTATCACGACCCATGCTCGAAAGGTGTTGGTTGCCGGGGTAATCCACACTAGCAATACGGCTGTATGCATCGTAGGTTATGTGCGCGTATGTAGTTCCATCTAATTTCTGGTCCACAAGCCGGTCGTAAGTATCGTAGGTAAACACTTCGGCACCCAAAACGCTCGTACGACCTGTTATATGACCGGCGCCGTCGTATGCATTGGTGGTTACATTACCTTTAGCGTCTGTGTATGTAACGTTTCTGCCAAGCAGGTCAGTCTCAACTGTTACCGTCCCACTGCTGTCGCCACTGCTCGTCACCAGCGGATTTCCGCCCACCGCATAATTATTGGTAATGGTTCTTGCTGGGCGGGTTACGTTGCTGCCGATACTGTTTGTAGCCGGTGTATACGTGCCCACGGTTACGCTGGGGATGACAGTGGTTGTTACGCGTTCGCGGGTGTCGTAGGTGGTGCAGGTCCAGGCGTCGGCGTTCATTCTGGTAGCTACTACCTTACCGGTATCGTCGTAAATGGTTTCGGTGGTTCTGGGCGCTGTGGTGCCTGCGGTGGTTGTGCTGGCGTTGTTGTCTGGGTCTGCTTCGCTTTTTAGTTTGAGCATGCCGCCTTGTTTGTATGCTTCGGTGGTGCCAGTGGTACATGGGTTGTCTTTGGTGTCCGCGGCAGCGTAGTAGGCGTAGTTGGTGGTTGTGCCGCCGGGCAATGTTTTGCTGGTTTGGCGGAGGAAGCTACCGGTTGCGCCCTGGGTTTCGTATGTGCTGGAGCTGGTTAGATTTAAGCCGGCGGGATCTACAGTAGTGCTTTGGGCCAGGCCTAACTCTGGGTTACTGCCGTAGTTGATGGTTGTAGTAGCATTGCCCACCTGGGGGCTACTGTCATAGGTCGTATTGCTGGTTTGCAGGTTATACCCCGGGCTGAGCCACCCGTCGAACCAGTTGGTGGCACCAGTGCGGTTGGGACCGGTTAGGTTGAGGGATATGGCGCCTGCTGGACCAACGGTGGCGTAATCCAGGCGGAAGCGGTAGGCTTTGCTGGCTTCTAGGGCGATAGTACCCACGCTGGGATCGCCAGGGTTTTCGGTGCGGCGGCTCCAGCGGTCGAAGACCAGGATGTCGTTTACCCATAGTTTGGCAGCATCGTCGTGGTACATGGTGAAGGTATAGGTACCGGTAGCACTCACGCGTAGTTTGCCCGTGGCGCTAAAGCCTATGCCGTCCATGCCGGATGCGGTGGTTACGGGTTCGTGCGCGGCATCGGTGTAGAATTCCTGGCTGCCGGCAGCGCTGCCAACGCCAGTGGTGTGCAGCTTGGGTGCGCCTACAAAAGCGCCAACGCCCGCATTGTCCTTAAAATTGTACCAGGCAACGGATGGGCCCCACATGTTTTGGTCATAGGCGGTGTCGGTGCGGGGGATTTGGGAAGCGTAGGCGGCCAGTGGGGTCCGGTTAGTGTCGAACCAGGCACTGGGGGCTGGGCCGTAGGTGCTTACGGGACGGTCGTCATCGTCGTAAATGGTGGTGCTTTTTAGCCCGGCGGGGTCGGTGGCACTGTATTGCAAATCTTTTACCGGGTCCCATTGGGTAGCGGTGCTGAGGTTGGCAATGTCCGTATCACGCGTGGTGCGGTAGATATTGTCGTATTCCACACGGCGGGTAAAGCCGTTGGGTTCGCTGGCACCGGCCACGTGTTGTTGGGTAGCGCCAGTGTAGCCGGCGGTGGTGTCGCCCGGCAGATATTCTACGGTGTGCTGGGTGCGTGTGGCACCCGCAGTTGCTGCGGGCTGGGTAACACTGGTTGCGCGGCCCAGGATGTCATAACTAATTTCGGTCAGCGTTGTAGCGTCGTTGGTGCGCACCCCGGCATTAACTGCGTCGTTGGCCACGCTGTCGCGCAGGCTTACTATGCGCCCGGCGCTGTCGTACTGGTAGTCGGTGGTGTCGTTGCCGGGACGGACAATGCGGCCCAGGTTGCCCTGCAGGTAGTAAAAGTTTGTGGCACGGCCGTCGTTGGTTTTAACCGCGCACACCATGCCGGCTGGTGCAGCAGCATCAAAGCCGCTGGGGGCGCTGCCACAGTTGGCGTCACCGCTATAATACACGGTGGCGTTGCGTGTGGGGTCTACACCGTCGGCAATGCTTACTATGTGCGCCGGGCTGCCGGCGTAGGTATATTGCAGCGCCGCTGGTTTGCGGTCGTCCACCGGCGTGGTTACGCCGGTAAGCAAACCGCCAGCGTCAAAATTGTAGGTACGGCCATCTACATCCTGCAGTGTAAAGCTGCCGTCGCCATTGCGCACCAGGTAGCCGTCTTCGTTTACCGGTGGTTTGTAGCCGCCGTTAACCCAGGTGTATTCGTGGCGGCCGCCGGATGAATCTGCCAGTATGGCACTGTTTTGGCCGGGAATAAGGCGGTCGTAGCCCAGGTCGCCGTCCGGGTCTATGCCTAAGCCCCAGCCGTCGGGCAACACCTGTGCCTTAGGGCTGAGCCAGCTGGTGGGAACCACCTGTTGGCTGACGGCGCCGGTTACCATAAGATTCATGGCTGCCGTACCGCCACCGTCAAAGTAGTCCACGCTAATGGGCACGGATTGGCCGGCAGTAAGGTTAACGGTAGAGCCCCACATTAGGGCGCAGCAACCACCCCACGTATCTACCACTGTATTGTTGTTGACCTTTACCCGCGTACCGTCGTCGGAATTGGTACCAAAGGTGTACGCACCGGTAACGGGCACGGTGAGGTAGCCGCTCCAACGTGTCATGAACTCGGTAGGGCCGTTGGGCGCGGGCGATCCGTTGCCCCAGTAAAAGCTAATTAAGGGGTCGGTGCGCTGCATAAACAGGCTTTTGGTGGTGCTGTCCAGGTTGTGCGTACCGTCGTCGTTGTAATAATAGCCAGTCAGGCCGTGGGTTTGGGCCACGGGGCGCACACCGGTCTGCAACCAGGCCTGCGGCACTATTTGCTCGTCCACCGCCCCCTTAACATACATGTGGAAATAGGCCTGGCCAGTGGCGTCCATGTGTTCGGCACGGATGGGCACTACCTGTCCGGCCGTAAGGTTTACGCTGCTGCCATAGCACACGCCGCTGTAGCAGCTGCTGGTAATAAACTGGTTATTCACGTATATGCTGCCGCTGTCGTCGGCATTAGCGCCAAAGTAATAGGTGCCTGTTTTGGGTGCCACAAAGTAGCCGCTCCAACGGCCGTAAAACCAGTCGGTTTGGCTATAGCCGGGTATGGGGCCGTCCAGCCACCAGTTGAAGTCGACATTTTCGTCCACGCGTGTGGCCACGGGCGGGCTGTTGGGCGCACCGCCGGAATAGTTGGCAGGCAGGCTCCAAAATTCGCTTACCAAGCCGGGGCGAGATTTAACCGGCGAGTTGTAGTCCAGGCTGACGCCCAGGTTACCCCCCAGTGCCGTGGTGTCGTGGCTGCTTATACTGGTGCTTACGTTGCCGGTAGCTAGGTTAACATCCACCGGACCGAGCGTATCGTACGTTTGCGTTTTGTCTTTGCCCTCGCGCATGTCTATTTTGAAGGGTCGCAGCGGCCCAGGCGTGGTGGTCCAGCCGTCGCTAGTGGTAAGGCGTACGTAATAGGTGGTGCCGTCTTGCAGCACATCGGTGGGTGCGGTCCACTGGGGCACAGACAAAAAGCCGGAATTTACCACCATGCCATTGCCGTCGCTGCCAGTGCTAATTTGGAACGAATATTGTATAGGGTCGCCGTCGCCATCCACCACCGTTGACCCTCTAAAGCTGGGCTGTGTGCTTACAAACACCTGCCCGTCAACACTGGGCTGGGTAACACTGGATGCCGGCGGCGCCGTGGTGTACAGGAAACGGATAAAGCTGTAGCCGGGGTCGAATATTTTAAGCGTGTCGTAGTTAACTTCCTCACCCTTCAGAATAAGGTATGCATTCCAGTCGCCATTAGCCATGAGCTTTTGGTATAGGGAAGTTACATCTATGCCACTATTACCCGGATCTGCCGGATTGTAGAGGGTCAGGTTGGAATACGGTATGCTGGTGTCCAAACAGTTAAAGCTCAGGCACGAGGCATGGAACACTTGCTCATAGCGCGATTCCGGCCCGCCGCCATATTGGTCCAAATAATAGGTGGCGTTTACCAGCGACTTGCCCTGCAAGGTGGTATAGGGCACCGAAAGTACGGAGCGCCAGTACTTCCAGCCGCTGTCGTAGTTGGTGCCCACATTTTGCAAACACGAACTACTGCTGCAGCCCAAGCCGTCGGACCGGAAGGCGGCATAGTTAGCGCCAGAACCGCTGTCGAAATACAGCGTAGGGTCAATAGTTACCGGAAAATTATCCACAGACAAACTTTTGAGCCATTGCTGGTCCACCTGCACTGTTAGCGCGCCGTCTTTGAAGGTTTGGTTAGTAACGGGCTTAAGCGTCGGGCCGTCTTTGGCCAGTGACACGGTAAGCGGCTCTATTTGAAAACTTTTTTCCAGCGCGCCTTTCAGGTTGTAGCCGCCCGGCACATCCTTGCTGGCAACCAGGCTGGCACCGCTAACTGTAAAACCGTAGGTAGCAGTTGCATTGGCGTTTTTAAGCAACACAAATTCTTTAAGCATATTGCTGCGCACTTCGTAGCGCACGTCTATGCCCGGCCACACATTGTGGTAGGTAATAACATCCCGGCCATGACGGTCAGTGGATTTTACCGGGGTAACGGCAGCGCCGTTAACTGGGCTAAGACTCACGGTTTGCCCCTGATACTGCAAGCGCACCATGCCCACCTTGTCGTTTGTGGACGCAAAGCGCGCCTGCCAGTCATTGGCTGCTACCTTAAAGGTCGCGGGGTCACCGGGCAGCAGGCTTTCGGCCCGGCCCAGGGCCCGGCCAATTGGGTTGGTGGAATCTGCCGCATTGGTGTCTTCTACCAAATTGGTTTTTATTTCGTCCCATTTGCCGTTGTTTTTGTAAAAATGGGGCGATGCATAGGCAGTCACAGTTTGGCTGCCGTCTTTATTAAGATCTATTTTGCTGGTAGCTGTGCGTTTTTCGGTCAGTTCGTGCGGCGTTATTGTTGGCTGGGCAGCAACGGACGATGCCAAACCGCCGGCAGTGGGCGCGCCCGTAAGGCTGGCAACACCCTTTTGATTGGCGCCGGCTTTAGCATCTGCGGCCATAGGCACGGTTGCGGTTTTTGGTGCCAGCGGTGCATTGCTGCCGGTAAGGCTGGGGTCGGCAGTATTTTGCTGTGCTACCACGGCCGATGCCACCGGCACTACCATGCTTTGCACCAATACTACTAATAAAAACAGCGCCACAAAGCGCTGCACTATACCCGCAGAAATTTTTTTGTCTCTAAAACTATGGTTGCCAGGCAGCCGCATTATCCGTCCCTCCGTTACATCGGTTTATTGTCCGTTTGGGCGAATAATATCGTATGTTGGCCAGCACTGCAAATACAATTTGCTGTAATTTTAGCCAAGAAACCCCTAAATTACTTACGGCCCAATGCCCGCTTGGCCTTGTGTTTTATGCGTCCTGCCATAGTGGGGCGGCGCTGCAAGGCGGCCAGCTGCGCCTCTACTTTACGGTAGGCCGCATACACCTCGTTGTATTTTTCGGAAAAATCGGCCAGCTCCTTTTGGTGGCCGGCAGCTAATGCGGCCTCCCGCTGCTGCCAGATGGCTAACAGCAGGGAAGCGCCCTGCAGCAAGTCGCGGGCCATTGGTACACCCGCTACGTTAGCATTACTGGCCGCAAGCAGCTCGTCAAACAATTCGTGGTAGTCGGCCTGGCAAAAACGCTGCGCATAGGCTTTAGCTGCCTGCCCCATTTGCAATATGTTGTCTGGCTTGGCAATACTTTTTTGAATGTGTGCAGCCAGGTCTTTGGGATCACCCAAACGGTATAAATAACCGGTTTTGCCAGCGGTTATAAGTTCGGGCGTGGCCCCTGCATTAGCCCCTACAACCGGTTTGCCCAGCAGCATAGCTTCAATGGTCACCCGGCCAAATGCTTCGCTTCTGGAACACACCAGGGCAATGTCGGCCTGGTTTACGTAATCGTGCGGATTGTCTTTGCGGCCCACAAAATGCACATACGGGCCCAGATTGTGCTTGGCGCAGTACGCTTCTATTTCGGCCTGGTAGTCGGCCGAGTGGGTTGCGCCCAATATAGCCAGCTCGGCGGCAACACCCTTTTTGCGTAGCTCGTGCACAGCGCGCACCGCTTCCAACTGGCCCTTGCTGGGCGTAACATTGGCAGCAGCTATTATTAATTTGACCGCTGCTTCGGGGCTGAACACGCGCTCTACCGGTTCGCTGCTGAGCTGTGGCTGGTTTATGCGCTGATACCACAGTTTGATTTTTTTGCGTGCAATTATCCGGCCCACATGTGCCTGCACAGCCCTAGAATTTACAATCACCTTTTGCGAGTATTCATCAATCCAACGCAGGGTTTGGTCGTAGCCGTAGTCAAAGCTAAAGCCGTGGTCCAGCTCGCCAAATTCATGGATAGCCCACACATGTGGAATACCCAAACTGTGCGCCGCCAAGGCGCCCCACGGCATGACGGTGGTATTGGTCAGAACCACCTGCGGTTTAAAATCTTCGAATAGCTGTGTCAGGCGGGCAAGAGCTTCGGCATCCAGGGCATGTACGTGCCGCAGTTCGTCCGGATGCACACCGGTGTTATTAACCCAGGTGCGCATAGAGATAGCTTGCATGGCAATAGGCAAGTCGGCAAACCGCTGGTTCAGCGGTCCTTCACCCGGCAGGGTGACATAGGGCAATACAAACTTTTTGGTCATACCGGCCAGGCCGTTTACAAGGTCCAGCAGCCATAGTTCGCCGCCGCCAATGGCTGTGCTGTGCGACACCAGCGCCACACTCAGCCAGGTATCTTTTTGCAGGCACAAAAAGTTTAGGTAGGTGCGGTTGCCTAAAATGCGCGTTATGGGCGTATCGGCTTCTACCTTTAGCAGGTGGCGGGTGTCTTCGTACATGGCAAAGATGTCGTAGTTCAGTTCGTGCAGCTTAGCTATTAGGTCCTCGGGCTTTGCGCCGGCATTGTGCAAGCATTCCGGGTTAAATTCCACCAATAATTTGGCACGCTTGTTATTGCGCAGAGTTTTTTGCATGCCGTCCAGTACGTGCAGTTCGTGCCCTTCGGTGTCGATTTTTATAAAGCTCACATCTTTGATGCCGGGCAGTTCTTTGTCAATCGAGGCGGTCTGCACCTTAACTTTTTTAATACTTTCGGCATTGGGGTGCTCGTAAAAACCGGCCGAGTCCGAGGCCCAGGGCACATTAAAGGTTACTTCGCCCTCACTGTCCGATACAGCTTTATTAATAGCCTGGATATTGCCCAGGCTATTGTCGTGCGCGTTCTTTTCCAGAATTTTAAAATTCTCTACCACTGGCTCAAAGGCATACACCTGTTTAGCTTTGCGCGCACTGAGCAAACTGTATATGCCATAGTGGCCGCCAATATCGATAACGTTGGAGCCCTCGCTTACCAGCCTGTCCAAAAAGTCCAACGAAAACTTTTCGTAATCGTGGTCTATATAGTGGTAGCGGTAGCGGGGCATAATGTTAAACACAAAGCCGCGCACTTCAATTTGTTCCAGCTCGCTTAGGTCGTAGTCGTGTTTCATGCTTTTGTAATAGTTACGTTATACTCTGGGTTCACCACGCCACCGGTTGCGTCCTTGTTAGTCACAATCATTCTGGCGGCATCGTTGTCCCAGTCGTAAAATTGCTTGGTTTTTTGGCTTGCGGCGTTGGACGATACAAAATAGGTGCCGTGTTCTAAAACATTCGGGAAGGTAAATCGAAAAGTAACTACATCCCCTTTAGCAAATGTGGGCACCGTAACCCTCGCCCATTCGGTGTTTGAAGCCGTAACGCGTATACCGCTTTGGTTGCGAACCACTACGCCGGGCAGGCAGTCGTCGCACTTGGCCTTGAACTTTACCGTGACCTCCAGGCTGTAGCTGTCGTCGCCTATTTTGGTGGCCGGCTTAAGGTTTTGATTGAGTACACGGGTACGGACAATCTGCAGCTTGGATTCGTCCCTGGTACTTACATTGCTTACGCCAAATGGAGTACTTTTGTCGGTTGTGGCTTCGGCATTCAGATCCAGGTAGTCGTCGATAACCTTTTGCGCTTCGCCAATATTTACCACTTTACCTTTTTCAATTAAAGCCACACGGTCGCAAAACCGCCGCACTGCTTCCATATCGTGCGATACAAATATTACCGTGGTGCCGCGCTTTTTAATTTCTTCAAACACGGCAATGCTTTTGGCCTGAAAGTTTACATCACCCACAGCCAATACTTCGTCAATCAGCAAAATGTCGCTTTGGGCACGAATAGCAATACTAAATGCCAGGCGCACCTGCATGCCGCTACTGTAGTTTTTAAGCTTCTGGTCCATAAACCGTCCCAGCTCGGCAAACGACACAATATCGTCATACATAGCCAGCATTTCTTTGCGGTTAAAACCCAGCAGGGCACCGTTTAGGAACACATTTTCGCGGCCGGTTAGTTCCGGGTTAAAGCCCACACCCAGTTCGATAAATGGCGTTAGCTTGCCATTAATAGCAATACGCCCTTTGTCTGGCGAATAAATGCCAGCCATCAGCTTTAGCAAGGTGCTTTTACCACTGCCGTTGCGGCCGGTAATGCCAAAGAACTCGCCTTTTTTAATATCAAACTCAATATTTTTTAGTACCTGCTGTTTTTCGTACGATTTCTTTTTAAATGCATTCACCACCACGCTTTTTATCGAGGTCTGGCGCTCGTGCGGCAGACGAAAAGCTTTGGATATATTTTGGACACTTACTGCATATTCTTCGTTGGGATCCATTATATTTCCTCGGCAAATGTTTTAGCGTGTTTACGGAAATACCACAGGCCACCTACCAGGGCTAATATGGTCAGGGCATAGGGGATAAGCACCATAAGGGGGTTATCAAACACATTAGTAATGCGCGTGGTTTGGTGGGTCACCACTGCATAACGGGCATCTTGTATGGCCTGGGCCATGGGATTAAGCAGTAGCAGCTGCTGCATGGTGTGGTTAGTAATAATGGTTAAGGGGTACAAAATGGGCGTCAGGTAAAATGCGCCCTGCAATATAACTTCCCATATGTAACTAACGTCGCGGAACTTTACAAACGCTGCTGCCAAAAACAGCGACACGCCCAGGGATAGTACATATACTTGCAGCAAAATAAGCGGCAGCCACAAGCCGGTCATGTGTAGGTCTACCTGGTTGGCTACCAAAAACGCACCCACTACTATGAGATTCAAAAATAAGTTAATCAGTGCCGAAATACTACTGGACAATACAATAATCCAGCGCGGTATCCGAATTTTACGGATTAGATCGCCCCGGCCCACAATAGAGCCCAAACTTTGGCTGGTCATTTCACCAAAGAAGTTCCAAATAACAATACCTAGGAGCAAGTAAATGGGGAAATGCTCGACACCTTCGCCAATCTTAAGAAATTTTACAAACACCACATACAAAATAAGGAATATCATAAGCGGGCGCAGCAGTGACCAGGCATAGCCCAGTACTGAACCCTGGTAGCGCAGCTTAAAGTCGGTTCGTACCAACTCGCTCAAGAGCGCTCTATTCTGTTTGGAGAAAATATGTTTCATCAGTAATCTAGCTAAAATTATAGTATAGTTGCCACCTTTTATAAAACGCTGGCCACTAGCGAATAGCTATTGGGCTTTTTTGCGGGCGTTGGCTTCCAGCGACATTTTAGCTTCGTCGGCTGCTGATAGTTTTTTGCTAGCAGCTTTGCGCATGGCCCAGCGGTTGGCAAAGTTGTAGCAGGGTGCCAGGGCAAAATCGTGCAGTTTACGGCCAAAACTGTAATCTTGGTCGCGCCAGATAAAGCGGTAATCGTGCAGGGTGGCTTTGGCTGTACCCAGAGTTAGTTCTTTAAGGCCGGCCTGTTGCACATGGCCGGTGGTTTTGCGCAGGCCCACGCTTTCGTCAAATTTGCGACGGAAGTATTTACGCAATGGGTAGTTGTGCGAATGCCATACGGACCCAAATGGTGCATAGGCTTTGATGTAACCGGCGGCCAGCATATCGATGCCCATGGCTTGGTCTTCGGCATATTTTACATCACGGAATGGAATGTTATTTGCCACCACCGAACGGCGCACAGCAGAATTAACGTCGGAGAAAAAGGTCATGGTAGCGCCAAGCTGCTTGGTCAGATCATTCTGGTAGTGCAGCGGAATGCTATGGTCTGGCCCAAAGCCGTCAAACACCACCCGCACTTCGCGTTTGAGCGTGGCAAAGCAATTGGGGCGGGGTATTTGCTTGCCAAACACGCAGCCCACTTTGTCACTTAAGCCAAACGGATAGATCATGCTGTCTAGCCAACGGTCCTGGCTGGGTACGGCATCTTGGGTCAGGAATACCACAAATTCACTGTCAGCCAGTTTGACTGCCAGGTTGCGCGTGCGCCCATGGCCAAATTCGGTGTTAGGGATGGGGTGCAGCCGCACCTTGGGATATTTTTTAATAATGTCCAGGGTGCCGTCGGTTGAGCCGGATTCGATCACCAGCACCTCGTACTTCAGCCTTGTTTTTTGGGTAAACACGGCGTGCAGCAATTGATCCAAAAACTCTTCGCCGTTAAAGGTCAGAATTGCAATGGTAACGTCAAACTTTGCCATATCTATTTCGGTTCCTGCTGGCTGGCCAGCACGTACTCCCAGGTTTTACGGATGCCTTCTTCCAGGCTTGTCATGGGCTGGTCGCCAAACTCACTCGTATACAAACCTATGTCCAGCACCACTTTATCTACAAAAGTTACCGGTACCTCTTGTTGGTTGCGCCTAATGGGACGGTCCACCACTGCTTCCATGGCCTGGATAAGTTCGTTTACGGTTTCGCCCCGGCCGCTGCCCAGGTTGTATAGCTGCTCGCGGGCTTGTTCAAAACTAGCGGTAATCAGCCGGGCCACATCCTTAACATAAATGTAATCGCGCACCATCGATCCGTCGCCCAATACGGTAATAGGTTCGTTACCGGCAATGTGCTGCAAAAAAATGGGGATTACGCCCTGCTTACTTAACAGCGACTGGCGTTCGCCGTAGGGGTTGGAAATACGGAACGTCAGGCTGTTAAGTCCAAACTTTTTATTAAAGTACCGCAAGTAGTGTTCGATGGTCAGCTTGCCAATGGCATAGGGTGAAAATGGCAGCGGCAGTACGGTTTCGGCCAATGGCTTGCCCACACTGCTGGCGCCGTAAATAGCGCCACCGGTAGAGGCAAAGATCACCTTTTTAATCTTGTGGTTTACACACTCTTCAAACAACTGGATACTCATTTTAATATTGGTTTCGATGTCTATAAGCGGATCGTTTTCGGCTGTAATGGGCGTGGTGGTGGAAATAAAATGGAACACATAATCCATGTTCTGTAGTGCGTTAGACAGATCTGCCCGGTTCAAAAAATCGCCTTTATACGTTTCGACATTTGTGTGTGCCAAAAATTTTGCCGGCCGGTCGCCATAACGGTCAAACGCTCGCACACTGTGCCCGGCCTCTATCAGCGAATCCACCAGGTGGCTGCCAATAAACCCGTTACCGCCCAATACCAAGCACTTAGCCATTAGACAGCTCCTGTACCAATGCGGCTTCCATTTTTTTACCTGCTTGTTCCCAGTCCAGGCCGGCCACGCTTTGGGCGGCTTTTTTGGCATGTTCGGGCAAATCTGGGCGCGTTACTGTTTCCACCAATGCCTGGGCCAACGCGCTGGGCGAGGGCTCGGCATATTTGATATACGCATTGTTACTAACCAGCCGGTTGTTGGGGCCATCGTTAACCACCGGAATGGTACCGGCGGCCAGCAATTCCAGGGGCAACAGCGACATGTTGGTTAACGAAATAACCAGGCCGGCCGCACAGCGGTTATATACGTCAGACAGCTGGCCCAGGGTAAGCTCCTTAAGGTTTTCGTACGGAAACGGAATATCGTACTCCGACACATCCCAGCCAGCTAATACAATTTTGTAGTCCGGCTGCTGTTCGTGGAATAACTGCAATGTCATAATGCCCAGTTCGAAGCCACGGCGGGTGGTAACCGGGCGGGCATAAAAGAACACTTCTTTGCGCTGGCCCTTGTTTTCAAACCGGTACAGGCTGGTGTCGGCGCCAAATTCGTAATTGTCGCACTGCATGCCGTAATCGGTGTGCAGTTTTTTGGCCAAAAAACCGCCGGCTGTAATGCCATGGAAGTTAAATTTATAGGTATTTTCGGCCAGCACATATTCGGACCCGACCGAATAGAAATACGGCTCAAAATCTTGTACAAAATAAAACTTGCGGGCGCTGCCAGCGTCGTTAAATACTGGATACGCCGTTTCCCAGCCGGTGGCAAACACAGTATCCGCCGGTGCCATTGGACCTTTTAACCACTTCATGCTGGCCTTGGTTTTGGGGTACGAAGCGGCCATGTCCTGGCGAATATCTTTAACCGGACGATAGGCATGCACGCTGTACAAATACACACGGCAGGTGTGACCCTGTCGTTCCAGGTAATGGATAAAGCGGAAAATATTCTGGTGGCCACCGCCGCCTTTGCCTGGGGGGGACATAACCCAGTTGATGGTATAAGGGGGGTTGGTTTTGGTTTTAGGCGGTTTATATGGGGTGGCAGACCAGTTAGCCTTTAGTATGTCGTGCGTGTGTGCCAAAAACGAAAATTCTATTTTTTTAGCGCGCGAGGTTCGTTGCTGGGTTTTTTGCAGCCGCTGCAGGGAAAAGATAAGGGTATTTAAAAAACCTTCGTTTTTGAGAAGTTCGGCCGCCTTGCGTGCCCGCCGTTTTACTATGTACGCTTTTGCCATAAACTTTGCCCTATTATACCCATACTACCTAATAAACATCAACGAAGGGCGACGGACTAGTACGTGATATATACTGTAAGTGATTATAGGATAAGCCACAGCTATGCAAAAGAACCCATTTCAAACTTCCCCTATGTTAAGCGAAACACATGCTGACGACTGCCAAAGCGTGCCGTCAGCATGTGTTGAGGCTGGAGGGGAAAAGTCAAATGGGTTCTAGGAACGTTTTTGTTGTAATACCTAACTGGAACGGAGCCGACGATCTGGCCGCCAGTATAGATTCAGTCCTGGGCCAAAGCTATAAAAACCTGCAGCTTATCATTGTGGATAATGGCTCAACTGATGACTCGCAAAAAATAATTGAAAGCTATATTGCAAAAGATTCGCGTGTACGTGCCATATGGCGGGATAAAAACTACGGCTTTACCGGCGGGGTAAACCCAGGGTTCGAGCTGGGTATGGCCGAGCATGCCGACTATGTTGCACCGTTTAATAACGATGCCGTGGCAGATAAGCATTGGCTAAAGCACCTGGCGCATTTTTTAGATGCACACCCCAAATACGGCATTGCCGCCTGCACTATATTGCATGCCGACGGCAAAACCATTGACAGCACCGCAGACCAGTACACTGTATGGGGCATACCGTTTCCCCGCGGCCGCGACGAACCAGCCGGCAGTCGTTATAACCAGGATGCCGACATCTTTGGGGCATCTGGTGGCGCCAGTATGTACCGTGTGGCAATGCTGCGCGAAGTGGGGGTACTGGACCAGGACTTCTTTGCATACTACGAAGATATCGACCTGAGTTTTCGCGCTCAACTGGCCGGCTGGAAGGTGCGCTTTGTGCCCGATGCGGTCGTCTATCATTCGCAGGGCAAAACCAGTACACGACTGGGCAAGCGGCAAGCGGGCGACCGCAGCGCCAACCCCTTTACCACCAAACAATACATGAAAAACCTGCCCTATGTGTTGGTAAAAGACGTGCCGCTACGCTTGCTGGTGCATGTTCTCCCGCGGTTTTATCTTGCCTACACCATTTTTTTTGCCAAGGCCATATTGGATGGGCGGGGTTGGCCGGCATTCACAGGCTGGGCCACTTTTTGGGTCAATCTGCCCAAAAAACTATTACAGCGGCGACACATCCAGGCAACCCGCAAAGCGTCCGACCAATATATTTGGGGCCTATTTTTACACGATCTGCCCCCCAATGCCCAAAAACTCAAACACTTGCGCAGTATCTGGTGGCGCATAACCGGCAAAGCTTAAGTATTGACAATCGTTGAACCATGGAAGTAACAGTCTCGAACAAATACCAACTCGTAGTCCCCAACTATGATGCCTCTATATTTACTACTAGCGACAAGGTTCTTGCCAAATTAGCCATCCCTGGCTTAAAAATTCAAACCCTCGACTGTCAATAATCCTTGGTGTGCCCGTTCTTAACACCTGCCGCCAAACCGGCCAGTATCCACCATTGAGCTGCTACGGCTTCGTTGCTCCATATGTGCAGTAGCATATTAATAAGTACGTATGCCCAAAAGCTGGCCAACAGTACGGTGCCAATATCGTCATGGCGTTGCCGCAGCTTAAGATACAGCAAGACATTGACGGCGATAAATAGGGCAAGACCCAACAGCCCAACCTCGTAACCAATTTGGATGTAATAGTTCTCTGTTAAAAGCCCGCCATTGGGGTTCTGGATAGATACCAGACCGGCCGTACCCGGGCCATGGCCGAACGGATTACGAACAATGCCATCTATCCCTTTTTTGGCATAATACCAATGAAAACCGTTGGAATCATATTGTGCTTGTGGTGTGCCATCGCTATGGGTTACAAAACTTTTGACCACGTAGGCGTTACGTGCAGCAAACAGGGTACCGCCCAATAACACCAGCAGAATAGCCCCTGGCACCCAAAACCGTTTGGCAGCTGCCAGCACCGATTCCCGATACTGCCACCACAGCACCAACCCAACAGCCAGCAGGGCACCAGCCCAGGCACTGCGCGAAAAGGTCAACAACAGTGCCAGCCCATGCACGGCCAACATGCCGCCCAGCATTTGCCGCTTATATATATCTTTGGCATGCAGCAGCAAAACCGACAGGGCAGTTATGGGCAGCACCAGGTAGGCACCCAGCGAGTTAGGATCACGCAGGGTAGACATAATACGCGGTAAATCCGGTTGGTCATCGATAAAAAACGCAGGGCGTACACCGCGCTCCAGGCTATACCCCAAGTGCGTCAAAAAATCTTTTGGCAAAAAATATTGGATGACACCCAAGATTGCTACCAGCGTACTAACTGCCAGCGTCCAGCGTAATACCGCTCGCATATATGGACCATTAGATAACAACAGGGATGCGCCCATACCCAATACGGCAAAACACAGCACCCGTGTGTTGTAAACAAAACCCAAAATCGCGGTGGGGCGGTAAAGGTCAGGATGAAGCGCCCACAATAACAGATGTAGCCCCCCATACAAAAGGGCTAACCCCACCAGTAAACCAAATAACCTGCTTGCCTTGCGCTGCTGATAAACCAAACAAACTACGAACACGGTTGCTAAACCCAAGGCCACGTCTTTGCTGGCTTTCCATATATCCAAGCCGCCGGTTGCAAGGCTCAGCGATTGCACCAAAAATACGTGGAACGGCATGTATGCCAAAAAAGTCAGGCTAAGCTTGTATGGGATCTGTCGAAAAGTTTGGATGTCCATGGTCGTTACCCCCTAGTATATCAGCCGCGGCAGGGGGCGGGGCGGCGAACCGGGCAGATGGCCATGCTACAATGAGAGTATCGAAATAACAGGGGTGACCCCTGTTAACAGAGAAATCGCATGCCCAAAACCCACACGCCACGCCAGAACCATATTGTTATCGACAACCGTTTTCGGCGCGCCAGTACCGGGCGCTACGGCGACCGGTTGGTTGAACATTTGCAAAACATCGACCACGTGCACCGCTACACTATTTTGGTGGCCCCGGACGATCCATGGCTCCCCCGCTCTGCCAATTTCCATGCCCTCCCCTGCCCCTTCCCTCAATTTTCGCTCAATCCCCTACACCAAATACAATTCACTCTACTGCTTACATCGCTTAAGCCGGATCTCGTACACTTCTTAATGACCCAACAACCAGTTCCCTACTTTGGCCGTATTGTTACCACCACCCACGACCTTACCATGTTCCACTTTGTGCGCCGGGGTACCACGCCCTTGCCGGTGTATTGGTTCAAGATGGGACTGTATCGGTTCCTGGTACGCTGGAGCCACTTTAAATCCAAGCGCATCATTGTGCCTACCAAGTTCGTGGCCACGGATGTGGCCGCCTACCAGCCAAGTATCAAAAACAAGCTGGTGGTTACCTATGAATCCAGCGAACCGCCGCTAAAAACAGCTGCTAAACGGCCCAAGCTGGTTGGCGAACACGACCAATTCATCATGTACTTGGGCAATGCCTTCCCGCACAAAAATTTACTCAAACTGATCGAAGCGTTCGACATATTACACGCACAGCGGCCGGATCTCAAGCTGGTGTTAGTGGGCAAAAAGGAAAAACACTATATTGAGCTGGAACAGCAAATCAAACAAAACCACGCGGGAGCCAAAAACATCATCATTACCGGCTTTTTGCCCGACGACGAGGCCAAGTGGCTGTACCAGCACACACTGTGTTATGTATTCCCCAGCTTAAGCGAGGGTTTTGGTCTGCCCGCCATGGAAGCCATGGCCCACGGCGCACCCGTTGCCAGCAGCAACGCCAGCTGCTTGCCAGAGGTGTACGGCCCGGCAGCCCACTATTTTAACGCCGAAGACCCTGCCGACATGGCAAAAAAAATCGCCCAGGTATTGGACGATAAAAACCTGCGCGAAAAACTCATCAAAAACGGCCAGCAACAACTAAAAAAATACTCCTGGCACAAGATGGCCGAAGAAACCCTTATTGTTTACAAAGCAGCCCTTGACGAAGAATAGGCTCTATTGAGTTAGGCTGTTTTAAGCACAATATGGCGGTCGCGGCCATCACCGACCGATTCGCTGGTAACGCCGTATTCTTGGGCCAGTTTGTGTACAGTGCGGCGGTCGGCAGCGTTCATGGGTTGCAGGTCCATGGGTTCACCGCTTTCTTTTACCTGTTTCATCCAGTCTTCTGCGCGTTTGGCCAAACGGTCGGCGCGCTGCTTTTTATATTCGGCAATGTCCACATTCACGCGGGTATATTCGAAGCCGTTGTTTTTAAGCGCATTACTGGTTAGAAACTGCATGGCGCGCATGTTGTCGCCGCGCTGGCCAATTAAGAAGCCGTTCAGATGGGTGCTGGGCACCTCCAGCTCGATAACGTCATCTTCGCTCGTGGCATGCACGTCGGTGTTCAGGCCAAAAAACGACAGCAAATCTTCCAGGTATTTCTTTGCAAATCGGATTGCGTCTTCCACTATTTTTTCCTCCGTTTCTTAGTGGTGCTTCGGGAAGATTTGGATTTGGCGACTGCCTTTTTCTTGGGTTTTGGTTGGGTGATTACTTCGGCTTCGACTGCATTTTTTTCGCGGTCTGCGGGGGTTGGCTTATCGGCAGCGGCCTCCATTTCTTCGGTGTCTTCGCGCAGTACAATGCTTTGCTGAATATAGGCCACCAGGCCGCTCACTAGCCAGTACAGGCTCAGAGCCGAGGCAATGTTTACGGTAAAAATAAAGATCATGGCCGGCAGCAAGTACCGGGTACTGCGCCCTACGGCTGCATTAACTTCGGCTTGGTCGGCCTGTTTGCCCCCGCCGGCGTCCTTAAGGATAGTACGCAGGCCGCGGGCGTTCTTGTCGTTGGGCATCAGCTGCTTGCTTTGGTAATACTGAATAACCGCACTGCCGATCACGATCAGCAAGGCCGGCATGTAGGTGCCCTTTGGCCCCAAGGCCGGCCGGGTCAGGTCAACTACACCAAACAGGGTGCTGTCAAAACGGTGGATATTGCTGGCCAGCTCTTTCATCCAGCCCAAATCCTGTAGTGCCGGGTACGAGAAGCTGATCAGCGCATGCGGATCATGCACCACTTTGGTTAACCCAATATACAAGCCGATCAAAATGGGGATTTGCAAAATCAGCACCCCAATAGAACCGAACGGGTTAATCCCCCGCTCTTTATACAGTTCCATCATCATTTGCTGTTCTTTGCGCTTATCGCCTTTGGCTGCTGCCTTGATGCGCTTTAGCTCTGGCTGGACCTTGCGCATAGCTTTGGTTTGGTGCAGCTGCTTTTTAACGAGCGGCCACATCAACAGGCGTACAATGATGGTGAAAATAATAATTGCCAGGCCAAAATTGTGCCCGGGCAATACTGCATAAATAAGTACCAGCAAATTAAAGATGGGCTGGACAATGAGGGTCGTAAACATATCAGCGCTCCTTGGGTTTTACTATAGCATGGCTGGCCGCATCTGGCAGGGCGCTTTTGGTATCTATAACCTTGGCGTCCTGCAGCTGCCGACACACCATCTGTTGCAGGTCCAGGCCCTCCATAGTAGCCAGTTGGTCGCTAAATACCGTAAATACCAGGTCATAGGGCCTGGTAATGGCTGGTTCCTGTTTGCGTACCGCCTCGTACATGCGGCGGCGAATGCGGTTACGCACCACGGCAGATTTGTGTACCTTGCGGCTAACCACCACTGCCACACGGTAGGTGTCCCGACGACTATTGCGGATAAATTTGAGCGTACACAGCGGTCCACGTACTGTCTGTCCGTGCTGATACACAAACCGGAAGCTGCCCCTGCCGTGAAACCTATGTGTTTGATGGATCATTCGTAGCCCTCGCCCACTATATCTTTAGGGGGCTATCTAGTGTGTTAAGCGCTGGCGGCCTTTTTGGCGGCGGCGCTGTAATACCGCGCGGCCGGCACGACTGGCCATGCGCTTCATAAAACCATGCTCGCGGGCGCGATGGCGTTTTTTGGGTTGGTAGGTTCGTTTTGGCATAACTGTTCTCACTTTACAGCATACGGTAGTGGCGGGCAAATGCACGCACTGGCCGCACACAATGGTGCTTGTTGTATTAATCGATGTTATTTTTAGTGAAAATAACAATATTTAACCCACTAATCCTAGCAAGTTTTCCACGTTTCGCCAAGTATTTTCCACAGATTAACAGATTGGATTGCTTACTGTGCATAACTTAACCCAGCTATTGCGTGGTTGGCAAAGTTTATGTGTAGCCTTCTAAAATGTGTGGAAAAGTCTGAAACATTCCACTATATTAGGGCTATAACCTGAGTAGTGAGAGAGGGCGCAGCAGCAATGCAGCACAGCTTGTGGCAAGCAGTTTTGGGGGAGATTGAACTTTCTGTATCGCGTGGCAATTACGTGACCTGGTTTAAAAACACCAGCCTGCTACGCTCGACAGACGATTTGGTCATTATTGGCGTACCCAATGTCTTTATTAAGCAACAGCTGGAACGCAAGTATAACGACCTTATTGTTGAAACACTTAAAAAGAACGGTACCGTGCCTGTGCGCGTCGAATACAAAATCCACTCTGCGCTGGCCCATGCCAAAAACGATGATGAGCCTGCCATGCTGCGGCCGACACCAGGCGCCAAGGCGACTGCCAGCCCCAAAGCTCAGCCTAACACTCTGGCCCACACCTACCGCCAGGGCCTGAACGACCGCTATACATTCGAAAACTTTATTGTTGGCTCTGGCAACGAACTAGCCTATGCTGCTTGCCAGGCGGTGGCTGTCCAGCCGGGCACCAAGTATAATCCCCTATTCCTGTACGGCGGTGTGGGTATTGGTAAGACACATCTTATCCAGGCTGTTGGCAACACGGTGCTGACTAACAAACCAAGCGCCCGCGTCGTGTATGTGTCCAGCGAACAATTCCTACAAGAATTTGTCGATGCTTTGCGCTACAAAAAAAATACCGACTTTGCCGACTTTTACCGCGGCGCCGATGTGCTTATTGTGGACGACGTGCAGTTTATTGCCGGCAAAGAAAAGGTGCAAGAAGAATTCTTTCATACCTTTAACGCCCTACACCAGGCAAGCAAGCAAATTATTATCAGCAGCGATAAGCCGCCGCGCGATATCCCCACATTGGAAGAACGCCTGCGTTCGCGCTTTGTTTGGGGCATGAGCATTGATATGCAAAACCCAGACCTAGAAACCCGCTGTGCCATTTTGCAAACCAAAGCCCATACCCACGGCACCGAACTACCAAACGATGTGGTCGAATATTTGGCCACCAATGTGCAAACCAATATTCGCGAACTGGAAGGCGCGCTTAACCAACTGCTGGCCTTTTGCGAAATGCGCGGCCTGGAGCCCAATATGGGTATAGCCACCAGCCTGTTGGGAGCGTCGCAAGCCCGGCCCAAGCACATTAGCGCCAAGCAAATCATCGAACGCACAGCCCGGCATTTTCAAATACCCATGGAAGATATTTTGGGCCCCAAGCGTGACAAAGACATTGTAGTGCCGCGACAAATCGCCATGTATATGCTCAGGAACGAGCTGCACCTTAGCTTTCCTAAAATTGCCCGCGAGCTGGGGCGCAAAGACCACACCACTGCCATCCATTCGGTTGAAAAAATCGCCAAAGAATCGCGGCTGGACAGCGATATTAAAGGCGCTATTTCGGAAATAAAGGAAAAATTGTATGCGTAAAAACTGTGCAAAAGCAGTGAATATACTGTTGGCGGCCTGTGTGCCCGAACACTATTTGTGCGCAACCGGACGTGTCGGGCGGACAATCATTGGGTACAATCGCCCGCTTATACCGCTTTGCATGCACCCCAAAACCACCAGTTATCCCACGTCCAAAAACAGCTTTTTCCATCTGTTATCTGGCCAGTTATCCCCGCTGTCCACATGGCCTATAACTATGACTACTACATATATTAATAAGTAATTATTAGGAGCTCTTATATTATGAAATTACAGGTCACCCAGGAAAATCTTAACAAAGCACTCGGCACTGTCGGCCGCGTAGCTAATGCCCGCGGTACCCTGCCCGTACTAGCTAACGTGCTTATTAAAACCGTTAACAACCGCCTGTGTGTAGCAGCAACTAATTTGGATATTGCCATTACCCACTATATTGGCGCCAAGGTGGCCGACGAGGGCTCGATCACCGTCCCTGCCCGCCTGATGCAAGATTTTGTGGGTAGTTTGCCGTCCGGCGTGATTGACCTCAAGCTGGATGATTACAAACTGGATATTACCACCGACCAATACCAGTCGGTTATTAATGGTGTGTCGGCCGAGGAGTTTCCGGTAATGCCGGCAATTACCGATGGCAAAACATGGAAAGTATCTGGGCCACTGCTTAAGAAATCTCTGCAACAGGTTGTTATGGCGGCTTCCGGTGACGAGGCCCGCCCGGTATTGACCGGTATATATATGCACACTACCGACGGCAAACTATACATTGCTGCCACCGACAGCTACCGCTTGGCCGAAAAAGAACTAGCCAAGGTTGCCGAAGCTGTAGAGCTGTTGGTACCGGTATCGGCTATGCAGGATGTGCTGCGTATTGTGAACGATTTTGAAGATGACGTAGAAGTAACCAGCGATGACCAGCAAGTGTTATTCCGGGTTGGCGATGTTGATCTGGTTGCCCGCCTGATCGAAGGCAAATACCCGGATTACCGCAAACTAATCCCGGCCAGTTTTGCTACGAATGCCACACTAAAACGGGCGGATTTGCTAAATGTAACCAAAGTTTCCAGCCTGTTTGCCCGCGAAAGCGCCGGTAGTATTACTATCCATGTGGACGAAGAAACCCAGGAGGTCAGTATTCGCTCGGTAGCCTCGCAGTTGGGTGAAAACACTGCCAAAGCCACTGCCAAAGTAACCGGCACCGGCGACATCACGCTTAATTCACGCTATTTACTAGATGCTTTGCATGCCCTGGGTGGCGACGAAGTTGCTTTCTGTTTTAACGGTAAGCTGGAACCAACAGTTATTAAAGACCCGGCCGCCAGCGATTACACCCACATTATTATGCCGCTAAAAAGCTGATAGCTCGTAGCTGATAGAATTAGAGCCATGAGTACAAAGTCGTTTAAAGACCTGGTGGTGTGGCAGAAAGCCAGCGAACTTACGGTTGATATTTATGGAACGTTTGGTAATATAAGGGACTTTGGTTTTAGAGATCAAATACAGCGTGCCAGCATTTCAATAATGAACAATATTGCTGAGGGCTATGCAAGGAGAAGCGATAAGGCGTTCCGTCAATTTCTACTCATTGCAAAAGGATCAACAGCCGAGGTTGAATCGATGCTCATTATCGCCGAAAGGCTTTCTTACGTACATGCCGATAAGCAAGTGGTGCTTATTGCTAAAACCGAGGAGGTTGGCCGGCTTCTTAGCGGTTTTGTAGCTAAGCTATCAGCTAAGGACTACTAGCTAATGGCTATTACCGATATTAGACTACAACACTTTCGATCGTATGATGATTCGTTATTTGAATTTGCGCCCGGTGTGAATATTATTGTGGGCCCCAATGCTAGCGGCAAGACGAATTTATTGGAAGCAGTGTTGGTCGCCAGCCGGGGTGGTTCGTATCGTGCGAAAGATGCAGAGCTGGTGCGGTTTGGGGCATCGTGGGCCCGCCTGGACGTACATACGCCCACGCACAGCCGCGTAGTAAAGCTGCAGGCGGGCAGCAAGTCATTTGAGATTGATGGGCAGCCGCTGGCCCGCCTGCATCAGTCCAAAATACTGCCAGTGGTATTGTTTGAACCAAACCACTTGCTGCTGTTAAGCAGCTCGCCGGAACTACGCCGGAATTTTTTGGATGACTTAATTGAACAAACTGAACCCACCTTTGGTGCTACCCGTCGCCACTACCGACGGGTGGTGTCCCAACGCAATAGTCTGCTCAAAAAAAATCCGCGCGACTTGCACGAGCAGCTATTTGTATGGAATGTGCGTTTAAGCGAACTGGGTGGTCGAATTGCCCGGCTGCGGCACGATTTGGTTACGCAGTTTAACCAGCAAATAAGCGAGCTTTATGGCAATATTGCCAACCAGGCCAACAGTATCGATCTGCAGTATGTCTCGCGCTTTAGCCCCGATAACTACGAAAGCGAACTGCTACGCAAGCTGGAGCACAGCACCGATCTGGATGTATTGCGCGGTTTTACCGCCTATGGCCCGCACCGCGACGATCTTGCGGTATATATAGACGGCCATCCGGCTCAGGAGGCTGCCTCGCGCGGCGAAACCCGCACACTGGTACTGGCACTCAAATTACTGGAACTGCGCCAGCTAGAAACCGTGCGTGGTGCCAAGCCTATGCTGCTGCTGGATGATGTATTTAGCGAGTTGGATAGCAAGCGCCGCCAAGCCCTTACCCGTTTTGTGCAGCCATACCAAACATTCATTACCACCACGGATGCCGACGTTGTAGCCCAGCATTTTAGCACCAGCAATAGTATTTCGGTTTCCCGTTAGCTACGTCTCTGACTTGATAGTAAATACCGGTTTGCCACTAGACATGTCAACGTCAACCTGGAACTTTGTCGGCTTGTCATCTACGGTAATAGTGAGACTGAACGAGGGGGGTATACCGCTTTCGCTCGGTGTATAGTTTAATTTGTCATCAACCACCTGGACATCGTAGGTACCCTCGCCGTACTTATTTTGGAGTTGATCGGCTAGTTTGGCTCGCAAAGTGTCGATTTCGTCGCTACGCAGGGCCTCGTACAGCTTATTGGAGTCGTGGAATACCACCTGGGTTTTAACCGGGCTATAGTCGCCGCCAGTTTGGGTGGCCTTTCCTTTTTGGTTGTCTTGGTGCTTTATAAAAAGCAAAGATGCTATAAGCGCCACCACAACGATAGCTAGGATGATAAGCAGCTTCTTTTTTGATTTCAGATCCATTGCCTGCCCCCTACTTTTTAGTAATAGCCCACATATTTTTCAAGAAACCACCCTTGTCGTTCTGTTGGGTAGAGAAATATTTTGCATCCCACACGGTAGTGTTTTGGTCCGCCCAACGTGCTCCGGCATAATGGCCCAACGGGTTGGCGATATAGAAGTTACCATCCGTTGTTACGGCACGGATAAGAAAAATATGACCACCATTACTTCCTTGGAACGGAGGTCCTGTATAGGAAACCAACACTAGGCCGCCGCCCTTTATTGTTTGCCGGGCTTGTTCCAGGTTGGTGCCAATATTTTCAACGTGGATATCCCATTTATTGCCGAGGACTGCCCAGTTCCAGGTGCTGCCACAGCCGGTACTACCTCCATGTGTGTCATAGTAGTCTGCCACGGTTGACGGGGTGACGCTTTTATCGCCCGTAAGGGTGGCAATGGCCATAGCCATAGACGTAGGGCCACAGCCACAGTCCTTAATATTACCGTTGCCAAAGGGATGGGTGGCATATTTAGGATCGTATTGCTCGTATGTAACCATGGCGTGGGTACCGGTAAGATCCCAGCCGTTTGCTCCCGCATTGGTGCCGCTCGTGCCGCAGGTACTGCCATCTGCTTGGGCCGCAGCCACTTCGTTGGTTGGCCCTGGCATGGCGTCTTGGTCAGAAGCCCATTGATAGGTAAGCTTGTCGGGATTTTTATCGCTACTATAACCAGTTGTTGCCCCTAATGCGTCCAGGGCGGTAGGCGGAAAACCACTTACCAAACCGTCATATCCATTGGGTGTACCCACTTGATATCCCTGCCAGTAAGGGGGTGCGGGTGATGACTTATTACCGTGATCGGCTCGCCATTGGGTGCCTACCGATGGTCCCGGGCCGCTTTCTAGGGCAGCAGCAACAATACTCTTATGGGTGCGAGGGTTTGTTACCAGTACCAGGCGCGGCTTGGAACCGCTGGTAAACCAATCCAGTTGCTTGCTGTCAACGATTTTGCTGTGGCCATCCCAACTCCACGATGCAAATGTCCAGCGCATAGTAATGTAGTAGTCGCGGTAGGCCTGGCCAAGCGAGGCATATTTGGCAAACGAGACCTTTTCGCCCGTGCTTGGTACCCGGCCACTGGCATCTATAGATTCTTCGCGGCCGGTTTCGCCTGTGCTGGCTGGCAGCTTGTATGGTATGGAGCTGTTGCCGCCTGTATTAGTGCTATTGCCGGAAGGCCCACAGTAATTGGGATCATAAAAAGGCGAAGCACCATAGATGGCCTTCTTATCGTAATCGGTAGCCGGTGTTGCTGCGCTGGCTACCGGTGTTAGTACGAATAAACTTGCAACAGATAACAGCAGTGTGCGCCGGATATATCTGGTTATCGTGTGCATACTTAGCATCCGCTGGTGTCCCTTCCGTCTTTAGGCAAGTAGCTTAGCGGATTGCGTGTTTGGGAGTTGTCACTATAACTGCCCAACGTTTCCCGCACGGCAACCCCAAAGTGCAAGTGTGGGCCGGTACTGTTGCCGGTATTGCCAGATACTCCTATCTGCTGGCCGGCAGTAACGCTGTCACCTTTTTTGACACGCATAGAACTTAAGTGTTCATATGTCGACCACAGGTCCGAACCGCCGCCTGCACCAGGGTGGCGAATGATCATGTAATTGCCAGCCGCACCGTCATAGCCCGTTACTGCTACGGTACCGCTGTTTGCAGCATAGACTGGCTTATTGGAAACGGGGATGTCAATACCGGCGTGATGCCCGCCGCTACGCGCTGCATTCCAGCATTGGCTAATGCCTTTGTAATCGTTTTTGTTAATTGGCCATGCCCAACCAGTGGCGTCCGGCGTCTCCGCCGGAGTCGAGCCGGTGCTGGTGCCACCATTAGTAAGTGCATTAGGACCTAATAGATCGCTGGTGAATGGTGCAGCCATAGAGCCCCGCACCGCGGAATCCAGAATGGCACAGTTCCATACTTTGTTGGTTTTTTCCGGGTCAGGATTATTTTGGAATAACCGGTCGTTAAAGGTATCACCATTGCTTATCAGATCCCAGGTGAGTTCACTAGCTGGTATAAGGCCCAAATCGTCGGCATTCGTGCTGGATTCCGGAGTCATAGTTAATGGGTCGACATTAAGGCATTCACCGGGGAAGTCATAGGTGTCGACCCCGCCAAATTTGGCTGCGGCATACGGATCTTCGGTGGTTGCAGCCTTGGCATTGCTGTGCAGTAAGGTGCCTGGCATGGACAACATTTTGCCAAACATGGAAGCCACGGTAAAGTTATTGCTGCCATCAGTAAAGGCAAATAGACTTTGGCTTGCGGAAGACTCCGGGTTGGATAGCGACAGGTATTTTTCGCTAAAACTCATAGAGGCGTTTTGCTGGGTCTGATAGGCTATGACATTCTGGTTAGCCATTGCGGCCGTCTGGGGGTTGGTAGCGGCTGCGCCCAGGGCGCGAAGCCCAAACTCAGAACTGGCGGAGGCCCCCATTAGAATATGATTGACAATCATTCCCCCCGGCGCCCTGGTAGGCAGCTGTGGACCCGCACCCAATATGGCCGCGGCCTTGGTCATCAACCATGCCATAAGATCTTTTACATTATCCTGCAGACCAAGTCCGGACAGAATGCTATTGGTTATGGCAGACATGGCTTTGCCGAAAGTTGCATCCACCACGGCATTGAACCAGCTGTTTACGATGCCTAGACCCGATCGGTTATAGACTTCTAATATGGGGAACAAGACAGCGCCTATGGACTGTTTCCATCCGTTTTCGATGTTGGTTGCCAGCTGTGCATCACCTATTTTTTCCGAGGCGCACAAGAAATGGAACTCATGCTCGGCTTTATCCTTGTTTTGCGGCAATAGCATAGCTTCCTGATGGAGCGAGCTGCAATATTCGGCGCGATTTTTGGCTGGGGCAAAATCGGCGGCCGAAGCCGTGGCGCCGGTAGCGGCCGTAGTTTTGGCTGGGTTGATAACATCGCGGAAGGCCTGGCTGCTGCCGGCATTATTAACCGACTCCATGGCGTCATTAACCTCGGCCGAGGTTACTTGATCGCCGGTGCGTATTTGATCGCGCATTATGTTGTACACGGTATATACCCCCATAGCCTGTGTGGCTCTGGCTATATAAACCATATTGCTTAGGGCGCCTTTTTTGATATTTTCGTTAATCTTGTTCAGGGTGTCCAGTACAGAAAGTACGCCTGTGGCTGCATTGAGCTTTTTAAGCACCTGGCTTAATATTTTGTTGGTAAGGCTTTTGGTAAGATCCTCCTCTGCCCCTGCACTGGCTACACCGTCTGCTACCCCCGCTTCGGCGCTTCCGTCGTTATTAACGTCCAGGCCGTTCGCATCGGTTTTGCCGGTTTTACAAGCCGGATTCGTAGATTGAGCGTCACAATTTTCGGACAACACAGCACTGGACGACCGGTTGACCGGGTTGTTCGGGTCTTTGGTAACATTGCGGCAATCGGCAATACCTAGCAGGCATTGTACCCATTTGCCGCTCTTTGTATCCTCTGGCAAGGCTTTTATAAGAATCTTATTTCGCGTGGCCACAAAGCCTTCGTGGGCTTTATCGCGCGTTTTTTCAAAGAAGCGCCAACTGCGAATACCGGTCATATTTTGGATTGATTTACGCAGCATATATCGTTTGTGGGCTTGGTACCAATGCGGATACCAGCGTTTGGTAACCGAGGCAATGGCGGCCCGGCCTTCTTTGTCGTTTTTAAAGGCTGTTACATCGATAAAATCGTTTAGCCGGCCATTAAAGCCATTAACATCGCCATTATCAATGGCGTTTATCTCAGCCGTAGTAAGATTGAGTTTTATAGGTTTGTCATTAATAGTAATTACGGCCGGCCGGAATACCACAGCACCATTAACCCGATGCGCAACACTGGTAAACTTAATACCCTCTTTTTCGAATACTTCATTTTCGAACTTGGTGGCACGCAGGGTTTTGTACCAGTCGGTCAATAGGTTGTTGTTGTCAACTCGATTGGAACGAAACAAAATGTTATCACGGTCTTTTGGTGCGAGATTGGGGTCTTCAATTTCGCCCAAACGTAGTTTTAGATAGGCGTTGATCCATTTGGACGAACGGCCGTTCATGTCTACCTGATAGCGGATAAAGGCTTTTTTTTCGATATTGCTCATCAGGTGGTCCAGCTGGAAGAACTTAAGGAAGCCGCCCAGCCCTATCAGTAAAACAGCAGCTAGCCCAATACTTGCGCCACTGCCAGCCAGAAAAAGAGCTTTATCGCGCTTGCTGGCACCCCGAAAAACGCTAACGAGTCTTTTAGAAGTCCCGCGAGCGGTTGGCTCATCCGGTGTAAAAAGGCCGTTCGATTCCGGGGCGGCGGCATCGTTGTCGCCATCGTCCGCTGCTCCACCACTATCTTCTGCTTGTCTCAGATTTTCTGTAGTCGTTTTTTTATTGTGTTTCTCCGCAGGATTGCTACCAGGAGTGTGTTGCGGCTGGTCGGTGTCGTCTGTTTGCTCGTCGTCGTATGTCGCCATGGTTTACCTTTGACCCTACTATACTCCCGGACGTAGTTGGTTGGAAAGGTCGATTGTACCTTGGGGTTGGGTCATATCGCCCTGCTGCATCTGTTGGACTTGTTGGGGGTTGGTGGTGATCAGGCCGGTTTCGGTCGGGCTGGCCACTACTTGTACATGCACGTGGCTTTGACCGGCAAAGAACAGGCCCTGCCCCACCGGAAATTGACTGAGGCGTTTTTTCTCTTCGCTGGTTAGCTTGAATACGTCACTCAAAACATCGACAGCTGAGGGGCTTTGCTTGAGCAGGAATTGCATGCTGGCGTTGGCTACAATGGCCCGGCCCATGCGACTGCCCATAAAGTCTTCAACGTCCTGGGTGATAGTGGTAATGCCCAGGTTGTATTTGCGCGCTCGCTTGGCAAGGCTGAACATAAAGTTGGCCGAGTCCTCGTATTTCATAAGCTGCCAGGCCTCGTCAATAATCAGCAGGCGCCGCCGTCGGTCGGTTTTGGTCTTGTTCCAGATATAGTTCAGTACGATATACATGGCTACCGGGCGCAGTTCGTCTTCCAGGTCGCGGATGTTAAACACCACTAATGGGTTGTTGATATTAATATTACTTTGCTGGCTAAAGATGCCGGCGAACGTGCCGCTCGTGTATTTGCGCAGGCGCTGGGCCAGCTGCGGGCCGGTACCGCCCATGTGCAGCAGTGTGTCGTACAGGTCGGCAATGGTGGGCGGGACGCCGGTGTGCGTCAGCGGGTCGTTGGTAATGCCGGCTTTGGCATAGGTTTCGATTAATGCCGCATCCAGGTCGGCTTCTTCCACCGGGCTGAGTGCCGGGGCTGCGCTAAGGCCCTGCACCTGTGCCTGGGCGCCGCCCATCATGAGGCGGAACAGACCGTGTAGGGTAATAAGGTTACTGCGCAGCGCGTTGTCGGCCTCTTCGTTATCTACCACGCGCGGCAAGTCGAACGGATTAATGCGGGTGGGCGAATTAAGGCTCAAGCGAACATAGGCACCGGCTACGGCATCGCACATACGCTCGTATTCGTTTTCGGGGTCGATAATGAATATCTCGGTACCCATCATCATGGAACGCAGGGCTTCTAGCTTAACGGCAAACGACTTGCCCGCACCGGACTTGGCAAACACCACCGAGTTGCCGTTTTCCAAACTAAAGCGGTCAAAAATAACCAGGCCGGAGTTGTGCATGTTAATACCATACAAAATGCCGTTATCCTGGCTGAGGTCGGCGCTAGTGAATGGAAAACTGGTGCTAATGGCGCCAGTGGACATATTGCGGCGGATTTGCAGCTGGTCCATAAGCTGCGGCACCGTACTATTGAACCCTTGCTCTTGCTGTGAGCTGGCTGGTTTGGAGTAAATAAGTTGTTGGCCCAGCAGTGATTCTACTTTGTGACTAACAAATTCCAGCTCGTCCTGACTGTTGGCATACAAGGTAAAGTAAAAACCAAAACGGAAGAAGCGCTCTTCGCCCACCTGCAGTTTGTCGCGCATTTCTTCGGCGTCCAAAATAGCGGCTTGTTTTTGCGGGTCGCGTACCCGCCCCTTTTCGCTGTCTATCTGAATACCAGCTTCTAGCTGGGTAACTTTTTTGCGCAGGTTTTCCAGCACTACCTGGCTTTCGACCGGATAGATAAACATCGAAACGTCCATGACCTCGTCCAGGTTAATCACAGGGCTGAGCCAGCCGGTGTATAACTGCCGGGGGTATCCGTAGACATAATAGGTGCGCGCTAGCCGGGTGCCCAGCTGGAAAAATGCGCTGTTGAATTCCAGCGAGCTGGGGGCGATAAAGTCGCGCAGCGCCGTAATGCCTTTTTGGAACGCCGCACTAACTTCTTGCTGCTCACGTTGCTGTTGGGCCTGTGCCAATCCCACTGCATCCATCTTTTGTTTGCGTGCCATTACCCTAACTCCCTTTGCAAGTGAGCTTGCGGTACCCGCCCTGCGCCTTTGCGGATAACGTCGGCGTTTAGGTCGTTAAAGTTTTTGAGCTGTTGGCGGGTAGCCGTGTCGGGATTGTAGGTGTCGTAGTACAGTTCGATAAGTTCCTGGGTATCCAGCGGCAGCGCTTGCACGCCGCATTGCAATAAGCCGCTTAAAATTACCTGTACGCGGTTGCGCAGCTCATTTTTGGCAGTTTCCAGATCTGCTTCGTTAATAACCACGTGCTGATCTTTGTTATTGAGCAGCCCCATGATGCCGGTAAAGAAAGTTTTGCTTTGGGTAAGAGCCTTTTGCACAGCAACGTGCGGGAAGTACGGAATAATAATGTAGAACATTTTGTCCATAATATTGGTTTGTTGGGCCAGGGCGTCGATGTAGGCAATGTAGTCTTCCATTAACAAGGCTAGCAGCATATTTTCGTGCTCGGTGCGGATTTTGTCCAATCGTTCGACATAGGGTTGGAGGTCGACCTTTTGGGAGCGCACGAATATTTGGATTGGGAAATACAACGAATTTAAGAAGCCCTGATAACTGTATTCAACCGCTTCTTGTTCGGCTTGGCTCATAAGATCGAAGTTAATTGACTTAACCATTATGACCGAACGGAACGAACCGTCGCTCATAATAACAATGCCATCGCGGATCTCGGCAATCAGCAAGCTGTTTTGAGTGCTGTTGGGATTGGCAGCACGCACCGGCCTGGTGGTTGGTTGTGCCGGACCCCCGCCGGTAACGGGTGCTCCTACCCCGGCAGGGGCTTGTTGCGGCTGCGGCGGGACACCTGGCTGGGCGGGCATGGCCTGCCCTTGCATTTGTGCGGCATTCATAGAAGGAGCCGCGGCTGGTGCATAGCCGGGTGTTGCAAACTGGTGCCCATCCACAGTTGTGGGGTCAAAAGCCGGTCCGGCAGCGCCGGGCTGGGGTTGTCCGGGCGGCGGTGCTGCCCCCGGGGCTGCGTACGGTTGGTTTGGTGAAGAAGGTTCCATAAACTTATATATACGCAAGTAATTAGTGTAGTGAAATGACCACTTCGTCTTGGGGCGGCTCGGTGCGCTTTTGTGCTTCGCGCGCGATGGTCGCCACGTTAAGGTCGTCGTTGTTTGCAAGATCCAGTATAGCAGGCGCCGGAGACTGTGTCACTGGAGGTATGGCTGGTGGTAGTGTGGGTTGTACCGGGGGCGCAACCGGCTGTTGGGCGGCCCTAGCCTGCTGTGCCGAAAGGGGCAAAACAGTGTGTAAATGGCCATAGGGATTCGCCTGCAGCTGCGGTTGTGTACCAAGCTGCTGCAGCAGCGCTTCTTCGTCGCTGGTGGGGGTGCCCGGCATGGGCGCCGGCAGGCCTGTGACCTGCGCGCCAGGTGCCACAACCTGCGCATTGAATGTTACGGCATCTTGCGGTGCGCTGGTTGCGCTGCGCGATGGCGGGTTCAGGAACCAGTAATTATTGGCCGGGGCAGTGTTGTTAGACGCCGGCGTCGGCTGTTGCTGCTGGGCTGGCGACGGGCTTAGTTGTTTGCCCTGCAGACGGTCTAAGATTTGTTGGCGATGATTTTTGGCCGAGGTCTGTATCATGGAATCAAACTGCCGGGCGACCGGACTGTTGTGTTCGTCCATCATGTCGTCGGATGGCAGTACCTCTACATTGGATACACCCCGCGGCAGGCTTTCGACAGCAACCAGACGATCGGAAGCCGGTTCGCCCATAACTAATTCAGGTTGGCCGTACAGGTTTAGATTGGCATTTTTGACTACCCAGCCGCGGCTGTCAATGGTATCGGCCAGGGCGCGCAGGCGGCTTTGTACCTCGGTTTGGGTTAAGCCATTCGTATAATTTGTTCCCAACTGCTTGGGTGCGGTAATAGTTACCAACTCTTTGACGCCACTTTGGTTCCAAATACGCCGCCGGGGTTTTAACATAAAACGAATACGCGCTAGTGCCCAAACTTCGGTTGGTTGGTCCCTGCCCCATGGGAAAGCAAAAAAGCCGCTCAGTAATATAACGGGCAAAAATACCACTGCTACGAATGCCGCGCCTTTGCTAATGAGCAAAAAGCTTAGGTATAAACACAGCGCGCAAATGCCGGCATATACAAACTGCCGGAAGCTCAAAGGCCCAATCAGTTTGTCCTCGGCCTCAATATCCTGGATAACCTTGTATGTTGCCATCTGATTTTAGTATACCCGAATAGGCGTGCGTGCTGAATACCAAGCACGCGTTTAGTCCCTAATTTAGGCCTGGGTTTGATCGTTTGGTATAAGTCCCATGCGACCGGCGTATTCTGTAAGCAAGTTTTCTATCGTTAAGACTTTAGAAAACCGTCGGAATATACCCAGCGCACTTTCTGAATCAGTAGGTGGTATGACAAGCCCCAGTTCCTGGTGGGCCTGCGTTACGAGCTCGGGGTTTTTTCGGTCCGGGAGCTCTGTATCGATGCATGTCGGCCCTTGGGCCCGGTCGGGGTCGAACCTGCCATCCGGACTGCCATCCTCGTCACTTATATAATACGTACCGTTACGCGCCCGTTTATAGCGTACAAGATCTTCGGCTCCGGCGGTTGCTAAAATGCCAATGCCGCGCTGTAACAAAGGGGGCCTGCGGTAAGGGCTTTGGCCCGGTGCCGAATCACCTATGCGCGCTATTTCCCATGCACTACCAATTACCGCATCGCCAGGCTTTTCATCATGTATCATAGCTGTCGCTTCCGTGATGCCTGTTGCCGACATGTGCTCGTACCGCACCTGGGTGTGCACTACTATGCCGGGATCTATGCGCTTTTTCCGCAACTGTTCGGCAATATATGCGGTAAGTTTGAGTATATTGTCCTCACGCTCGGCTATTGCCTGCGCTGCCGGCAGGACCGGGATATGGGCGCGTCGGTGTGCTTCTGCTGCAAGCTCATGACTTCTTTGGACCAAAAATAGACCGGGATCAACCATACAGATTCTTATAGCCAAATTTTTTGTCAGTGTCAAATAGCGTATAGGCTAGGCCGCTTTACCGTAGTCGCTGCGAGCTTCCTGGTAAGCTACAGGGCCGCTCATACCGGCATACGAAGGCAACTGTGTAATGCGGCTGTCGTATTGGGCGGCGTCCTTAATAAGTGACATAGCTTCTTTGGCCTGGGCACTGCTTACACCGCTACCCCCAAAGCTTGCAGCTCGCGCACCAGCCGGCACACCGCCGGGCGTACCGCCATCGCCGCCAGGCATCATGGTCGGGGCTTCCAGGTTTGTTAGGGCATGGTAGTAGTGCTGCATTCTGGTAAGTTCTTTGGCGTTCAGCTGCGCAGGGTTCTTTTGGGCAAGTACTTTAATGTCATCCCCCATGGCTCCGAAGGTAGAAGATTGAATGCCGCTGTAGTCGTATTGTTTGAACTTATTAGCTGCTTCGGACGAGAACGAATCGTAATTAATGCCAGCGTCATAGAACTTGCCATCGGCACCTTTTTTGAATTTGCGGGCTTTTTGTTCCAGGCGCATCGTTTTGTTTTTAAAGGCTGGACCAATCCATACGCCATTCGCTTCGTCTTCGGATAAGCCAAGTTCTTGGGCGCGGTCCATGTACCGGGACATAAGCTTGCCGTATGTTTCGTCGTTGTCGGCCTTGGTCATTTCGTATGACAAAGATTCTTGCAGGGCGGACAGGTTTTTACCAGATACGCGGCGGGCCATCTTGACATCTGCCGTGGCCATTTCTTGGCCTGTGGCATAGTTATAGTAACGCCCGTCTTTTTCGTAGGCCCATTGGGCGCGAACCGTGCTGTCCGGGCCATAGGTTTGGTGGGTGGCAATACGTTCGGCCTCGGATTTGTTGGCTTCCGATATGGCGCCTTCGTAGTCCCCGTACCCCACGGCGCGCGCGGCAGTGGAGTATACCCTGCGCTGGGCCCTTTGCTTAAGGCTTAGTTTGCCCTCCTGGCCTTTACCAATTTCTAGCTCTCGTTTATTCATGGTGCCAATGACCGCCTCGCGCCTGCGCAACCGGCCGCGCCGGAAGTTCGTACGGGCCATGTTTTGCCAGCTTTTGGGGTCATGTTCCGAGCCCATGGCCAATTTGCGTCCCCGTTCGCCCACTTCACTTGTTTTTCCAAAGGTAAAGCCTAACGGTCCGCGGGCTCTTTCGATGGCATATTTAGTACCGTACAGCAATACAAACCCAGGGGCTGCAAGCTCAAGTACTGGTTCTAAGTTTTCCCACAATGCCATAGCATTAGCTCCCAAAAATTACCGACATTAAATCTGCAATAGCGAACAAGGCTACAATCATAGGATATATCAGTAAGGCCCGAAATAATAGCTCCCACCATTGGCCAAAGTATTTTTCGGTATTAGGTAAACACCACAGGGCAAAGGCCACGGGCGATACAATAACCAGCAAAATAATTAATGCTTGGCGCACGATCAGGGTAATAAGTATGGCCAGTAACCCCAGGAATAACGGCAATACCGCAAACAGTAGTAGGAACGGCAGTGCGGAAGCCAAGCTACCTAATGATATAACACCCGCCAGTCCGGCACCGATAAGGGCCGCGCCACCTACACCCAGCGAGGTGGCCTGTTCGCTAAGATCGAGCCGGATATTAAATTTGCCCGTATCGGTAAGGGGTGCGGTCATTATTTGTCCCAAGCCGCCGCCAACAACGTTAGTGGCATCCACGGCAAACGCTACAATATAGATAGATATGTTAATAAGAATGGCTGCCATGAGTAAACGGGGCAAGGCCTTGCGCGCGGTATAGGCTTCCACCACCCCGCCGCCAATGGCTTGGCCGAACACAATAACCAGCAGGGCAATGACCAAAAAGATATCGCCATATAGGCGGAAGGCGGACCATAGCTCGAACACCACTTTGTTGCTGCCGGTATCACTGATGGGGATGGGCTTCATGCGCAGCAAGGGTTGGATGCCGTTGCTATAGATCCAGTCGGTAGAATCGGCAACAGTATTGTAGATCCCGCACAAAATCCAGCTGAGCGGGCCGGCGCCCGGCGACGTTTCGCAGGTGGGATTGGTTTCGTGCTCGTCGCCTTCCCTGTCGCTTGTGCCGCCGCCCACACAACCATTCAGACAGGCATCAAGCACATTCACTGTCTGGTTGTTGTATTGATTTATTTGGGCACCGGAACATTTGTTTACAATAACAAAGCCTACGCCCGTATTGCTGGGCGGTCCTTGTATGGTTGTAGTGGCAGACGCGGTATCCGCCGTTAGTTTGGCGCTCAGTGATTTTTGACCGGCCAGGTTAGTCGATTCGGTAAGTGCTGCCTTTACTGGTACAAAACAAAACGATTCGGTAACCGAAAGAGGTTCACGAAATACCACAATATTGCCACTAAATGATTTACCGTCGCTAGCCTTTAAAACATTGCCTGGCGCCGGTACATTATTAACACTTGTGGTTACGCCGATGGTATTGGCATCGGAGCGCGACAAACTTGTAACGCCGGGCACGGCTGCAAGGGCTTTTTGAGTGCCAGCGGCCAAGGGGAAAACAAGCAACGCACCAAACAGAAGCGTAAATATACGTGTACGGTGCTTTTGCGAGAGTCTTTTTATTACCATATAAAACGTCTAGCTTACGCATCCTAGTATAGTGCGTCTACATACTTGGCACAACATGAATGTGGCTGTGCACGAGCAGCTTGTGGCATCGTGCAATCGATACTATAGTTAGACTCAGCATGAAACAACGACTACATATACTGTCCGCTATGGTCGCGCTTGCTATTACGGTTGTCCCCCTGTCGGTCTATGCAGCCCAGTGCGGTGGCGCTAATCAACGGGTAACCACCAGTATTAATATAGGATGTACTGGCACTGGCAATCCGTTGACCGATATGCTGTTTGGGGTCATCCGTTTTCTGTCGCTGGGTGTGGGGCTGGTCATAATCGCCTCATTAATATGGGCCGGCATCCAATACACGCTGTCGCGCGGCGACCCCGGGGCCACAGCTAAGGCAGTTGACAGAATTGTTAACACCGTGGTTGCTTTGTTAGTGTATATATTTGGCTTTGCACTGCTTAACTTTGTTATCCCCGGAGGATTCTTTACATGATAACCGAACTCTTGACGCGCTTTGGCGCGGCGTGCCCCGGCGGCGATTTTTTAGGCTTCCCAAAATGGTACAAGTACTTGAATGGTACCCCCGATCCCAACACCCATTTGTGTACACCCCAACTTTCCGGCCTTAGCGACCTTTGGCTGATCCTGGCTGCAATTATCGAAGATTTACTCCGCCTGGTTGCCCTATTTGCGGTAGCTTTAGTTATATGGGGCGGTATTCAATTCATCTCCAGCCAGGGTGATCCGGGGGCAACCACTAAGGCTCGCCAGACGATACTCAACGCCATTATCGGCCTGGTTATTGCCATATTGGCTGCCACGGTTGTTGCCTTTATAGCCGGGAGATTCAAATGATAGCGGGCGGCCTAATCACTACAGCCCTGCAGCTTGTTGCCACTGCCCAGGCTCGCTGTGGTAGCGGCAGCCAGTGTGACACCGGGTTGCCAAAAGTAAGTGCCAATACAGCCAACCTGCAGGTTATTTTGCAGCTTGTATTCGGGATTATTGGGGTGCTGGCGGTTATCTTAATTGTCTTGGCTGGTCTGCGCTTTATTACGGCAGATGGTGACCCGCAGGAAATCGCCAAAGCACGCCAAACTATTGTGTATGCGCTGGTCGGGTTGGCAATTGCGTTAAGTGCCGAAGCTATCGTAACGTTTGCCATTCGGGGGATATTATAATGCGTAAAAAGCTGGTCGCCCTATGTATGGCCGCTTCCCTGTTGTTCCCAGTTATGGCCCTGCCCGGCACTGCAGGGGCAGTAAACATTTTTACCGACACTTGCAGCGGCGCGGCAGCCAATACCGATGTATGTAGGGATGCCAGGCCAACCAGCACCAATCCTATTATTGCCACCATGAAGGTTGTGTTGAACGTGCTCTCGGTTATTACCGGCATAGCCGCGGTAATTATGGTGATTGTGGGCGGCTTGCGCATGATAACGGCAAGCGGCGACCCGGGCAACTTTAGCAAAGGGCGTCAAGGTGTTATATATGCGGCTATCGGTTTGGCAGTTACAGCCTTGTCGCAGGCAATTGTCGTACTTGTTCTGAATAGAATTGCATAGTGTATATTAAAAGGTATGGTTTCTATGCTTGCACAATTTGTACAAAAAAATAAACACACCTTTTTTGCCCTGGCCCTGGCTGCCGGCGTATTTGTTGCAGGGATAACGCCTGCGGCGTCGGCTGCGTCCGTGTATGTTCCTGGTCCTGTAGTTATTGGCAGCAGTACTTCGCATGCCGATGCATGTGCTGGCATTGGCCAATTAGGCGGGGTTGGCTGTGGCGGGCAATCGTCGCTGCAAACCACGATAAAAAATCTTATTAACCTGTTTTCGGCCATCGTAGGAATAGCCGCCATTGTTATGATCATTGTTTCCGGCTTTAAATACATAACCTCCCAGGGCGACGGCAATGCCGTCCATACTGCCCGCAACACATTGGTGTATGCCGTGGTCGGGCTGGTTGTCGTGGCTATGGCCCAGTTTATTGTCCGCTTTGTGTTGGCAAAATCAGGGGCCACTGGCTAAAGCGGCACGTCCGCCCGTTGTATTTCAGGTATTGTAAATAAAGTTTCAGAGTGCTATAAAAGTAAGCAGTATCGTTAAGAAAGGAAAGTTAAAAATGTTGCAGTCATTGCGCAAAAAATTAGCAGTTGTCGCGGTAAGTTTAGGATTGGTGGCGGTTCCCGTACTGGTACCAGTGACGGCATTCGCCGCAGCAACAGAACTCCAAGGTAACTTGTGTGGAGGTACCGAGCTTAAGTTGACGAGCGACGGGTGTGCTCAAACAAGTTCAGGCACCAGTGGCATAACCAAGCTCATTACATTTATCGTTAACATTTTTTCGGCCATCGTGGGTATTGTGGCCGTAATTATGATCATCTACGGTGGTTTTAAATACATTACTTCCGGTGGTGACTCCGGTAACGTATCGGCAGCCAAGAATACCATTATCTTTGCGGTTGTCGGGTTGATTATTGTGGCGCTTGCCCAGTTTATCGTCCGATTTGTTCTGGACAAAGCAGTCGAAACGACCGCCTAAACACTAGGATTAATGCAAAAAACCGCTCTAATATGAGCGGTTTTTTGTTGCCTTCCAGCGGCGCTATATGAAAAACAAAAGACACCGGCAAAATGGCGCAGTGTCTTTTTGTAGATAAGTACTACAGTACTTGAATCTTTTTGACTGTGTCTTGCTTGACCTTGGCAAAGCTGATGGTTAGTACCCCATCCTTCAGGACTGCTTCGATTTCTTCTTCTTTGACCGGGACTGGCAATGCAATGCTACGCGAGAACTCCCCCCAATAGCATTCTTGTACAAAGTAGTTTTCGACGTCGTCTTCGTTACCGGCGGACAAGGTTCCACGGATACTCAGTGTGTTGTCAGAAATACTAACGTCTAGGTCGCCCTTGTTGACCCCTGCGGTACGCGCTTTTACCACCAATTTTTCGCGAGTCTCGTATACGTCTACGGCCAGTTGGCCTGGTAGGTCTTCGCTCTCGTCCCACTCATCGGAAGCGACTGCTGGTTGTTGCGGGCCGGCTGCTGCTACGGGATCGGCAGGAACTGCTTGATCGTCGTCGCCCAAAAAGGCGGCAGTCAGTTCGTCCTCTTCCATCAGCAGGTCGTCGTCGCGTTGATTGCGTCGCGCCATATGTTGTTACCCTCCGGGAATTAATTATTCGCTACACTCTTTTTGTATTATCATCATTATAGCTTAGGCAATAATTATCTTGCAACTGCAAAAAACATTATTTACAACACAATAAACACAACGATGAACGTAATAGAGTATATCATAAGCACAATTGCGCCGCACTACTGTATAGGCTGCCAGATGGAAGGCTCGGTATTGTGTACGGTGTGTATAGCATCCCTGGAGCAAGTGCCCTCGCGCTGCTACCGCTGTGGCTGTTTGAGTAAGAACTTTCAGACATGCATGCGCTGTCGCCGCAGTTCAGCCCTGAAAAATGTATGGGTGACAACCGCCTATGGCGGTCTTGCTAAAGAAAGTATTCACGCCCTTAAATTCGGACGTGCCCAAAGCACGGCAGCCGACATAGCGCAGGCCATGGCAATACAATTGCCTGCCGGCTTACTGGTAACGCATGTGCCTACGGCAACCGATCGGGTTCGCAAGCGTGGTTATGACCAGGCGCAGTTAATGAGTAACGGGATAGCCCGCCTACTTTCTAGCCCGGCGATTCCCTTGCTTGCCCGTACCGGACAGCAGCGCCAGCTGGGCCGGGGTGGCGGCACGCGGCGCAAACAAATGGAGGGCGCGTTCCGCGCACTGCGGCCGCGCCGTATCCACCAGGCCGATATTTTACTTATCGATGATGTACTTACAACGGGCGCTACGCTCGAAGCAGCAGCACTTACCTTAAAAGCCGCTGGCGCACGGCAGGTATATGGCGCCGTATTTGCACAGGCGTGATTGCCGTAGGCAGCATATAAGGGTATAATTACCCCTGTTATGGAAGGGTCGCATAGTGGTCGAGTGCACCTGTCTTGAAAACAGGAGTGCCGGCAACGGTACCGTGGGTTCGAATCCCACCCCTTCCGCCAAAAAATAGCGACCGCTGGTCGCTATTTTTTATGGACGGAGGGAACTCACGGGCAGACGCGAAGCGGATGTGACCCACGGGGTTCGGTGGAGCGCACATCACTCTTCAACTTAGCAATACATCCTAAAGCTACAGAAAAGCCAAAACTGTGGTTTTCTGGGTTCGAATGCACTGTCATTGTAGCCAAAGTAAAAACCACCTACCTTCGGCAGATGGTTTTTACTTTGGCGGAGAGAGAGGGATTCGAACCCTCGCGGGAGATTGCTCCCCCCTAACGATTTAGCAAACCGTCCCCTTCAGCCACTTGGGTACCTCTCCGTACTGATGTTCTATTTTACCTCTTTTACGCCGCTAAGGAAAGACACGGTTATTATCCTGACGCCACATGCCGGTACGAGTGAGACGATATTGATAACTAGCCTAGTGCATGCACTAGGTATTTGTCCAATACTCTACTGATTTTGGATTGTATTAAGGAGGCCAATTAGGGCGTCGGCATGCTCTTCGGGCGGCAGCCTATCCAGAGCTTGCCTCGTGTGATAGGCAACAGCCCAGTTTTCCATTCGTCCAACGTTGGGGTCGGCATATGTTGGATGGCCTGCGCTATGTAAATCTATCTCATATAATCCAGCGGTTGTGCGGGCTTCATATTCATTAAGTGCATTGTTTTGCTGCATTGTCGTGGGATTCGCTGGTTGTAGCGGATATGTCTCTGCATTTTTAACATGTACCACCTCGTGAAGCAGTGTGGCCGGTGCTTTGGCCAAATTGTGGGGATTATCCGGATCCATCAAAAGGGCTACAATGGGTCTCTGTGCTACTTTTATAGTGTGAGTCTGCTCTACTGGGGCGAAAAAGTCGGGATTAAGAGTACAAGTAGTAACCGTATGGTTCATTGAGCCGCCCATGGTGGGCTCCATGCTTAAGTTAAGACCTGGACGAGGCGAAGCCTTAACCGCAGCATCGGTTGCCCCCTGAAAGGAGCAAGGAACATCGGCCATCATTTCGTGAACAGGTGGATCCTGAACTTTATAAATTAGGCTTAGCCATTTACCGCTATTTTCACGCTGTTTAGGTGTTTGGCTGGCGAAGTCTCCGGTTGCTTGGGCGTTTTCGCCCGGCCGGATAATGGCAACAGGCAGGCTTTCGGTGTCGCGGTATTTTCCGGGTATAACAATGCGGCCATTCAAGGTATTAGCTAAATAGATCGAATCCAAGCGATCTAGTATAGCAAGGTGGCTAAGGGTACGGAGTAACAACGGATGATGGACAAGGTTCGTTCGTAGCTCATCAATAGTCTGATCAAAAAAATGTACCCGTTCGCGCCAATCAGCCGAAGTTGACATAATTAATGTTTATACACTGTTTTTGTTATTTGTCAATGTATACGCGATATGACTGTTGACTGTCCCAGTAATGTTGGTCTAAATCCCCTTCCCCTAATTATAAATTCCAGTGTACAATAGCCCATAGTATGAATGGGGACAATCAACAACCCGCTGGCCAAAGGGAATTTGCACCGAATGACGAACAGGCACCGGTGGCGCAAGCCGCACCACAATTTGATACCCCTGAAGCAAGCTGGACGGCATCTGAATTTATCGCTCACGAAAAGGGCGCTGGCTGGTACGGGGCCCTGGCCCTGGTAGCTCTGGCTCTTGCCGGCATAGTGTACCTTCTTACGCGTGACGAAATTTCGGCCGCCATTGTAATTTTTGTCGGTTTTTTGTTTGGGGTGGTTGCCGCCCGTAAGCCCCGGGTACTGCAGTATCATCTGGACGACCAGGGATTGTATGTGGGTACCAAGGCCTATCCCTATAGTAATTTTAGGGCTTTTGTAGTGATAGACGAAGGACCGTTTTCTAGCGTCATGCTGCTGCCACTGCGGCGTTTTGCCCTCTCCCTGAATATTTATTTTGCCCCCGAAGACGAAGAAAAAGTTTTGCAGGCCCTGTCGCTGCGGTTACCCATAGACCACCGCCAACCCGACGCTTTAGAGCGTTTTATGCATCGTATTCGGTTTTAGTTTGGGGCTACTCTATATAGTCGGTGGAGAGTTTCATGATTCACGATCATTCCTCAGAGGAAGTCCTTATTCTCCGCCAAACTAAAGAGCCGGCTTTTCACCGGCTTTTCAGTTTGGCGGAGAGAGAGGGATTCGAACCCTCGGTGCGGTTGCCCGCACAACGGTTTTCGAGACCGTCCAATTCAACCACTCTTGCACCTCTCCAGACGCAATTATTGTATCAGTTCTCTACCCCTAGCCAAAACCCTTCGGACGTGCTAAAATTACCCCTGTTGTTCGAGCGGTTGGTGAGCACCCGGACAACAGGTGTGCACCCTGTAGTGCATTCATAAGCTCATCATGCGTTTTTTGCGCAAACTATATGCACCCGTAGCTCAGCTGGATAGAGCGTTGGCTTGCGGAGCCAAAGGTCGTAGGTTCAAATCCTGCCGGGTGTACCAAAACGCCGTACTATGGTTTAAACAGCCTCTTTAGAGATTTTTATCTTGAGATGATATGGTTAAATCATGCAGAAATTAGATACCCTACGACAGAATGTCGAAACACTTTATACCGCTGGCCATCCTGAAGCCGATGTATGGATTGACTGGAGCTATCCCAACCACGTGCTTTTTGTTGCTGAACATACTGAAAAAATAGCCGCAACACACCATGCCAATATTGAACTTGCGGTCGCCGGCGCGTTACTGCACGATATTGCCGATGCGGTAATGGCACGACGAAATCCCGAGCACGAAGCGAAAAGCCTTGCTTTGGCCGATGGGCTACTACGGAAAAGTGGCTTTAATGAAGACGAAACCACGTTTGTGGTTAATGAAGTTATAAAACCGCATAGCTGCAAGCAGCTCATACCTACAGCCCTTGAAGGCAAAGTAATGGCCACCGCAGATGGTGCTGCCCACTTTCTGACCGACTTCTATCCGTTATTTTGTTGGCGGCACTACGGCCCGCAGGATGATTACGAAGTGTTCAAGCATTGGATGCTGGGAAAAATGGAAAAAGACTTTACAAAGAAGCTGTTTTTTAATGATGTAAAACAGCAAGTCTTGCCTCGTTACGAAGCCCTGAAACTAATATTCTCCTAAGCTGGTATTACCAGGGTTGCCCCACGCACCTAAAGCGGTTACACTTTACTACGTAAACCAGCGCACAACCGTGCGTCTCATTTTTTATGCAGCAGCCAACATATATTATTGATTTTGACAGTACCATCGTTCGCGTTGAGGGGCTGGAGGAGCTGGCGCGAATTGCTTTGCGCGGCCAGCCGGACCGTGCGGCGGTTATGGACCGTTTGCAAGCATTAACTGACCATGCCATGGCCGGCCACATACCTGTCGATCAGGCCTTACGGCAGCGGCTGGAACTGTTCAAGCCCAACAAGTATCATCTGGCAGAATTGAAAGATCACTTATTGCACCAAATAACACCGTCGGTATGGGAACATCGTGCGTGGTTAACATATAATGCCAGCCGCATCTATGTGCTTTCGGGCGGGTTCGAAGAGTTTATTGTGCCAGTAGTGGCTCGCTTGGGTTTGCCGGCCGACCATGTACTAGCCAATGCTTTTGAGCTAAACGCCGATGGAGACATTGTAGGCCACGATACAAGCCGCCATACCAGCCGTGCAGGTGGCAAGGTTCTGCAGGTTGCCGATTTGCAACTGCCCCGTCCGGTGATTGTGATTGGCGACGGCTATACGGACTACGAAATCAAAGCCCGCGGCCAGGCTGACGAATTTTGGGCCTTTTGCGAAAACGTTAACCGGCCCAATGTGGCGGCACGGGCGGATCGCGTACTTACGAGCTTTTCGCAGGTTGTTCGGGATGATCCCCTGCTTCAGCCGACGGCTTAGCGTTTGACGGTTCCGGGCTTTTTGCGTGCACCTGTGCGTTATTTCTGGTCAATGTCAGTGCAACCAATATGCCGACACCCAGCAGGGCCAGTGTTATGCCAAATCCCAACCACCACGCACGTACATCGTTAACCAGCAGCTGTACAATATCTGCCATTTTTGATTGCAGGCCGTTATTACTATACGATGCTGCCACTTTGTCACTGATGCGCTGCGCAGCCAAGCTAGCGGCAAATGCTACGAGGGCACTGCTTAGCCCAACAACGATTGCGATGATGCTAACTCGCTTGAGTCCTGCCCTGCGGCTGTCGTGCAAGAATACTGCTGCCACACCCAATGCTGCGGCTAATATACCCAGGCTGACGATGCCGGTCATGACGCGCTTGTATGCCCGCGGCCCGGCCTCTAGCTGTTGTTGCAAGGTTTCACCCTGGTCGTTTTTGATGGTACTGGCGGTAAGTACTGGGTTTTCTAAAAAGCCCTTGTTACTTAAAATGTCCTGCTTGGCCTGCAGGACCGCGATGTTGGTGTCGAAGCCTTTGGGCACGCAAGTCGCGTTATATGGGTCGACCGTACCGCTTAGCTGGGCCACCGAGGTGCATTGCGGCAGCTGGGTTACGCGTTGGGCCACATAATCGCCCATGTAATTGGCAAGGTTAACTTTGGCCTGGGTAAGATCGATGGTAAAGCTTAGATTTTTATCCTTACCCTGCAGCCAGGCATAGGTACTGTCCAGAAAGTGCGTGGTGTTTTGCTGCAACAATTGGGGCGGAAAAGCTTTTTGGATAGCAGCCTGTATTTCCGGCCGGGTCAGCGGCACATCGCTGCTGGCAGGCTCTTTTTGTTGGGCCTGCTTAAGGGCGTCCTGCACTGCAACGCTGTAAATATCGCTGCGCTCCAATGCACTTTCGATGGGGTGGGGTGTGCCAAATACCATTCTGAGGCTCAAAAACAGCCCAAAACTAAAAAGTGTCAGTGGCAGCAGACCGGTTACAAACAACAGCGCCGCTTTACGCGCAAAGTGCATATGCTTAGTATACACTGCCATCTACATTGTTCTATTCCCTTTGGTATCCCACTGGCCGTTTGGTGCTAGTTAGTTTGGCGATACGACGGCGAGCTGGTATGATATGGCCATGGATGAGATAGGGTTGGGCAAACGCCTGCAGGCTGCGCGTATGCATGCTGGACTGACGCAACAAGCATTGTGTCAGCAAGCCGACTTAAGTTACTCTACGCTTACCAAGATTGAGCGTGGCGCTATTAAATCGCCCTCTATCTTTACGATTCAAAACATCGCCGCTGCGCTTAATGTGGGGCTGGATGAGCTGCTGGGTGTACCCGCGCCCGGCCGCGCCAGCAAAAAAAAGCACTCCCAAAGCGGTGTAGCGTTTGTGTATTTTGATATTAATGGTTGCTTAGTGCACTTTTTTCAGCGAGCATTTACCCTTATGGCTGCCGATACGGGCGTGTCCGAGGGCGCTATCGAAACAGCCTTTTGGCACTATAACGACCAAGCTTGCCGGGGCGAGCTGACCCTGCACGAACTAAACCAGGCCTTTGCCGAGTATGTGAAACTCCCGCCTATCAACTGGCTAGATTATTACCTCAGTGCCGTAGAACCCATTACTGGTATGCACCAGCTGGTACAGTGGGCTGCCGATAATTACCACGTGGGATTGCTCAGCAATATCATGCCTGGCTTTATAGACGCTTTACGCGATAAAAAAATGCTACCAGATGTCCACTACGACGCCATAATTGATTCATCGGTAGTTAAACTGGTCAAACCGGAAGCGGCCATATACGAATTAGCAACCGAACGTTCCCGCCACCAGCCGTCCGAGATCTTGCTGGTAGACGACACACCCAGCAATCTTATGCCAGCCGAAAAATTGGGCTGGCACGTCATGTGGTTCGACGATTACCGCCCCGAAGAATCTGCTAAACGTATCCGCGAAGCACTTGAACCGGCCAATTAGTAAGGCCTAACTGCCCTGACATGCCGAATCTGTTTCGGTATTGCTGTCTAGTCTGCTTTGAAGCGGGCTGCTTCGGCTTCAAAGGCTTGCAAGCGGAGCTTGGCGTCATCGAGCTGCTGGCGAGTCTGAGCTACCACATGTTCGGGCGCCTGGTGAGTGTAGTGCTTGTTGGCCAGTCGTTTTTCAAGCCGCTCAACAGTAATGCGTTCGGCAAGTTGCTGTTGGTCGAGTTTCTTGGCATAGCGCCGGGCTACGTCCGGGGATATATCCAGCCAAATGTTGTAGCTGGTCTTGGTAAGTTTAAGGCCGCTGGGAACACCGGGTGTTTTGAGATGAATCTGCCCTATATGCGCCAGGCGTTTAATAAGCGGCGCATTTGCCTGCAGTACCGGAACGCCGATGCAGAATATGTCCACCTCTTTAAGGTCGAGATTTTTGAGTATGGCGCGGGTTTCGACAATAATGGCTTGCACCTCTTCGAATGCCTGCGCCCGATTAGCGGTAGCGGTGGGGATTTCGGGCCAGTCGCTGGTAATAAGCAGTCCGGGCTCCCACTTAAGGGTCTGCCAAATGGTTTCGGTAACAAAGGGCGCAAACGGATGCGCCAGTTTAAGGATGCTTTCCAGCACAAATGCTAGCAAGGGCAGATTTTCGGCAGCCTTGCTGCCCTCGATATACCAGTCGGCCACATCGTCCCACACAAAGTGGTACAAGCGTTCGAAGCTTTCAGCAAAGCGGTAATTGTCCAGGTCGTTAGCCATAGCCTTGGTTGTCTGCCCTAGTTTGGATAGGATCCAGTGGTCGACATCGGTTTCGGCCGTTGCATTGGCTTTGTGCTTGGGCGTGTCGCCTACCCTACCTTCAATGTAACGGGCAATGTTCCACAGCTTGTTGGCAAAGTTACGGGCGTCTTCTACCTTGCGGTGGTCGTAGCCACGATTAATGCCCGGGGCGCGGCTGGCCACAATGCCCATGCGCAGGGCGTCTGAGCCGTATTGGTCGATAACCCCCATGGGGTCGATAACGTTCCCCAGGCTTTTGCTCATCTTGGCACCGTCTTCGGCCATCACATAGCCGTGGATATACACCGATTTGAATGGGATCTCCCCTGTTACGTACAAGCCCAGCATAAGCATACGGCTGACCCAGGGGTACAAAATTTCACCGCCCGTGTCCATCAGGCTTAAGGGGTAAAAATGTTTAAAATCGTCGCTGTCGGGGTAATCCAACGTGGCATAGGGCCAACTGCTGCTGCTAAACCAGGTGTCAAATACATCCGGATCGCGGCGATAGGTCTTGCCATCGACCTCTATAATCTCTTGGTCAACGCGCTCGTCGTAGATCCAGTCGTCGGGGTTATCCACGTTTTGGAAGGCTGGAATAGGGATACCCCAGGCAATCTGACGGCTGATGTTCCAGTCGCGCAAGTGGTCCAGGTAGGTGATAAGCTGATCTTTTTTACTCTCGGGGTAAAAGGTAATTTCGTTGGCTTTAAGCGCCTTAATTCCCTGCTTGGCGAGCGGCTGCATATCTACAAACCACTGGTCGCGCAGCAAAGGTTGCAGCGTGGTGCCGCACTTGTAGCAATGGCCTACATTGTGGGTAATATCCTCGGTTTTTAAAATCAGCCCTTGTTTTTCCAGGTCGGCTACTACTTGTTCGCGGGCCGCTAGGGCGGGCAGACCGCGGTATTCCTGTGGCGCTTCGGCAGTTAGCTTCCCTTCGTGGTCGATAACCGTTATTTTGGGCAGACTGTGGCGCTCGGCCGCATCAAAATCGTTAGGGTCGTGGGCTGGTGTAAGTTTTACAGCACCAGTACCAAATTCTTGGTCGACAAAATCATCGGCGATAATGGGGATTTCGCGGGTGGTCAGGGGTAGCTTAACGGTTTTGCCAATAAATACGCGGTAGCGGGCGTCGTCGGGGTGTACGGCCACGGCCGCATCGCCCAGCATGGTCTCCGGCCGGGTGGTGGCTACGATAATTTCCCCGCCACCGTCGGTGAGGGGGTAGCGGATGTACCACAACTTGCCCTTAGTTTCTTTGTACGCCACCTCTATGTCAGCAAATGCCGTACCATGGAACGTGCAAAAGTTTACTAACCGCTCGCCGCGGTAAATAAGCCCTTCGTCCCACATTTTTTTGAATGTGGCGTAGGCGCGCGTCACGATTTTTTGGTCCAGGGTAAAGGTGTAATGGTCCCAGTCTACGCTGGCTCCCAGGCGGCGGAACTGCTGTTCAAAATTGCTGCGGTTTTGGGCTACGAAGTCCCAGATGTGTTTGTACAGTTCATCACGCGTAAAATCGAAACGACTCTTCCCTGCTTTGGCCAGTTGTTTTTCATATACCACCTGGGTTTCAAAGCCAGCGTGATCGGCACCTGGTACAAACAGGGTGCAGTCCCCTTTTAACCGATGGTAGCGCACAGCAATGTCCTGCAGCGCCAGGGTCAGTGCGTGGCCGATATGCAGGTTGCCGTTGGCATTGGGGGGCGGGACAACAACCGAATAGCTGTCCCCTGTTTTACGCGGCGCAAAAGCGTGGGATTTTTCCCACAGGGCGTAGATGTCGGCCTCGTATTCGGCGGGCTCGTACACTTTGGGTAGCTTCATTGGTTTGCCCCTTAAAGATTAGGTTATAACAGATACCAGCATAGCACTTTACCACTGTTTTAGCCACAAGCAACTCAACCGGAGCGGAAGTGTTACTTGTGCAGCGCGGATGGAGTGCGCAAGCCAGAGGTTGTTATCTCCTGAAATTGTGCAGCACTAGCCCCTAAGAGAGCTTTATGTTCTTGGCTTTGAGGCAAACGTTAGATAATTCGAGTGAACAAAATACGAAAATAAAGCAAATACATCTCTGGATTCACGTGGAACCAGGTATAACGCAAATAAGACTTTTCGTATGAAAGCCCACCACAAAACCTTGACCATTTTTTGTTCGTTTTTTGATCACTTTTTGCAATGTGCAGCCCGTTGGTTGGCAGGCAATACCTTCGTGCTTTTTCTTTTTTATCGAACCGTTTTTGTTTTTGACTCGCTTAAAGTAACGCAGGTTGCCTAGGGTGTCAACATTGAAAATAAAAAGGTTGAGGTTATAATCACAATTTCACCAAACCTGCGGCCATAGAGCAACAAGAGAGCCAGGGGTCACATGCTTACATTAGGGGCGATTTCGAGAGTGTACGGATCGGCTGCGGGCTGGTTGTACGTGGCCCTAAAACATCCCAGGGCGGCGATCATGGCACCATTGTCGGTGCATAATTTGGGGTCTGTATAGGCAAGGGGAATGGGCAAACGCTGTCCCAGCTGGCGGCGCAGTTCCGGGCTGGCGGCCACGCCACCAGCGATAACTACGCTTTTGGGGTGGAACTCGGCAAACGCTAGTACGGTTTTGTCCACCACGGTTTCGATAGCAGTCCGTTGGAAGCTGGCGGCAATATTGGCTTTTTGGGCCTCGTTGAGCAGCCCGGGCAGGGCGCTGGAGGGTAGGATATAGTCTTTGCCGACTTGTTCCTGCGCCAGCCGCAACACAGCCGTTTTAAGGCCGGAAAAGCTAAAGTCGTATTTTTCCTTCATCCTTGCCTTAGGTAGTTCAAAGGCCTGCGGATTCCCTTGCATTGCTTTACGCCCAATACTGGGGCCGCCAGGGTAGGGGAGCCCCAGTATTTTGGCAACTTTGTCAAATGCTTCGCCGATGGCATCGTCTTGGGTTTGTCCTAATAATGTGTAATCAAAATGGTTACGGAACAGGGCCAGCTGGCTGTGGCCGCCGCTGACAATAAGGGCCAACATAGGGAACTGCGGCTGTTCGTTTGGCAGTACATAGCCGGGCAGGGCAGTGCCGGTTAAAAAATTGGCATACACGTGCCCTTCTACGTGGTTGATAGCATATAAGGGTTTGCTTTTTATAATTGCCAAGGTACGTGCCGCCAATACGCCAATAAGCAGGCTGCCGCCCAAGCCCGCCCCATACGTAACCGCAATGCCGTCAATGCCGCTCCAACCCACTTGCGCATCATCCAATGCCTGCTGAATAACGGGGGTGATGGATTCAATGTGACTGCGGGCGGCGATCTCCGGCACCACGCCGCCGTACTGCATGTGGATGTCCATGCTACTGGCCACGGCATTACTTAGCAGCCGTTTGCCATCAACCACCACAGCGGCAGCAGTTTCGTCGCAACTAGATTCAATACCCAAAATGGTCATCGTGCCTAGTCTATCATTTTGAATACTAAACAGGGAAGTGTGACGAAGTTAACATTGACTTTTAGTCACTTTTATTATAATGCGAACACAATGTCAATAGCTCCTGAAATTGACCCTAGCGCAAACATTCCAACTATTCCTCGGTTACCAATTCTCCGACGAGTGCCCGCTCCCGTCCCTCCTGCTCGCCAAAAGCCATCCCTAAGGTCAGAAATTTTTCCCAACCGTCCAGCCGACACCAGCCTGACCGGGGAAAAGGCATTGAGCGTACCAGAAAAGGTGGCAGTCTCTGCGGCCATAGTTGCTTTGGGCGCAATGGCTGCAGCAGTTGTGGTAACCGCCCCAAAACCCGCTGCAGAACAGCTTATTCACACTCCCTCTATCCCCGCTGGCACACACTTGCCTGCGGATGCACCGCATGATCCGGCAGACACTGCGTTGCTGGTGCCGCAAACCAACCCGACACGTAATGTGCCTCGCGTAAGCCCTACCAACATTCCCGGCCCGGCTCAGTAACCAAAAAACAGCAGGACCTGTGTCTAACCCCCGTAATTGCGTGGGTTTTCTATATAAAAAATGATGTAGCATAAGCGTTTGTTAAACCAAAAGAGCGGCTAAGTAATTGTTGACAAAAATGGCTAAATATGATTTACTGCACAGGTAATAAGTAACAACTAGCTCTAACCAAGATCCCTGCCAAAGATCTATCCATAACAAACAAAAGGAGAAACTTCACCATGACAAGCCCAGCAATAGCCCCCGCACCTCCAGTAGAGCGAATTATTCCCCCTTCAGCAGGGGAGGCTGCAGCCCAAAAGACCGCGGAAGCTTATGCCGGGCAGCTGGAAGCTCACCTTACTGGAGCCTACGAGGCAAATGGCAATGATATAGAGGCGACTGCTGAGGCATTGACTGAAAACCTTAAAGCGGCCCGCGATGAATACGCGCAAGCGTTAGCAGCCCGGAGCGGCAGCACCTTTACGTTCCGCAGGGGTAAAAAAGAGCAGGTTGAACAAGCCGGCCAAAACTACCGCATGGCCGTTGACGCCCGTGGCGCTGTTGCAGCCGCAGAAATACGCCAAGGCTTGGGTGGTACACCTGAAGAAGACGACCAGACCGTTCGCGAATTGAGCGTGCTGGGTATGCTGGGTACTGTTACGAAAGAAACAACAACTGATCCAGACGGTACAACTGTCGAAAGTGATGTTGCAGTTAAGGGTGAAGCACAAGAGCTGGCCGAAAGAGTTGAACATCACCGCCTGGTACGGGCTGGTGCCCGCAATGCCGATGGCAGCGCAGTTACTGGTGTTAAGGCAAAATTGAATGCCGTAAGCCGTAAGTGGGCCGAGTGGTCTGAACAGGGTTGGAAAGGGCGCCTAAAGAAAGTGGGCGTTGCTGCCGGTGTCGGTGCTGCTGCAACCCTAGCCGTTGTAGGTATGGCCGGTACTGTTGCAGGTACTGCTGCGGCTGCCGGTGCTGCCGGTGCTGCCCGGGTATCCAAGGCTGCTGCTTCTGCCAAGCTGCAACAGAAGGGTGAAACGACCCTGAAGGCTCAGGCTGAAAACGAAGCAATTATTAAGCAAGCCCGTGGGCGCAACCATTCCCAAGGTTTCAATACGCAGGATTTGGTAGCGGGCTTTAATACCGCTGCTAACCGTACCACTCGCCGCAACCGCGTGCGGGCCGGTGTGGCCGCCGTAGCTACTGGGTTTGGTGTTTTTGGGGCTTCGCAGCTGCACGATGTTATTGCAGATAAGTTTGGTGGTGCTTCCCGCGCCTTTGCAGGCACAGCTACTAGCGAGGTAGCCCATGCCGGTGTACTTGGTAGTGGTGGCGGTGTGCACAATGCACACGAAGTTGCGGGCGTTAGCCCTAGCGCAACTCCTACGCCTGCTGCCAGCGAGGCACCCAGCCTTGGTACCAGTTCAACTCTTGGCACTGGTAATTCATCCACTATTGAAAACACCCCCACCCACACCCCCACTTCCAGCAGCACCCCAAGCGCTATCGAGACACCTCATGCTTCGACTAATACTTCTCCTGCACCCGAATCCGGTGTAGGCACCAGCGACGATGCCACGCATGCCGCTACCCGCACACCGCAGCATCACGCCACTACCAAAGCTCACGAGCAAAACTCTAAGCATGCGGACGCCGCTGATAAAAAAGCCGCCGCCAAGGACAAGGCCGTCACAACTACCCCAGAAAAAGCGGCCAAGCTTACCTGGGAACCGGTTGGCCGCGGCGATGGTCCCAACCAATTCTTCCCCAAGATTGGTATTACAGACCAGAAGGAAATAAACTTCCTGCGCCACCACCCAGAATTGCGTAAAGTTATGTTCAAAAATGGCGACGGTTACAACGCTAATGCCGGTATCGATGGCGCTAAGCCCACTATTGGCTTCCGCCACTTACATCTGAGCGCCGAATCCAAAGCCGCCATTGCCCGTTTGCACGAAGAATACCAGGGTAATCACCCTGGCACTAACGCCGACACTACCGAAGCGGCTCCCACAGCCAGCAAGCCCATTGAGCTGCACGTAGACCCCAAGGCTGCCGAAATCGGCCAAACCCCCCGCGACGTCTTCATTGACGCGCCTGGTAAGTTTGCCAACAACCTCGAAGCCTTCAAAGACGCCTTGGCCGAAGCGGTAAAGGATGGCGATATCAAACTGGACACATCCGACCCAGAACACGTGAAGTACATGATACACAGTGACCGTGGCCCCAACGGTACTGCTTGGGTCCGGGGGAGTGTTGAAGACGTAGTACGTATCCTGGCCGAACAGACCAAGGACAAGTACGAGCTAGCCGCCTAAAGGGTGGTACACTAAAAACAGAGCCTGCATAGCTTAAGCGAAAGGAAAACAAACATGTTCAATTTTACATTCGACGAAGAGGCAGCCTTGCGTCAGCTGGGGCTCGAAAACGCAACACCCGAAACCAAAGCTATGGTTACCGAGCGTCTGCACGCCCAATTAGACAAGCGTGTGGGGGTGCGTATCCAGCAAGAGCTGAGCAATGACGAACTTAAAGCCTTTGCCCACGCTTCAGAAAAAGGCGACGACCAGGCCAAGGCCTGGATAGCTGCCCGCTTCCCCAACCAAGAAGCCATGTACAACGAAGAGCTGACAGCCTTGGTGGGCGAGCTGAAACAGCACGCCGACACTGTGGTCGAAGCCAGCAAAAATTTGCAATAGGTAGTTGTCGCAATAAAGACCCCCGCAGTAAACGCGGGGGTCTTTTGGTGTCTGGCGCCCAACCGCCAAACCTCGTATACTTTGTGGCATGCGCACCCTGGTTAAAAAAGTTGTTCCCAAACAGTTATTTAAGCGGATTGAGCCTTATGGTCACCTGGGCGAGGCCATAGCCTTTAATGCCAAACATGGCTTTCCAGCCCGCGGGCTGAAAGTTATTGGGGTTACCGGTACGAACGGCAAGACCAGCACCTGTTTTATTATTCACCGTATGTTGCACGAGGCAGGGTACAAGGTAGGATTAATGACTACTGTGGCGTATGGTGTCGGCCTGGATATTAAGCAGCAGGTAGAACATACCACCACCCCAGGTGCGGGCGTGTTGCTGAGGCGCATCAAAGAGCTAAAAGCCCAGGGGGTAGAATGGCTAGTATTGGAAACCACCAGTCATGCACTGGCGCAGCACCGGGTGTGGGGTATTCCGTACGAAGTTGCAGTACTGACCAACCTTACCCACGAACATCTGGACTACCATGGCACATTCGAACGCTACCGGGATGCAAAAAAAATGATGTTCACCCAAACCAACCGCAACCGCAAAGGTTTGCGCACCGGTATTATTAATGCCGACGATCCCAGTGCGGCTATTTTTGCAAAAGCTATTGCACACCCTGTGCTATACGGTATCCACAAGGGTAGTCTGCGCGCCAGCAAGGTGCAGCTGTCGCCCGATGGCGTGCGTTACGAAGCCAGGTTAGACGGTATGACCTACCATATTCGCTGCCAGCTGCCGGGCAGCTTTAATGTATATAACTCGCTAGCCGCCGTAGGTGTGGGCAACGCATTGGGCCTAAGCAAAGAGCAAATAGAGCAGGGGATAGCCGTCCTGGAGGGCGTAGAAGGCCGCATGACGCGCATAGACCAAGGCCAGGACTTTAGCGTGATTGTCGACTATGCCCACACCCCGGACAGCTTTGAAAAATTGTTCAAAGATCTGCGGCCAGTGGTAAAGGGCAAGCTCATTGTTATGTTTGGCTCGGCCGGCCGCCGCGACGAAGCCAAACGGACAGTGCAGGGCAAGCTAGCTGGCCAGTACGCCGACGAAGTGGTCGTGACCGAAGAAGACGATCGTGATATGGACGGCCAGGCAATCATGGACGAGATAGCTGCCGGAGCAGAAGCGGCTGGCAAGCAACGCGGCAAAAACCTGTTTTTAGTACACGACCGCGCCCAGGCTATTCAGTTTGCCATTAACAGTGCTCGCACAGGCGACACTGTACTGCTGCTGGGCAAAGGCCACGAAAAAGACATATTACGCAACGGCCCGCGCGCTGCCGAGTTGCGCCACTTGCAGCAAGACGATCACAATCCCGACCGTGTGGTCGAATTCCCCTGGGACGAGCTAGCCGCCGCCCGCAAAGCACTCAAAGCACGCGCATCTCGATAAACCGGCCGTAGCTGTTGGCTAGCCGCGCATCAAGCGTTATAAATTCCTTACATCCTTCTAATACCGCGCACGCAACTTGCAGCGCATCTTCAAAATCGTCGTTCTGCCGGTACTTAATTGCCCATGCTACTTCGGCTGTTCCCATGTTTGTGCACTCGTATCGACTAATATTGGGCGACTGGCAAATCGCCTTTTTTGCCAAAATGTACGTACAGGTGAGCACTCAGCGGTGAGATTTTGAGCCTCGTGCTCTCTAGCAGTGCTTGCTTGGCAGCCGCAGCTTTTAATCTGTCCGGCAGTAATATTTCAAGCAGAATGTTGGCGTCTGCAAAATTGCTCATCGAAGGTATGGCTACTTATATTTGGAGTCATTGTCGAGCATTTCGTGGTAGAGCTCTTTGATAGACTTGTTGGGGCCAAACGGTGTTTTTTGATTTGTTTACGCAGGTCTTCGGTCGAGGCGACAAAGCGCTTAATAGCTTCGGGGCTGCCAGGTTCCGGCTCGTTAGTATCGGTAGGCTCTGGTTCCAGCGTGAAGGCTGGCTTAGACCGGTAAGTAACCCGTATGCGTTCGCCGGCTCGTATCCGGGCAACGACCTTGTCCAAATTGGTGCGTAATTCTTTAGCGGTAATGGTTTGCATACTTAAAGTTTAACTTCAAGTTAAACTTATGCCAATTTTTGAGTAAACTGACAGTGAGAAGAATTTTCTTGTGTTTATAACTTATTCTTTTCCAGGTAGCTGGCGTACCAGCTGTAGGATGCGCCAAAGAATGTGGCGATGAGTTCTATGGCCAGTTCGGCAGTTTTGCCTTGCTCGTCTTGTAGCGGGTTATATTCTACGACGTCTATGCCCACTACATTACATTTTTGGCCAATATATTGGGCAATGGTGGCAATTTCGCGGTAGGTCAGACCCTTTTTGTTCGGCATACCGGCGCCGGGCGCGTACAGGGCGTCGATGGCGTCCAGGTCCAGGCTAATCCAAATGTTGTCCACGCGTTTGGCCAGGTCGTCGATCATGGGGAATAGGGGAGCCAGGTTGTGCGATAACAGATCAAACAAAGTAAATGTCTGTAGTTCTTCGCGCGCTATCAAATCTAACTCGGCTTGGTCAAAATCGCTGCCGCCAATGTGTAGTAAGTTTTCTTTTTGAATTTTGACCTGTTTGCCATGCACCTGCGTCAATTGCGGCGCACCAAAACCCAGCAGTGAGGCCAAATGCATGCCATGAATGTTGCCGGTCATTGTGGTTTCGTGTGTATTCATATCGCCATGCGCATCAAAATATATCAACCCCAGCTTGCCCTGCAGGGCAACAGAGGCGCCTGCTACAGCGCCTAAGCAAATAGAATGGTCGCCACCCAATACAATAGTTTTATTGCCGCTGGCTACTGCTTTTTCAACCATGCGGGCGGTTTCTTTGCTGACCCGTACAATTTCGTCCAGATGGCGCAAACGTGGGTTGTTAACAGGTACATCCTTACGGTCTTTGACCAGTACATTCCCTTTATCTGTTACAGACAATCCGGCGCCTTCCAGTTTAGAGATTATGCGGTGGTAGCGAAATGTGTCGACCCCCATGCTGACGCCCAGGTTCTCCGCGCCTAAATCAAGCGGTACGCCTACTAATATCGCAGAAGTTTTGTATGTTTTCACAATATGTATCTTAACAGAGGTGAGTAATATTGACCAATCTATGAAAAAATGTTAGAGTATGATTATGCATAAAAGCGGTCGTGTGCCAACTGGTTTGCCTCTCCATTATCCCCTAGATCGCAAAATCGGAGCCGGTAAAGACAATCGCGTTTATACACTGGGACAGGCAGAAACTGCTGAAGCTATCGGACCCCTGGTGGTTAAGGCGGGTAATAGAGCCAATCCCGAGTCACGTTATTATGACGTCGAATCTGCCCATAACGATCTTCGCTTTAAAAAAGAAAAATATCATTTGCTCCGTACTTTTCTGGGCGAGTATGTGCCACAGACGGCATTTTTTGTAGGCTCGCAGCGTAATCCAGATGGTGAGACGGTCATTAAGCCCTACTCCGTACAACAGCGAGTACCCCAGTTCATGCTTAGCGACTTAACACCTGACCAGCGCAATTCTGATGCCCTGCGCAGTCAAATGTATGGTTTGGCGCTACGTTTACGGAATATGCATCGTACACTTAATCGGGCTCGCACTATTGTAGAGGGCCAAGGCGATACATTCGAAGTAGACGCATCACTTGATCTTGGGGCTTTTTCTAGATACATTCAAGATCACGTTGAAGAGGATCCAAAACAATATAATTACAACTATATGGTTGCGGGCTACAAGTCTTCTCCGAACCTTCTGGTCGACCCTGAGAGTATGAATTTATATTGTATAGATTTTGGAAGCGGGGAATGGACAGACAGGCTAGGCTCACAAATGGCGGTCGTATATGATATCGCGGCACACGATCCTATCATACGGGCCCATTTACCGCAGGCTGTCTGAGGCTCAACCCGCAATAGAGCGGAAGTTCAAGGTTTACAAAGCAACTTGACAGGGGAATTGGCGCTTGGGTATAGTGAGTGCTGATGGGTTGGCACTCACATACCTAAAGTGCTAACTCTCTACTTTTCAAAGAGTTTAAACGAGGAGTAACCCCTATGAGCATTAAAGTGCACCCGCTTGCCGACTATGTAGTAGCTACGGCCGAGGACGCGCCTAGTAAAACTGCCAGCGGCCTGTACCTGCCCGGCAATGCTGCCGAAAAGCCCAAAGTGGCCAAGGTAGCGGCAGTGGGCAAAAATGTAAAAGAAGTTAAGGTAGGCGACCGCGTTATTTACAAAAGCTATGGCCCCACCGAAGTTAAGGTAGACGGTGACGAATACCTGTTAGTTAAAGAAGAAGATATTCTAGCAACTGTTAAATAACGGCCCCTAGCGGCCGTCATGCCGAACTTGTTTCGGCATAGTGAAGGAAGGAACAACCCTATGGCAAAAAAAGTATTTTACGATGACGATGCCCGCCGCCGCGTGCTGGCCGGTGCACAAATTTTGTACGACGCAGTTAAAACCACCATGGGGCCAAAGGGCCGCAACGTGGTTATTAGCAAAAGTTTTGGCAGCCCAACGGTTACGCACGATGGTGTAACAGTAGCCAAGGGTGTAGACCTGGGTGATGTAGACGACGAAACCTTGGGTTACAAGGTTGGTGCCGAGCTGATCAAACAGGCTGCTGGCAAGATGAACGACGTAGCCGGCGATGGTACCACCACCGTAACTGTACTGACCTACCACATCCTTAACGAAGCCAACAAGCTGATTGCTGCCGGCCACAACCCCATGCTGCTGCGCCGCGGGCTGGAAGCTGCCGCCCACGATGTGCTGGCTAAATTAGACGGCATGCGCGAAGACATTGCGGCTAACAAAAAGCGCATTGCCGAAGTAGCCACTATTTCGGCCGGTGACAGCGAGATTGGCAACCTGATTGCCGAAGTCATGGACAAAGTGGGCCGCGATGGTGTGGTCACGGTCGAAGAAGGCCAGGGCCTGGAAATGGAAAGCGAAGTGGTAGAGGGCTTTACATTCGACCGCGGTTTTGTCAGCACTTATATGGTAACCGACACCGCCCGCATGGAGGCCGTATACGACAAGCCCGCCATTGTAATTACTGATAAAAAAATCAGCTCCATTCAGGAATTCCTGCCCGTACTAGAAAAACTTGCCCAAAGCGGCAAAAAAGACCTGGTGCTTATTGCCGAAGATGTCGAGGGCGAAGCCCTGGCCACCCTGGTATTAAACCGCCTGAAAGGTGTATTCAATACTGTAGCCGTCAAGGCACCTGCCTTCGGCGACCGTCGCACCGAAATCCTGGAAGACATTGCTATCCTAACCGGCGCAACAGTAATTAGCGAGGACCGCGGCATTACGTTTGAAAATGCCGAGCTGGACATGTTTGGTTCTGCCCGCAAGGTTATCGTGAGCAAAGACGAGACCACCATTATCGAAGGTGCCGGGTCTGCTGCCGACGTAAATGCCCGCATTAAGCAAATTAACGCCCAAGTTGGGGCAGCCAGCAGCGAATACGACCGCGAACAGCTGGAAAAGCGCCGTGCAGCCCTAAGTGGCAAAGTTGCCGTTATTAAAGTTGGCGGTGCCACTGAAACCGAAATCGAAGAAAAGAAATTCCGCGTGGACGACGCCGTAGCGGCTGTAAAAGCTGCACTAGCCGAAGGTATTGTGCCTGGCGGTGGGGTAACGCTCATTAACCTGAGCGCCACTATTACTACCAGCAACGACGACGATGCTGCCGTGGCTGCCGGCAAGATGGTGCTCAAAAAAGCGCTGGAACAGCCGTTCCGCATTTTGCTAGCCAATGCCGGCCTAAATCCGGACGAATGGCTGCCGCAAATTCGAGGCGCCAAGCCAGGGCACGGTGTTAACGTTAACGACCCCAGTAAGGTGGTAGACCTTAAGGCCGTAGGCGTGGTAGACCCCGCCCGTGTAACCAAAGAGGCCCTGCAAAACTCGGTATCCATTGCCGGCACCAGCATGACCATGGGTGCGCTGGTAGTGGAAGTACCCGAAAAAGCTGCACCCGCCCCAAGCGCCCCCGACATGGGCGGCATGGGAATGATGTAGCGCCGCGCTTCGCTTGCTTATGAGAGGGGCTTTACCCCTCTCATCGTCCGTTGCTGGCGGACTGCTCACCCCAAAGCGGAATCAAAAAACCCGGATTTATTCCGGGTTTTTTGATGACAATTTAATTATTTGCCGTAGAAGCTGGCGCCGTAGCCGTGGGTTGCACGTTGGCCGGTGTGGTCGCGGCCAAACATAAACCGGATGATAGACGAAAACCCAAGCAAGCTGGCGATGCCAAAGCCCAAAGTGGCCAAGAACTCCTTACGAGTCATTTCTTTTTGCATGATGTGTTCAAGCTGTTTCATAGTGTTTTTTATTTTTAAGTTTTAATCTTAATAACCTTAACCAAAATTGTAGGCTAGGCGGGACGGATATGTCAAGCAGGATTTTGTTCGGCATCCGTCATCTGGATTGCCGGGCGGGAGGTATCGGACGCCGCATAAGGCGATGCGGCCGAACGCTGTGCTGTTTGCTGCAGCGCGGCTTGTGCCTGCTGAAAGCTTTGTAAGCGCTCGGCCTGCAGCTGAGCATCTTTGCTTAACAGGGTAGAGACTTTGCGCGGCCGCCGATGCCGCCGATTTATAAGCCATATTAGTAGCACGCCCACCTGGTACATTACAATAATCGGGCCGGCCAACATTAGCTGGTCAATAATGCTGGGTGTGGGGTTTAAAATACCGCCGCCTACAAAGGCGCCCAAAATAATCCAGCGCTCGTACTTGAGTAATTTTTGTGGTTTGAGCGGCTTAATGCGGTTAATAAAAACAAGGATCAATGGCAGTTGGAACAGCATGGCTGACCCCAGCATATACAGCAGTACGAACGACATATACGATTGTATGGTCAGCAACGGTTCGATTTGGTCGGTCTTGAACTGGTGCAGCAAAAAGTGCAGGGCAGCGGGCAGGCCTATAAAATACCCAAAAGCCATGCCAGCCAGTGCTAATATGCCGGAAATAATACTGCCGCGTGCGGCAAAGTGGACCAGGTCTTTCCTAACCAGCGGCTCCAGGTAACGCAGCAGCTGAAACACAATAACCGGCACGCTGGCCGCAATGCCGGTGTACAAACATACCCGAAACAAAAAGTCTATGCCACCCCCGGGTGAGGTATAGATAAACTCCTGGCCCTCGGCCGGCTTTAACAGCGCCTTGACAATATAGTGTTCGACACCATACGCCGCTGCGCTAAACACACCAATAGAAACGGCTATATAAAACAACCGTTTCCGCAGTTCGTGTATATGTTCTATGAAAGGAAGTTTTCGGCTTGCTGCCTCACGAGACTGACTCGCGTGAAGCCTTTTCTTCGCTTTGCTTTTGATTCTTTTCATTGTCGCCTTCGCTCAAGCCTTTACGAAGTTCACGCATTGATGACCCCAGGCTTTTGGAAAGCTCCGGCAGCTTGCGACCACCGAACAACAGGAGTGCGATCAGTAGGATCAACACTAATTCTGGCGTGCCAAGGTCCAGAAATGCAAAGTTACCCATAATTATTCCCTCGCTCGTACGTTAATGGTAATGACCGATTTCATGGTATCATAAGCACGATAGTTTTAAAACCATGGCCAGATATTATATATCACAATTTGCCGCCAATTATGGCGAAGGTGCATACAACAGCTGTACCTATGACGAAGGGTGTCCCACGGCAACTGGCAGCACTGCTGACAACGGCGGATCACTTACTAATACGGGCGTTGCCATTGCTGGCATTGTAACGCTGGCCTGCTTGATCATTTTTGTGGCACTTGTTGTGCGCTGGTGGCGTCGCCCCAGCAAGGTGGTTACCGAAACGGTTGAGGCCGACGAAGAACCTGGGGACGACAGCACCCCGCCTGCCCAACAAATGTAAATCTTACGAATGCATGGGAATATTTTGGCCGGCATTAGACACGGCCAAGTACAGCAATACCAGACTTAAGACCAATAACACCAATAATATCCAAAAACGCTTTTTTTCGTTCATGGCCCTACCTCCAATGCGGCAGTAATCACCAGCCGATCCTTGGGCCACCACAGCGGCGCACAAGTGTAGAGGGTAAGCTGTGGGAGGTCGGTTGGTGCTTCCACATTTACGGCGGTGGGCGGCACGGTTTTGGTCTGATTTACTTTGTATAAGTATTTTTTACCTTGCCAGAACACACCAATTTCGTCACCCACCCGTACTTTATCCAGGTGGTAAAATAACCCGCGCGGATTGGTGTACGTAAAACGGTGGCCCACAATAACTGTGTTGCTTTGTTTGTCCGGGCTGCTGGTATAGGGCAGGCGCCACAGACCTTTGTGTAGCGTTGCCTGGTCTTTGCTGTCGTTGATCGGCTCATCCAGCATCATAGATGGGACAACCAGCCGATTCTGGGCCGGAACGGGGACAGACGATGCATGCAGCCGGACATGCAGCTGCTGTACGCGCTTGCTGCCCATATGTTGCACCCAAAACGTAACTGTGGGTACTAGTGGCGTGATGATTACAAATGTATTCACCACCACAATAGCGGCCAGCAAAAAGGTATTGATACGCGATAATCTCACGTATCAATCATACAGGATCTTACCTTAAGCAGCTTCGGAGTGTTGGGTAAAGTAATTTATTTCGTTAACGATATCTAGCAAGGCTTGGGCGCGGACTTTTTCGTCAGTGATTTTTTGTGCGGCTTCGTAGGCTTCAGATACAAGGGATTGGTTGTCCGAGGCTTGGATAAGCATCATGGTGGTGCGGAATTTTTCTTCCGGCGTTTGGTCTAGATGGCCAAGTAGGGGCGAGAGCTGTTGCAGCGCTTGCTGTTTGATGCCTAACAGATCGTCGCTGCCTGGGGCGGGGGCAGCAACTTGGGGAGTGGCCACATCGGGTTCAGCCGGTGCGGGTACGGCAGCCGGCTCGGGGGTTGCGGCCGGAGTATCATCGGGTGAATAGGTGACGGCATCGTCACCACCAACAGGCGGCAGGCTGGTGGGCGGTGCGCCGGTTGGCTGACTATCGCCAGCGTCGCTTAGTGTAGCATCGGGCATTGGTGCCGTTGCATTGTCGTCTTGTTGCGGTGTATTGTTGTCGTGCCCAAACATTACATATCCCCCACTTAAGTGTCTTACGATACAATATATAAGTAAAACGGTAAAAGCACAAGGAGTTTCCGCACATGTTAGACGACCTTAAGTATATCCACGAAAAAGACGCTGCGGATGCCTTGGGCATTGCCGAGCGCCAGTGCGCGCAGCTAACGCAAGCTATTTCGCTTGCCAACGACAAGCAGTTTAACGGGGTCGCCAACATTGTGTTTGCCGGTATGGGCGGCTCATCCTTAGCAGCGCTGCTATTGCATACCTGGCCAACAATAACGCTGCCGTTTGAAATTGTGCGCGAGTACGACATCCCCCCTTATGTGGACGGCAAAACACTGTTTATTGCATCCAGCTATTCCGGCAATACCGAAGAGACCTTGAGCGCATTAGAACAAGCCGAAGCCAAAGGCGCCCAGATTGCAATTATTGCTGCCGGTGGCAAGTTACAGCAGGTTGCTGAACAAAAAGGCTACGTGCTGGCCCTGTTGCCCAAGGCCGAACAACCGCGCTACGCAGTACTATCCAGCCTGCGTGCCAGCCTGGAGGTGTTAGCAAAAGCCGGGGTGGTCAAAATGGATGACCTTGTCCCCCAAATGGAGCAAGCAGCCGGATTCCTGAAGACCGAAGTGCAAAAATGGCGCGCCGAAGTGCCTACGGCCAATAATCCGGCCAAGCAACTTGCCCAGGAACTGATGGGCAAGTCGGTGGTGGTATATGGTGGCCCCAAAATGTTCCCAGCCGCGTATAAGTGGAAAATCAGCTGCAACGAAAACGCCAAGCACATTGCCTGGACCAACCAAATACCAGAATTTAACCACAACGAATTTATCGGCTGGAGCAAGCAGCCCGTGGACAAACCATATGCCGTGGTAGACCTGCGCAGCAGCCTGGAACACCCGCGTGTACAGAAAAGATTCGAGGTAAGCGCTCGGCTACTATCCGGCATGCGTCCCGAACCAATTGTAGTTAACGCACAGGGGCAAGGGGTGTTGCAGCACTTGTTGTGGACTGTGGCGTATGGCGATTTCGTTACCCTATATCTGGCCCTATTAAACGGCCTGAATCCGGCACCGGTTGAGCTGGTCGAAAAATTCAAGAAAGCCCTGGACGAATAGATGTCGGACGTTCCGCAATTCGACCCTAAAGATTTTAGCACCGAGCCCTACGTAAAACGCGTGGACAAACCATGGGGGTACGAGCTGCACTGGGTGCCGGCCGATGCGCCCTATATGGGTAAGCTGCTACATATCAACCAAGGCGCTCGGCTGAGCTTGCAGGTACATGATCAAAAACAGGAAAGTTGGTTTATTGTACAGGGCAAAGGCGCGGTGATATGGGAAGATAACACCGGCCAAACAATTGAAACAGTGCTGCAACCTGGTATGGGCTACAGCACTAAGCTTGGACAAAAGCACCGCCTTAAGGGTTTAAGCGGCGGCTGTGACATTGTAGAAGTATCGACACCAGAACTGGGCACCACCTGGCGACTGGCCGACGACTATGCCCGCCCGCACGAAACGCCCGAGCAGCGCGAAAAAGAACGCAGCGAAGCCTAAACTATGCGGCGACTAGTTAAAGAGGGGGCATATGCCCCCTCTACTGCCGATTTTGTCCCGGACTAGTCGTTCCGGTGGCTGTTTTCGCCGCCCCGGCGCTTGGCCTCGGTAGGCTGCGCCTCAGCACCTTTTTTGCCTGCATTACGGGCACGGCTGGATCCGGCCTCAAACTTGGTGGGGCTGGCCTTGCCGCCTTGGCTGGCAATTTTGCGTTGCGTGTCTTCGTCCATAGAGGCAAAACCTCGGTTACTTGTGTTGTCTGCCATAAATAGGCTCCTTTCTAGTTATAAATCGCATGGTGGGTAATTAGCTAAATGATGACGCCATTAGTATGGGGTAAATTCATAATGCAAGCCTGCATCCAGCTTGGCGCCTCGCTCGGAGTTAAAACGGTGCTGCAGTACGACGTGATAGGCATGGTTGTGCATGGACCCGGACACGCCATCGGTCATAGGGTGTTGATGAATGGGTAGATCGCGCCCCGTAGCGGCTGCGTCTACTTTGGCTTGGAACTTGCGCTCCTGTGTTGCTACGAACGATTTGAGGGTATTTGGGGTTACCATAGTGAGCCTCCTTCATTCGGCATTATGATTTGTTAACACGGTTCCTGGGGCAAGGCCTCGGCCCGCATACTATTACTTTGTTGACCCGCTTACTCCCAGGAACACTATCCACGATACGCCCTCTAAGGCGTACTGACAGTAAGGCTTTACACACCTGCCGCGTTAGCAAATTCACACATCCCCCTAAAACGACGTACAATATAAGGGTGAATAACATTACCTCCGCCCCCCTGGCCCCCTTGCTAGGGAATGCTCGGCGTCGCAGTTACGCCAAAGGCCAGATTATTTTGTATCAGGGTGATACCACTGGCGACATGCTGGTGCTTAAGCAGGGCGGGGTCAAAATGTACGACATTGACGACCAGGGCAATGAAAAGATTCTGCATATTCTGCGCCCGCCGGCCATTTTCCCCCTCGTAAGTTATTTATTTAAGCAATCTGAAATTTTGTGGTTCTATGCCGCGCTAACCGACGTGGAAATATATATCTTGCCCTATGCCGATGTTGTCCCGCACATGCAAGAGGATGGAAAACTGGCAATGTACCTGTTAGCCCGCGCGGTAAACGAAATGCACGAACTGCTGGTACGGCTCAATAGCTTGGGCAAAACGACCACCCATGACAAGCTGCTGGCTGCGCTCAAATTTTTGGCAGTACATCATGCAACGGTGCGAGCTAACGGGTGGCGCCGGGTAACATTTACGATTACCCACCAATTGTTAGCCGATATGACTGGCATCACGCGCGAAACCGCAACCATGACTATGAAGCAGCTGCAAGAAGAGAAAATAGTCCGCTCACCGCGCCTTGGCGTTTTAGAAATTAATTTTGCAAAATTAATACAGGCATAATACAGGCCGAAAAAGAGGGGTTCGAAGGAACTCTTCAGTATTCTCCCAGATAGCGCGTATACTATATACCGTATGAGACTATTAGTCGTAGAAGACGAGGCAAAGATTGCCCGTAGCCTGGAAAAAGGCCTAAAGGCCGAAGGCTATATCGTGGACGTAGCATTCGACGGCGACCAAGCCGAAACGCTTATGGACGCCAACGGCTACGACCTGGTGCTGCTGGACTGGATGATCCCGGGAAAGCGTGATGGCCCGGCGCTGATAAAACTGTGGCGCAGCCAACAAGTGCAGGCGCCTATTTTAATGCTTACCGCCCGCGGCACTATTGGCGACCGTGTGGAAGGCCTGGATGCCGGCGCCGACGACTACCTGTCCAAACCTTTTTCGTTTGACGAACTGTTGGCCCGCGTGCGCGCCCTGCTGCGCCGCCCCAAGGCGCACAACGGCAATGTGTTTCGTACCGGCCCCATCGCACTGGATGTCGTGGCTAAAACCGTGGACAACGACGGCACGTCAGTACACCTGACTGCCAAAGAATTCCGTTTGCTGGAATATTTGCTGCGCCACAAGGGCGAGGTACTTAGCAAAGATCAATTACTGGACCATGTGTGGGCCGACGAATCGCGCGTTCAGCACAATACCGTAGAAACCTTTGTAGCCAATGTGCGCAAAAAGATAGGGGCAGGCGACAGCATTATTCGCACCGTACGTGGCTATGGCTACAAAATATCCTAGTATTCCTAATATATCTATGTTCCGCTCCGCCCGGTTGCAGCTAACGCTGTTTTACTTGGCGATTTTGTTGCTATTTAGCCTAACACTGACCGTAAGTATTCGTTTTTTGGCAGAGCGCGAATATGCCCGTTCCAACGATGTGCAGCGCAGCGAAATAGAGCGGCTACTGCCAGAGCGATTGGTGATTGCACTGAGCCCGCGGCCCGACGTTGCTTTTTCGAACTTGCAAGACGACCAGGCAGAGCTGGTACGCCGGCACCTGAACCACGAGCTGATGCTGATTAACCTGTGGGCGTTGGGTATTGGCGGCCTGCTAAGTTATTGGTTTGCCGGCCGTACATTGCGCCCCATCGAGGAAGCGCACGAGACTCAGGCTAGGTTTGCGGCCGATGCCAGCCACGAATTACGCACACCACTGACCAACATGAAGCTGGAAAACGAAGTGTTCCTGCGGCAAAAAGATTTTAGCAAGGACGAAGCGCGGGAGCTCATCCATAGCAATTTAGAGGAAGTGCAGCGGCTGGAAAACCTGTCTACCAGTTTATTGGACCTGACCCGTTACGATAACGCAGCACTTACCCTGACGCCCGTGGCCATTAAGCCGATTATTGCCCAGGCCGTGCGCCAAATGGACAAAACGGCTGCTGCTAAAAAGGCGGTAATTATTCAGGACGTAGCCGCAGCCAAGGTATTAGCCCATGCCGATAGCCAAGCCCAGCTGCTGGATATTTTGCTGGACAACGCGGTCAAATATGGCCCGGAAAAAGGCAAAGTGGTGGTAGCCGGCCGCCGCCATAGCGGCCAGTATGTAGTAACCGTAACCGACGAAGGTCCGGGCATTGCGACCGAAGATTTGCCCTTTATTTTTGATCGTCTGTACCGCGGCGATAAGGCCCGCTCCGGCACGGTGCAGGGCTATGGCCTGGGCCTCAGCTTAGCCAAAAAAATCGCGGCCGCCAACCAAGCTGGCATAACTGCGCACAACACCCCTAAGGGCGGCGCCAGGTTTGAACTTCGGCTAAACTTGGCACGGTAGCTATGCGTTGCCAATACCCCTAGGCTGCTTATACAATATTTGCGCGCAGTGTATAAGAGGAGCGGAATGGCAGCAGAAAATGTAACAGAACAATTCCATGGGGGTGCCAACATACACAATCATGACGTACCGTTGGATAAAACGGGCCTGGAGGTGGGCCAGTGGAGTCTTATTTTGCCCAGTGGCGTGGAAGATCCGGATGAGCTGCCGCCCATTCTGGGGGGCCGGCGTGTCACTGGCGATGATCGAAAGGATTACTTCTTGGATATAGATGCCAATCCCCGCACCCAAGACCTTACTAAAGAAGAAATAGTGGAATTGTCAAAGCGTATTGAAGCCGGGGTAACCGCCTCTATACTATTGGCGCTCACCAACCCAGAATCGCAGGAAGAGGCGTTATGGCACCTGACATCCGTTGAGGTTGCGCGTCTAAGACCAACGCGCAGAAGCAGAAAAGATATGGATGCCGACTGGTTGACCGATGCTGCAAAAGTACAACCTCAAGTAGAAGAATATCTCGCGTGGGCGAAAGAGATTGTACAAGATATGGGTAAGCATGCGGTTACTGAGCTCAATTTGCTAGTTAATGATGGTAAGGATGCAGAAAATCATCTTGTCGAGGCTCATGTACGGTGGGCAATTAAAGTCGCCGGTCGTTCAAAATATGGTGGCCGGGGGTTAAGCCCCATAGAGCTTATCCAATTAGCCAATACGGGTCTAGTTCATGCTATGCAAAAATTTGACTATACCCAGGGGTATGCTTTTACGACCTATTCTACAGCTTGGATTGAGCAACGTATTAAACGGGCTTTCCCAGGGGCTAGGCTTGTAGGCCTTCCAGAGTGGTTGTATGACACACTCCGGCAACTGCATAATGCGAAAGAGGAATTGCGAGCAAAGTACAACCGTCCGCCCACGCATAAGGAGCTTGCTGCAAAGCTCAACGTGAGTGAAGAGAAAATTTTGGAGCTACAGCTATACAATACCGATCGTCCCCTTTCGTTAGACATGCCCGTAGGGACGGAAGCAGGCAGCGATCAATTGGGTAATTTTGTTGCCGATACGTCGTCGCTATCGGTAGAAGATGAAACTATGTATACCGAGCTAAAGGCGATTATCGAGCACATTCTTACAACTCAGGCGACACCGGATGAGGCCGAGATTTTTCGACAACGCTATGGGCTGGACGGGGGCGGAATGGAGGATTTTAAAGAAATCGGGAAAACATTACATATCCATACTAAAGTCGTACAACGCCTGTGCGAGCAAGCACGTCGAAAAATAGCCGCTCCCCATAACAGGCATTTGTTTAAAGGGTACTTACACGGAGTAGAGTGGTAATTGTGACAGGGTTGGTATAATAGGCTATATGCGTTTTTATATATCCGGCCGCATACGGCTGGGATTGGCGTTAATGGGGAGCACGCTCACCAGTGTTGTGCTGTTTGCGACCGGTGCACTGAGTAACCACGATGCCGAGTTTGCCTATCTTATCTGGAATTTGTTTTTAGCCTGGATACCCCTGTTAATTGTGCTGTGGCTGGAACGTATTTTGCACCGTAAACTGTGGTCTAGCTGGCAGGCATTGGCTATTACCTTGCTATGGGTGGGCTTTTTACCTAATAGTTTTTACATGATTACTGATTATGTGCATTTGCAGGACGTGCAAAGGGTAGACTTGTTGTCGGATGTCGTGATGTTTACATCGTTTATTTTTAATGGCGTAGTGCTGGGGTTACTCAGTTTACACCTGGTGCACCAGGAGCTGCTTAGGCGGCTCAGTAAGCGTTCCAGCGCGTTGCTTATCGGCGCGGTGCTGCTGCTGTGCAGTTTTGCTATATACATCGGTCGCGACTTGCGTTGGAATACATGGGATATACTGGCGAATCCATCCGGCGTGTTAGTGGATGTGTCCAATCGGGTGCTAAGCCCGCGCGCCCATCCGCAGGTAGTATCGACCACGCTTAGCTTTTTTGTGCTGTTGGCCAGCGTATATACGGTTAGCTGGTTTGTGGGCCGCAACCTGCGCCAGCAAAAAGTGTAGGCCCTAATCTGTTATAATCGGGCTATATGGAAGAAAAGGAAATCGAGCAGGCCCTGGCCAATGTGATACAGGACGTGTTCAAGGTAGAAGTGCGGCCGGTACTGACCCGCCCAGATGAACAATTTGGCGATTATGCTACCAACGTAGCCCTGCAGCTTTCCGGCCGCGTTAACCAGCCGCCCCGCCAGGTGGCCGACCTAATAATCGAGCACCTGGACGGTACTACTACGCTCATTGAGATCAAACGCACCAAGGCTGCCGGCCCCGGGTTTATTAACATTACCCTTAACGATGCAGCCCTTTTGCTGCAAGCTATACAGGCGCCCACGCGCAAGCCCCAGACCTACAAGGACCAAGTGGTAGTGACCGAATACTCCGACCCTAATCCCTTTAAGGTATTGCATGCCGGGCACCTGTATACCAGTGTGGTGGGCGATGCCATTTCTAATCTAATTGCCATGGCTGGCGGCCAGGTACACCGCGTTAATTTTGGCGGTGACGTGGGCCTGCACGTTGGCAAAACCATGTGGGCCATTGTGCAAGCACTGGGTGGTGAATATCCGGAAAAACTACACGACATTCCCGAGCATCAGCGTTCCGATTGGTTGACCAACCAATATATAAAAGGGACCGCAGCATACGAGGACGACGAACAAGCCAAGACCGATATTATTGAGCTGAACAAAGAAGTGTATCGGTTCCACACCGAAAACGATCACGATTCGCCCCTAGCTCAAATATATTGGATATGCCGCCAGTGGAGCTACGACTATTTTGACCAGTTTTACGCCCGCATCGGCACCCAGTTCGAAAAATATTATCCGGAAAGCCAAACCAGCGCAAAAGGCCTGCAAACGGTACGCGAACAGCATGATAGGGGGGTATACAAGCAAAGTAACGGGGCAATAGTGTTCGAGGGCGAACCATACGGCTTGCATACCCGCGTGTTTATTAACTCCCAGGGCTTGCCCACTTACGAAGCCAAGGACGTTGGCCTCATTATGGCTAAATGGCAGGACTACCATTTTGACCGTTCGCTGGTTATTACCGGCAACGACATTGTGGAATATATGAAGGTGGTACTTAAAAGCATCGAACAGTTCCAGCCGGAGCTGGCCAAGCGCAGTGTCCACCTGACCCACGGCAACGTCAAGCTGCAGGGCGGGGTCAAAATGAGCAGCCGCAAGGGCAATATTTTGCGTGCCACCGATGTGCTGGACGCGGCGCACAACGCCAACAAGGCTGTCACCGGCCGCGACGACGAGCAGGCCGTGCTGGGTGCGGTAAAATATGCATTCCTAAAGCAGCGTATTGGGCCAGACCTTATTTACGACCCGGCCGAATCGGTAAGCCTGCAGGGCAACAGTGGCCCCTACCTGCAATATGCCCATGCCCGTGCCCGCAGCATTTTAGCCAAGGCCAAGCAAGATCGTACGGCACCAAATGCCGAAGCTGGCCTGGAACCGGCCGAACGTAGCCTGGCCCGCAAAATTGGCGAATACCCCGAAGTATTGCAGCAGGCCGTAACCGACCTCATGCCCCACCACATCTGCACCTATTTGTACGAGCTAGCCCAGGTGTTTAACCGTTTTTACGAACACAATCGAGTAGTGGGCGATGCCCGCGAAACCTTGCGCCTGCACTTGGTGCGCGCCTATGCCGACGTGCTGCAAGACGGCCTGACCTTGCTAGGCATTGCCGCACCGCAAAAGATGTAAATATAACCTTTTACACAAGCGGCTTACGTATAGTAAGCTTCATGCTTATGATACGAAAAGGCCCCGAAACATTTGGCAAAACAGTAGCGCTGGCTGTAGTAATAACATTGGGCTCAGCCGCTTGCAAAACAGGAAGCACTGGTGGCGAAACCCTTGCTCGTGCTGAAGAGCGGGCAGTGAATAAGGTGGTGGCAAATGGCACGGGCATACCCTATCTTGCAGGTCCACACGTGATCGAACAAGATAGTGAATCTGGGAAACCCACAGAGATCTGTGTCTTAAATCCATTAGCCGTAAATTATAAGGGTAAAATGTATGGCATGGCGCTACGGCAGGGGGCGGCAAGAGATCTCGTTGAAGTCCGCAATGAGGGCCTTATCGCTCTTGAAGGACAGGATGAAGTTATACGATTTGGGGCCGACCCAGAGCGAACCGGACAAACGTACACTATATCAACTGCAGGCGGGGAGGTGGCTCTTGCCATCGCTGTAAAGCGAAACCAGTGTTTGGCGACGAGTTGAGCGTTTGGCATCTACCCCTAATAGCAGTACAATAGGGCTACTAATGGGAAATGCTGTATGACCGCAAAAAAAGTTGCCAATTCTGATGCCCAGCAACAGGCTGAAGTGCCACTGGCCGAAAAGTCCGAGGCACAGCTAAAGCGCGAGGCCAAGGCCCGCCTGAAGCACCTTGGCCCTTTGGCCAAAGCCGATGTATTGGACGATGTCATGGCCAAGCAAGTGAATGGCTTTGTGGACTTTTTGCGCGAACAAAGTGTGGTGGGGCTGGCCATAGGTTTGGTGCTGGGCACGCAAATTAAACAGGTGGTAGACCAATTTATTGCCAGTTTTGTAAACCCGCTTATTGGTTTGCTATTGCCCGGGCAGGGCACACTTGCCGAAAAAACCTTTACCATGCATATTGGGCCTAAGGCAGGCACCTTTGGCTGGGGGTCGTTTGTAACCACGCTTATCTCATTTGTATTCGTAGCAGCTATTGTGTATTACACATTCAAATTACTAAAGCTCGACAAGCTTACCAAAAAGAAAGACAAATAATAGTAGGGGGGTGGTATGTCTAAAAAGTTTACAGACGACCAGCTACGCCAAAAATTAACACCCGAGCAGTACCATATTTTACGCGAAAAGGGCACCGAGGCACCGTTTACCGGTGCGCTGCTGCACAACGACAAAAGCGGCATGTACACGTGTGCAGTATGTGGCAGCGAGTTGTTCGACAGCAGCACCAAGTTTGACAGTGGCTCCGGGTGGCCCAGTTTTTACGATGCCAAGCCGGGGGCAGTGAAATTTCACCAAGATAGTTCACTCGATATGGAGCGCACCGAGGTAATGTGCGCGGTGTGCGGCAGCCACCTGGGCCACATTTTTCACGACGCGCCCGATCAGCCTACGGGTGATCGCCTATGCATCAATTCAGCTGCGCTGGATTTTAAGCCGCAGCAGTAATCAGGGTTTCGATGTCGGGTTTGCTGTGGTATCCGCTGCGGGTTTGGCCATGAGTGTCAAGCGTTTCCCACTGGCCTTGTTTGGATTCGAGCGGGACAACGGCCTGTGCTGGGCCCATACGCTCTAGCCGCTCGGCAATCTCGGCCTGGGCATAGACGGCCACCGCCTGGGCTCCTTGTACGAATATATCATCGGGTATGTCAATAATACGTTCCGCAATCCACCAATCGGGATAGTTGGCTTGTCGGAAAATCTCCCGGACAGGTTCGGCTACTGGTTTAAATTTCGGGGGGTGTGCTTCCGAATCGATAACTATGGCCTCATAAGGCACCTGGTTGCTGTCATAAAAAGGTACAACAAATGCGTCTCGAAGAGAATATTGGTAGTTAGCGCTGTTGTCTGCACGACGGAACGTAGCATCTGCCGCCCGGTGCTGTCCATCATCTCCAGCAATAATTTTACGCTCATTGCGCAGCGGTGTAGCTTTGGCCAGGATGCCAAGGGGAAATACAACAGCACTCCCTAGCCCGCCCCTAATGCGTTCTCCTGTTTGCGTTTGTCTGACATGCGCGTAGTCCATATACATTTGGCCGGTTTCGGTGCCTTTCAGATCGTGCCAATCACCAGGTTTAATAAAGTGGACACCCCTGGAATGCGCGCCAGTGGTGTTTTGCACGTCGTCAGCAGCACCCGGTTTAAGCGCGCGCGCCGGATTTTGTGCAATTTTGCGTGTATTGGGGGTAAAGTGCCAATACTGCGTGTGGCTGCTATCAATGCCAGCCTCGGCAAGTTCGGCCTGTTTTACTGCAACGGATTGTTCTACAGGGCCAGCCACATCAACATGGGTTGGACGGTTATGGAGTACGCTCGCCAAACTGCTGGCAGCTTGTTCATAGGCTTGCACCAGCGATTTTTCTACAGGTCCGTACACGTTACCAACCAGGGATGCCTGGGCGAATGTTTTGACTGCCGCGTTGCGTAACCAGCCCAAGCCGTTGGAAAGCCTGCTGCCTAATGCCCGGCGCGCTTCATTGTCACCGCGCGCTGCTTGGTGTTGTAAGTGATCTACAAGCTCGTCAGCTGTAAGTTCTTGCCTGGCAAGCGCTTTTAACACCGAGCGCAGCGCAACGGGTTGCGCAGCCTCCCAGGCTTGTATGAACCGTTGTTGGCGTTGGGCCTGCTTTGCTTGATGCGCCTCAAGCGTAGCTAGCATCTCGGTTGCACTTTCAGGTTTGTCTGGCCCCCTAGATTCAGTTGGCTGCCGAAGCGCTGGGTGGGCTATACTGTCGGCATCCCACTTTGCTTGTTCGGCTATATCGGCAGGCTCCCCGGCAGTTAGTTCGGCCAGTCGGGTCTGGGCTGCAGCGTGCAGGCGCCGGTCGCGGGTACTTTTGGCGGTTAACCTTCCTCTCAGGCCGCTTGCCTGTACGCCTAAGGCTTGGGCAAGGGCTGTTTTCCCGACTACTGTCATAGATTGCGGGTCTCGCACCAGCTGCCTAAGGTGAGCAATTTCGGCATCTGTCTGCCCCGCCGGTGTAGCAAGGTGTGCTTCCAGTTTGGCCCCCAGGATATCAGTCAATTCGCTACGCACGCCACCGACTGTTTCGGTGGTTTGTGCGATAGGGTACTGCTGGCCAACTGCCTCTAGACTGTTTATCTCATGTTTAAACCCAGCATTACGCCCACTAACAGCGTTGGTTAGTAGCTCCTGCTGCTGGGTATCTAGATGCAGTTGATCAGGATGGAACGCCTCGTGGCCAGACAGTGAAGTAAAGTTTGGGGAGTGGAGCTGATCTAACATATTTTTCGATCTTGATACTTGTAACAATACTATAAAAACTGTATAAAGTCAAATAAGCATAAGGGTAAATGGCATATTACGCACCAAGACGATATAATGCCCGCATATGGCAGAGTTTGATAAGCGCGCAATCCCTACCAAGCTGTTGTGGGTAGATTTGGAAATGACCGGGCTGGACCCGGGTAAGGATGTAATTATCGAGATTGCAGCCGAGGTAACCGATTTTACGTTTAAAACGCTGGCCAGTTTCGAGGCTATTATTAAGCAGCCAGAGAAAAAGCTACTGGGGATGAATGAATGGGCGGCCACCCAGCACGGCGCAAGCGGTCTAACGGAACGTATCCGCAGCGAAGGCCGGCCGGAAGAAGATGTCAAACACGAACTGGTCGGCTTTATTACAGCCCAATTTGGTGCCGAGCCGGCAATTTTGGCTGGCAATTCCATTCATAACGATCGGATTTTTATTAAACAGTGGTGGCCGGAGGTAGATGCATTATTGCACTACCGCATGTTGGATGTCAGCAGTCTCAAGATTTACATGCAGGGCAAATACGGGGTGGAATTTGAAAAAAACGACGCCCACCGCGCGTTCGATGACATACAGGCCAGTATTGCCGAATGGCAATACTATCTGGAATGGTTGCGTAGTAATTCAAACTAGTTTACTTAAATACAAGTTGAGTATATAATTAGCTTAAATTATTGTTATGAGAGCTGTTGTTTTTGACTTGAACGGTACGCTGCTGAATGTGCGTGAAAACGCACTGTATCCGCATGCTGCCGAACTGCTGGCTATGTTGCGGCGTTTGGGCGTGAGCGTGGGAGTGTTGACCTCGGGCAGCAACCATAGCCTGGAAACACTGGAACAATTGGGTGTGCGGCACTATTTTGGCTCGGTGGTGCCGGCTGACCGTATTTTGTATTCAAAGCCGCACCCCTCCGGGCTGTTGCTGGTGCTGGAAGAGCTGCGAGCACAACCGCACGAGGCCATTATGGTGGGCGATATGGCGGTAGATATTCTGGCTGGCAAAAACGCGGCAGTTGGTAAGACGGTGGGTGTGACCCATGGGTTTGGCTCTAGCACCGATTTGCAAACGGCTGGCGCAGACCATCTTATCCCCAATCTGGCCCATTTACTTGACGTGCTAGAGTAAGAATATGGTCACGCACAAAGAACTTGAGGAGTATTTGCTGGCCATGCCCAATGCGCGTTTGGACTATCCCTTTGGCGAAGATGTGGCGGTGTACAAGGCTGGTGATAAAATGTTCGCGCTTGTGGCCGAAAAGAGCAGTCCTATTCGTTTGAGTCTTAAGTGCGACCCGCAGCTGGCGCAATTGTTGCGCGAAAAGTACGAAAGTGTGCTGCCAGGCTATCATTTGAATAAAAAACACTGGAATACAGTATTACTAACGGGGCAGCTGGATTGGGAAGAGATCCAGGCGCTTATCCGTTTGTCGTACAATTTGGTAACTGGCGTTTAGGGTTCTATTCGCCCTTAAGCGATTCGGCAGACGGTACTTGGCTTAGAAGTAGTTGGGCCTGGGTGTAGTCATCACTCAGCAGGGTACGTTCGCTTTCCAGTGTAGCTTTATTGAACAACTGCTTAACGGTCGCAGCATAAGCGGTCAGCTGGTTCTGCATGATTTGTGAAAAGGTGGTGTCAAAGGTGCTGGTTTGGGTGGCGCTGGTAAGTTGCTGGTCGGTGGTGGCGTTTTGTTTTAGGGCCAATTCTTTTTCTTTTACTTTATGGCCTTGTTTGCCCAACAGCGCAATGAGTTGTTTTTGCTGGGTTTGCATACTCAACTCTACGGTGATTGCCAGGTTCTTGACTGTTTGCTGACTGCTGCCGGAAAGGCCTTTTTCGGCCACGCGGGCCAGCTCGTTCTGGGTCTGGGCAACACTAATGAGTTCGGTGCTGCTAAGTGTGCTGCTGTTACTGCCGCTCAGCAACGAAATACCAATAAATAGTACGATCATCAGGACAACGGCGCCACCACCGACCAGCAGGGCAATCTTAACCAGCGGGGAACCGCCGCTTGCACTGGCCATAGGGCTGCGTTTGGGCGGCTTGCCTGCATTAAGGATGAAGTCGTAGGGGTTCTGCCCGTTCGGATATTGCTCGGGGTTCATACCAGCTATTTAAGCACAGTTCGCTTATGTTTCGGAAGAGGCCTGCCCATATTTACACGCTGTTTTTATGAAGTCATCTTATCTCCTTAAGTCTCGTCTTGCCACGGCGCTTAACGTATATGGCAAAAGTGTTTGTAACAAACGACAAAGCCTTACACTATATCTGCAGATAGACGGTATGGACATCTGCGGTCTATAGGCTGTATATATGCTTTTGCTCGTGCGCCCTACAATAGATGGGCAACAGGGGTGTCGATAGCGTACAATAGGGGTACATGGATGCGGTTGAGGAGATTAAACAGCGCTTGGCGATTGAAGACGTCATTGGCGAATATGTGCAGCTAAAGCGCGCCGGGCGCAACTGGAAGGGGTTGAGCCCCTTTAGTAATGAGCGCACACCCAGTTTTATTGTCAGCCCGGAAAAACAAATTTGGCACGATTTTAGCAGTGCTAAGGGCGGCGACATGTTCAGCTTTGTTATGGAAATGGAGGGGTTGGATTTTAAGGCCACGCTGGAACTGCTGGCGCGCAAGGCTGGGGTGGACCTGGAGCAGTACCGCGGCCAGGGCAATGGTTCGCGCGGCAAGGAAAAAGAACGGTTGCATGCGCTGCTGGACTTAGCGGCCAAATTTTACCAGGTACAGTTCAGTAAAAATCAAACAGCGCTAACCTATGTATTCAAAAAGCGGCAGTTTAGTAAAACAACAGCGCTAGAGTGGCGGCTGGGGTACAGCCCCAATACCGGCTCGGCACTGGTGGATTTTGTAAAGAGCAAAGGGTTTAGCGAGGGCGAGATAAAATCGGCAGGTTTAAGTGCGCGCGCCTACCGCGGCGGTGTGCAGGATATGTTCCGAGGGCGATTGATGATACCGCTGCAAGACGCGCAGGGGCAGGTAATTGGCTTTACGGCCCGGCTGCTAGCCGATGACGCCGATGCGCCCAAGTACATCAATACGCCGCAAACACTACTGTACGATAAATCGCGTCATATTTACGGCCTGCACCTGGCCAAAGAAGCGATCCGCAAGAACAAATATGTGGTGGTGGCCGAGGGTAATCTGGATGTCATTAGCAGCCACCAGGCCGGCGTGCGCCAGGTAGTGGCCACGGCTGGTACGGCCTTAACCGAGCAACACCTGAAGGGCCTAAGCCGTTTTACACCGGATGTGCGCCTGTGTTTTGATGCCGACCAAGCCGGGCTGAATGCCACCGAGCGGGCCATCCCCATTGCCAGTAAGGTGCATGTAAACCTCAGCATTATTAGTATTCCCAGCGGCAAGGACCCGGACGAATTGATTAAGCAAGACCCCAAAATTTGGCAGCAGATTATCCAGCAGCCACAGTATGCCCTGGACTGGCTGATCGAGCGCTATCAAAACCAGTTGGATATAACCAGCGGCATTGGCAAGCGCCAGTTTAGCGACACGGTGCTAGAGGTAGTGCGCAAGCTGGAAGATCCGGTGGAGCAAGAACACTACCTGGCGGCCATAGCCAAACTTATAGGCGTCAGCCGGGATGCGCTATTGGCCAAATTGCGCGCACCCCAAAGCGTACCAACACGCCAGCTCAAGACGCCAAAAGGGCCGCTGCACGTGCCGGAACAGGTAATGATCGACTACCTAAAGATGCAAAATCACTTTTTAACTCTTATGCTGTTCCAGCCCAAATTGCGTACCTATCTGCAGCCTATCACTGCCGGCATGTTGGTGAGCGACGAGGCCAAAAAACTGCTTGCCTTTTTGCAAACCAATCCTGACTTCAACGGTGATATAAAAAAGGCTGCGCAATTGAAGTCAGTGGCAGATTATGTTAAAATCTTATCATTACTCTATGAAGAGCTGTATCAGACCGTGGAACCAGACGAACTTCGCTACGAAGCCGTGCGTACCCGAGATAAACTGATCGACCAATACGTCAAAATGCAAAAACAGCGCCTAGCCCATGCCCTGCACACCGCAGACGAGGCTCAAACCCAGGCGTTACTGGAAAAAGTAAAAAAGCTAGACACATTACTCAAAACCCATAAGGGCAATGCCTAAGGAGTTCGCACATGGCTGACAGCAAAAAGAAACCCACAACCAAAGCCAAAGCAAAAAAAGACGAAGCACCGGTTACTGACTTGCAGCAGGTCAAGCAGGATCTAGTGGCCAAAGCCAAAAAAGCCGGCAAAATTGACCAAAAAGACATTAGCGATGTTATCCCAGATATCCCGGCCAATGCCGATATATTAGACAGCTTGTACACCGCGCTGGCAGATTCCAACATCCAGGTGGTATCGCCCGTTGCCGCAGTAGCGGGCTTAAGCGACGAGTGGGTAGCCGATGACGAGGAAGAAGAGGTGGTAACCGAAGACCAACACTACCTGGACGACATCGCCGACGACAGTGTGCGTTTGTACCTGCGCGAAATAGGTAAAATTCCGCTGTTGAATGCCGAAGAAGAACTAGCTCTGGCCCAGCGCGTGGTGGCTGGCGACAAAGACGCCAAAGACAAAATGGCCGAAGCCAATATGCGCCTGGTGGTCAGTATTGCCAAACGCTACGTGGGCCGCGGCCTGGACCTGCTGGACCTCATTCAGGAAGGCAACACCGGTCTGCTGCGTGCGGTAGAAAAATTCGATCCGGACAAAGGCTTCAAGTTTAGCACCTACGCCACCTGGTGGATTCGCCAGGCCATTACCCGCGCCATTGCCGACCAGGCACGTACTATCCGTATCCCGGTGCACATGGTAGAAACCATTAACAAACTACTGCGTACCCAGCGCCGCCTGACCCAGGAACTTAACCGCGAACCTACTAACGAAGAAATCGCTGCAGCCATGGATCTGGAAGTGGACAAGGTAGAGCACATCATGAAGATCAAGCAGGATATTTCAAGCCTGGACGCCAGTATCCGCGATGACGAAGAAGAATCAGTGCTGGCCGATTTTATCGAGGACGAAGACACTATTAGCCCAGAAGAATCTGCTACCAACCAGCTGCTAAAAGAGCAGGTAAAGGGTATGCTTGGGGCACTCACCGAACGCGAGCAAAAGATTTTAAAACTGCGCTTTGGCCTGGAAGACGGCAAGCAACACACCCTGGAAGAAGTCGGCCAGGAATTTAGTGTTACCCGCGAACGCATCCGCCAAATAGAGGCCAAGGCTCTGGCCAAGCTGCGTAAACACAAAGACGCCAAAAAACTCCACGATTACATCAAATAGCCAGCCAAAAAGACTAATCAAGATGTGCTTTTTACATCCGCCCCTACGGTTGCCCTAGTGCCTTAGATCGAATATAATTTTCAAGAATTGTTTCGAAACGGGGATAAGTAGCTATGGCGACAACAAAGGAAATAAGTAGCGATGTGGAGAGCCTCCTTAGTAACCCTGCTGCTGTAGCGCCGGGGGTGCATTTACACGCGGGGCTGACAGCGCTGTGGCATGCGATTGACCATTCAGTGCCAGACCTTGCTGACAGGGCTGCTCAGGTGCTGAACCTAGCCACTACATATGATAGTACAGAGCCAGGCAACTATTGGGCTGCCCGGCTGGCTCTGGCCAACGAAGATGTATATAAGGATTGGGCGAACGGGGAAAGTACCAGCGCCAGGGCGGCGGAAGATGCCCTTACCGAATCACGCGCATTATTGCAAGATATCCTCCAAGAAGGGGAGGACGCACATGATAATGTTCGTAACCAACTGATACGTGTGGTGTTTGCAAATCTTATAGCGCGTCCGGAAGATCCCCTGCACCTGGTGGTTCCTGCCCCTATAGGAAAAAATGGGGGCCGTCGAAATATAACCGGGTATGCTGCCGCGGTTTCGTCCAATCAAAAAACCATCTTGGTACCTTGCAAAGTAACCAGAGAAATGCGAGAAGGGAGTGCGCCGATTCCTCCCCATATTTTGCTCGTTCCCCTTGGGTATGATGCAAACGAGGCTATTTTTACAAAGCCAGAATTATGGAGTGCCCGACAACCCTTAAAAGGTCTTCCTCCAGCTCGAAAGCACAGAAGAGCGCTGGGAATGGTGGGGGACTGGATTTTGGAACATGACAATGGCAGTGCCGGGGCGGGAGCTTTAGTGTTAGATGCATTGCGCAGCTACTACCTCGGTCAAATATATGAGCGTGCCGATGTACAAGAGCACGATAGTGTCGGCCCCTAGTGCCTGTGCGCTTATACACCGGGTAGAATTATGGACGCATAGCACGGCTGACTTTGCGCATATCAGGAGTCTAAAATGTACGATCCAATGGCATAGGGTACATACTGTTCTGGCAAAAGCCAAAATATTATATACAATATCTGCAATGGACAAGAAGTTACAAATTATTGGCTTGTCAGGTACAAACGGCGCGGGCAAGGATGCGGTGGGCCAGCTGTTGGCCGCAAAGCATAACTATATGTTTATTTCCGTTACTGACTTGCTGCGTGAAGAATTGAAGCGCCGTGGTCTGGCCATCGAGCGCAAGAACATGCGCGCCTTAAGCGCCGAATGGCGTCGCCAATATGGGCTTGCTGTGTTAATAGATCGGGCTTTGGAACAATATCAGGCAGCCAGTGCCAACCATAGGGGAGTGGTAATGGCCAGCTTGCGCAATCCCTATGAGGCCGATCGTGTACACGAACTGGGCGGCACCGTGATGTGGGTAGATGCCGACCCTAAAGTGCGCTACCAGCGTATTCAGGCCAATGCTGCTACCCGTGGCCGTGGCGGCGAAGACAATAAAACGTTCGGGCAGTTCTTGGCCGAAGAACAAGCCGAAATGCACCAATCCGGCGACAAAGCCACGCTGAATATGGGCGCGGTACAGCAGCGGGCGGATGTTACGGTTCTTAATAACGGCGATAGCCTGGACGTTCTACTGCGCGACGTCGATACGGCGCTGGGCCTAACCGATAAAGATATTGCCTAATGGTGCTGCCAAAAGGGCCTATTACGTTTGCCAATCTTGAAATCGGCCGCAATTCTATATATGAAATTGGGGCTATTGGTGGCCACGCAGGTGTGTTGCCGGAAATTGCCCAAAGCTTTGGGTATGACCCTTTTACCCATCCAGTCGACCTTGTAAGCGCTGTGGCTCCCCATGATTCATTGCGGCATAATATAGATTTCGCCAAGGAACGGCTTGGCCCTGACGGCTTATCATTGGCAAGGGGCTGGGCCGAAAGGTCCGGGTTACTCGTGCCCGTGGCCCGATCTTTTATGCCCCCGGAGGAAGCGATCCCCCAGTCGGTTGACCTGGCAATAATTACCGGCGGTGTGCGCAATTGGATGGAACGTCGGCAAAAACGATTGCAGGAATTGCATGCTGCCGGCACTACAATCAAGGCAGTTCTGCTGGCCGGTAGTGATTGCCGTACTATGAACCAAGCCGAAGGCCCGGATGTCCAGGAAGACATGACCGAAGCCAGTTATTTAGAAAAAGTGATTGCACCGGCACTGACAGGAATAGTGGCTGATGAGGATAAGGTGAAGGTGGTTAGGGTGCCAGGGCTGACGGGCGACGAAGTCGCCCGTAGGCTAGAGCGGCATATAAGTGACGAGCAGCTGAACGGCTATATACTTGTGACAGCCAATGCTGGTAACTGGCCGCAAAATACGGGGCAGGTACGACGAGGTATTCGGGCCACGGTTCCGGAATTTGACACAGAGCACGGGCGGTTGGTGGTAGTGAGCGACGGCTTCGCGCTGGGCGAAACAGGCAATGAGCCCCCTATAACACATCAGAATCCCTTATCGGCCGTTGGTATGATTCTCCGAAACGTACTGGAGCTTGACCGTCACAGAGCGTAGGGTTGTCCGAGGGGCATATATTTGTAAGCCTATCGTCTATATGGCACAATGTATATAATGGCAGTCGAGAATCAGGGGTCGGTAGTACGGGGTGGTGATACATTGCAACCGTCTGTTGGGGTTGAAGCCTCGCAAGTACCTCAAAACGATCAAGGAGCCGATGGGCTCCTTTTTGTATCCCGCGCTACCGCAGAGACTACTCATCCAACAGAAGCGCCTCAACCATCTGCGCCGGCCACCGTATGGCCTGCCACGGTGGCGCTTACTGGTGCGGCCCGTTCCGAGGTCCGCGCAAGACGTATCCGGGTAAGAAAGCCAGTAGGGGTGCCGGAGGGAAAGGACGCAGCCGATCTTTCTCTGGAGGAGCTGTTGGCGCCGCTTTCCGAAGTTGAGGGCCAACGACCCGCCCACCCTCAGGGTGCGGCGTTTCTGGCCACATTGCTAAAAATACCAAAAGAAAAGTCGGCACCACTATCCCGGGTATCTCAGACTGATATGGAACAGCTTTTTGACGTTTTGCTAACAGTCCATTACAAAGGTGTGCTCGCCCGTGGCGGAGGCGATACCCTTGCTAACAGAAAGCAACAATTACGCCTTTTGGCGCGGGGGCACCCTACTGCCGCTATTCAGGAACGAATCAATCGGTTAGCTATACGAAACCTCTTGGATGCAATGTGGCGGGCGCAACCAGTAGAAAGACTGCGATATATGGCAACTCTCTACCTGGAAAAAGCTAAGCAGCCCGCGCGTAGTATTTCGTCTGGGCCAAGACGGCAGTTGAGGGAGGTTCCGTCTGGGATTAGTATAACGCCCAATAAAGACGAACTTGAAGATGGCGATTGGCACACCAAGGCTAAGTGCACAGAGGTTGACCCAGATACCATGCATCCGGGCAATAATACCCACGGCATCAGAGAAGCAAAAAAGGTTTGCAGGGGTTGCCCCGTGACTTTGCAGTGCGGCCAGTGGGCTCTTGGCCTTAAAGGGGACCAGTGGGAGGAGTTTGGCGTTTGGGGCGGCATGAGCGAGCGGGAGCGCCGAAGGATACGTAAAAAACTGTTGCCATCAGCAGGGCCGGCAGACAACTGATCCGGATCTTCTTGGGGTATACTAGAGGGTAATGAGCAAGCGGCTGGTAATTATCGATGGCAAGAGCGTGTTTTACCGCGGCTATTACGCCATGCCCAATTTAAGTACCAAAGACGGCACGCCCACAGGCGGGGTATATGGCTTTGCGGTTATGGCGCTGGAAGTCATTAAGCGGCTGAAACCGGATTACGTATGTGTGGCCTGGGACAAATCGGGTACCAACATCCGGGCCCGGCTGCAGCTGTACCCCCAGTACAAAGCCGGGCGCAAACCTCCGCCACCTGATTTCTACGAGCAAGTTCCCATCCTGCACCAACTGTTGGAAAGTTTGGGCTGGCCATTGTACGAAATGGACGACTACGAGGCCGATGATATTATGGGCGCGTTTGCCAAACAGGCAGGCGAAAAGGACATCGAAAGCTACCTGGTTACCAGCGACCTGGATGTGCTGCAGCTGGTAAATCCGCACACCCATATTTATACGCTTAAGAAGGGCCTGAGTAACATCGAAATGTTTAACGAGGCCTCGTTCAAAGAAAAATACGGCGTGGATGCCCACCAGTGGGTGGACGTAAAAGCGTTGAAGGGCGACAGCAGCGACAACATCCCGGGCGTGGCCGGCATTGGCGAAAAAACCGCGCTGGAGCTGATAGATACCTACCAAACGCTGGACGGCGTATATCAAAACCTGGACTTGCTGAAGCCGGCGCTTAAAGCCAAGCTGGAAAAAGACAAAGACATGGCGTACTTAAGCAAAAAACTCGTTACCCTGTGGGTGGATGCACCCATTACGCTCGACCTGTCCAAGGCCCAACTGCAAGATGGTGTGCGGCCCCAATTTGTGGCTATGCTGCGCAAGCTGGAGTTCCGCAACCTGCTGCGCCAGGCCGAATCCCAACTGACCCAGGCAGAAGCGCAGGAGGCCGAGGCCGCCCAAGCACAGGCAGCCTTGCCAGCGCAAAAGCATGTGGCGTTTAACCCGCAGGATTTCAAACCCGGCGAACCCCGTGTAATCGCCCTCAACCCCGAAACCACCGAGCTGTGGCATAGCCCCCACCCGGGCGTGTACAGTACTGTTGCCTTACAGGGTCTGACCCTGGAAAAAGAAAAGGATGGGCTAGTGAGTGTTTTGGCTAATGGGCCGGTGGTGGGGCACGACCTTAAAACATTGTTTCGGGCGCTGCTGGCTAATGACATTTCATGGCCTGGTAGCGTGGGGCACGATACGCGCATTAGTGCTTTTTTGCTGAATTCGCTGATGCGTTCACGGGACTTAGGCGATATTTTGGATCGGTCCATCGACATGGATGATCCTGCGCAGGTTATTGCTGGCATATGGCAAGCCTACGGCGACCAGCAAGAGCAGTTTAAACAGCTGCCCACTATACAAGCAGTGGCCCACGACATAGACTTCCCCAGTATTTATTTGCTGGCACAGGTGGAACACCGCGGCATTTTGCTGGACAGCGATTATTTGGTTCAGATGAGCCAAGAATTTGAACACAAAATTGCCATACTGGAAAGAAATATTTACGCTCATGCTACCAAAGAGTTCAATATTAGCTCGCCCACCCAGCTGGCCGGCATTTTGTTTGGTACCATTGGGCTGCCCACCGCAGGCATTAAAAAGGGCAAAACCGGCTATTCCACCGGTGCCAACGAGCTTGCCAAGCTGCGCGCCCTGCATCCCATAATCGACCTTATCACCCAATACCGCGAATATACCAAGCTTAAAAGTACTTATGTAGATGCTTTGCCCAAATTAGTAGATGTAGCGGGCAAACTGCATACTACCTACGACCTGGACGTGGCTGCCACCGGCCGTCTGAGTTCGCACGACCCAAACTTGCAAAATATTCCCACGCGCACCGACATTGGCCTGGCCATCCGCAAAGCCTTTGTGCCAGCGCCAGGTAATGTATTTATCAGTGCGGACTACAGCCAGTTCGAACTGCGTCTGGCTGCCGTAATGGCCGGTGACCAGGAATTGATCAACGACTTTAACAGTAATATCGACATCCATACCAAAACCGCAGCCGAAATTTACGAAATCCCTTTGGAGCAGGTGGACAAAGCCCAGCGCCGGCACGCCAAAATGGTCAACTTTGCCGTGCTGTACGGCATGAGCGCTCATGGGCTTAGCCTGGCCACGGGCATGGATATTATTCAGGCGCGCGATTTTATTAAAAAGTATTTTGAACTGCGTGCACCTATTCGCACCTACATCGACAGCACACTTAAAAAAGCCTTGGAGGTGGGGTATGTCGAAACCATGTTCGGCCGCCGCCGCCCCACGCCCGACCTTAAAAGCAGCAATTTTGTGGTGCGCGAGGCAGCCAAACGGGCTGCAGCCAACATGCCTATCCAGGGCACCGAGGCAGATTTAATGAAACTGGCCATGCTGCGGGTAGAAGAAAAACTGGGGGGGTTAGGCCAACAATTACTGCAGGTCCACGACAGCATTTTGGTAGAAACCCCTCAAGAAAACGCCGAACAAGTAAGCAAAATCCTCAAAGAAACCATGGAGAATATCCACAAACTGCCCGTCCACCTAAAAGTCGACGTAACTACGGGTAAAAACTGGGGGGAGCTGTAGCAGCTAGAAACTGCCGAATACTACAGGCCTTATAATTGTACGTATGATTCATACTTTTGACGGATTTAATTATGTTATACGGCTAGACAAAGGCGAGCGTTTGGCAACAGCCCTTGAGCAATTTTTTGCTGCAGCCAAGCCGGAAGGAGCATGGGTAAGTGGTGTAGGTGGTGTGCTGGAGGTAATATTGGGGTTTTATGATCTCGACAAAAAAGAGTACCACTGGCAGACATTCAAGGGCTTGCGCGAAATTGCCAGCCTGCAGGGCAACATCGCTTTAGACGAGCAGGGCAAGCTGATGTTCCATTTGCACGGCGTATTTGCCAACGAAAAATATCAGACCGTTGGCGGCCACGTCAAAGATCTGGTGGCCGGCGGCACCGTAGAGCTGTTTGTACACCGCACCTACCAGCCGTTGCACCGCAAGATGGACGATGGGGTGGGCTTGCCAATCCTTGACCTGTAGGAATTTTGTAAGCAAGCATATATGCTGAATGGTATGGCAAACAACGACATCCACAAAGCAGCCGGTATAATCATTAAAGACCGCAAAGTGCTGGTGGAGCGCTCGCACGACAAGCCGTTTTTTGTGCAGCCCGGCGGCAAAATAGAAAAGGGCGAAACCGCCAAGCAAGCTTTGGTGCGCGAACTAAAAGAAGAATTCCAAATTGACGTGCAAGAGGCCGACTGCGAACCAATTGGCACCTACAGCGCCGAGGCTGCCAACCATCCTGGCCAGACCGTGCATATGCAGGTATTTATGGTACGTACATGGCAGGGCGAGCTGGTGCCGGATAACGAAGTAGAGGTAATGCACTGGCTAACGTCGGATATTCCTAAAGGGATGAACGTGGGCTCTATTATGGTGCACGAAATTATTCCGCGCCTAAAAGCGCAGAATCTTATTGATTAGCTTGGTTTTAAGGTAAATGCAAGAAATACCACACACCCGAGTTCAAGCTGATCTTAAAAACCTTGGATACGGTTGGTCGACCTATACGGAAAAATCGGGCGACAACTCGAGCGTCATGGTAGTTGACACGGGAACTACCCCGGAGTGGGTGCCAGACAACGAGCCCTATATAGCAAAAATTCCCAGGCCGGGCATGCGACACAAACTGTGGCGTGAGGGTAATGTAGTGGCGCTCTTGGCTGATGGCGACCATCCTCCACTGCAAATACCCCACCTATATGAATGGGTGCAGTGGCCGACGTACGCTGTCTTTAGGAAAGTGCTGGGCCAGGTGCTTGAGCGGTCTGCTGTACGCCGGTTCGATCCTGACGAAAAAGTACAGGTAGGCACCAAAATGGGCGAGACAATTGCCTGGATGGCCAATACTATCAGTATAGCTACGTATGAAAACGAGGTTGGGCCTGGACGGCTCCGGCCCCATCCATACTTTCCCTCTGGCCGACCTGTAGGTGAACGCGAACAATCACTGGCCTATGCGTTGACGCATAAGACTGAGCTTGTAAGGCGAGGGCTGAACAGTCTGTCAGGTCTCCTTACGGACTTGTATGGTCAATATTTGATGTACGAGGACGAGGGGGTGCTGAATCCCACCATAATGGGACACGACGATCTTCACCCGGCAAATTTGGCGTTCGACCAGAATACCAGCGGTGCGTGGAACCTTGGCGGTGTATTTGACTTTGGACTTTTCAAACCCACTACGCCCGAGCGTGAACTACGCCATGTGTATCCGTTTGGCGATATTGCGCTGCGGGCGGCAGCTACAGCCTACCAAGCGCGACGGCCGGGCGATAGGATAGACATGGCTTTGGTCGAGTTTTGGGCGGGCCTACAGGCATCCACAACATATGCCGCGTTCGAACTAAAGATGAGGGATACGCATTATTCGCGCGATATCCGCCTTGATTGTGCTTGTGTACTGTCGCGATTATGGCCGGACATAGATTGGTCCGAATTGCGTGAGCTGCAATACTCCCAAAACGAAGAGCCGCCCCATACTATACCTATTACAGCAGAGGGGTTATAGTACAGAACATGGATTCCACAATGTCCGCTCCATTAAAGACAACCCCTGTTAATGTATACGTTGCCGGCAAGGTAGCTAAAAACTCGGTATTTGGGCGGCACGATTGGCGGGATGGTTTTGTACAGGAATTGCAAAAACTTTCTGGCCGCCAGCTGTACAACGTTGACCCCACCAAAACCGGGGCTGATTTACGCGATCCCGCCCAAATATTCGGTGCCGATTGCTATATGATTTCGCATTGTGACGTCGTAGTTGTATATCTGTCGGACGATATTAGTGTGGGCGGTTCGCAGGAAATTCTTATTGCCAAATATTTTGCCAAGCCGGTCATTGGCCTGGCACCCCATGGCGGCAAATTTAACGGTGCGGTTAAAGAATACTTTGGCGAAGTAGTAAAAAACGTACAAGACCCCTTTGTATTTGCCACGTGCGACGTGGTGTGCAAGACCATAGAAGAGGTGGGTGAGGTGTTAAAGGATTTAGAGCGTGTTAGGCCAAAGACGTTAGACATCATTCCAACGGCAATTACCAATTACAAAAAACATCATTTGGCGCAGTCGCCATATGTTAAGCAACTGCCACTGCCGAGGCCTTAAAATGTCCTTTATTACCAGCTATACCGACGCCGAGCATATTATTCGCCAGCATTACCCGCAGGCGCAGCATATTGAGTACATTGACCACGGGCATGTTAATTTTGTAGCTACGGTAGACAATGCGGCCGTATTCCGTTTTCCGCGCGATGCTAATGCAGTAAAGCGTTTGCATTACGAAATTGAACTGTTCAAGTTGCTGCAAGACGCCATACCAGTGGTTCCCATTCCTATTATTATTGCTGTTAACCATGCCCCCGAGTACGCCATTACTAATTTTATCCCAGGCGAACACTTGACCGGCCGCCAAATTAGGTGTTTGCCGCAGGCCCAACAGGCAGCCATTGGCCATACCCTGGCCACGTTTATTTACCAATTTACCCAGCGTGTTAGTGCCGGCCAATTGCGGCACATTCGCCAGAAAACCGGGGTAGAGGATATTGACGAACCGTGGGACGACTATTTCCGCCGGATGTTTACCCCAGGCTTGCCAGATAAGCGCCTGCAGCCGGTTGTGGACCGGCAATATCATGCTTGGCTGCAAGCAGTAGCCCACGAAAATCGCAACCTGGCCATTCACGATGACATTCACACCGCCAATGTGCTATTTACTGATAACAAGGTAAGCGCTGTACTGGACTTTGGCGATGCCTATATTGGTAGCATCGAAGAAGAACTGCGCGGTCTATACCGCATGAGCGATACAGTGGTGGCTGCGGCCGCCGACCAGTATGTGCGCTTAGGTGGCGCACCGCTACGTTTGGACAACGTGCGTACTTGGGCTATTGCAAACGAGCTGGCCAACTTTATAGACCGGACAGGCAAGGGGGATATAACCCACCCATCGTATTTGCGTGCACAGGCCAATTTGCGCAAATGGCTGCCTGATTTTCCGCTGTAGTAGGAGCCGCTTAGCTAGGACGGAGCTTGACGCGTATCTTTTTATATAGTACCTTGTTACAAAAAGGTAGCTTGCAATGAATATACAAGATAAATTTGGTCCACTGCGCAAAGGGCTATTGGAATTTGCCGTGCTCAAGATTGTATCGGCCCGCAAAGTATACGTGGCCGATATATTGCAGCGTCTGGCCGAAACCGATTTTGGTACCGGCGAAGGCACGCTGTACCCATTGCTGAGCCGGCTCAAGCGTGAGGGCTTGGTGGCTTACGAATGGGCCGAATCCGATGCCGGGCCGCCGCGCAAGTACTACCAGTTAACCCCAGCTGGCAAAATCCAGCTGCAGCACCTGGAAATGTACTGGCAACAGTTGCACGCAACAATCAAGGACTTAGGAGAATTGTCATGAACAAAGTAACCAACATTAACCTAAACGGCAAAGCCTACCAGCTCGAAGAACAGGCATACGAGGCTCTGCAACACTATTTGCACCGGGCAAAAACCAAACTGGCCGACGACCCGGACAAAGACGAGATTTTAAACGACCTAGAGCAAGCTATTGCCGAAAAATGCGACCAACACCTACAGGGCCGCAAAAATGTGGTTACCACAGCCGAAATGAAGCAGATCATTGAAGCCATGGGGCCGGTAGAAGCCGCTGACGCAGAAGATACCATACCAGAAGACAAGGCAACAGGCGATCCACCCAAACGCCTGTACCTATTACCCGACGGCGCAGTCATTGCCGGCGTATGTAATGGCCTGGCCGCTTACTTTAACGTTGATGTTACCATTGTGCGCCTGCTGTTTATTTTGCTGGCATTCGTAACCAGCTGCGCCTGGATATTGGTGTACGTGGCACTTATGTTCGTGGTGCCCACTGCCAAAACACCAGAAGAAAAAGCTGCCGCACGTGGCGAGCGCTTTAGCGCCCAGGACCTTATGCAACGTGCCAAGGTAAAATATGCCGACATCAGCCGCGAAGACCACTGGAAGCGCGTAGCCCAACAGTCGTCACCAGCCTTCAGCCGCGCCGGCCAGGCTGTGCGCAAGCTGACACGCTGGCTGTCTGGTAGCGCCGCTGTTGGTTTGGGCATACCCCTGGCTATGCTAGCTGTGGCCTGGATTGTCGGTATATGGACACTGGCCTTTGGTAATGTGCGGCTAGACGACCAACTGCAGGCAATTTCGACCTGGACTGTGGCCTTAGGGCTCACTGCCTTGTTCTACAGCATTTTTCTGCCGTTTATGTTGTTGGCCGAGGCCTTTCGCCGCTATGCCATGGCCCGCAAGGTTAGTAAACAGGCAGCTCGCTGGGGCATGGCAGCGGTAGGCTTGTGGGTAGTAGCCTTGGCCGTCTTTTTAGCTCTGGTGGCAAACAATGCCGGCTATGTGCGCGACTACCAGCGCACGCACGACGCCCTGCATATTAACAACAGCCAAATCTGCATTAACCACTGCGCTACCAGGGACGGCGAACCGGTAGAGTACTAAGGGCCAGCTGGCTCCATACTGCTATCATCCTGAACTTGTCTCAGGATGATGCGCACCCAAACGGGCCGGACCTGGAAGTATTGCAATTAGGTGTCCATTATGGTATTATTACTCTGTAAAAGGTGACTAACAGAGCATATGCGTTACTTCTTAGGATTTTTGGCTGCCATTGGCTTGATCGTGCTGGTCTTTATTTTGATACTGCGCGGTTTTAGCGGTAATTCCAATTCGCCCAAACGCGTTGCCCCTTTAAGTGATTATGCCACCACCAACACGGTAGTGCAGCTGACTATCGACGGCCCGGTTGTAGCCGAGGACCTGCACCGCGGCGTACGTATTACCGTGGGCGGCAGCGAAAACCGGCTCGAAATATACCAAGGTTACCAAAACAACGTTATCCAATCCAAAACCTATGCTAACAACGAGCAGGCATACGGTGTCTTTTTGCGCGCCTTGCAACTAGCAAGTTTTAACAAGGGCAATGCCGAGGGCCCGGCCGACGAGCGCGGTGTTTGCGCCACTGGCAGCCGCTACATATATGAAATTATCGACGGCAATACCGACGTACAGCGTTACTGGAGCACATCGTGCGGCGGCCAGGGCAATTTCCAGGGCAGTCCGGCTCCCATCCGTAATCTGTTCTCGAAACAAATTCCGGATTACGGCCCGATATTATCAGCCTACAAAGTTTCGTTTTTCTAGCCAATCCTAAATACCAGCCGTTTGTCAGTCTGGGCAGCTGCCTGTATTTTAAGTGTCTGCAGCCGCAGGGCATTGGCTAGCGAAGCGTTGGCTACGGTAATAGTAATAGCATTGGCTTGCATGCCCACACTGGCAGGCATATGAAATTGTTCGTCAATATACCGCTTAATAGCTACCACCTCGGAGGGTTCCTGTGGACTATAACGCCCTAATAAGTCGTCAAGTTTTTCCATATCTAAAAACTATACTACTTTAGCAATGTGTTTAATATATATTTTTTGACAAAGTACATAAAATCTGATAATATAAAAAGTATTCTAAAAAGCTAAAACAAATACTATGCCAAGCTCAGAAGCCATAACAAACTTTAACCCTCCCGCCGAACCTTCGTCCATAGCAAACCAGGAAGGGGCGATGGCAGAATATGATACTCGCGGTTTCCCGGAGTACAATCTTGGTGCATCCGATCAGGAGGCCACTGCGGCACCGGAGAACGGCCAGAAACACCCGCAACTGCCTGATGCTGTAGCAACACAAACCATCCGTAAGGCTCTATTGGCTAGCCATCCATCCGATTTTGAACATCACAACCAATCGTATGTCGCAACTACCCGAGCCCAAGCTAGCCGTCTAGCAGAACACGCCTCGACAGCAACTAGGGAAAGGCGCGACCCGGCAAGCCCCGATTATGAACCAACAAGGTACTCTGTGGCCGAGGAACTTGAAGCACAAGGCTATTTTCGGCCCGAAGCAGGAACTCCTAAATTTTCTCCCACCGAAGGTGTTATTGCATCGCATGCTTTACGCAAAGTAGTTGAAGAGCAGCCCGAAACCCCCAAGGGGCAAGCGGCATTACAAACACTGGAAGGGCTGGATAGGCATATTGACCCCTCACGCGGCCAGCGCCCCAATATTCGTGGTTTTCATGCACGGCCTAAGCCGGAAGGTCGCCTGGTGCGCCATTTTTCCAGACAGCGTGGCGGCACTTTGGTTTTAACCAGATAAAAAAGGTTATACTAGGCAAGAATGCCTGAGCTACCCGAAGTCGAAACAATACGTATTGGTTTGAGCCAACTATTGCCACGCAAGCAGGTTGCCGCTGTTTGGCACGATTGGCCCAAGGGGTTTCCGAATGCGCCAGAAGATGTACAACAGTTTTTAATCGGTGCACGCATTGTCGTGGTCGAGCGGCGCGCCAAGGTGTTGCTGATTGAACTGGACAGCAAATATTCGCTGGTTATTCACCTTAAAATGACCGGGCAGCTGGTTTTTGTAGACAAGGGCGAGCGCTTTGGCGCCGGTCATCCCAACGACAGCCTTATACACGAGTTGCCCGACCGTTCCACGCGCGTGATCCTAACCTTTGCAGGCGGCAGCAAACTGTTTTTTAACGACCAGCGCAAGTTCGGCTGGATGCGGCTGCTGCCTACAGCCGAGGTGCCGCACCTGGATTTTTTCCAAAAGGTAGGGCCTGAACCACTGGCCGCCGATTTTACCGCAGCTGACTTTGCCAAGCGGCTGCAGCGTCGCAGTAAAAGCGGCATCAAGGCGGTGTTGCTGGATCAAACAGTGGTGGCTGGCATAGGCAACATTTATGCCGACGAAAGTTTGTGGGGTGCCAAAATCCATCCGGAAACGCGCGTACAAGATATATCGTCGGCCAAACTCAAAAAATTGTACACATCGCTGCAGGCAGTATTACGCAAAAGTATCGAAAAAGGCGGCTCTACCGACCGCAACTATGTAAATGCCGAAGGCAAGCGGGGCAGTTACCTCAGCTTTGCCAATGTTTTCCGGCGTCAGGGGCAGCCATGCCCGCGTTGCGGCACTACAATTATTAAGCTCAAAGTAGCTGGCCGCGGTACCCACGTCTGTCTCTATTGTCAAAAACGCTAAGCCGCCTTGAGCTGGGTGGGGATGTCGGTGATTTTGCCGTGTAATATAGTGGGCATCATGCCTTTTAGCTCTTCTAAAAAGGGCGAATACTCCGGTAGGTCGTTAATAACAAAAATGGGCTTTTGCTGGTAAAAGGCCAGGGACATTTCCATAAGTACATTGCCGCCAATGTAGTTGGCTTGCCCGTGTTTTTCGTAGTTAAGCACCAGAATGGCATCGGCTTTGGTAATTTCGTCAAAATGGGTGCGCATGCGTTTGGCCTTTTCCGGGTAATCGCCTTCGTTTGCAAACCAGGTTTTGTAATGGCTGACATCGTAATCACCGCTTTCCTTCATGCGCGTGGCCGTGATGGGCACAATTACTTCCAGGCCCTTCTTTTGCAGCTGCTCCTGAATGTCTATGGCCTGCTTATAAAAAGCAGCGCTGGAGCAAATAGTTACTATGGGTTTATGGGGTTTGGCAGCATGCTCCATGTAGGCATGGTACCATATGAAAAATCGGCTACACTAAAGATATGAAAAAAGATGCTTTGATCCACAGTTCAAAGACAAAATCAGACAATCCCGTTGTAGTCACTGGGCAGCCGTACCTTTGGTAAGGCAAAGGGCAATCTCTATGTTGTTATGTTGGGCGACAACGCTAAAAACCTAAAACAGGAACGGACTTTCATAACTGCCGGCATAAAACTACTCGACGCCAGGAAGTGATACTATACGTACTGAAATGGTAGTGACACTAACCGGGGCAAACGATTTTTTGCGTGTGGCCGAGCTGGACAGGCTGGTGGCTGACTTTGTGCGCGAGTATGGCGATATGGCGCTAGAGCGCCTGGACGGCGAAGAAGCCGGCTTTAACCGCTTGCAGGAAAGCCTGCAAAGCTTGCCCTTTTTGAGCCCCAAAAAGCTGGTGGTATTGCGCGAGCCTGGCAAGCAAAAAATTTTTGCAGAAAAAATTGCAGATGTCCTGGTTGGTATTGCCGACACTAATGACGTAATTATTGTAGAGCCCAAGCTGGATAAGCGCCTAACCTATTACAAGACGCTTAAAAAACAAACCGATTTTAGGGAGTTTGGTGACCTGGATGCTAACGGCCTAGCTGGTTGGGCAAGCACCTATGTAAAAGAGCAGGGCGGCAGCCTGGGCAGTGCCGATGCCCGCTTGCTGATTGACCGGGTAGGTGCCAGCCAGCAGGGCCTACGAAACGAGCTGGACAAGTTACTGGCGTACGACAGCAGCATCACGCGCCAAACCATAGAATTGCTTACCGAACGCACACCGCAAAGCACAGTATTCGAGTTGTTAGATGCTGTATTTGCCGGCAATACGAAACGAGCGCTGCAACTATACCAAGAACAGCGCACGCTGCGGGTAGAGCCGCAGGCCATCATTGCCATGCTGGCTTGGCAGTTGCACGTGCTGGCAGCGGTAAAAGCCGGCGCTCCGCGCAGCGCAGACGACATTGCCCGCACGGCCAAGCTCAATCCATACGTGGTGCGTAAAAGCCAGGCAGCCACCCGCACACTCAGCCTTGCTCGGCTCAAGGATATGGTAGGGGCTTTGCTGGCGCTGGATACCAAATTAAAGCGTACTAGCATTGATGCCGACGAAGCCGTGCAGTTGTACTTACTGCGGCTGGCGCAATAAAAAACCGCTGTCTGTACAGACAGCTGGCCAAAGAATTATTTTTTCTTAGCAGATGCTTTTTTGGCAGGAGCTTTCTTTGCGGCAGGCTTTGAAGCAGCTTTTTTAGCTGCTGGCTTGGCAGTGCTGCTGCCGGTGGCCTTGGCTGCGCGGGATAGCTGGCGCTGTTTGCGGGCTACCTTGTTCTTGTGCATCACGTTCTTTTTGGCGGCTTTGTCCAGCTCGCTTTGGGCCTTGCGGTGCAGGGCCGCGGCATCTTTTTTACCGCCGGTTACGGCGTTATGAAAGGCTTTGATGGCGCCCTTTAGGGAGCGCTTGGTTTTACTGTTGCGCACGGCAGCCTTTTCGGCCACACGCACACGCTTTTTTGCTGACTTGATGATGGGCATTTGTAATACCTTTGTTATTAATTGGTCAACGACCAACTATACAGGGGTAGACAAGATTTGTAAAGTGTTTGCGCAAGGCGATATACACCGAAACCTTGCACAAAAAGAGCTAGCAAACAAATTCTCGACAAGCATAAGCGATTGTGTTACGCTGGCCGTAAGGAATGCTAAACAAAAATGGATGACCAAAAACAACAAATAGCCGAGCGCCTCAAGCAGGCAAACAACATCCTGGTAACCGTCAGTAGCAACCCGTCGGTCGACCAATTGGCGGCCTGCATCGGCCTAACCATTGCCTGTAACAAAATGAACAAGCACGCTACGGCTGTGTTCAGCGGGGCAGTGCCCAGCACTATCGAATTCCTGCAGCCAGAAAAAACGCTCGAAAAAAACACAGACAGTTTGCGTGATTTTATTATCGCCCTGGACAAATCCAAGGCCGACAAATTGCGCTATAAGGTAGAAGACAAAGTCGTCAAGATTTTTATTACCCCATATCGTACCTCTATTAACGAAAAAGACCTGCAATTTAGCCAAGGCGATTTTAACGTTGACGTCGTGGTGGCGCTGGGTGTGCACGAACAGGGCGATCTCGACCAAGCCATTACCGCGCACGGCCGCATTTTGCACGATGCCACCATTGCCACCATTAACGTGAAGCCCGGTGGCGAGCTGGGCACCATGAATTGGCTTGACCCCAAAGCCAGCAGTTTGTCGGAACTGGCCGTAGAACTACTGGACACTACCGGCCAAAAGCTAATGGACAACCAGATTGCCACTGCATTTCTAACCGGTATCGTGGCCGAAACCGATCGCTTTAGCAACGAAAAAACCACGCCCCAGACCATGAGTATTAGTGCAGAGCTTATGAGCGCAGGCGCCAACCAGCAGTTGGTAGCCACCAAGCTAGAAGCACCGGCGCCGCCTGCACCAGCTGCGCCGCCTATTAGCCAGCAGGGACCTTCTGAAAACAACGACAAACCCAGTGAGCCGCCAGCAGAAAAACCGGCCGAAGACGGCACGCTGGAAATCAAGCACGACGATTCGTCGTCGGCCGCCCCGTTGCTGCCCGTAGAACCGGCACCACCCGAACCGCAGATACCGGTAACCCCGCAAATTCACATCGACGAACATGGCTCGCTGCATCCGCTGGATAATCAGCAGCCGTTGGCACCGCCTATTGTTCCGGCACAGGCACCTGCACCAATGCTTCCGCCACCGCCACCTCCGCCGGCATCGCTCATGCATACCGAAGGACCTAAAATGATGTTGCAGCCACCTACCTTTGCCAGCGAGCTAACTGCTAACACGGCAGGTGCCGAAGCACCTTCTGGCGGTTCACTATCATTGCCGCAGGTGGAACCGGTGGCGCCAATATTGGATAGGCAACCCCTGGCGCCATCTGTCGCACCGCCTATTGCTCCGCCGCAGGGCAACAGACAGGCACCATTGCCCCCACCGCCGCCAGCCCCAACGTTCGTCCCCAGTTCGGCCGGTATGCCCAATATGCCGACGCCACCATTGAGCAGTGCTCCATCGGCTACCCCTCCGTCACCCCCGCCACCCGCACCAGTAATACCGCCATTGCCCCCACCGGCACCCGGTCCGGAGCAAACCCTGACCGACCTTGAACGTTCAGTTAGCAGCACGCATGCGGACGGTACAGACGAGCCTGCCGGCCCGCCACCCCCGCCAACTCCTTTGAGTCCACCACCGGCGCCATCCAGCACCCCGTCATCTTCGCCCCCAAGCAATGACCAAAACGCTCCTGGTATGCCGGATGTCGACAAAGCCCGTGCTGCAGTAGACCAGGCAATCAGCTCGGCACCAACTGCAGGCGAGCAGTCGCTCGAACCTATCGTCGCCCTGAACGCCCAACCACTGGGTACCCCCTTGCACCAGACGCCACCACCCGCTGATCCGAATGGCACGGTTATTAACCCCACCACAGGCGAGCCCGCCTATCCCACCTACGGCGCAGTGTACAAACCGCAAAATCAAACCGTTCCACCCCCGCCAAGTGCCCCCGACCAGTTTGGTGGCCCGGTTCCACCCCCGCCACTACCCGGCAGTAATGCGGACCCGAGCGCTCCGCCGCCTGTACCGCCACCCATGGTGCCACCGTCTCCTGGTTTTTAGATTCGCCCGCCGGCCTGTATCCTTAGGTATATGAATGGCATGTTACTTGTTGACAAGCCGGTAGGCTGGACATCGTTTGATGTGGTTAATAAAGTACGCCGCCTGGTTGAAACCTCGGGCCTGAACACTACGGGCAAAAAACGTTTTCCCGTGGGTCACACCGGCACACTGGATCCGCTAGCCACCGGCCTATTAGTGCTGTTGCTGGGCAATTACACCAGGCGCGCACCGGAGCTAACCAAACTGGATAAAATCTACGAGGTAACCATGCGCTTGGGCCAAACCAGCACCACAGGCGATGAAGAAGGGGAAAAAACCGTTGTTTCTGACAAAACGCCTACGCTAGCAGAGATACGGCAAGTATTACAAACGTTTGAGGGCGACATAGTACAAACACCGCCGGCTTTCTCGGCTATTAAAATTAACGGCCAGCGGGCGTACAAACTAGCCCGCGCCGGCAAAATGCCAGAACTCAAACCCCGTCCGGTACATATCGAAAGCAGTGCGCTTACCGGATATGAATATCCCTTTGTACGCTTTACCGCCCATGTTTCCAGCGGCACCTACATCCGCTCATTAGTAGAAGATATGGGCAAAGCCCTACAAACCGGCGCCTACATGACCGCCTTGCGCCGGACCCAGGTGGGTGCGTTCAATATATCGGCAGCCACAACCATAGAGGAACTGCTGGCACATAAGCAAACGATTTCGAACTACATAATGATGTAGCTTAACCATAAACAAAATGCTATCCTGGTTGAATAATGTAAGAGGGATAAAGGTATGGGTTTTGAAGGAATTGGAGAAACTCTCGGCTTAAATCCTGTTGCGCGCTTTGCTGCGTTGGGCGGAGCGGCAGTAACAAGCGAAATCAGTGCCGCAGTAGCCTTATGGAGGGGTAATCGATTAACTGCGGCTGCATTAGGACTAGCCGGTGTGGCCGCTGCCGCAGGCGCTGTACGCGAAGTGGTGCACCACCAAGATGCATTTATGGATTACATAGCACCGCCTGCACAACAGGTGCTGTCGCAGGTTGGTACAGAAACGGCGTAAACACCTTGCCATTGCCGTTTGTATCTGATAGAATACCTTCCATATGATTACAGCCGAGAAAAAGCAGGCAACCGTAAAAAGCCTGCAAAGCCACAAGACCGACACTGGCAGCGCCACAGTACAGGTTGGCATTATGACCGAGCGCATTAAAGAATTAACCGAGCACCTAAAGGCTAACAAAAAAGACTTTGCCGCCCGCCGTGGTTTGCTACAATTGGTTGGCAAGCGCAAGCGCCACCTGCAGTACATTGCTGCCCATGATAGCAAAGCCTACCTTGATTTGATCAAAAAACTTGGCATCCGCCGTTAGTGCGTAGACTACCGACCTCGGAGTGCCCGAGGTCGCAAGCTTGTGCACATTAATACCGTTCGAGTAGATCGGACCGCCACTTCTCGTCATTCCGGAATTGATCCGGAATCTAGTAGAGAAAAGGCTCTCTTCTAACGGGCACGGACCAGATATATCGCAGCCATTTAAGCAATGCACAAGGGGACTGCTATATATTTGCACTGTGCTCGCTAACACCCTCGAATAGGCAGAAAGGTTTAACAGACTAAACATGCAAACAATTAACCCGCTTGGCAAAGATATTATCCGCGTGGAGACCGATTTTTGTGGCCGTAAACTCAGCCTAGAAGTCAACCGCGTGGGCTTTCGTTCTACCGCCAGTGTACTGGTTCGCTATGGCGACACCGTAGTGCTGGGAACAGCCATGGTTAGCGACAAACCGCTGGCCGGCTTTGATTATTTCCCATTAAGTATCGATTACGAAGAAAAAATGTATGCTGCTGGCAAGATTAGCGGCAGCCGTTTTATTAAGCGCGAAGGCCGCCCTAGTGACGACGCTGTGCTTATCGGCCGCCTTATTGACCGCCCCATTCGCCCCTTGTGGCCCAAGGGCTACCGGCACGAAGTGCAGGGCGTTGCCACGGTGCTCAGTCTGGACCCGGCCTTCCGCCCCGACATGGTCGCCATGGTCGCCATGAGTACGGCATTTATGCTCACCGGCGCACCGTTTGACGGCCCGGTGGCTGGTGTGCGTGTAGGCTTAAAAGACGGTAAACCCACGGCATTTTTGTCGCTCGAAGAACTGGAAAAGGGCGAACTGGACCTAGTGGTGGCCGGTACAGAAAACGCCATCATGATGGTAGAAGCCGGCGCCAGCGAAGTCAGCGAAGACCAAGTGGTGCAGGCCCTGCAATTTGCCCAAGAAGCCATTAAGCCCGCCGTTGCTCTGCAGCACGAGCTGGTTAAAAAAGTAGGTGTAGCCAAGAAAGAATTTGAACTGAGCCTGCCCAGCGAAGACATCCAAAAAGAGGTCGATGCCTGGCTGGATGGCAAACTGGGTGCCAACATCCGTACCAGTTACCCCGAACGCCACGAAAAAATGCACAGTATCCGCGAAGAACTGCTGGCCCACTTTAAAGAACAATTGGGCGAAGAAGAATTTGCCAAGGTAGCCCGCGACTACGAAGATGCATTCGCCAGTGCCGCCAATAAAGACGTACGTAAAGGGATTGTGCAGGAAAGCCTACGCCCCGATGGCCGCAAACTAACCGACATCCGGCCCCTAAGCCACGAAGTCGGCCTGCTGCCTCGCGCCCATGGCTCCAGCCTGTTTACTCGCGGTATGACGCAGGGCATGAACATTGTTACCCTGGCCCCACTTAGCTATGCGCAAATGGTAGATACCATGGAAAAAGAAGGCGAACGCCGCTACATGCACCACTACAACGCCCCTGGCTACACCGTGGGTGACATTAAGCGCCTGGGCTCCCCAGGCCGGCGTGAAATTGGCCACGGCTATTTGGCCGAGCGCGCCCTGAGCGCCGTGTTGCCCGACGAAGCCACCTTTCCCTATGCCATCCGTTCGGTTACCGAAATTATGAGCCAGCACGGCAGTACCAGCATGGCTGCCACGTGCTCCAGTTGTTTGGCGCTTATGGATGCCGGCGTGCCACTGAAGGCACCCGTTAGCGGCATTGCCATGGGCCTGATGGTAGAAGGCGACAAAGTATTTATTTTAAGCGATATTGCCGATGCCGAAGACTTTGCCGGCGACATGGACTTTAAGGTTGCTGGTACGGCCAAGGGTATTACCGCGCTGCAAATGGACATGAAGGTGCACGGCCTAAGCGTGGACGTGCTCAAGCGCGCGCTGCAGCAGGGCAAAGAGGGCCGCGCATTCATCTTGAACAGCATGCTGCAAACCTTGCCCGAACCACGTACGGAACTGAGCCCCTATGCCCCGCGCGTAGAAAGTATTCAAATTAATCCGGACAAAATCCGCGAAGTCATCGGCAAGGGCGGTGAAGTGATCCAAAAGATTACCAGCGAAACCGGTGCCGAAATTGACATCAAAGACGACGGCACAGTCATGATCGCCAGTCCCGACGGCGACTCAATCCAAAAAGCAATTGCGTGGATCCAAAGCATTGTAGAGGAGCCTGAAGTGGGCAAGATTTATCGCGACGTACCCGTGGTAAGCGTGATGGACTTTGGCGCGTTTGTACAAATTTTACCTGGCAAGGACGGCCTGGTACACGTATCTGAGCTAAAAGAAGAGCGCGTAGAAAAAACCAGCGACGTGGTCAAAGAAGGTGATCATGTAGATGTAAAACTGGTAGCCATCGACGATCGGGGCCGCCTGCAGCTGAGCATGAAAGCCGCTGCCCGCGAACTGAACGGCAAAAAGGACAAATAACATAATGAGCACGCTGGCACGACTGCATACATGGCACCAAACCCGTGCCGGCCTGCTTGTCTTTGGCGCTCTGGAGTTGGGCGTGGCCTACCTGTTTGTGTCGCTGGCTATTAACAGCGGCAGCTGGTGGCAGTATGCGCTCACCTTTATATTTTTCGTCGGTAGTCTGCAAAATGCGGTAAGATTGATCAGGATATTCGCAAGTGGATCAACAAACAAAACAACAAAAGCTTGACCAAATTAGGGCAGACATTATTGCCAAACATGTCTGTCCAGATTTGGCCAAATCGGCCAAGCACCTGGTATTCGGCGAGGGCAGTCCGGATGCCGACATTGTGTTTATCGGCGAAGCGCCGGGCAAAAACGAAGACCTTACCGGTCGCCCATTTGTGGGTGCCGCAGGTAAGTTTTTGGCCGAGATGCTGGAGGGCATTGGGCTCACGCGTGAAAACGTGTATATTACCAGCATTTTAAAATATCGTCCGCCCAATAACCGCGATCCGTTGCCAGAAGAAAAACAGGCATTTTTGCCCTACCTGCAAGCCCAGCTAGAAGTAATTCAGCCCAAGCTGGTGGTAACCCTGGGCCGCCACAGCACCAATTGCTTCTTGCCGGACTTGCAGATCAGCAAAGTCCATGGCCAGCCCAAGCGGTATAAAGGCACGGTGTATCTGCCGCTGTATCATCCGGCCGCCGCGCTCTATAACGGGGGCATGCGTCAAATGATCATCGATGATTTTAGCAACATTCCAAACATACTTAAGAAAATTCAATCATAACAATACATAAGACTGAGAGGAAACAACATGAGTGAAGATATTACAAATAACCAAAATACTAACCAGCCCAGACGTCCCCAGCGTAATAACAATGGCGGCAATGGGCAACAACGCCGGGGCGGGGGCAATAACCGCAACCAACCGGGCTTGAACGTGCTGGGTGCTACCGCCTCGCGCGGGGCAGCCGTGCGCGCTCAAAAGCGCAGCCAAATGGATGCCCAAAAAATCGCAAACCAATATGCGGCAGCGCAGGTGGCGCCCGACCAACCGCGCCGCGCCAACGTTATCGACGACCGGCCGCGCCTGAAAATTATTGGCCTGGGCGGCATGGACGGCGGCGGTTCCAAAAACATGATCCTGGTGGAATATATGGACGACGCCGTTATCATGGACTGCGGCAACGACCTGGGCGTGGACTTGCCAGGTATTAATTATGGCATTGCCGACACGGCCTACCTGGAAAGCATTAAACACAAACTGCGTGCTTACCTGATTACTCACGGCCATTTGGACCACATTGGTGGTCTGCCGCACATTGTACCCAAATACCCGGCGCCCATTTACGGCAGTAACTTTACCATTGGCCGTGTGGAAGAAATTTTCCAAAACTTTGGCCTGCCAATGCCCGACGGTTTCGAGCTGCAAACCGTAACTATGAACGAAAATACCCACGAACGGCTCAAGGTTGGCCCGTTTTTTGTGGAATTAGTGCGTATTACGCACTCCATCCCGGGCAGCACCTGTATTGTGCTGGATACACCGGTAGGGCGCATTATTAATACCGGTGACTTCCGGTTTGACCCCAACCCGCTGGACCACGAACGCAGCGACCAAGACCGCCTGAAGCAGTTAGGCGACGAGGGTGTGCTGGCGCTATTAAGTGAGAGCACCACCGTAGAACGCATGGGCCGCACCCCCAGCGAGAGCACAATCGAACAAAGTTTTGTGGATATTATCGACCAAGCACCAGGCCGTATTTTTGTGGGCCTGTTTTCGACCAACATGAACCGCGTGCAAATGATTGTTAATGCTGCCGTACACCACGGCCGCAAAGTGGCCATGGACGGCCGCAGCATGGTTAGTACGCTGGAAATGGCTGTACGCCACGGTTTTGTGCGCGTGCCCAAGGGCACCTTTGTGCCCATTGCCAGTGTGCCCACTATGAAAGACCAAGATGTGGTTATCGTATGTACCGGCAGCCAGGGCGAACCCAGTTCCGCCCTGCAACGTATGGCCAGTGGCGACCACAAGCATATTAAACTGAAGGAACAAGACACGGTTATTTTGTCCAGCACACCCATCCCCGAAAGCGGCAACGATGCGCTGATTGGCACCATGGTAGACGGCCTGACCCGCCGCGGGGTGCATGTGTTCGAACACCGCAACCACGAGCTGGACGGCGTAGGCCCATTGCACGTATCCGGACACGCCAGCCGCGACGAATACGCCGACATGATCCAGCTGACCCGCCCCAAGTTCTTTATCCCTATTTATGGTGCCTACCGTGTTAAACAGCGCCATGTGGAGATTGCCGTAGAGCAGGGCATCCCGCGCGCCAACTGTATTAATGCTGAAAACGGTGAGGTCATAGCCCTGACGCCAGACAAAATTACCATCGAGGGCGAAGTACCACACGGCACCACCCTGGTGGACCAAACCGGCGCCATCGTTAGCAATGTGGTGGTTAAAGACCGCGTGCTGTTGGCCGAAGAAGGCCTGGTAGCTGTGGTGCTTACGGTAGACAAAAAGAACGGCAACCTACTAACCAGCCCGGACATTATCAGCCGCGGCTTTATATACATGCGCGATAACGAAGACCTCATGAACGGTTTGCGTGCCGAACTGCGCCGGGCTGTGCAGCAGCGCTTTAAGCGTATCGACCTGGACCGTTTTAAGGCTGAGCTAAAAGACCATATCACCCACTACCTGTTCGAACAAACCCAGCGCAGCCCCATTGTCATCCCCGTAGTAAACATTATTGGCAGCAAGGGCGAGGCTAAAACTGTGCACCAAAACCACAGCAAATCCGGCGAAGACATAGCCGCCGAGCAAGAAAAACGTTTCCGCGAAATGCGCGAACGCTTGCTAAGCCAAGACGCCCGCATCGACTAAAAGGGTAAGCGTGAGCGGGTTGACGAAAGTTGTAATTTTTGCTATAATATTTTTATGCATACAGCTGTCGAAAGCCGGCCACATACAGCGATCAATCAGCCGTATCACGACCCAGAACTGGTTGCAGCCAGCCATTTAGTTGCGCATCACATACGATTACGCGAAGAACGGCTCGGTACATTGCATCGCCAGCGACCCCCTGTTGACGAACCGCATTATAAGATATAATAAAACGGTTATGGCCAACAGAAAAAAACAAACACGATCCAAAAAGAAAGACATCGAAGTCGAACCCTCGCCATTTTGGCGGCTAACCGGCGGCGTGCTGCTGTGCGTACTGGCGTTATTTGTTTTGCTGGGCGGGTTTGGCACCGGCGGGCCGTTGCCTAAGGGCTTGTTCCATGGCGGCTACTGGACGTTTGGCTGGGCGGCTTATTTACTGCCCATAGCCCTTGCATATTGGGGGGTATATAAGTTCAAAAGCGAAGACCACCGTATACCGCTCGGCAATTTACTGAGCATGCTGGCCGTATTGGTGTTTTCGTCTAGCTGGCTATTTACCGCTGTTGCTACCAAAACGGCAGATGGTTGGATAGGCGGGCATGGCGGTAAGCTGGGCGAACTGATTGGCGGTGCGGTACTAAATGCGCTCGATAAATTTCCGGCCTCGCTGACGTTCCTAATTTTTACCGTGTTGGCTGCCTTCTTTTCGTTTGGCATTTCGCCCATGGCTTTGCTTGGTCTGGGTTCATTGTTTAAGCGCGGGGAAGCCGAAGACGAATTGGGCCAGCTGAAGTCCAAAGCCGAAAGCGGCGGCTTTAAGCTGAACGAGGGCGTGCCGGTAGAACACGGCCACGATAAACCCCGCTTTAGCGGTCTGAAAGACACAGCCCAAAAACTGGGTGGCAACGAAGACCACGCCGCGCTAACGACTGCCAGTGACCCCAGCTGGAAATTCCCGGGCCTGGATTTACTAGACCAAAAACAGGACAAAGCCGATGCCGGCGACGTGAACGGCAATGCCAAGGCTATTAAGGAAACCTTCGAAAACTTTAATATCGAGGTCGAAATGGAGGGGGCCAATGTGGGTCCGCGCGTTACCCAGTACACCCTCAAACCGCCCACAGGTGTTAAGCTTACCAAAATTACCGCGCTGGAAAACAACCTGGCACTGGACCTGGCCGCGCATTCTATCCGTATGGAAGCACCCATTCCGGGCAAGCGGGCAGTGGGTATCGAAGTGCCCAATGTTAAGTCGGCTACCGTACGCCTAAGCTCCATTTTCCAGGCTGCAGAGTGGGCGGGTATTAAAGGGCCCTTAGGGTTTGCCATTGGTAAGGATATTTCCGGCAAATCCGTGGTGGCCGACCTAGACAAAATGCCGCACTTGTTGGTAGCCGGGCAAACCGGTTCCGGTAAATCGGTGATGATAAACACTATTTTAACCAGCCTGCTGTACCGCAATAGCCCATCCGACCTTAAACTGATTTTGGTTGACCCCAAGCAGGTTGAACTCAAACCTTACGACGACATCCCGCACTTGCTCACACCGGTTATTACCGAGCCCGAAAAGTGCATTAGCGCGCTTAAATGGGCGGTGGCCGAAATGGAGCGCCGCTACAAAGCCCTGGCCGACGTCAGCAAGCGCAATATTGCCGAATATAACCTGGTCAAAAAAGAAGAGGGCATGCCCTATATTGTGATTGTTATCGACGAGCTGGCCGACCTTATGATGATGGCCGCCCGCGATGTCGAAGCGCTTATTGTGCGTATTGCCCAAAAAGCCCGGGCAGTGGGCATCCACCTGGTGCTGGCCACGCAGCGGCCAAGTGTAGATGTGATTACCGGCCTTATTAAGGCCAACGTGCCAGCCCGTATAGCATTTACCACTGCCAGCCAGGTAGACAGCCGCACCATTATCGACCAAATGGGTGCCGAAAAGCTATTGGGGCAGGGCGATATGCTGCTGCTAACAGCCGACATGCCCAAACCCAAGCGCGTCCAGGGTGCGCTTATAACCGACACCGAAACCAACAAGGTAACCGATTTTATTCGTATGCAGCGCCCGCCGCAGTACGACGACGAAATCATTAGCCAGCCCGTGCAGCTGAACGGCAAGGGCGGGGTAGTAGCCGATATGGGGGGCGGTATGGATGCCGACGACGATATGCTGAAAGACGCCGTGCGTTGTGTAATAGAAGGCCGCAAGGCCAGCACCAGCCTGCTGCAACGCCGCTTGCGCATCGGCTACGGCCGTGCTGCCCGTTTAATCGAAACTATGGAAGAGCAGGGCATAGTTGGCCCTGCCGACGGCGCCCGCCCCCGCGAAGTGCTGGTTAGCAGCCTGGACGAAGTCTTTGGCGGTTCGGCTGCCGCACCGCCCGAGGCGGCTGCGCCTTCTGTTGACGGTATTCAGCGGTAATTGTATTTGCACACCTTATGTTGTAAAAACGCAAAAAGCTTGCACACAGGTGTATAATAGTAGGTAAGCAATTATTCTCTTTCTATATCGATCTTTTTGTTGGAAGTGAATAGCGGCTTTTTATAAAGGTAACGAACAACTGGCGGTATTATGACTATTGCTCCAGAATATGTAGCTAGTGGTAACCAAAACATGGGGGTTACATTAACTTCCGAAGTAGTGGCAGCTTCTTTTAGGCCGGACGAAGCCGAGCTACAGGGGATGGCAACCGCCGATACACAGGATCGGCTCAAGTCTGCTCGTGCATATGTACTGGAAAGGCTTGGGGTGGAGCATGCCGAAGCAGCACTGGACAATCCCGAGCTGTATTACGCCGGCCTGTTAATTGGGGCACTGCGCACATACGAAGATCGTACGATACTTTCTAGTGCACACGTTGGTCCGGAAGATCGCTATACTGAATACCTGGATGTCCTTAACGATAATCTTCGTCCGGTAGTACAGGTGGGGGTGGGATGGTGCGACCAGGAGCCTAAAATTTATAGGGCGCGTGCCTCGTTTAAGGCTCCGAGTGGGGAAACGCGAGCGTACAACTTTTTACTGTCTTCGGCCACCGACCATCGCCTTGTTGTCACCGGAGAAGGCTATAAAAAAGGGCAAAAAATTGAAGTGCCGGTAAGTGAAATGGATAGATATACACTGCTGCAGGCCCTGGGCAATGCCCTTATTGAACCACAGCCGCCAGAAGGCGTGGACGCGAATGCCATAGCTCGTAGCTTTACTCTCAAAAGACGATTTGCGGTTACAGCCAGCCCTGGATATACAGCTTTGGCAGAAGCAACTACCCCCTACCCCTATTACGGTAACAGTGTCAATTACGCTAGTATCGGTAGTGATCAGGTTTGAACGGTCCACCGGCCGGGAGGTTCAGGTAGTCGCTTTGGGCTTTGGTGAGTTTACTTACTCGGCCGCCTAGGGCTTCGACGTGCAGACGGGCAACTTTTTCGTCCAGTTCTTTGGGCAGAGTATATACACCAACTTCGTAGGTTTTGGTCCACAATTCCAACTGCGCCAGCACCTGGTTGCTAAAGCTGTTGCTCATCACAAACGACGGGTGGCCGGTGGCGCAGCCCAGGTTTACCAAGCGGCCTTCGGCCAGCAAAATAATGCGGTGGCTGTCGGGGAAGGTGTATAGGTCTACCTGCGGTTTGACTTCTTCTTTTTTAATGCCAGGGGATTTGTTAAGCGCATCCACCTGAATTTCAATATCAAAGTGGCCAATGTTACACACAATGGCTGTGTCTTTCATATTCTTCATATGGTCCAGGGTAATAATATCGCGGCAGCCGGTGGTGGTAACAAAAATGTCACCTTCTTTAACGGCTTGTTCCATGGTCACAACTTCGTAGCCTTCCATCATGGCTTGCAGCGCGCATATGGGGTCAATTTCGGTTACTAATACGCGGCAGCCGTAGGTATCCAGCGATTGGGCGCAGCCTTTGCCCACGTCGCCATACCCGGCAACCACGGCTACTTTGCCAGCCAGCATTACGTCGGTAGCGCGCTTAATACCGTCCACCAGCGATTCGCGGCAGCCATATTTGTTGTCGAACTTGCTTTTGGTGACGCTGTCGTTAACGTTAATGGCGGGTAAGCGCAGCGTACCTTTTTGTACCATTTGGTATAGGTGGTGTACACCGGTGGTGGTTTCCTCGCTTACTCCCTTTATCTCGCCCAGTAGTTCCGGGTGTTTTTCGTGCACCCAAGTGGTCAGGTCCCCGCCGTCGTCCAACAGCAGGTTAGGGCCTTTGCCACCGGCGAATTTTAGGGTTTGTTCAATACAGTCCCAATATTCTTTTTCGGTTTCACCCTTCCAGGCAAAGACGGGCACGCCGGCCTTGGCAATAGCGGCAGCAGCTTGGTCTTGGGTGCTAAAGATGTTGCACGAGGCCGAGCGCACGTCGGCGCCTAAGTCTACCAGCGTTTCGATTAAAACTGCGGTTTGGATGGTCATATGCAGGCTGCCGGCAATGCGTGCACCCTTCAGCGGTTTTTTGCTTTGGTATTCGGCGCGTAGGCTCATGAGCCCTGGCATTTCCTTTTCGGCCAGGGTAATTTCTTTGCGGCCCCAGGCGGCTAGGGTGATGTCTGCTACTTTGTAATCGGTTTTGCTCATGATATTCCTTCCTTTTAGATTTCTCGTACTCATTGACATGATGCGGGCCCCGTCACCCATGCCCCTCCATGCTCAAACAGCTCCCCCTTCGGGGGAGAACTGCGCTGGGGAGGGGCATGGGTGCCATCCGCTCCAGCCAGTGGTTAGGCATGGGGCAGTGCTTCACCAAAATTCTCTTTAAAGCGTGTTGCAATATCCTGCGGGGTAAAGAAATGACTTTGAGTGCCGGCTTCCTCGATCGCATAGGTACCGCACACGGCGCCCAGCTGGGCACAGGCTTTTAGCGCCCAGCCGCGGGCAAAGCCATACAAAAAACCGGAACGGAAAGCATCGCCTGCGCCTGTGGGGTCAGCTACTTGTTTGGGCTTGGCCACGCCCACTTTAATGGGTTTAGGCACCGACGCACCCTCGATAATCGAACCGTCTTTGCCCAGCGTGGTAATAACTATGGGCACCCGCTTTTTAATGTCGGCAATGGTAATGCCAGTCTTTTCGCTCAACACCGTTAGTTCGTAGTCGTTTAAAATAAGTATTTCGGCTGCAGCTATGCCTGCGGCCATTTCAGGCCCTGGCAAATTACTTACTTGCTGGCCAATGTCGTAGCACAGGCGCAAACCCCATTTTTTGCATTCGGCTACTTGGCGCCTCATGGCTTTGGGGTCGTGGGGCGATACCACCACAATGGGGTCCTGGCCTTTCCAGGGCGCCAGGCCTAGGGCATCGCTGTCAAACATAGCGCCCGGGTAAAAACCGCCTACTTGATTTTGGTCGCTGTCGGTTATTACGTTAAAGGTGGCAGTGGGCAGCTCGCTTTCAAACACGTGGGCAATGTCGACACCCTGGTGGGCCAGCTTTTCCATATACAGCAGGCCGTCTTTGCCAACCGACCCCAGCAAAATCGGCTCTTCGCCCAGCAGGGCAAGGGAATAGGCAATGTTGGCGCCCACACCGCCGTAGGTGTCCTTAAGCTGATCGAGAAAGATGGAGATCGACAGGCTGTCCAGCTTTTCCGGGCGAATGTGGTCGCTGTAGCGGCCCGAAAAGTTCATTATCCGGTCAATGGCAATAGACCCGGAAACCACAATAGGCGGAGTTTTGGTCACCCGGGTATGGTACCAGCCAGAGCCTGCCCGCACAAGGGTTGTGCCTAACAGGGGATTGTAGTATAATTACCCCTGTTATTAACTCACTTTAGCTCAGCGCTTCTTATGCGGCTGGGCCTAAGACCCACGAAAGGAGTATTGATGAATCAATACGAAGTGGCTGTGTTGTATCATCCCGACCTGGAAATAGATCTGGATAAAGCAACCGCCAAGGTAGAAAAGATCTTTACTGACAACAAAGGTAAGGTCGTAAACACCGACAACTGGGGCAAGCGCAAGCTGGCTTACCCAATCAACAAAAACGAACACGCGGTATATGTGTTCTATACGGTTGAACTGCCCGGCGAAGCAGTGCGCAAGGTGGAAAGTACCTTGAATATTACCGACGAAGTGATCCGCTTTTTGATCACCCGGCCCGACCTGAAGGCGATTGCCAAGGCAGAAGCCGCCAAGGCCGAAAAGGCCAAAAAAGCAGCCGAGCGCGGCGAGACCGCCGAAGACAGCGACGAAAAAGCTGAATAAGCTATACTAAAGACATAACATTTTAGGCGAAATGCGGCGATTGTCGTGTTTCAGGAGGGTAACATATGGCACGAAGTGTCAACCAAGTGATTTTAATGGGGAACTTAACGCGCGATCCGGAACTGCGCCAAACGCCGTCCGGCCAAAGTGTTTGCAGCTTTAGCTTGGCACTGAACCGGGCGTACAAAAATCAGAGCGGTGAGTGGCAAGAGGCCACGGACTATATCGACATTGTCGCCTGGGGGCCATTGGCCGAACGTGTTGCGCAGTATATGACCAAGGGTCGCAGGTGCCTGGTGCAGGGCCGATTGCAAAGCCGCAGCTGGGAACAAGAAGGTCAAAAGCGCAGTAAGGTTGAGGTGCTGGCTAATGATGTAACGTTCCTGGACAGCCGCGGTGAGGGCGGTGGCAATAGCGAGGGTGGCGCTCCCCGCGCGCAACAAGCACCAAGTGCTAGCACTGGTTCCGGCTCAAGCAGTAAGAAAAAAGATGATGTTGTCATTGACGACATTGGCGACGAACCAATCAACCTCGACGACATTCCGTTTTAATAATTTAGAATTTTCTGGGGTTTGGCTTCCGCCATGATGCTTGCGCCGGCCTTACGCAAATTCTCGTCATGCTGAACTTGTTTCAGTATCCCTAAAGAAAGGAAATTAACTATATGGCAAAGATTTTTAAACACCGCACCGATGTAGCATTTTTTGACTACAAGGATTTCAAAACCCTACAGCGTTACGTAAACGTATACGGGCAAATTGAAAGCCGCAAAAAGACTGGGCTTACTGAAAGCCAACAGCGCCGCTTAAGCACTGCTATCAAGCGCGCCCGCCACATTGCACTATTGCCGTTTGTGGCTAACAACTAGGACCTAAAACAATGGCTCTCAGTATTACCAACCTCAAGAAAGGCACGATTTTTCAGCTGGACGGCATTCCGTACCGGGTGGTGGACTATAACCAAAAGGTTATGGGCCGCGGCGGTTCTATTGTGAATGTTCGTATTAAAAGTCTGTTGGACGGCAAGGTGCTGGAAAAAACGTTTAAGGGTAACGAACAGGTAGATAGTGCGGACGTTACCAACCAAAATGTGCAGTATTTGTACAACGACGCCAACACGTTTTACTTTATGGACGAGAACACGTATGAGCAGTTCGAAATCCCGGCAGACATTGTGGGCGATGGCGCCGGTTTTCTTAAAGAAGGCGACCGCGTACAGGCACAATTGTTTGACGGCCGGGTGATTAATGTGGAGCTGCCCAAGAATGTACCACTCAAGGTAACATATACCGAAAGCGTGGTTAAGGGTGACACCACCAGCAGTGTGCTCAAAGATGCCACGGTAGAAACGGGCTTGACTATTAAGGTGCCGGCATTTGTAAAGCAGGGCGATGTGATTTCGGTAGACACTGCCACCGGCGCCTACCGCGAACGCGTTAAGGATTAACATGCAAAAGCAGCGGCTTGACCAAGCGTTGGTAGCCAGGGGACTAGTCGCTACGCGCAGTCAGGCCGAGAGTTGGATTCGGTTGGGCAAGGCAACGGTGAATGGCCACGTGGTTACCAAGCCGGGCGAGGCAGTCCGCGAAGATTCGATTGTGCAGCTTACGGCCACCGAACAATACGTGTCGCGCGCCGGTCTTAAGCTGGCGTCGGTTGCTGCTGCGCTCCAGCTCAATTTTACTGATAAGGTCATGCTGGATGTAGGTAGTTCAACAGGTGGTTTTACTGATTATGCCTTGCAGCATGGTGCGCGCAAGGTGATTGCGGTGGAGGTGGGCACTAACCAGCTGCACCCCAGCCTGCACAACAACCCTAATATTGAACTGCACGAGCAAACCGATATCCGCGATATGCACGAACTGTCGCATGCGCCGGACATTGTGGTTATCGACGTTTCGTTCATAAGCTTGCGCGACATTTTGCCGCACATTGCCACACTTTGTACGCCCAAAACCCGAATTGTAGCCATGGTAAAGCCGCAGTTTGAGGCGGCTGTTTCTAGCCTAAAGCACAAAGGGGTGATTAAAAATGACCGCATGCGCCGCGATATACTAAAAAGCTTCGAAGCCTGGACCTCGAAGTTTTTTGTCATTACCGCCAAAGCCGACTCGGATATAGCAGGCGCCAAAGGTAATCTGGAGCGGTTTTATGTACTAGCTCCCCATAAACGATAAGCTTTTACAACACTTATGATTTGAGCTGCCCGAACGGCAGGTGTTACACTTCTGTTATATGTATTTCAAGAGCAGGGTAGATGCTGGCCAGCAGCTGGCCAAACAGCTGGCCAAAAAATATAAAGGGACCGAGTGCACAGTGGTGGCCCTGAGTGACGGGGGCGTTATGGTGGGCGCGCAGATTGCCAAGGAGCTGCACAGCGCGCTAACCATGTTGCTGACCGAGGCTATCCAGCTGCCGCGCGAGGATGCGGCCGTGGCCGGCATCAGCCAGGACGGAGCGTTTTCGTACAATAACTATTATTCGCCTGGGCAAATCGAAGAATTTGTCAGTGAATACCGCAGTCTGATCGAACAAGAAAAGCTGCAAAAAATGCAGGACATGCACAAGCTGTTGGGCCAGGGCGGGCTGATCCGCAGGGACCTGCTAAAAGATCACAATATTATTTTGGTGTCTGACGGATTAAGCAGCGGCTTTTCGCTGGATATTGCCGCCGAATTCCTCAAGCCTATTCATATCGGCAAACTAATAGTGGCTACGCCCCTGGCCAGTGTGCCGGCCGTAGACCGCATGCACATTATGGCTGATGAAATTTATTGTTTAAGTGTGCTGCCAGATTATATAACCACCGACCACTATTACGACAAACAGGATGTGCCAGCGCACGAGCAAGTGGTCAAAACCATAGAACAACTGGTTCTAAACTGGAAATAGCAGTTCTGGCGTAACTATTCCAAATAACCGCGCAGTTTTTCCGGGTTTTTAATGAGAATGTGTGATTGGTCGTTTTGCAATAAGTCCAGGCGCTCCAGCGCGGCAATTTCGCGGCCAGTGGTTTCGCGCGTGGCGCTAATAGAACTGGCAATATCTTGGTGTCGCAGCGGGACGTCAATAAGTAATCCCTCTTTGGTGTTTTTGCCAAATCGTTCAGCCGTATTTAGTAGGAATGACACCAGGCGTTCGCGCACCGTACGATATTCCAGATTAAAAATGCGTTCCGAATGCAGGCGGTACATATCCACCAACATATCCACCAAGGGTAACGCCGCTTGGGGGTTGCTGCGCATAAAATCGGTAAATTGGTCGCGGGTAATCTGGAATACGGTGGTTGGTGCCAGCGCGGAATAGATGATGCCGCGGCTTTGGCCGGTAATGGCCCAGGTGAGGCCTATAATCTCACCTTTTTTGCGTAGAATAAGCAAATTTTCCTCGCCATATTTGGTAATGTCGTAGGCCTTAACCAAACCATTAACAATATAAAAAACTCCGGTCGGAGAACCGCCGGGTCGTATGATGAACTCGCCTTTGCCGTATGTCAGCTTTGTTCCTTGGTGGAACAAGTTGACGAGCGCTTGCATTTGGCCTGGTGCCGTCAACATACCTTCATTATGGCACACTCAATCTATTTGCCAACCGTTTCCTGTGACAAAAATCGCTATCAGGATGTGATGAAGATAACCGACAGCGACTGGTCGGAACAGATATGCTGATAATGCCAACGAAGTGAACGTTGGAGAAGGAGGGAAACAATGGTCAACCTTACCCAGGTAGAGGAGCAACTCAAACGGGCGGGGTGTAACTATCGCTTCTGGGGGCGTGCCGAGATTAAGGAGCTTGGCAAAATATTGCAACCAGGCGAAACGATCGCGCATGCGGTAAATGGCCGGTACGCTGGAGGGTTTGCCTTGCTAGCGGTCACCGATCACCGACTGCTGCTTATCGACCGCAAACCAATGTTCCTATCACTCGAAGATATCCGCTTTGACATGATTGCCGAAATCGACTACAACTTCCACTTGCTAACCGGTGCTGTACACATCATAACTCCCAACCGCAAGCTGACCTTTAGCAGCTGGAGCCAGGAGCATTTGCGCGAAGTCGTCAACTACACCCAGGGCTGCGTGATGGAAATGCGCCAGCACTTTATGCAGCAGCAGTTCCAGCAACAGCAGGTAGATGCGCAGGCCACGGCCAGCACAGTCGGCGGGCTCATGATGCAGGGCAACCAGGGCGTGCAGCAAACATTGCCCATGAACCCCTACACTAAGGCACCGCTACTGATGCGCAGGCGCCGTTATCCGAAGTTCTACTAAGCCTAAACCCAAATCCCCTATGGTCCGCAAAAACCATGGGGGATTAAGGTTGGTTTTACGGGTCTTTGGAATTACACGTTAAAACGGAACTCTACCACGTCGTTGGGCTGCATAACATACGTTTTGCCCTCGGTACGCATTTTGCCCGCAGCTTTGGCTGCGGCCTCGGACCCGGCAGCTATTAGGTCCGGATAGTTCACAATTTGGGCAGCAATAAAGCCGCGTTCAAAATCGCCATGGATAACCCCGGCGGCCTGCGGCGCAGTGCTGTCTTTTTTAATGGTCCAGGCCCGCACCTCTTTTTCGCCTGCTGTCAGGTAGCTTTGCAAACCTAGCGTGTCGTAGGCGGCATGGATTAATTGCACCAGGCCGGATTCTTTTTGGCCATAACTTTCCAGCAGCTCGGCGGCGTCGGCTTCGTCCAAACCCTGCAGCTCGCTTTCCAGTTTGGCCCAGATAAACAGCGCTTGGGCGGGGGCGACTAGCTCTGCCAATTGTTTTTGGTGCGCTTGGTCGCTCAAGCCCGCTTCGTCCAAATTAAACAAATACATCACCGGCTTGGCAGTTAATAGCTGCAGGTCGGCAATATGTTCCATATCTATATCGTCTACGCTGGATAGGGGTTTGTTGTCGTTTAGCAACTGATGCACGCGTTGCAGGGTATCGGCCATGGGCTTTAGCTTGGGGTTGGCCCGCGCTTCTTTTTCCAGCTTGGGCAAGCGGCGCTCTACTGTTTGCAAATCGGCCAGTACCAGCTCGGTATTAATAACCTCAATATCTTTTTGCGGGTCAACAGTGGCATCCACATGCACCACGTTGTCGTCCTTAAATGCGCGCACCACATGCACAATGGCATTGGTGGTGCGGACGTGGCTCAGGAACTGGTTGCCCAGGCCTTCACCCTGGCTAGCGCCCGCTACTAGCCCGGCAATGTCCACAAATGTTACGGTGGCAGGCACAATCTTTTGCGCATGGTACATATCGCCTAAGTCTTGCAGCCGCGGGTCAGGGATAGGCACAATGCCAGTATTGGGTTCAATAGTCGCAAACGGATAATTCGCGGCCAAAATGTTGCTGCCGGTTAACGCGTTAAACAGCGTAGACTTCCCAACATTGGGCAGGCCAACAATACCAATAGACAACGAACTCATACAACTATTCTAACAGAGGTGAGTACTTCTCACAACACAACCTAATACACCATAAAGTCTTTAATCCTGATAGAGCTGAAGCCAGGCCTACGCAGAAAATCCACATAGAATTGCGACACAAAGGTCCTGGTTCCGTAAGAATACGCATCTGCAGCGAGCTGTAAATGCAGGCGAGAGGGCATCAGAAGCCTATACTCGTTACCTGAAGGGTAACACCAAGTACATATAGACTAACATTGACATAATATAAAGCTTATGCTAATCTAATTAATAGCGTAAAGCTAACAAACACAAAAATAAAAAAGGCTAAAACAGGGGCAAACATACCTGTCCCTGTTTTTTATTGCCATGTCGCACGCAAAAACCATCCACCGGGCTCGGAAGCAACCGTCTCAATTGCAGCATTTTAGGGATGTTGGGCTACGTCTGATTGACGAAAAGCGAGTAAGGGGAGCAGCAAAGGCGGCGCTGGAAGGTGTTGCATTGGCCGTCCTTTTAACAGTAAGCGCACAACTGCTGTATCCGCCATCGCGGACGTTGCCGCAGACCAGCATTGGCGGCAAAAGCTATGCCTACCAAACAAAACAGCACATTGCTGCGGATATTGCGGCTTTGCAGAACCAAAAACTGCATATTACCAGCGGATCGCAAACCTTAAGTTACGCACCAAAAGACATGGGTATCAATTTTGCAGGCACAAAGGATGCCGAGCAGGCTACCGAATACAACTGGCGCGAGCGGCTGGTGCCATTTTCGATCTTTTTTGAGCGGCGTGATATACCAAACTATGGGTTCACAGTGGACGAGCCCAAGGCCCGGCAGTTTGCCGCCACACTGAAAAAATATGACAAAGCCCCGGTGGATGCTGCAGTGCGTTTGGAAGGCGCCAAGGTGGTGGTTGTAAAACAACAGGACGGCTACAGCTACGATGCCGACCACCTGGTTAAGGCTATGAAGGACATTAAGCTAACCAGTGCTCTGCACGTAACCTTGCAGCCTAAAGTGGTACAGCCCAAGATAACCGACGATGTTGCTGTTGCGGCAGCCAACAGTATGCAGCAACGTTTGCAAAAACCCCTTACTGTCCAGGCTGGCGGCGAAAGTGTGATAGCCGATTCGGCAACGCTGGCTTCGTGGGCAGTGCTGGTGCCGGATGCACAGAACCAAAAACTGCATATTACGTATGACAAAGAAAAGATAAAACAATGGCTGGCGCCCTTTGCCCAGCAAGTTTACACGCCGGGCTCGCCGCGCACAGTAACCTTGCTGGACGGGGAAGTAACCGGCGAGGCAAATGCCGCAGATGGTCAGGCCCTGGACGCTAATGCCACAGCTGATGCCATCATTGCTGCCGGCATTGCTAACCAGCCAACGGCAGCCGGCAAGATACAACCAGTTGTTAGGGCTGCACAAACCAACCGTACCTATACCCGCTCCAGCAAAGGCCTGCAAGCGCTGTTGAATTATTGGGATGCCAGCAATGCCGGCACGTGGGGCATTGTGCTTAAAGATTTTAGCGGCAATATATCGGCAAGCATCAATCCTAACCGGCAATTCACAAGCGCTAGTGTATATAAAATTTATATTGCCTATGTGGTATACACCAAAGTGGACAGTGGCGAGTTTGGCATGGAATCGTCCGCGGGCAATGGGTATACAGTGGCCGGCTGCCTGGACCGTATGGTGGTCCGTTCCGATAATGGTTGCGCACATGCCTTGGGCGACATGATCGGCTGGGAAGCCAACAATGGTATGCTCCATGCCAAAGGTTTTAGCTCGACATCTATCGTTGAAGGGGCGCAGATCACCAGTGCCCAGGATACTACCAGCTATCTTATACAGTTACAGAACGGTTCATTGCTGAGTGCTGGCAACCGCGAGGCCATGCTATACAAAATGGGCCACAATATTTACCGCTACGCCATTCCGGCAGGCTCGACTGGCATGCATTCGGCCAACAAGCTGGGTGCCCAGGGTACATTCAACCATGATGTAGCCATTGTGTATCACCCGAAAGGTACCTATGTTCTGTCGGTGTTTTCGCAGGGTTCCGATCATTACCGTATCCGCGAGTTGGCCCGTCAGGTAGCTGCCGTAATGGGCCAATAGACGCTGGCCATTATAACCTTGCAGTGACAGCTATACTTTTGCTTACGCGCATACTACACTACCAATATTACAATGTGGGAGAGGTATGGCACGATTACCACAACCCGGTAGGGACGCAGAAGATTGGGGACGACTTCTTAATACGTTTCTAAGGGTTGAACATAATGATGACGGCACCTTAAAGATTCGACACGACAAGACATTGGCACAAGCAGGTGGCGGGCCGGGGAACGCTGCCACAAAAACGGTTGGCTTGCAATCTTCGGATGTTGATTATGCTTGCGACGGTGTGGCAGATGACGCAGAGATCAATGCGGCCGTGACGGCCGTGCACGCTGTTGGCGGCGGCACCGTATTTATTAAGGCTGGGACATATAATATACGCAGCCAAATACGGCCCAAAAGTAATGTGCATATAAAAGGCGAGGGAATGTTTAGCACCCGGCTGGCTGCCGACCCGGCACTGCGTGCGGGTATTATCGATAATTATTTTGACAGCACGGTTACTAACCCTACTATTGGATTTATGCTGTCTGATATCGAGCTGGATGGCAGTGGATTTTCGCGTACCAGCGGTCAATATTATAAAGGGGTTAATTCACGCAACTGGCAGTACTGCAAAATGTACAATATCTATTGCCATGATTGTACAGCAACCGGCTTGGGCGCAGACAATTTTGATGCCTGTACCATCGACCGCTGTCTAGTGGTCCGGAATGGTACTGCAGGTAAGGTGCCTGGTCACAATGGCATTGGCATTGCTAGTGGGGGAATGCCCAAAGAGTCGCTTGTCGTGTCCAACTGTATCACTATCCAAAATGCCAATAATGGATATCTTATAGAGGCTGATACTTCGGTAACAGGTGCTAACGCGCTGTACTTATTCGAAAATAACATTGCCGTCCAGGACGGTCAAAGCGGATTCTGCAACTCCGGCACGCCCAACGTAAGCTTTATTGGCAATAGTGTGTACGGATGCAGCGGCAGTGGTATCCGTAACATTTTATATGCCGTGCACCAGGCGACCAATACGCTTGTCGAAAATAATACTATTGTGGCCGCAGGTAGTTATGGCATTTACCAAAATACCGCCCAAAACAATTTTATTATTGCAGGCAATAGGGTATATGACGGGTTGGCAGAAGGTATGAAAATTACTGGCAGCCACGGGTCGGTAATAAATAATCAGGTACACGATAACGGACGGCTCGGTATTGTGATCGGAGCCGATAATGGCGGTACGGCCGTGAGTGATATCGTGGTTGCTAATAACGTCGTGTATAACAATGGCAAGCGGGTACCGGGCGAGGATGGTATCCACCTAAGGGCCAGCGCTGCCCCGCTGAGTAATATAACCGTTACTGGCAACCGCTGTTTTGATAGTCAAACAACCCCCACGCAACGCTACGGTATATTTTTACCAGTCGCAGGTACTATGAGTAATATTCTTATTGCCAATAACAACCTGGTTGGCAATAAACTTGGTGCTATTTTAAAGCAAAATACCGCTAACTCTATTAGTATAGTCGGCAACTTTGGGATTAACCCCGATTGTATGTCCATGCAAGGTAACGTTACGGGGGCAACTACCTTCAGCCGAATAAACGGCAGCCTTATTGTCGCTACCCTTGTAGGAGATACATTGGTTAGTTTGGCGCCTGCGGTAGCGGGGGGCGATACCCTCACCTTGCAGCTACAGCAGGATAGTACGGGTAATCGTAAGGTTACATGGCCAAGCAATTTCAAAAAGGCTGGGGGTAGTTTAGTGTTATCGACTGCACCCAATGCCATCGATAGTATTACAATGCGGTGGAATGGTGCGCACTGGATAGAAATAAGTCGCACGCTCCAAATGGGATAGGTCACTAATAGATACTTTTAGATAACGTAGCCAAACAGGGGTGATTGCAGTACAGTAGTAGTATGTTTAGTACAACGTTGGGGAAGGCCAAAGGTTGGTTGGTGCCTGCTGTGGGCATACTCATAGTGTGCAATTTGTTTACTATACGGGCATTTACGGCGCAAGCCGGGGTAGGGGAGCTACCCAAACGGCTGCAAGATTTTTTAACATTGACCACCAGTGTTATTGTCGAATCGCTGCCGTTTGTTATTTTGGGTATTGTATTGTCTGCGGTGGTGCAGCTGTGGCTGCCCGAAAGTTTTATAGCCAACCGGCTGCCCAAGCGGCCACTGCTGCGCCGGGCCTGCATATCATTTTTGGGTGTGGCCCTGCCGGTATGCGAGTGCGGTAATGTACCGCTGGCCCGCGGCCTGATGGTACGTGGTTTTAGTGTGCCGGAATCGCTGACTTTTTTGCTGGCCGCACCCATTCTAAACCCCATAACCATTATTACGACCCACCAGGCATTCGGGGCTGACAACAGTATTTTGGCAGCACGGCTCATTGGCGGTTTTGCCATTGCCAATATTGTGGGGTGGTTATTTAGCAAGCACCCGCACCCGGAAGATATTCTGAATCCCAAGTTTGCAGCGACCTGCAACGTGCCGGACAAGCACAACCATACCACTGTCGGCCGGCGCAGGCAAAGCCTGGAATTGTTTGTGCGCGAAACAAGTAATATTATGCCGGCCCTATTTATTGGTGCCGCAGTAGCCGGGCTGGTGCAAACGCTGGTACCGCGGGAGGTTTTAATGACACTGGGTAGCAACCCGGTGTGGTCCATTGCTGCCATGATGGCCTTGGCCTTTATTGTTTCTATTTGTTCTAATGTTGACGCATTCTTTGCCCTGGCATTTAACAGTACGTTTACTGCCGGCTCACTTGTAAGCTTTTTAGTATTTGGGCCGGTCATTGATATTAAGATGCTTAGTCTAATGCGGACGACGTACAAAGTCGGTGCGTTAGTGCAGATAGCGGTAATTGTGGCGCTTATAAGCGCGCTATTGGGGCTGGTGGTGAACTATGCGTTTTAAGATTTTTACGGACCGGTGGCGGGGTGTAGCCCTAAGTATTGTGGGCAGCGTGGCAACTATATACTTGGGTGTTACCAAGCAGCTGCAATTGTACATACACCCCCGTTATATTATCTTTACTGCCATTATGGCCGTGGTTGGCTTGGGCATTGCGATAGCTAGCTTTGGGCTGCATATGCGCCCAGACCGGGCCAAACCCACAAAAGGGCAAAATATTTTTGCCGCGGGTATGGTAGGGCTTTGTGTTTTGTCGGCTGTCGGGTTGTTGGTGATTCGCCCGGCTACACTTACTACGGCCACCGTTGCTCAGCGCAGTATAAACAATGGCGGCATAGGTTTGAACGGGCAGCCGACCAATGCGGTGCCGTTATTTGAAGGCGGTGACTATACGCACTTTACGGTTAAAGATTGGGTAACGTTGTTTGCCCAAACCAGCGACGCACAATTTTTTGCCAACAAGCAGGCAGATATTGTGGGCTTTGTAACGCCGGATGCCGATGATCCGCAAAATGTATTTTATGTATCCCGCTTTGTCATCACCTGTTGTGCGGTTGATGCCCGGCCCATTGGCGTACCAGTATACGCGCCCGGTTGGCAGGCACGGCACGAGGCTGACCAGTGGGTGCGGGTAGCGGGAGGTTTTGCCGCCAACCCGAGCCCTAAAAGCCAGCAGCGCATTGCTGTTCGGCCCGCCAGCATAACTACGGTGGCTCAACCCAAGGAGCCATATGTCTACTAACAGTTCGTTTAACCGTAGCTTTTATGCGCTTGCTGGCGTATTGGCTGTGTTATGCCTAGCCCTATTGATGCTTACGACCGTGCAGGGCCCACGGTTGCGCCATGCACAACTAGACCGCAGCAAGGTAACTGCACAGCCCAACCAACGCCTTATTTTGTATGCCAGCCAGCAGTTGGCCGGTGAATCGGCAAAACGGGTAAGCATTGTACCTAAAGCAGGCTTTACAGCTACTGTTAGCGGTAACGCTATTGTGGTGCAGTTTAGCGAACGGTTGCGCTACAATACGCGCTATACCGTAAAAGCGCCAGGCGTAAAAGTGGTTCCGCAGCAACGGCAAGCAACGCTTACGTATACGTTTAAAACTGCCGATCCCACCCTATACTACATACACCGCAACTATCCTGCAGATACAAATAACACCAGTAAGAAACCTGACGAAATAGTACGCACTACCTTAGGCACTACAAAGCGCCAGACAATATTTACCGCGCCAAAAATCCAGGACTATGTGCTGCTGGGCGACAGTATTGTCGTAGCGACTATAAATGACGACAACACTACAAGTCTGCAGTTGGTGGATGTTCGGACCAAAAAAGTGCAGCACCTTTCGCTTCCAGCAAAAGGCATGTTAGGTCATTTGCGTAGTGCGCCAAACCGTACAGCATTCGGTTTTAGTTTTACTAGTAATGAGCAGGGAAACGCAAAGGCGTACGAAGATAACCTTTTTATTGTTGACCTTTCAAGGGGGCGCACGGCATACCCGGTTAATGGGCTTAATCGTAAACCCCTGCAAATTATTGATTGGCAATTTGCCCCCGATGGCACCACGGTGCTTGCCCAAACGTACGATCTTAACGCGCTGCTAATTGATACGGTGTCGCACAAGGAGCCTATTCCATTGGGAAGAGTTGCGGCGCTGGGCAATTTTTCGTATAACGGTGCCAAAATAGCACTGGATAGTCAAAAGGGTGACCCCTTTATTTTTGATGCTGTAAAACACACCCCCTCTGCAGTGCAGACACCAAAAATTGCTGGCGGCGCAACATACCCCAGGGAATTACTTCTTTTGCCTAACAGCGAAGGATATGTGCAACAGGTGCAGCTGGTAAGTAACCACGGATTAACCATTACGCCATATATTTTGCTGAATCGCCAAGGCATGCAGCGTCAGCTGTATCGCGCATCACCTAAAACCGACATTTCCAGCTATTATGTATCCCCCAACGACCACCTGGTGGCCGTAGAAGCGGCCGCTATTGACGTTGGCGCATATGACACCTATGCCAATAACCCTAAATCTACCAATGTACACACATTGCTTGTTGATACTGCAAGCAAGGATGTGGTAAAGGACATTTCAGGTTTTAATGTAACGTGGCAGTAGGGCAATATACATGACGGACGAGCAGGGACGGGTGCTGCACCGGGCGCGCCAGCATGGTGGCCGCGCAAAACCGTATTGGCTATTTGCGGTATGATTTTTGGTTTCACGGGACATCGTGTACTATAGGCAAATATGTGCGGTATTGTTGCGTATAGCGGAAAAAGTGACGAAGTACTTGCTACGCTGGTAAGCGGCCTGAAACGCCTGGAATATCGGGGGTACGACTCTTCCGGTGTGGCATTGGCTGCCGGCAATACTGTTTACAAGCAGAAGGCTGTGGGCAAGGTGGCGGCACTTGAACAAGCCATTCATCACAACCCGCCAAAGCACATTGGCACGGCGGGTATTGCGCATACCCGGTGGGCAACGCATGGGCAGGCCACGGTTGCGAATGCTCATCCGCATGCCAGTGCCGATAAAAAAATCTGGCTGGTGCACAATGGTATTATCGAAAACTATCGGGAGCTTAAAGAGGGCTTGCAAAAGCAAGGCATTGCGTTTCAGAGCGAAACCGACACTGAAGTCATTGCCAAACTTATCGGCACCCTATACAAAGGTGATTTGCGCCACGCAGTGTTGGCTGCAGCCGAAGAGCTGGTGGGTGCCTTTGCCTTGTGTGTGATGTCCCAGGATGAGCCGGGGCGCCTTGTGAGTGTCAAAATGGCCAGCCCGCTGGTGGTGGGTGTGGGCACGGACGAAATTATTGTGGCATCAGATGTATCGGCCATTATTGACCGTACAAAACAGGTAATTTACCTGGAAGACGGCGAACTTATAGATATTCAAGATGGTAATTATCAGATTTTTAACTTCAGCAACGAGCCCAAGGTAAAAGAAATTTCCCATATTGATTGGGATTTCGAGGCAGCTACCAAGGGCGGTTACGAGCATTTCTTGCTTAAAGAAATTATGGAACAACCGGCGGTTATCTGCGACTCTATCCGCGGCCGCCTGGTCGATGATACGGCAGATATTAAATTTGGCGGGCTTATTGACGTGCAAAATAAACTACAACACATTAACCGTGTGGTGCTTTTGGGTATTGGTACCTCGTACTATGCTGCCAAAATGGGCGAACTATACTTTAATGCGCTTGGGGGCGTGCCAGCCACGGCGGTTATGTCGCCCGAGTACCGCTATACTAAAAATGTGTTAGATAAACACACTTGGCTTATTGCCATTTCACAATCTGGCGAAACAGCCGACAGTATTGCCGCAATCGAGGAAGCCAAGCGCCATGGCGCACTGGTGACGGGTATTGTTAATGTGGTCGGCTCTACCGTAGCTCGCATAACTGATGCGGGCGTGTATAACCACATTGGCCCGGAAATTTCCGTGGCTTCCACCAAGGCGTTTACGTCCCAAACCTTACTGCTGCTTATGCACGCCATGCTGTTGGGCCGGCACAACGGGCTGGATTATTCGCAAAGCTCCCAAATTATCACCGCTATTAGGCGGTTGCCCGATACCCTGCAAGAGGTGCTTTCGCACCGCAAAGCAATCGAAAAGGTTGCACAGGCTATATATAAGCAGCCTAATCTTTTGTATATTGGCCGCCAATATAATTACCCCATCGCATTAGAAGGGGCACTTAAAATTAAGGAAATCGCCTATGTGCACGCCGAAGGTCTGAGCGGCGGGGAACTCAAACACGGCTTTATCGCCTTGGTGGACAAGCACTTGCCCACAGTGGCATTGGCCACCGACGATGCCATTACTGACAAAATGTTGGCTAATATTGCGGAGGTAAAAGCCCGCGGCGGTCCGATCATAGGCATTACCAACCGTGTATCCAAAGATTTTGACCAGGCACTGGTGGTACCGGCAGTAGGCTCAGACATGCTGCAACCCTTGGTCAACAACGTCGCTTTGCAACTATTGGCATACTATGTGGCCAAACTGCGCAAGGTAAATATCGACCAACCACGCAACCTGGCAAAAAGCGTGACTGTCGAATAGCAGCAACGCGTTGTATTTTAGTTGTAGCCCCGCTACAATGATGCGTATAAGCGTAAGCCAAATGAAGAAGTGGTCTAAAAAAGCGGCGAGTAGTCCGCAAGAGCAAAAGGTGGTGACAGGGGACAATCTGGCCCCACAACTTTCGCTATGGAAACGTTTTGTGCGCAACAAACGGGCAGTGATTGCAGCGCTTGTTGTGGTGATAATTGCCGGTGTTGGCGTAGCATCGTATGTGTACTATCAATCTTTAGACGAAGAGGGGCCTGCTATCCCTAAAACCGATATCCAAACCGAAATTAATCGCAGCAAGAGTGTTACATTGCCAGCCAATGCTACGCCAGAGCAAAAAGCCGGCCAGGCTTCCAGTTTAGGTATTTTGTATCTGACGGCCGATGATGCCAGCCAGGCAATTCCGTACTTATTGCAGGCCGAAAGCCAATTTACAAGCGACGCCGACAAATACGGCACCTGGCTGGATCTGGCCAGCGCGTACGAAAAAATCGGCGACAAACAAAACGCGCGCACCTATTACCAAAAGGCCCTGGACTTTGCCAAAAACGCTAGCGAATCCAACACCAAGTTAATTAGCCAGCTCGAACAAAAAATAAAGAGTCTGGGGGGATAGCATATGAAAAAGTTCAGCCGATTACATATTGCTGTACAGGCCGTATTGGTTTTGGGGTTTGCGATTACCACAATACTATCCGGGTTGAATGCTGGCCGGGCTAGCGCTGTGGGGCCGTACGGCCCTGACCCCAACGACTTCATGGCTGGCCGGCGCATTGAGCTGGTGGTATCCCGTACTACCGATGTTGTTATCCCCCAAACCTGGGTTAAGTTGTATTTTAATGCTCCAACCGGAACGGTTATCATCGAAGATTACCAGCTTTGTACCGACGCGCCTGGCTCCGCAGGTAACTATTATGACATTCAGGGTAGCGCAGTAAACGGCGCAATTTCTACACGCTATGAGCTATTTAACTCTACCCACAGTGTTAACGGGGCAGGGATAGAAACCGAAAGTTTAGGCGCCCTGCAGCGGACGCTTAATGGTCCGGCCAGTGCAGCCAATACCTGTAGAAATCAAAATATTTCGGCCAACCTTACCGGCTTGTCGTTTTCGCGAGATGTGGGAAAGTATGTAGCCTATATACGTGCAACTAACCTTATCAATACTACGCAGAACTCCTTCCGCGTGCACGTAACAACTAATGGGTTTGCGGTTGGCTACGACTCCACCATTCCGGCGTCGCAATTTGGTATGAACCAGGTGAGCCCCCTAAGCGGCACGTCCGACTACGGCCTGCGGTTTGCCCCGGACTGCTATGCGGTTGATGGCGAAATGGCCTATGCCCACTGGTACGACGACGACAACGGTACAGCGGGCATTCAGCCCACCCCCATGCGTTTTCAGCTGCGCAAGTATAACGCAGCAAGCGGTGCCTACATAGGTACTGAACCCTTTGTATATTTTCATCGGACATCAGATAATTCGCCCGTATCGTTCACGCAGTCTGGCGGCTGGTATACGGCCTATAGCGGTACGCGGGTTGATGTAACTGCCGCATTCCGGGCAGACAAGGGGGTTAAGTATGTCTGGCTATGGGACAATGTGTACTATAACAACACGCTGCAGTTCAAGCTGCCCTATGACAGCATATATTTCCTAACCGGTTGCCAAATACCGACAGCTAATTACAATCTGACACCGGATGTCGGTATGACCATTACCGACCCCGGCGGCACACCCGTCAGCGGTAATGTGGCAGAAGTGGGGGATAGAGTGACCTTTACCTATGCGGTACGCAATAGCGGTACTACAGTTAGCGCTAGCACCACGTGTACGACCTATGCCAATACTCACCCTGGTTATTTTGCAGTGCCCACCCCGGCCGAAAATACTGGGCCGCCTGGCCCGGCCACCGGTTGTCCGCGTACCTTTCCGGCAAACTCCAATACTCAGCTAACCACCGAAACTATAACCTTGGCGGCAGACAATCAAACCGTGTGCCGATCCTTATGGGTTAACCCGGTGCTGCCGGCTGGCGGTTCACGCGGTGACGAAGCGTGTGTGGTAGTGGCAGCCAAGCCCTATGTAAAGGTGTATGGCGGCGATGTAACCGCAGGCAACGGCTTTACCACCTTGCCTTCGACCACCTGCACAAACAGTACTGATAGTGAAATCACTACCTGGAACAAAGAAAACGCCACGTTCGACGGTTCGGGTACGCAGTATGCGGCCATAGCCCTAGACGCTATTAGTGACTTTGCGACAGCTCAAGGCGGCGGGGGTGCGGCGGCGCCCAGCGGCCTGGCATTTGCCAACAATACCTATTCGGGTACAGGCAGTGTGTTTGGCGGCTCCTTTGGTGCCGTACCGTGCGCACCGGATTACTACGGGGCAATCACTGCAGCAGGTCCGACCACGTTGCCGTCGACCAACGTTAGCAGCCTAACATCTGGCGCCTATAGTTCGCCTGTGGGCATCACACTGCCCGGAGGCGTGGTAAATCCGAACCAGCGTATTCAGCTGGCTGTAAATGGCAATGTGTATATAACCAGCAACATTACCTATGCCGGCAGTTGGGCTAACCCCAGTCAAATACCACTGTTCGAGCTGGTGGTAAAGGGCAACATATATATAGCCCCTGGTGTTACCCAGTTAGACGGCGTATACATTGCACAGCCAAACAATCCGGGGACCGATGGCATTATCGCCACCTGCGCTACGGCCGCGGCACCAGTGGATCCTGCCAGCGCCACATTCTTTGCCACATGCAATAACAAACTAACCGTCAATGGTGCCTTTGTAGCCAACCAAGTACGCTTATTGCGTACAAAGGGTAGTTTGTATCAAAGTTCGCCCGAATCGGGTGCGGCCACTAACGCCGCCGAAGTATTCAACTACACCCCGGCCCAGTGGATTGCCCAGCCCACCACACCCACTAATGCATCGACCAAATACGACGCCATCACCAGCCTGCCGCCTATTTTGTAGCAAACAATCCGACAGCTTGCTTTTTATCCTACTTTTGCCCAGGTTGCTCACGAAAAACGTTGTCATTACCCACAATGCTTATGCTATAATCAGCGTAAATGAGTCTACTAAGCGGCGTATCTGCATTCTTTGGCCTGGATATCGGTACCACAGCGGTGCGTATTGTTGAACTGCGCGGTAGCGGGGTGCCCAAAACGTTGGTTAAATACGCCTATGTGCCGGTAGACAGCAAGATTGTCCTGAGCGATTCCAAAGCCGACCAGCAAAAATTGGGCCAGGCTATTAAAGAACTGGTTGACCAAGCCCACATGGGCACGCGCAACGTAGCAGTAGGTATCCCGTCGCAGCGCGTATTTACAGCAGTGGTCGATTTTGACCGCTTGTCGCCCGGCGAATTATCCAAAGCCATTCATTACCAAGCAGATTCCCTTATTCCCACACCGTTGGAAAAATCCAAAATAGATTGGGCACTTATTGGCGACTCGCCCAAGGACAAAACCAAGGTAGAAGTACTACTATCTAGCGTAGAAAACGACTTTGTCGAACAGCGCCTAGATCTGCTGGAATCCATCGGCCTAGAAGTTATCGCCTTTGAGCCCGACAACCTGGCGCTCACCCGCGCCATGATTGCCCCGGATGTTATGGGCCCGCAAATGGTGCTGGACATTGGCAGTAAAAGCACCGACCTAGTGGTAACCGTTAATGGCGCTCCGCGCCTAACCCGGGCCATTCCCACCGGGGCCGAGGCCATTATCCGCTCTGCTGCCCAAAACCTAAATGTCGAAGACAAGCAGGCCCGTCAGTTTGTATTCAAATTCGGCCTGGGCAAAGACAAGCTGGAAGGGCGCATTTACGATGCCATTATTGGCACAGTCGATCTGCTAACCGGCGAAATCGACAAATCTATCAAGTTTTTCCAAAGCCGCTACACCGAAGCGCGCATTAACCGCATTATTGTCACCGGCGGCGCATCGGCTTTGCCGGAATTCCCGCTATACCTAGCCAACAAGTTTGGGGTAGAGGTAGAAATTGGTAATGCCTGGCGTAACGTGTCATTTGCACCCGACCGCCAAAACGAACTGCTGGCCGTATCAAACCACTTTGGCGTAGCCGCCGGGCTGGCAGAGAGGGTAGAATAAGCAATGATCCAATTTAACTTATTGCCCGATATCAAAATGCAATACATTAAGGCCCGACGCCAAAAGCGTTTGGTTATGCTGGCTGCCACCATGGCCAGTATTGTTGCTGCCTCTATCCTTGTCCTGCTGTTGGCGATTGTGTATGTGGCTCAAAAGAAGAACCTCAGCGACCTAAACAGCGATATCAAGACTTACAGCACTCAGCTCAAAAGCACCAAAGACCTGGACAAAATTCTGACAGTCCAAAACCAGCTTAAATCATTGCCCGCACTACATAACCAAAAGGCTGTGGCCGGCCGCTTGTTTGTGTATTTGCCGCAGCTAACACCTACCACGGCCAGCATTGCTAAACTAGATGTCGATTTTGCCGCTAACACCATAAGCGTTGGTGGTTCGGCAGACGCCCTAACCACGGTTAACAAATTTACCGATACTCTCAAATTCACCACATACAGCACCAAAGATTTGCAGGTGTCAGGCAAAAGGGCATTTTCGGATGTGGTGCTAACCACCTTTGCCCGCAACGACAAGGGCGCTACCTATACCATAGACCTCAAATTTGATCCCACAATTTTTAAAGAGGACAGCGATGTCACGCTTACCGTGCCTAATATTATCAGTACCCGTTCCGAAGTCGAACAACCCTCGGCCTTGTTCCAACAATCAACCGGGAGCACTAAGCAGTAGGTAATCATCATGGCTAAAACAGCATCTTCCACCAAACGAACACTTATCACTCAAGCCAACAAGAATATGGTTGTGGCTACGGGTATAGCTGCCTTTGTGGTGGTATTTTCGCTGGTAGCTTCCAAGGCTTTGCTGAGCCAGGCAGCCTACCAAAACCGGGTTATCAATGCTAAAAAGACCGCAGTCAAACAGCTAAAAGACGACCTGGGTGCCCGGGACAGCCTGGTTAATTCGTATAAGGCATTTGTGGGTACATCCCAAAACGTACTGGGCGGCAGTCCCACGGGCACCGGTGACCAAGACGGCGACAACGCCAAGCTTATGCTAGATGCGTTGCCCAGTAAATACGATTTTCCGGCGCTGGCTACAACCCTGGAAAAGATTTTGACCAGCCAAAACCTGCAAATTGTTAGCATTAGCGGTACCGACGACGAAATTGCCCAGGGTGTGGCCCAGACCAATGGTAGCCCGCAGCCGGTTCCTATGCCGTTCCAAATCCAGGTAAGCGGCTCGTACCAGTCCATCCAAAGTTTAGTTGATTTATTTGAGCGTTCCATACGCCCGTTCCAGGTGCAAAAAGTCAGCTTTGGCGGCAGTGAAAGCGCCATGACACTAAGTGTAGATGCCCAGACGTTCTACCAGCCCGAAAAGGGCCTGAACATAACCACAAAGGTGGTCAAATGAAACAAAAAGACATAGCCCTTATTATTGTTATCGTATTTGCCAGTGGCATAGTATCGCTGGTGGTATCGCGCCTGGTGTTTGCGCCGCCTAAAAACCGCCAGCAGCAGGTGGAAGTGGTCGATGCCATATCTGCCGATTTTCCAGACCCCGATGCCAAATACTTCAACAAAAATGCCATCGATCCCACGCAACTTATTAAAATTGGCGATAGCACTAACCCTAATCCTTTCAATGGCGCGACACAATAGCCCTAAGAGGTAGGTAGCGCTATATGAGTGTCCTTTCCACCGCAGCCCAAAAGCAAGTCGAAGAAACACTGATTAAAAATGGAGTGATTACGGCCGACCATTTGGCCGAGCTAAAAGACAAAGCCGAAAAAGACAGCCAGCCGTTTCTAAGCGTATTGGTAGGTGAGGGCAAGGTATCGGACGAAGCGCTCACCAAGGCCATTGCCCAGGCTACTAAGGTGCCGTATGTCAATTTGGCCCAAGCCCGCATTGAGTCAGACGTGTTAGATCTGCTGCCACAGGATATAGCCGAGCGCTACATGGCGGTGCCCTTGGGCGAAATGCAAAATCGGCTGGTAGTGGCCATGCTGGATGCCGACAACGTGCAAGCGGTGGACTTTTTAAGCAACAAAATCGGCCGGCCGCTAAAGGTGTATGCCGCCAGCGAATCCGGCATTCGCCAAGTATTACACCAGTATCAGGCCAATATTTCCAAGCAAGTAGCAGGCGAAATTAGCGGCATTGGCAATCAAACTGTTGAGGAGCCAGTTATTCCTCGGTCGGGCGACCAGGCGCAGGCTGCTCCGGGCGACAACGCGCCCAATAACAAAAACTTCCGTACCATTGTGCAGGATTCGCCCATCAGCAAAGCGCTGTCTACCATTTTGGAATTTGCTGCCAAAAACGGCGCCAGCGATGTGCACATCGAACCGTTGCCTGATGCGCTTAAAATCCGCTGCCGCGTGGACGGCATCTTGCGCGAAATTTTGCGTTTACCCAAAAGTACTGAACCGCCCCTGGTATCACGCATCAAAATTTTGGCCAACCTTAAGATTGACGAACACCGTATTCCGCAAGATGGCGAGTTCAGCATCCAGGCTGCCGGCCGCGACATCGACCTGCGCATTGCCATTAGCCCGGTAGTATGGGGCGAACAAGTAGTTATCCGGTTGCTCGATAAAACCGGCACCAGCCTAAAACTGCAAGACATGGGCTACTTTGGCCGCGCCTTTCGTACCATTCAGGACGGTATTAAGGGTACCAGCGGCATGATCCTTACCAGTGGGCCCACCGGTTCTGGTAAATCAACCTCGCTGTATGCTTTGCTGCAAGAGGTCAAAAGCGATGCCATCAATATTGTTACCCTGGAAGACCCGGTCGAATATAAAATGGACGGCATTAACCAAATTCAGGTAAATGCCGATGTGGGCCTAACATTTGCCAATGGCCTACGCTCCATTTTGCGCCAGGACCCGGACGTGGTTATGGTGGGGGAAATCCGTGACAAAGAGACTGCTGAACTAGCGGTGCAGGCCTCGCTGACCGGCCACTTAGTATTCAGCACGCTGCACACCAACAGTGCTGCCGGCATTCTGCCGCGTTTGCTGGACATGGGTATCGAGCCGTTCCTTATTGCCAGCACGGTGCGTACTGTGATTGGCCAACGCCTGGTACGCCGTATCGGCCACGAAAAAGAAACCTATACCTCTGACAAGGTAGAAACCGAAGCTATCAAGGCTACGGTTGGCCACCTATTGCCTAAAACCAAAGAAGAAGTCGAAAAATTTGCCAAAGATCTGGGCTACGAAACCTTGCCACTGGCAGGGCAAAATGCTTATACTTTAACCAAGGGCAAAGATAGTCCTGCGACGCCCAACGGTTACAAGGGGCGGATGGGGGTCTACGAGGTGTTTAACATCACCGAAGAGATCCAAAGCCTTATCCTTAAACGGGCTACTTCCGCCGAAATTCAAAAGGTCGCCGTGGCGCAAGGCATGGTTACCATGCGCGAGGACGGATATCTCAAAGCCTTGGCGGGGCACACAACCCTCACCGAAATTAACCGGGTAGCCAGCAGTGATAACGCATAGAAATATATAGGAAAAGGTGGAACATGCAGGGCCAAGTCAGAATAGAAGTACTCCTCGAAGAAGTCGTCAAAAAGAAGGCGTCTGACCTTCATTTGCAAGTGGGCCTGCCGCCCATGCTACGTGTGGATGGCAAGCTGGTGGCCGTATCCGGCGCCGACATCCTTACCGACGAAGCAGTCGAAACCCTTATCTTTGCTATTCTGGACGAAGACCAAAAACAAATCCTGCTCAAAGACAAAGAATTCGACTTCAGCTTTGCTTTTGGCGATATGGGTCGTTTCCGCGTTAATGCCTTTCACGAACGGGGTAACCTGGCTGCCGCGCTGCGCCTTATCCCCAACGAAATCCTTACTATCGAGCAGCTGGGCCTGCCGCCCATTGTTAATAAATTTGCCGACTATCCGCGCGGCCTGGTACTGGTAACCGGCCCCACTGGGTCGGGCAAGTCCACTACACTAGCTGCTATGATCCATAAAATTAACATGGAGCGCCCCGAACATATCATTACCATTGAAGACCCTATCGAATATACCCACCGTTCCAAGCGCTCGGTTATCGTACAGCGCGAAGTGCACTACGATACTTACTCGTTCAGCGCAGCCTTGCGCTCAAGCTTGCGCGAAGACCCGGATGTGGTGCTTATTGGCGAAATGCGCGATCTAGAGACTATTGCCAGTGCCATCACCATTGCCGAAACCGGCCACCTGGTATTTGCCACCCTGCACACCAACAGCGCCTCGCAAAGTATCGACCGTATGGTAGACGTGTTTCCACCGCACCAGCAGCCCCAAATCCGCTCACAGCTCTCCAATATCCTTATGGCTATTGTATCGCAGCGCCTTATTCCTGGCCTTGGCGGCGGACGCATGGCCGCAGCCGAAATTTTGGTAGCCACCCCTGCCGTACGCAACATTATCCGCGAGGGCAAAACCCATCAGTTAGAGGCGGTTATCCAAACCGGTTCCGAATTCGGTATGCAATCTATGGACAAAACCCTGGTGGGCCTGGTGCATAACGGTACTATCAGCTACGACGATGCCCGCAACTATGCTGTGGATGTCGACGAGCTAGATAGGTTAATGAGGGGCTAGGCAAAACACATGCTTGCTTTTCGCTACACGGCGCGCGACCCCGCCACCGGCCAAACCGTTAAAGCCGAGGTTCAGGCCGAAAACGAACAGGCCGCTGCAAAATTGGTCCGCAAAGAAGGGTTGGTACCAACCGATATCAAGCTGGCCGACAAGGCCGCCACTGGCGTAATGGCTCGCTTTAAGCGGGTCAAAATTAAAGACAAAGTATTATTTTCGCGCCAGCTGGCCACACTTATCAACGCCGGCCTGCCGCTCGTGCAAAGCCTGCGTACTGTCAGCACCCAAACCACCAGCAAACCGCTCAAAGTAATCGTCAACAGCGTTATTACCGATGTCGAAGCCGGCTCGGCCCTGTCCGCGGCTATGGCCAGACACCCCGAAGCCTTCAACCGCGTATACGTCAGCCTGGTGGCTGCCGGCGAAGCCTCTGGTACTCTCGACAAAGCGCTCGAACGCCTGGCCATCCAACAAGAAAAAGACGCCGACCTTATCAGTAAGGTTCGCGGTGCGATGGTATACCCCATTATTGTACTGCTCGTTATGGGCGGGGTAGTGGGCTTTATGGTTGTAAAAGTGTTGCCGCAGGTAAAGGTCTTGTACGAGGGCCTGCCTGGCGCTTCATTACCCTTGGTAACCAAGATATTGCTGGGCGTATCGGACCTGACTATTAAATACTGGTGGGTGGTTATTATTCTCTTGGTGTTAGGTGTGTTCTTTGGCTCGCGATGGGCGCGAACAGTAGGGGGCAGGCGCGGTGTTGACCTATTCAAAATGAAAGCACCGCTTATCGGTCCATTGTTTATGAAAATGTACATGGCGCGCTTTGCCCGCACCGGCACCACGCTTGTAGCAAGTGGTGTGCCGCTCATTCAAATGCTTGATATTACTGGCGAGGCCGTCAACAACATACATATCGAAGATTCTATTAAAAAGGCAACCGAAAAAGTAAAGGGGGGTAAGGCTCTATCCGAAACTCTAGCCAAAGATCCTCATTTTCTTCAACTGGTGCCTAACATGATTAAAATCGGCGAACAATCCGGCTCGCTGGAGCAAATGCTGGGCAAAACCGCCGACTATTACGAAAAAGAGGTAGACGACCAGGTAAAGACTATTTCCACTATTATTGAACCAGTCATGATGGTTATATTGGGGGTCGTTGCTTTCACTATTGTTGCCGCCGTTTTGCTGCCTATCTACAGCTTAGCCGGGAAGTCATTTATTCAATAAGGGAGGGCATGCACTAAAAAAACTTGCTTTTTCACACAACAGTCCGTATATTTTAAGCATAACCATTAAACAACAGATAGCAAAGGGGGGCATCAACGATGCTGTCAAAACTTAAACAACGTAAAGAGGAAAAAGGCTTCACAATCATCGAAGTCCTGATTGTGCTGGCTATAGCTGGTTTGATTCTTTTGATTGTCTTCTTGGCTGTCCCAGCCCTACAACGTAACTCACGCAACACGTCTCGCAAGAACGACGTTGCACGCGTAGGCGGCGCAGCAACCGAATTCCTGTCTAACAATGGTGGCACGCTGCCAACCAACTCAGCCGCAGACCTTACCACGCTTAACAACTCAATTGGCAAAATGTCCGAGTACGCAAGTACAGACCTGAGCGTTGCAGCGGGTGCTCAGGCCGCCTTAGGTAGCACCAACCTTAGCACAGTACGCATCGTTACGGGTGCCAAATGTGGTACAAATGGTGCCGCCGTGGCTGGAACTTCACGCCAAATGGTTGTGCAGTACATGGTGGAAACAAGCGGCAACCCCAACGCTATTTGCCAAGACGTATAACCAGTTTTAGTAAAAAATAAAAAATAGGCTCCTTAAGGAGCCTATTTTTTATGCACGTTCAGTGTACGGCATTTACGCGTACCCTGTGGCATATGATACGATAGCTGTATGATCGTGCTATTGCTTATAGTGCTAGGGCTGGTGTTCGGCAGCTTTGTAAATGCTTTTGTCTGGCGAGTGCACGAGGGCAAGGATTGGGTCCGTGGGCGGTCGGAATGCCCGCATTGCCACCACCAGTTGGCGGGCAAGGATTTGGTACCATTCTTTAGCTGGCTGGCACTGGGCGGCAAGTGCCGCTACTGCCACCATAAAATAGAAGACAGCCCACTCGTGGAATTGGTAACACCGCTGCTATTTGTCATATCGTACGCCTTTTGGCCGGAGCCACTACATGGGGCTGGGCTGTTCCAGTTTGTACTGTGGCTGGTATTTTTGGTGGGATTTGTGGCGTTGGCCGTGTATGACCTGCGGTGGTTTTTGCTGCCGGATAAAGTGGTATATCCTCTTATTGCACTCGCAGCAGTGCAGGTGCTGGGGCTCTGGTTGTTTTACAATGGCAGGTGGCAGGATGTGCTAGGAGCGGCTGCGGGGGCAGCAATTATTAGCGGGGTATTTTATGTGCTGTTTCAGATTTCTAAGGGTACTTGGATTGGCGGCGGCGATGTCAAACTGGGTGTGGTGCTGGGGTTGTTGGCTGGTGGCCCACTGGAAAGTTTGCTGCTATTATTTGCCGCGTCGCTGACCGGCACAGTGCTGGCCCTGCCATTTTTGGTGCAGGGCAAGGCACATCGTGCAACCCCGTTGCCGTTTGGCCCGCTGTTGATCTTTGGTCTTGTTGTGGTGCGTCTGTTTGGTGCCGATTTGATTGATTGGTATACACACTTGCTTGTTGTGTAAATCGTGCCATTTTGGCAAGCTGCTTATGCTATACTTGTGCATATGAAAGGTGGCTCCCGGGGTTTCACCATTACAGAGGTACTGATTGTGCTGGCGGTGACCGGCGCATTGTTTATTAGCGCTGCGCTCCTTATTGCAGGCCGCCAAAATAAGGCCCAGTTTGACCAAGGCATCCGCCAAGTTCAATCCAAAATCCAGCAGACTATTAGCGACATTGGCACCGGTTTTTACCCGAATACTAATAATTTTACATGCACGGCATTCACTACTGGCCCTAGCCTTACCAGTGGTGCGACCGCCCAGGGGGCAAACGGTGGGTGTATTTTTGTGGGCAAAGCTATGCAGTTTGGGGTACAAACCCCCAGTGGCGCCGCAACTGACCCGGAGCAATTCAATACATACACCATTGCAGGACTGCAAAAAGACACAACAACTGGCAAAGATGTCACGACCCTTGCCGAAGCTAAGGTCACATTAGTGGCAAAGGGTGCTACTAATAGTGTGCCCGACGCTTTTGCCAGCGATAGACTTGAAGGCGGCCTGACGGTGCACAGCATGGTCTACAAAAATGGCGCCGTGTCCCGACCCATTAGTGCGGTGGCGTTTGTAAGTAGCCTGGCGAGCTACGGCAGTACCGGTGCAATTGCCTCCGGATCACAGCAGGTAGGCTTGGTGCCGATTAATCTTGATGTAGGAGTATCCGACTTTAAGAAACCCAAGGAAGTTATGGTCGATACTATTAATACGGTATTAGACGATCCGGCTAAAAGTCCGGTTAACCCCGCCGGTAGCGTACAGATATGTTTTACCAGCGGCGGCACTCTGCAATCCGGGCTTATCACTATTGGTGGCAACAACCGTCAACTGTCAGTTACGCTAAGTATTAAGGACAATACAACATGTTCGTAAGAGCGCATTTGGTGCAGTTGAAAGAACGAGGCGACACACTGGTAGAGGTACTGATTGCTATTGCCGTGGTTGCCCTTATTCTGGGCGGTGCCTACGTAACCACTAACCGCAGTCTTATTGCCACGCGCGATTCGCAGGAACGGGCCACTGGACTTAAGTTGGCGGAAAGTCAGCTAGAACAACTGAAGGGCGTTATTATAACCAACCCTACGGTGGGTAGTACCGGGGATTTTTGTATATCCAGTGCCGGTACTGCGGTTACATCCACCAGTGCTGCCTGTAAGGTGAATAATAATGGCGTAGCCACTACAGTGGAGCCAGCATACAATCTGTCTATTACCCGCTCGGTGACCGGTGACACCTTTACGGCTAAGAATCAGTGGAATAGGGTAGGTGGCGGAACCGACCAATTACAACTGGTGTATAGGGTGCATCCATAGTATGAAGCGGTTATTTTTGCCAGTCCGGAATAGTCAGACGCAGCAACGCGGATTTACCGTCATTGAGCTGATGATTGCTACCTCGGTGTTTGCCGTGGTGCTGCTTATTGTAACCAGCGGCATCATACAAATTACCCGGGTGTATTTTAAGGGTGTCACCGAAAGCACGCTCCAAAATACGTCGCGCACTATTATAGATACCATTTCGCAAGCCGTGCAGTTCAATGGTGGCACGGTTGTTGCGACCGGCAACAGTGGAGCATCCAGGGGGTACTGTATAGGCGGGCGCCGTTTTAGCTACCTGCTAGGTAAACAGCTGGTGGACGGTACGCCCAACGCAACGCTCAACCAAACCAATCATGCTTTTGTGGTTGATGACTATTCTGGCTGTCCCGGTAGCGCGCAGGATTTATCTGGCAGCCTGATGGCTGGTAGTCGCGAACTGCTTAGCCCCAATATGCGTTTATCCGATTTTAGTATTACTGGTCTGGGAACAGATAGGTATCGTATAACCGTGCGCGTGGTGTATGGTGACGATGACTTACTAAATAACCCTACAACTACCACAGCTGCTTGCAGGGGGATACGGGCGGGGTCTCAATTTTGCTCGGTTTCCGAGCTTAGCACGGTCGTAGTAAAAAGAGTACAATAGAGGCAATTAGCATGAGCACCATAGGTCAAACAAAACAGCCAAATCTTCGCCGGTCGCAAGCCGGCATGGTGTCTATTATGGTCACCATGATCTTAATGATTGTCATTAGCCTGATTGTGGTAGGTTTTGCCCAAATCTCCCGGCGCAACCAACGTCAGCAATTAGACCGCCAGCTGAGCACCCAGGCGTTTTATGCTGCCGAAGCAGGGGTTAACGATGTTGCCGAGCTTATAAGAACTGCGACCGTGACCGTTCCTGCTAAACCCGACTGTACTTCTACAAGCTCATTCTATTCCTCGCTTAACGCCACCCTGGATGCACCGCACGATGTAACCTACAGCTGTCTTACGGTTGACCCCACACCTACTACGCTGCGCTACAACGGGGTAGGTACAAACTCTATAGTAGTGCCCATTATTTCGGCAAATGGCACAGGCATAAACAGTATTACGCTTAACTGGCAAACTACCAAAAATACCGCTACCCCAACTGCTGGTTGTCCTAGCGGTACAGCCAACGTGTTTACGCCCAACACCGGGGCTAACTGGCCATGCGGCTATGGCGTGCTGCGTATCGATCTCGTACCTGTCAGCGGCGCGCTTACCCAGGCGGGTATGCAAGGTGCAGACATGGCCTCATTCCTGGTTCCGCAGGCAAGTGGTGGTAGCTCAACCATGTCATATAGTCCGGGCAATAATAAGCTGGTGGGGGTTAGCTGTACTAATTCCGGATGTGCTATGAATATCAATAGCGGTTTAGGCGGCCCTAGCTACTACATGCGCATAAGTTCGTTATATAACGGTGCTAATTTGCAAATAGGTACGGGCAACAACGTGGCACTGCGCGACGCCCAGGCGATTGTGGACTCTACCGGTAAGGCCCAGGATGTTTTACGCCGCATTCAAGTGCGCCTGCCTTTGGGTAGTAATACGCAAAATGCGCTATCCGACTATGCCATTCAAAGTACCGATTCGGTTTGTAAGCGTTTTGCTGTAACGGGCGGGGGCTACTTTGATTCCCAGGCCGGTGGTGCCAGCAGTTCTCCCCTCAATCCCTTGTGCAATTAGGGCAATACTATTCCTTAGGCTTGTGCCCATGGAATCGTTCATGGATGCTCCGCAAATGCGGGTCGGTAACGTGGGTGTAAATTTGGGTGGTGGCGATATTGCTATGCCCTAGCATGGCCTGCACACTGCGCAGGTCCCCGCCATTCATCAGCAGATCTGTGGCAAAGGAATGACGCAAGGTGTGCGGGCTAACCTGTTTGGTAATGCCTGCCAGCAGCGCATAGCCGCTAACTATGCGCTGTACACTGCGGGCTGTCAGGCGATGGAAGTTGCCGCTCAGGTCCACTTGCTTGCGTCCGCTATAGCGGACAAATAATGGCCGGGTATTGTCCTCGCGCTGGTCTAAGTATGCCGTTAACCATTTGGCCGCTTCGGGGCTAATAAATATTGGGCGGTCTTTTTGGCCCTTACCACGTACCATAAACTCACGTCGTTTTAGGTTAATATGGTCGCGGTCCAACCCTACTAGCTCTGACACACGCAGGCCGCTGCTAAATAGCAACTCCAAAATGGCCCGGTCGCGCAAGCCTGCGAGTTTGTCGGTATCGGGCTGGTCAAACAAACGCTTCAATTCTTCCTCGTTCAAAAACGTTACCTGTTTACGTTTGGTTCGGGCCAGCTCTATCTTTTCAGGGGGCAGGGCGCCAATGTCTCGCTTGGCGCAGTATTTCAAAAAGCTGCGCAGGGCAATCAGGTGGTAGTTTTGGGTGCTTTTTTGCAATTCATCAGATACGTTAGTGCCCAAGCGGTTTAGCCACAATCGCCATTTGCGGATCAGCTCAGTATCTATGTTCTTGACGGTCAGCTCATTGCCGGCAAAGTCGCTCAGGCGCGTCAGATAATGGTCATAATTGGCAATGGTTTTTTGCGAGCGGTTTTGTTCCACTTCTAGGTGCTCCAAAAAATCTGTCTTGGCCTTCGTAAATAGCATATGTTTATTGTATGCGTATCAGCCTGGAGAAGCCAGGCTCTATCTGTTACAATGTGCCTAAGGTCAACCCTAAGCAAGAGGAAATGCATGCAACGAACATTGATTATTTTTAAGCCAGACGCAGTTATGCGCGGCATTGTGGGCGAAGTGCTAACTCGTTTTGAACGCGTTGGGCTCAAAATTGTCGGCACCAAGATGCTCCAGCCCGATTACGAGCATTACTTCCAGCATTATGAAGGTATCGGGACACTTAAAACCCGCAAGGGCGACGAAATCTTTGAAAGCACCTTGTCGTCCATGCAGGAAGGCCCAGTTATTGCCATGGTGCTCGAAGGCGTTGATGCGGTCGAGCAAGTACGTAAAATGGTAGGCCCCACCGAGCCAAAAAGTGCCCAACCGGGTACTATCCGTGGCGATTACGCTCATGCCTCGTTTGGCCACGCCAACGGCACAGGCAAGGGAGTGGCTAATATCATCCATGCTTCTGCGGATGAATCCGAGGCCGAAAAAGAAATTGGCCACTGGTTCTCCGAAAGCGACATGTACGATTACGAAAGTGTGCACGACAAGTTCACACAGCCCCGGAAACGTTAACAATCAGGGCGGGCCTACGCCCGCCACACGCCCCCATAGTTCAATGGATAAAACAACTCCGTCCTAAGGAGAAGCTCTACGTTCGAATCGTGGTGGGGGCACCACGTTGCGCCAGGCTCCAACCCTACTACACCAATTCTTAAAACAAGTTTCAGAATTGGTGTAGTAGGGTCTCCGCCGCCCCTCGTTGAAAAAATCCAAACAGGCTTGCGCCTTGGTTTGGATTTTTTTGTGGAGAGCGGAAGCATCTTGCGATGCAATTTTTTGCAGATTTTATTGGTACAATATACACATGTCGGAAAAGTATTTTGCAGATCAGTTCGACGACGAAGAAGTACTGTTTGTCTTTCGCAAACACCCCATTGTTATGCGCCGCGGCCTGGTGCTTGGCATGTTGGCAATTTTGCTGGGTACTGTCCCCTCGCTTTTCAAACCGGAATATTCGGTGTACTTTATTGGTCTGTTGTGCGGCATAGGGGTGGGGCTGTTAGTCTTTTTGCCCTCGTGGATCAGCTGGTACTTTAGTGTGTTTATCGTTACCGACAAGCGGCTTATCCAAATAACTCAGCGCGGTCTATTCCACCGTAGCGTGGTCGATATGGGCCTTAACCAAATCCAAATGGTCAACTACGAAGTAGCCGGCTTACAGGCAACGCTGCTAGGGTTTGGTACAATTATGATGCAGACATTCGTGGGCGACCTGGTTATCCACGAAATTCACCATCCTGCCAATATTCAGAAAAAATTACTCGAGGTATTACGCGAGCGTGGTGTGGTAGCCACACCGCCCAACGTACAGGAAGAAGCAACAGCCGAAAATGAAGCGTAAACCCCACATTCATCCACGTGTAAAAAAGGTGCTGCAAAAGCGCCCTTATCGCCGTAAGGCCAAGCCGGAGCAGTCGCTAGAGCAAGCAATTCAGGGTATCCCGCGAATTACCAACGAAACTGTAGCCGAACACCGCGAAGAAGTGTTATCCAGCGCGCGTAAATACATTTACCCCTTGCAGCATTCTGCCCATAAGGTGGTTATTATTTCCGGCGGTTTGTTCGCGGCCGTAGTTATCGCATTTTTCTCTTATTCCTTACTAGCGCTATATAGGTTCCATTCCAGTTCAACCTTTATGTACGGCGTAACACAGGTTATTCCATTTCCCGCAGCCAGGGCAGGGTCGCACTTTGTGTCATACGAAAGCTATTTGTTCGAGCTACGACATTACATTCACTATTACCAAACCCAGCAAAAAATCGATTTCAATAGCGATTCCGGCAAACAACAACTTGCCGAATTCCGCAAACGCTCCATGCAAAGCGCCATCAACGACGCGTACGTAAAGCAGCTTGCCAAGCAAAACCATATTACGGTAACCACACAGGAACTCAACAACCAAATAGCCTTAGTACGCAGCCAAAACCGCCTAGGTAGCAGCGACCAAGTATTTGCCGATGTGCTTAAAGAATTTTGGGGCTGGTCGGTCGACGATTTCAAGCGCGAACTTAAACAGCAAATGCTTGCACAAAAAGTGACTGCTACCCTGGACACGGCGACACAAGAGCGTGCTAAAAATGTGCTCACACAACTTCAACAAGGGGGCGATTTCGCTACTATCGCTAAACAAACCTCTGACGATCCGAGTACACGTGATGCTGGCGGTGAGTACGGTTTTTTGATTGACCGCACAAACCGCAACATCCAGCCGCAAGTTATCGATGCCATATTCAAAATGAAACCCGGCCAAATTTCCGATATTATCACAACCAGTGTGGGTCTGGAAATTGTAAAGGTAACCTCCACAGAAGGCGACAAAGTCCATGCCTCGCACATTCTGTTCCTATTCAAAGATAGTAATACCTATATCGACCCCATCAAAGCCAAACAAAAACCCAAACAGTATATAAGCACCTAGGTGACAATTGCTTTTCTGGTAAAACCTTGCTATGATTACCCCTGTTGCTATATGTGGCAGCCTCTTACAAAAGCACGGGCTCGTGGTGTAGAGGCCTAACACGCCTCCCTGTCACGGAGGAGATCGCCGGTTCAAATCCGGTCGGGCCCGCCAAATGTAAATATCCTATTTTATGGTAAGATATTTTTATGTCCGAACAATCGTCAGGCTCAAATGTGCAACCTCCTCTTTATGAACCCTTGACTCCAGAATCAGGGTTTGCTGGCATGATCCCTGAAGCAGCGGAGACTCATGCGGCCCAGCTGGAACAAGACAGGGCGGCTATTGCCGAATTACTTGATGCACGGTTCAAAGAGTATAGTGAGCATGTTGTGGCCGACCCCGATGGTACTCGGCATTTAACTATGTATATGCCCTGGTCGGGTGGGGGTATACGAGGTAAAGAGCTTGCTACGGTCAGGTTATCGCGAAAGATCGACGACCATGGTAGCAGTATGACCGATTTAAATTTTTCAGCGCGACACGCCTGGGATAGCAGTGCCAGAGTAGTGGTAGTAGATGGCCAAGCTCGCATCCAACGAACAAAGCGTCAGGATGGTAAAGTAGTACTTGATACGAGTAGGCATAGTGCTGAATATAGTACGGCACAAATGTGGCGAGAGAACCTCGAGAACGCTACAGTCGAAAAGCCAGGTGTAGCCAAGAGGGCGGTTCTTCGTTTACTCGGCCGTCTTTCGTTGCGCGGTTAATCTCTAAATAACTTCCAAAATAGAAGTTTAAAACAAGTCATAATTGAGACTTGTTTTTGTTATGGGACTTTATTTTGGCTACCAGGTTGGCTAGTTTTTCCCTATACGCTTTTTGATTGAAGTGGCCAGGGTAATCCAATAGCTTTTCATTTAACACGGTAAAGCCGGCTTGGCGCAACGGTTGGGCGGCTACATCAAAAACATTGGATTTAATTAGGATTATCTTTGTGGCCGGCCCCACCAGTGTTTTTATGTGCCCTATAAGTTTTGGCAGGTTATCCCTAATTAATGCCTGGCGTTCATGCTTGGTAACTTCGTGCGCAAGCGATTCCTGCAGCGCCTCGGTCATATACCGTCCATCTGCTTGAAATTTTTTAAGCCACTTGGCTTTTTCTTGCTCCAATTCTGTCTCGGGCAGATCCGCTGCGTCCGGGTACAAGGCTTTTATAGTATTTACAAATAGTCGGTCGTCGGCCCGAATTTTGTCAGTACGGTAAAAATGCCGACTGCTTTGTATGGCCGCCGCCGGGGGAGGCGACTCGGCAATTAACAGCACCTTAATATGGTTGGGGCGGTACTGTTGTTTGATTTTTTCATACGTGGGCATACTTATATAATAAGGCATACATGGCCGGTTATTCCCAAACATCATTACCAAAAAAGCTGGGGCTTAAAACCAAGTATCGTATATGCGTTCTTAGTGGCCCGACAGGCTACACAGATTTATTAGAAGAAAATTATAATGAATTGGCACCCAGCCTTGCAGGGCAGTTCGACTGGATACAAGCATTCTATGTTGACGAGGCCAAACTGGCCCATGATTTTGCGACATTACGTCGGCACCTGCAAAAGGATGGGCAGCTATGGGTTTCGTGGCCCAAAAAAGCATCAAAAGTACAAACAACATTGGACGAAAATAAAGTTATGCAGATTGGCTTACAGGCGGGGATGGTTGATGTTAAGGTGGCCGCGATAGACGATACTTGGTCAGGATTAAAATTTGTATTCAGGCTAAAAGATAGGCATTGAAAAGTGTTTTTACTGAATACAATTGTTATACAACATCCATTACAGCGTAGCTGCTAGGTACAAAAGGCAAGTCGATTTGCTATAATGCAGTCATTCTTATGTGAAGTAACATGCCGGTGTAGCTCAGTTGGTAGAGCAGCACTTTCGTAAAGTGAAGGTCGGCGGTTCGAATCCGCCCATCGGCTCCACGTCACGCTTGGCTTCAACCCACGGCCTACATTTTTGAAACTTGTTTTCAAAAATGTAGGCCGTGGGTCTCGCGCCACCGCTCCTTAAAAAATTACAAACAGCAGCAAGCTGCTTGGTTTGAAATTTTTCAGCCAGGTGAATGCCCTTCGGGCAATAAAGATATGCGGGTATCGTATAGTGGTTAATATGCAGCCTTCCCAAGGCTGAGAGGAGAGTTCGATTCTCTCTACCCGCACCACACAGGCTCGACGAAATCCGCGTCACGACTTACAATACAGGTAACCTATGCCCAAAAAATATTTCCACGATAAGCTTATCCTGTTACTCGCCAGTGTTAATGTATTTTTAGCATTCCTATGTGTTGCCCTTGTATTGCTGCGCTTAGGGGCCGGGCAGGGGAATGACGGTTATTTTGTGCAGTACCGCCCTTCATTAGGTATCAGCGCGTTCAAAACAGGTAGTGTGGGTGGAATTGTAAGTTTTATGCTCTTTGCCATCATGGTGGCCATTGCTAATGTAACCCTCAGTGTTCGGGTGTATCACTTGCGGCGCGAACTGTCGATTACAATATTGGGCCTGGGCATTGTGCTGTTGGTCCTGACGGTCATTGTAAGTAACGCGCTACTGGTACTACGCTAAGCTATGACAGACATCGAAATACCCTACGAAAAGGACCGCCACGGCTGGTACCGCTTTTTCGAAATATTGCCCGGTGCACTCAGCTGGTCAATGCTTGCGTTGCCGTTCATTCTAAGCCTTATTAGTGTTACCTTTGCCGCGCTTTTTATTATGATCTACCTGCTTATTAACTTTACCCGTGGCGTGGCCGCATCTATTAGAGCGCTGCATGGTTACCGTATGTTGCGTGAGCATCAAAAATTGGATTGGTCGCAGTTCTTAAAAGAACTTGAGGCCGGTGAAGTAACCGATCCCGGCGTACACCGCCCAAAGTGGCACTACAATCAGTTGTTGCGCCAGAACGCACAGCCCTTGGCTATCCAATCCAGTGAAGTTATCCATGCAATCATCGTGGCCACCTATAACGAGAGCCGGGAAGTGGTAGAGCCCACAATCCAATCTGTTATAGATTCCGAGTATGACATGCAGAATGTCATTTTTATATTGGCGTACGAGGGCCGGGCTGGTGAACAGATACAGGAGCAGTCAGAGGCCTTGATTAAGAAGTACCAACACAAATTCCGCCATGCAATGGCTGTTAAACACCCCCGATTACCCGACGAAGTCGTGGGCAAGGGTGGCAATGTAACGTATGCCGGCCGTGAACTGCAAAAATACCTACAGAAAAACAATATAGATCCGCTACGCGTAGTGGTTACGACCTTGGACGCAGACAACCGTCCGGATAAAAAATACCTGGCAGCTCTTACGTATGTATATGTAGCCTGCCCGGATCCGGTGCGCTCTTCGTTCCAGCCCATATCTATGTACACTAATAATATTTGGGATGCACCTGCGCCTATGCGTGTACTGGCTACGGGTAACTCCTTTTACCATATTGTGCAGTCGCTTCGGCCGCACACGCTGCGTAATTTTTCATCACATGCCCAAGGTATGGCCTCACTTATCGAAACTAATTTTTGGAGCGTGCGCACTATTGTGGAGGACGGACATCAGTTTTGGCGCGCCTATTTCCGTTTCGATGGAAAGTACCGGGTATACCCCCTGTACGTACCTATTTATCAGGACGCGGTGCTGACCGAATCGTACCGCAAGACGCTCAAAGCACAATTTATCCAATTGCGGCGCTGGACATACGGTGCTTCCGATATCGCCTATATTGCCAGTAAGGGTTTTCTTACTAAAAACAAGGTGCCCAAGCACGATCTTATCCCTAAGTTTCTGCGCAGCGTGGAAGGGCACGTATCATGGGCGGTCGGGCCGCTTTTGGTGCTGGGCGGCGGGTTTATCCCCGCCCTATTCCACCCGCAGAGCTTTGCAGCCAATGAGCTGCCTATTATTGTCAGCCGCATTCAAACGGTAGGGCTTGTGGGCGGTGTTGCCCTCATATTTATATGCCTCAAGACATTGCCCCCCAAGCCTGCCCGCTACCGGCGCCACCGCACCCTGTTTATGGTGCTCCAGTGGGCCTATCTGCCCGTAACTACTGTTATTTACAACTCTTTTGCGGCATTTAACTCGCAGACACGCCTAATGTTTGGCTGGTACCTATCCAAGTTCGATGTAACCGAAAAAGCGGTTGTTGCTAGCGGCGATAAAAAGAAATAAGGAGCCTTACCGGGGTGCGTGGTAGGCCTTATATACTGTTGCTGCTGTGGCATCAAAATTGCCCAATACTTCTATCGCAGCGGCAAGCACATGGCTGCGTTCCACCATGCCATTCGCTGTGTTTTTAATAAGCTTACCAATAACGGTCTGTGCCAGGGCAGAAGCGTCAGCAACAGCCTGCGACCTATGTTTGCAGCTGTCATAGATACTTAAAAAGAGCGTGTCGCGCGAGAAAGGCTGCATACGACCGCCAGCGTCCTGATACACCAGGCCGGCGGATAGGACGGCTTGTTCTTGGGTGGTAAAAACACTGCCGCACTCGCTGCAACGCCGGCGCCGCCAAACGTGGTTGTCCCGCTTCTGTAGGCGCGAATTAACTACTTGGGTAGCACAACCACAATATATACATACCATGTCTATATATTGACACTACCCAATTAAAAATGCCAGTGGAAAAACTGTTTTTAGTTGTGGATTGTGCCAGAAACAAGCTAAAGAAAAGAACCGGCGACATGGTCGGAACCGGTCCTTAGAAGGAAAGGGGTGCTATTTACTAGAGATAGTCGGGCGAACGCGGCGAATGCGTTGCAAGTTCGCAGAAAAAGACAACTCTTCATAAAATAGCTTGAAACTATCAAGCGTGCTCGGTTTTTTGATACTCACCAACAAATCTCTTAACCCGACTACCTTATCATGCACTTCCTCTCTAGTCAATACAGGCCCAGGGAATATAGAGTATCAAAAAACCCGCACGGAAGGCGCGGGTTTTTTGATTGGTGGGCGATATAGGATTCGAACCTATGACCTCCGCAACGTCAATGCGATGCTCTAGCCAACTGAGCTAATCGCCCCCGGTGGCTAACCAATGTCATTTTCCGGAGAACGACTTAAAAGATACACTAATTTTCATTGCATGGCAATCCCGGGGGAGGGCGCAACGCACCGTTTGGGAGAATGTTGGGCATCGCCAGTAGCAAGGCGGACAAGTACATATGATTTGCCTGCCCGGCACGTCGTACAATTATCGCTCAATCTTCAACACCATCCCTGATATAAAAACGAGTAACCGTTAATTCTATTTTTCCACAACTAACGCAGCAAAAAAGACAACGCAATAGTACTAGCCATATCGTACCACCATTGCTATAGTTGTATTTGGAGACAAGCAGTAGATGAAGTTTTGCGATGTGTTATAATGAACTCGAACCTTGAGTTCAAAAACATCGAGCAGTGAAGTGGCTTCACCAACCACCGAGCTCCGTGGGCAGCCAGAACGTACGTTAACGTGCAGGCACGAGTGTCCCGACTAGTCGGGAAAGTCCGGTGGAACCACCCAAATATTGTACGACACAAACTTTGGGCCCGAGACGCGCTACATAGATTGAATATCATGCGAGAATATTTAATCTACCAGGCGCGTCTTTTGTATTAAGAAAGGATGGCAAATGGCCGACAACGAACAGAATAATACCGATCAACTTTACGCCATGCGACATAGCCTGGCGCATATAATGGCTGCCGCCATACAACACCTGTGGCCAGAGGTAAAACTGGGCGTTGGCCCAGTGGTAGAAAACGGTTTCTATTATGATATAGACCTGGGCAAAAACCCTTTATCCGAAGAAGATTTTGCCAAAATAGAGGGTGAAATGAAAAAAATCATTTCTGCCGACCAACCATTCCAGCAGTCCGACAAGACTATCGACCAGGCTATTGACTGGGCTAAAGCGGAGAGGCAACCGTACAAGCAAGAGCTTTTAAACGACCTTAGGCGTTCGGGAACTACAGTTGCCCAAGACCTGGATAGCGCCGAACTGGGACTTGAAACAGGGGACGACAGCAAAGTAAACGAAGTATCTTTCTATACAAACGGTGATTTTACTGATCTGTGCCGCGGCCCCCATGTTGCTTCTACGGGCAGGGTGGGTGCTTTTAAACTCATGCGCGTTTCGGGCGCATATTGGCGCGGCAAAGAGGGTAATCCTCAGATGCAGCGCATATATGGTGTGGCATTTCAGTCCGAAAAAGAATTGCGTCAGCACCTGGCCATGTTGGAAGAAGCCAAAAAACGCGATCACCGCAAACTTGGCCAAGAGCTGGATTTGTTTATTTTTTCTGATCTGATCGGCGCCGGCCTCCCGTTATTTACGCCACGAGGCACTGTTTTGCGCCGACAGCTGGACAATTTTGTCCAAGAAATGCGCGACGAATATGGATACCAAGAAGTTAGCATACCCCATATAACCAAGAAAGACGCGTATATAGCTAGTGGCCACTGGCAAAAATTTGAGCATGAGCTGTTCCGCATTACAACTCGTGAGGGTCACGAGTTTGCCATGAAGCCCATGAACTGCCCGCACCACACCCAAATCTATGCCGCCCGGTCACGATCATACAAAGAATTACCTATACGATACCGCGAAACAACTACGTGCTACCGCGACGAGCAAACAGGTGAGCTATCCGGCCTAAGCCGCGTAAGGGCATTTGCACAAGATGACGCCCATGTCTTTTGTCGTACCCGGCATATCGAAGAAGAAGCTCTTAAGGTGTGGGATATCATTGATCGTTTTTATGGCAGCTTGGGGTTTGACCTGACTGTGCGATTTTCGACCCATGACCCCAAAAGCACCGACGCATACTCGGGCAGCGAAGAAAAATGGCAATCGTCCGAAGACCAATTACTGGCAATTGTTAAGCAAAAAGTCGGCGACAACTATATAGATGGTGTCGGCGAGGCTGCCTTTTATGGCCCAAAGATTGACTTTATGGCCAAAGACGCCATTGGTCGCACCTGGCAGGTGGCCACTATTCAGCTCGACTTTAACCAGCCTGAAGGTTTCGATCTCACCTGTGTCAACGAAGACGGTGAGCGCGAACGCATTGTCATGGTGCATGCAGCAATTATGGGTTCGATTGATCGCTTCCTATCTGTTTACATCGAGCATACTGCTGGCAAGTTTCCCGTTTGGCTGGCACCGGAACAAATACGGCTTATTACGGTTAACCAAGAAGACGCAATCACAAAATTTGCAGAGGATGTTGCCCGCAGGGGTAAGAAACTCGGTCTGCGGATTACTACAGACAATACTAATGAGTCGGTGGGCAAGAAGATCCGAACAGCTGAGCTTCTAAAAGTACCATATTCTATTGTGATCGGTGAAAAAGAAGTCGAAACCGGGCAACTAATGCCTCGCATTCGCAAGGATATTGAGGTCAACCAGCAGCACGAACAGCATACGGTAGATGAATTCCTAAAAACCGTGGCCCACGAAGCCAAGTCACGCGTAAGCAAAACATCGCTGTAGGGGAGTGGTACGTATGCCAACGATCGCAGTAGATATTGATGATGTACTGTCGGCAAGTGCCGAAGGCTTTGCTGCGTATAGCAAGAAGCACTGGGGTAGTAAGGCGAAGGCTCAAGACTATACCGAAGCTTGGGCAGTCTTTTGGGATGTGCCAATCGATGAAGTGGTTCGCCGCGGCGAGCAGTTCCATGCTTCGGATGCAGTGGCGGGCTACAAGCATTTTCCCGACGCACTGCCGGTATTACACGCACTGCACAATAGATATAAACTGGTTATCGTGACCTCCCGAAGGCGGGTGCTCCAAGCACATACCGATATGTGGCTCAATGCCTATTTTCCCGGATTGTTTAGTGAAACTCACTATGTGGGTATGTGGGATACTGACAAAGACCTTGGCCATAAGCTTAAGCAGACCAAAACGGAAACTTGTCGTCAGATAGGCGCTGACTATCTTATCGACGATCAGCCCAAGCATTGCCATGATGCTGCGGGTGCCGGCATTCAGTCAATCTTGTTTGGCGATTATGCATGGAACCGTGCGCCACAAAAGTTATCGAGCGGTGTAATTCGGGCTAAAAATTGGTATGGAGTAAAGGAGTATTTTGATGCCCAGGGTTGACGCAGCATTTAAACAGCAGGTCTATGACCTGGTGGCTCAAATACCCGAGGGGCGAGTGATGACCTATGGCCAGATTGCCGCCCTATGCGGTGCTGCCTGGGCGGCATGGGAGGTGGGGCAGATAGCCCACACTGGCCCCGAAGGCTTGCCCTGGCAGCGGGTAGTTAACAAACAAGGCGGGCTAGCGGCGGGTTGGCCCGGTGGTGGCCGCGATGCCCATGCCGCACGATTGCGCGCCGAAGGTGTAGTCGTGTCGGAAGACTACAAGGTGGATATCGGAAAATTGTTATGGAACCCATCCCAAACAACCCTCCTTTAATTGTCATTTTAGGGCCGACTGCTTCGGGCAAATCGGCGCTTGCGCTCGAGCTTGCGCAGCAATTTAACGGCGAAATAATTGCTGCAGATTCCCGCACAGTATACAAAGGTATGGATATCGGTACCGCCAAGCCAACCAGGGCAGAGCAGCAGGAGATCGGGCATCACCTCTTGGACGTGGTACGCCCCGACCAAGCCTTTACGGTTTCGGATTTTCAAAAACAGGCTAATCAGGCAATTGCCGGCATTCATGGGCGGGGCAAGGTGCCATTTTTGGTGGGCGGCAGCGGCTTGTATATAGACGCGGTTATCTACAATTTTCGTTTTAGGAGGCCTGCTAATCCTGAAGAACGACTTAAATTGAACCGGCTTTCTGTCGACGAGCTACAGGCGTTGCTGCAGGAGCAAAACATTCCGTTGCCCATAAACTACCGAAATCCGCGCCATCTTATACGCTCACTAGAAACGCGCGGCGAAGCGCAATACCGTAGCGAATTGCGCAAAAACACATTGGTTATCGGTATTGATACTAATAGGGAACAGCTGCTGGCAAAGATTTCGCAGCGGGTTGATGCCATGGTACATAATGGCTTTGTTCCAGAGCTTAAGGCATTAGTGCAGCAGTACGGCTGGGAGGCTCCGGCTTTGCAGGCGCCCGGGTACAGAGCATTTCGTGATTACCTTGCTGGTAGCATTACGCTCGACGAGGCAAAACAACGTTTTGTAGCCAATGATATGCAGCTCGCCAAGCGTCAACGTACATGGTTCAGGCGCAATAAAGACATTCACTGGATCTGTAAAAAAGCAGAAGCTGTAGATCTAATAACAACATTACTGAATAAATGATATATAGGCTCGGCCACAAGTTTGCTACAATAGGCTCATGATTGAGCAATTGTTTGGGTCCAAGACGCGTGTTAAGTTGCTGCAACTGTTTTATAGCAATCCAAACAGATCATTTTATGTGCGCGAAATTACGCGCAAAATTGACGAGCAGATTAACTCCGTACGGCGCGAACTGGCAAATCTGCTAAATGTGGGTATTATTGTTTCGGAAACAACCAATAACCGGCTCTATTACGAAGTTAATCAAGCGTATGAATTTTACGAACCTCTGTCGGCTATTTTTGGTAACCAAACGTCTACTAAAACAGTTCAGAAGAAGGCAAAAACACCCGCAAACGCCGAGCAAGAGCGCCTCAAGGCACTTGGCAACCTTAATATTGTGCTCTACACCGGGCAATTCACCCGGGACGAATCCAGCGGCATTGATTTATTAATCGTCGGCGATGTTAACCAGCATGCTATGGAAAAATTTGTCAGTGAACTCGAAGCGCAAGAAGGCAAAGAGCTGCGCTACGTGCTGATGCCAGTCAACGAATTTACCTATAGGCGGCAAATCAAAGATCGATTTATTACCACTGTTATTGATTCTAAAAAACAGATTTTAATAGATAAAAACAGCGTACTATAAGACGGTTTTTGTAAGGAGGAAATATGGAAATTCAATTCCACGGTGCTAACTGCATTACTATTACTACTAAACAGGCGCGCTTAAACATCGACGATAATCTGACAGATTTGGGCGCGAAATCTGTTGCCAAAGAAGGCGACGTGGCCCTATTCACTGGACTGCATGCGGAACCCGGCCACACCCCTAAGCTTCTCCTTGATCAACCTGGCGAATACGAAGTCTCCGGCGTGTCCATTTATGGTATAGCTGCGCGCAGCCATATGGACGAACAGGGTAAAAAGAGCACAACAATGTATAAGCTCATTATGGATGATATACGTCTCCTTATAACGGGCCATGTGTACCCAGAGCTTACTGACGCGCAGCTTGAGCAGATTGGCACCATAGACGTTATGCTTGTGCCCGTGGGCGGCAGTGGCTATACGCTTGACGGGATAGGGGCGCTCAAGCTTATAAAAAAGATTGAGCCCAAGCTGGTTATACCTACGCACTACGCCAATGATAAGCTACAGTTCCCGGTGCCAGAACAATCACTGGAACAAGCATTGCAGGGTCTGGCCATGGAGCCCAAAGAAACCGTTGCTAAGCTTAAACTCAAGCCGATCGATCTGGGCGATACGACCCAATTAATCGTTCTTGAACAGCCCTGATATCGAACACTTACTACAAAAAAATACCCCTTTTTACAGGGGTATTTTTTTTGTAGTAAGTTACTCGCTATTTTGCAGCGGTAGTAAGCAAACCCTTCTTTTTAAGGGTGCGGATAGCTTGGGTGCTAACCTTTAATTTTACTTTTTTGCCGTCAACAATAATTGTTTTGTTCTGCAGGTTCGGCTCCCACCTTTTTTTGGTGTGACGCTGCGAAAAACTTACATTATTGCCGTACTGAGGCCCTTTACCTGTGATATCGCACTTGCGCATAACATTCCTTCTATAGTTCAGATGATATTTTAGCTGTTTTTACCTGTTTAGTCAATCGTATCACAGCTTGCAGCTGCTATACTAAGACGTATGTTTGCCAACCTGCCACTAAGCGAGATTGCCCTTGTCTTGGTGTGCATGCTTATTGCGCTGAGTCTGCACGAGGCCATGCATGCATTTGCAGCTCATGCGCTGGGCGATACTACGGCCAAAGAAGAGGGTAGGCTAACAATCAACCCCGTTGCTCATGTAGACCTATACATGACAATATTATTACCCTTAGTATTGATGCTATTGCATCTGCCACCCTTTTTCGTTGCCAAACCGGTGCCATTTAACCCTAATAGGGTGCGCTATGATGAATTCGGTGCAGCGCTGGTGGCGCTCGCCGGCCCATTTACCAACCTTGGGCTGGCAATAGCCAGTGCATTGCTACTCCGGCTTGGAGGGATGTCACTGGGCCATGATATTGTGCATCTTCTGGCGGTATTTACCCAGGTGAACATCTTATTCTTTGTGTTTAACATGATACCATTCCCCCCACTTGATGGATCCCGCCTGTTATACGCTGTTGCTCCAGAGCCAGTGCAACGCCTTATGTATCAGATAGAGGCAATGGGCTTTACGGCTATACTTGTCTTTGTGCTGTTACTGTTTCCGTTTATCAGCCCTATCGTTTCTAATACGGCAGAAGCAATCTATAGTTTTTTGGTTCTCTAAGGGGCAAATTGGGTTATAATATATGTGGCTGGGCAAGTCGACAAATGATTATCTGAATAATCTATTGATTAGGGAGCTCAACATTTTTAACAGCTGCGGCCGTTGAGTGAGAGCACCCACCTGGGACTTTCCGGGTTAATCATATCGGCTCACTCAGCCTTTTACGTTTCGGGGTGTGGCGCAGTTGGTAGCGCGTACGGCTGGGGGCCGTGAGGTCGCAAGTTCAAGTCTTGTCACCCCGACCAACCAAAAAAGACTACATAGGTAGTCTTTTTTGGTTGGTCTTGAGGAGTAGCTGCAACATAGTGGGGCTGCTATACTTTTAGCAAGATGAAATCCCTAAAGCTTGACCATCATCTCGCCGACTTAGTACGCCAAGGCCATAAAACTTCTACTTGGCGCCTCTATGACGATAAAGACATCTCGGTTAATGACACGCTACAACTTATTGATAAAGTCGATCCAAACAACCCGGCAACCTGGCAGCCATTTGCAACCGCACTTGTCCAGACAGTAATCCAGAAAAGACTTGGTGATATTTCCAGTGCAGATAGCGGGGAACATGGAGAGTTCTCTTCAAGCAAAGAGATACTTCAGGCTTTCAAGAGTTATTATGGCCCGCAGGTAACATTCGATACGCCTGTCAAAATAATTAAGTTTCGGTTACTCCCCAAAATAGGTCAGATCGCACAAAACGATGATGAATACACAACGGAATTAAAAGAGTTAAAGTTATATGCAGATGGCGGTTCACGCGGTAATCCGGGCCCCTCGGCGAGTGGCTACGTTGTTATGGATATGGACGGTCGTATCCTGGTTAAAAAAGGCGTCTATTTAGGCGTTACAACGAATAACCAGGCAGAGTACCAGGCCCTTAAACTAGGACTGCAGGAAGTGCAAAAAATGCATGTCCAAAAGGTACATGTATTTATGGATAGCTTATTGGTTGTTAACCAGATGCGGGGTATCTTTAAAGTGACGAATCGCGATCTCTGGCCCATTAATGCAGCTATCCAGGCCATAGCAGGCACGTTTAGCGAGATTTCATACAATCATGTACCCAGGACGCTCAATAAGCTGGCAGACGGAGCTGTGAATGATGCACTGGATGCCGCAGCCAGCGTACAAAGCTAACGTTTTTCCCAAGTAAGTGATATAATACTCTTTAGGTCAGATTATTGGCTGATCGCCCCATTTATGGGGAGGAAAGTCCGGGCAGCGTAGGGATAGGCAGTTGCTAACAGCAACCAGAGGAAACTCTAGGGAAAGTGCCACAGAAACCAAACCGCCTTATTGTTACAATAACAACAAGGTAAGGATGAAAAGAGCGAGGTAAGAGCTCGCAATTTACAGCGGTGACGTTGTAAAAAGGTAAACCCTGTCTGCTGCAAGGAGGTAGCTCATCTTCCGATGATTCGGGATGGTTTCCCGCCAGAGCTTACCGTGGAACCGCTTGATCTTGGCGGCAACGCCAAGACTAGATAGATGATCGGCTAAAACAGAACCCGGCTTACGGATAGTCTGACTCTAAAAAACAACGTACTCCTAAGTGAGTACGTTGTTTTTTATGTAGAGCAGGGGTCTAGTTTTGCTTTGCTGCTTTTGCAACTGCTTCAAAAGCTTTAGGCTCGTTCACAGCTAACTCGCTGAGAACCTTGCGGTCCAGGACTATGTTAGCCGCTTTTAGTCCGGCAATAAGCTTGCTATATGTCGTGCCGTTCAGGCGGGCTGCTGCGTTAATACGAGCATTCCATAGTTCGCGAAACGTCCGCTTACGGTTACGGCGGTCGCGTGTGGCAAATTGAAGTGCCTTAGTAGTTGCTTGTTTACCGCGCTTAACGCTCGCACGATTCCCGTGCGTCATACCTTTAGTAGCATGACGAATCTTAAGGTGTTTTCGGTGGGCTGCAACGCCACGCTTAATACGCATTCTCTTAGGCTCCTAATTTCAGTTTAATAGATTTGCTATTTGCGCCGCTCAGCGTCTCGAGTCCTGCAAGTTTTCGCTTGCGGGCACCACTCTTTTTTTGCAAGAAGTGGCTGCCATACGAATGACGAATACGAACCTTACCATTTTTGGTAACACGGACGCGGTCTTTAGTGCCGCTATGCGTCCGTAGTTTTAGTTTTGACATGACTACTCCTTATCACGAAATTAAGCTGTTTTCCGGCGAATTGAGGCGCCTGGTCTACGGCAATTGTATCGCCAAAATCATTGATTACCTTTTCAGCAAGTTTAAAGCCTATATCCTTGTGCGCAAGCTCGCGCCCGCGGTAGAAGATAGTAAGCTTAACCTTATGCCCAGCTTCCAAAAAATCAGTTACTTTCTTTAGCTTGACGCCCAGATCGTGTTCACTGATCTTAAGCCCGAAGCGCATCTGCTTCACCTCAAGCACTTTTGCGTTACGTTTGTTCTTTTGCAACTGCTTGGTGCGCTGGTAGTTGTACTTTCCCCAATCGACAATTTTTGCTACAGGCGGGCTAGCATCTGGCGATATCTCGACGAGATCCAAATCCTGCTGTTCGGCCATACCGAGCGCTTCTGCTCTTGAAAGAATACCGAGCTGTTTGCCAGCCGAATCGATAACTCGCAACTGGGGTGCCCGAATGTCTTGATTCAGGCGAGTAAACTTGCTGATAGATATCTCCTTTAATATTGTTAGCGCACTAATTGTAACAGATGTAAAAACAGGGGTCAAGGGCCGAATGTAGCTACTGGCGCACGATACTGTAGCGCTTCCGTGACATGTGGGGTGTCCAGACGCGCTGATTTTGCTAGGTCTGCAATGGTCCGAGCCACTCTGATGGTTCGCATATAGCCGCGCGCTGATATGTTAAGTCGCGCTGCTGCCTGATTGAGCAGCGCCTGCGCCTCGATCGTTAGCCGAGCAGAATGTTTAATTTCTCTGTTGCTCATATTGCTATTAAGCTTTTGTGTTGATTGGTAGCGATTTTGCTGCAAATGGCGGGCGGCAGTAACCCTTTGTTTGATCAGCTCGTCATTTTCACTAGTATCTGTGCGCAAAAGTTGTGTGTGGTCTACGGCATCGACATCCACATACAAATCCAGCCGATCCATAATCGGCCCCGAAAGCTTACGCCTATATTTGAGGATGTGGTAGGGGCTGCATTCACACTCCCTCACAGTCCCATAGTAGCCACAAGGGCAGGGATTGGCCGTTGCGACTAAAATAAAGTTTGCCGGATACATGGCCGTATCCTTTGCTCGGGATATAGTTACCATCCGATCTTCGAGTGGTTGTCTGAGTGCCTCAATAGTGCTGCGGTCAAATTCCGGCAGTTCGTCTAGGAAAAGTACACCGCGGTGGCTTAGACTAATCTCGCCGGGTTTAAGGTTAAGCCCGCCGCCAACAATGGCGACATGGCTTGAACTGTGATGGGGACTTCTAAAAGGACGGGCTGCTACAAGCTTGTCATACGTATTCCCAATGAGGCTATGCAGGTGAGTGACTTCTAAGATTTCGTTTTGGCTCATGGGCGGTAGTATGGAACGAAACGCTTTTGCCAGCATACTCTTCCCAGTTCCGGGCGGCCCACTCAGGAGTATATTGTGCCCCCCGGCGGCAGCGATTTCCAGAGCTCTTTTCGCACGCGCCTGTCCTGCAACGTCAGCCAGCACTAATTCACTGGTTGTTTGTTCCGGTTGCGGCATTATTCCATCGCCGGTCTGCTGGCGGGTAAGCTTCTTCATACCGTTACATCCTAAGTACAGGTCTTTGATATGGGCAATAGGTATGACAGTAATACCGGGTACGAGCAGGGCCTGGTGCATATTAGCTGCCGGTACATAGAAAGTATCGATACCTCTATCCTTGCCAACAAGTAGTTTACCTATAAGGCCGCGAACCGATCGTACTGTGCCATCTAGCCCCAATTCGCCCATAACAGCTTCTTGCTTGGTAAAATTGTGTTTTAATTGGCCGCTTGCCAATAAAAGCACGGCTGCTATCGCCAGGTCCAGGCTGGTACTTTCTTTTGGAACATCTGCCGGAGCGAGGTTAATAGTAATACGTTTACGGGGAACTAGCATTTTAGTGCTAGAGAATGCACTCCTAATACGTTCCTTTGCTTCGTCAACAGCCTTATTGCCAAGGCCCACAATAATGATAGAAGGGAGACCATTAGACAAATGGCATTCCGCCTCAACTATCACTCCGCCAGAACCTATATGTAAGATGCTTTGTACAGAACTGCTCATGCTTTTACTAATATGCTGCCTTGCTCCAAAAGTAAAGTTACCGTAACGCGGGTAATTGAAATGTGAACCTAATTCTACTGCGACAGGCAAGCTGCCCCCGGGGCCCTAAACATGAAACAACGGCTTGCGAGAAGCCGTTGTAACAGGTTCGTTTTTGTTTTTGAGCACTTTTTTTATTCAAGTGCTACTGCTATCTTATAAATTGTGATTTCAACTGTCAATAACAATTATGGCTACTTTTGAAAAAAACTGTGCATAACTTTTATCCGGCTGTTTGGACAGCGGGCAAGTTGCTTATGTCTATTGACTTTTTGGCTTATTTACAGTACACTCAAATGCAGTAAGTCAAAAACAAAAACTTACTTTAACAATCAAATATAGCGCTCTTTGTTACCCTAAAGGTAGCGGGAGCGGTCAGTCAGCCGAAGGGTAGTAAGCGCTAATTAGTTTCTAACAAGAGCGGATTTACTACCCACGGCCTTTAAGAATGCAAAACACTGCAAACGATTCGTTTGCAGTGTTTTATAATACTCAAAGATGCAGCGGATGATTACTTTATCGGTAGTATGTACAGGGTTACTCTTCCTGCTGTTATTTAGCACAGATCCTTCATCTCTTCCGTCATTATTCCTAATAGTGCCATTTCTGCTCATATTCATAATACTGCTTACGTGGAATATGGCAGTATTGAATCGAGGTGGGCGCAAGCAGGGTAAGACCCTAAGGACGAGCCTGCTTATTGCCGGTTCCCTTGCGGTCATACTTGGGCTTCAGTCTATAGGGCAGCTAACAAAGCGCGATTTGTTCATAATTTTTATTCTTCTTTCATGCTCATTTTTCTATGTCTATAAGGGGGATGCTCAGCACAATAGGCAATGATAGTAGCCTGCACGCCAAACTGGTATAATAACGAGTAAGGTTATGAACTCTAATTTCGAGACGTCACTGGGCTTACAATTACCGTCACCCTCGTCAGAAGGGCGTACGCATTCTGTCCCCACTAAATACCCTGAAGCTTCTCCTCCGCCAGAAGCTGGTGTTGGCGGTGCTGAAAAACGCGCCTTACCCCGCGAAACTATGCCGCCCAATCCCATGCCGGCACCAGATCTGCAAACAATGCCAGCCAGTGTCTCTGTTGTAGCCCAGGGCGCCAGTATCGCAGACGACAATGACGATGCAATTGACGAGGAATGGGTTAATAAAGCAAAACATATTGTCGAGCTCACACGAACCGACCCGTATGTTCAGAGCAATGAAATAAGCAAGGTAAAGGCAGAGTTCTTAAAAACTCGGTTTAATAAAACCGTAAAGGTCGTCGAAGAGCATCACACATGACCATTTTATTATTCTTGCTATTTCTTTTGCTGATTGCAGCGGTAGTAACCGCGCCCTTAATCTATGTGCAAACACAGCGTCGGCTGCGTGAACAGAAAAACTACGAGCGTGGCCTTAAAATGGTACCGCTGCTTATTCATTTGCCGCCTCCCAGCGATGATACAGAGACAAACGGACGCGACGTGCGCGATCTGGTGGACGAAAATATATCCAAAGCGCAGATTATCTACAATATTATTGCCAGTACACTACAAAAAGGCAGCTTTAAGACAAAAATATACGGCCAGCGACATTTTGCATTTGAGATAGTAGGTGTTAAGGGTTTTGTATATTTCTATGCTGCAGTTCCAATTGCTATCGTAGAAGTTGTAAAACAGGCAGTTGTAAGCGCCTATCCTACTGCTCGACTTGAGGAAGTAGCTGAACATAATATCTTTAGTCCAGTCGGGAAGATGAGCGGCACGGTTGGCGGTGAGCTTACACTAAAAGAGAGTTTTGCCTATCCTATTGCCACTTATCAAGATTTGAAGCGAGATGCCATGCAGTCACTACTTAATGCACTTTCTACGCTTGATAAGGAAGATGGAGCGGGCATTCAAATTCTTATGCGTCCTGCAGAATCTTCGTGGCGTAAGGCTGCACTGGCAGTTGCTAGCAAAAAGCGTAAAGGCGAAGAAAGCAAAAAACCCTCCACACAACTACTGAATCTGGGTAAAGAAGTTGCCACGGCGTTTATCAAACCGCCTGAACCCAAGAAAGATGACAAGGGTGGCTCAAAAGACCTTTCTACGCTTGATCAATCAATACTAGATGCCATAGAAGATAAGACACGTCATCCAGGCTATGAAGTGCTTATTAGGGTAGTAGTGTCCTCTAATATGTCACAGCGTGCCCAGGCTATCCTTAGTAATATTGTGGCGGCATTTTCGCTTTTTGATGCGCCGGGCAAGAATGGATTTAAATATGCGCCTACAAAAGATCCTGAGGATTTTGCCACATCATATATACTGAGGCTTTTCCCGCAATTTAAGAATAAGACGGTGCTGAACTCGGTAGAGTTAGCTACGATTTTTCACTTTCCTGATCAAAAGAATATCCCTACATCACAACTTGAGCGTCAGGGCTCAAAACAAGCTGATGCCCCGCGCAATATGTCGGAAAAAGGCCTATTACTTGGCTACAATGTCTTTAGGGGTGTTAAGAAGCCTGTGAGGCTCAGTCTTGGCGATCGTCAGCGCCATATGTACGCGGTCGGGCAAACGGGTACGGGTAAGTCCACGTTTTTAGAAAACCTCGCACTCCAAGACATGCTTGATGGTGGGGGATTTGCTTTTGTGGACCCGCATGGCGACACCGCCGAACGCCTTTTGGCAATGGTGCCGCGTGAGCGAACCGAGGACGTGATTTACTTTTCGCCAGCCGACATGGAATATCCAATGGGACTTAATTTGTTCGAATACCAAACAGCTGATCAGAAAGATTTTTTGATCCAGGAAGTACTCAACATGCTCTATAAGTTGTATGACCCACAACACCAAGGCATCATGGGTCCACGGTACGAGCATCTTTTTCGCAACGCAGCTTTGACAGTCATGGCCGATCCTAACGGGGGTACTTTTGTCGACATTCCAAAATTGTTTCGTGATCAGCAGTTTGTGAAGCAAAAATTACAATACGTTAAAGACCAAAATGTGATCGAATTCTGGCAAAAAGAAATGCCACAATCGCAGCGTTCAAATGAATTTGGGGAAGTGGTTAGTTGGTTTGTTAGCAAGTTTGGTGCGTTCCTTTCCAACGAAATGATGCGCAATATTATTGGACAAACAAAAAGTTCATTTGACTTGCGGGATGTTATGGATAACAAAAAAATATTGCTTGTCAATTTAAGCAAGGGCCGTTTGGGTGAGCTGAACTCCAAGCTACTGGGTATGATTTTTGTTATGAAGTTTCAGGCTGCAGCTATGAGTCGCGCGGACTTGCTAGAAAAAGATCGCGTGGATTTTGCGCTGTATGTTGACGAGTTCCAAAATTACTCGACAGATTCGTTCGCTACAATTATGTCAGAGGCACGTAAGTATCACCTAAACCTCATTGTTGCCAACCAGTTCACTACACAGCTGACTGATGAAATCCGAGATGCCGTGTTTGGTAATATGGGTACAATCGTAGCCTTCCGTATTGGCCAACCAGACGTTGAAGCGCTCTCGCGTTATTTCCAGCCGACATTTGACGGAAATGACCTTGTAAGGGTCCCTAACCATAACGCAATTATTCGTACCCTTGTTGGCGGGGTGCCTACCCAGCCTTTCAGTATGGCGACATTACCCCCCTTGGGTAGCCCTAACTACAAACTGGCGAATGCGCTTAAACAACTGTCGGCGGCAAAATATGGCCGACCTAAGGCCAAGGTAGAGGCTGATATATTTGAGCGTTTGGCTACCAAGGAACCGCCTAGGATTTCTCCTGCAGCACCTGGCTATGCAAAACCGGGTGGGTTTGGTGTGCAGCCCGGTGTTTCAAGCCCGCCAGCAGCCGGAACCGGTTCGTTCCTTGATGATTGGCTATCCAAGAGGAGTACTAAATTGACTCCTCGTCCAAGCCCATGGGGTGCAAAACCTGTAGCCGCCAAACCATTAAGTCCGGCACAAAACCCATCACATGCTATGCACGCCAGCAGTAGCCACAGTACACAGCCGAAGCCTCACGATGGTGCAGGTTCTCAAAGAACATTTAAACCAGGCAGGGTCGGTACGTCATCGCCGGTTTCCACTAACAGCCTGCAAAACTCTTCTAATGGCCTCCAGGATAGTGGTAAGCCTACGCCGAAGTCGGCACCTTTGAGTGGCGAGATACCACTCAGTCGGGGAGTGGATGGGGCGGGCAACGACACCATCGATATCGACCAAGAGGGCAATATACATTTCCGCGATCATAACACCGTTTGAGTATTTGCCAAACCTCTCGAGCTGAACTATAATAAACAGTAAGAGTGGGCTATCTAATATTCAAGAGGGTTGTTTAAAAGTGACTAAACAAAAACAGGGCTATGCTGCCGATCAAATCCAAGTACTCGAAGGGCTCGAACCGGTCAGGAAACGACCGGGTATGTATATTGGCGGCACGGGCCAAGAGGGTCTGCACCATTTAATTTGGGAACTTGTCGATAATGGTATAGACGAAGCACTTGCCGGACATGCTACCGAGGTGTTAGTACAGATGCTCGCCGACGGTGGTGTGACCATATTCGACAACGGCCGTGGCATTCCCACGGGCAAGCACGCCAAGACAGGCAAAAGTGGTGTCGAAACTGCGCTAACAATATTGCATGCCGGTGGCAAATTCGGCGGCGGCGGATACAAAGTTTCCGGTGGTTTGCACGGCGTCGGTGTTAGTGTAGTAAACGCGCTTTCCGAACGCCTGACTGTTACTGTGTATCAGGAAGGCAAGATATTTCGACAAGAGTATGAGCGTGGTGCACCGCAGACCGAGCTCAAGGTGGTCGGTAAGACTGATAAAACGGGTACAGAGATTACGTTCTATCCCGATGCTTCCATTTTTGAAACTACTAACTTCAGTTATGACACTATCCTTGATCGTCTTCGTCACCAAGCTTACCTCACAAAAGGTGTTACAACTGCAATTCATGATCATAAAACTGGTAAAAGATATAGTTTTTATTTTGAAGGCGGCATCAAATCTTACGTTACACATTTAAATCAAGGTAAAGAAGTTGTTGACGAAGATGTATTTTATGTAGATAAACAGATTGAAGATGCGCAAATCGAAATCGCTTTGCAATATACTGACGGTTTTAACGAGATCATCAAGCAGTTTGCTAACAACGTTTTCAACCCTGATGGTGGAACGCCGCTGACCGGTTTTCGCTCTGCACTTACACGTGTAGTTAACGACTATGCTCGCAAGAGTGGCTTGCTGAAGGAGAAGGAAGAGAACCTTACTGGTGAAGATTGTCGCGAAGGGCTAACGTGCGTTATTTTGGTCAAGCTGCCTGATCCTCAGTTTGAGGGCCAGACGAAGAATAAGCTGGGTAATCCCGAGGTCCGCGGCTATGTCGAGCAGGTAATGACCGAGTATTTCAATTACTACCTCGAAGAACACCCCGCGATAGCTAAAAAAATCATTGGTAAGGCTCTTTTGGCTGCTCGTGCCCGCAAGGCCGCTCGTGCAGCGCGCGAGAACATTATCCGTAAAGGCGTCCTTGAAGGTGCCAGTATGCCTGGTAAGCTGGCCGATTGTTCCAACAAGGACCCTAAGAATTCAGAGATTTACCTGGTAGAGGGTGATTCGGCAGGCGGTTCGGCCAAGAGTGGTCGCGATAGCAAGAGCCAGGCCATCCTACCGCTCCGTGGTAAGGTTTTGAACGTCGAACGTGCCCGATTGGACAAGATGCTGGCAAACAACGAAATTTTGAGCCTTATAAAGGCTCTGGGCGTGGGTATAGAGGACTCCTTTGATGTCTCGGGCTTGCGTTATGACCGCGTTATCATCATGACCGATGCCGACGTCGATGGTTCGCATATTAGCACGCTGTTGCTGACATTCTTTTTCCGCTTTATGAAGCCTGTAGTTGATGGCGGGCATTTGTACCTTGCCAAACCGCCACTGTTTGAGCTGGTTAAACCGGGACGCAAGACGAGTATTTTTATTTACGACGAAGAAGAACTCGAAGACGTACTTGCCAAAAAGATAGCGTCACGCAAAAAGGAAGGCCTCAAGGTTGACCCTGCCGAGGATCGCATCAAGCAAGCTGGCTTTATAGAGCAAAAACGCTATAAAGGTTTGGGCGAAATGGACGCCGAGCAGTTGTTCGAGACGACCATGAACCCCGAGAAGCGCGTACTAGTACAGGTTAAGGTTGATGATGCTGAAAAAGCCGATGCTATTTTTAGCAAGCTGATGGGTACAGAGGTAGAGCTCCGTAAGAACTTTATTCAAACGCATGCGAAATTTGTGAAGGATTTGGACATTTAGTATGGACGAAGACAAAGTTACTGAACCAGTTATCGAAAAAGATCAGCCTTTAGAAGGAGAAGTAGTTGCTCCTACTCATTCTAAAACAGTAGAACTTCGCAAGGTCGAAGACGTTATGGAAGACAGCTACTTGCGTTACTCGATGAGCGTTATCGTGGCTCGCGCCTTACCAGACGTCCGTGACGGCCTTAAACCCGTTCACCGCCGTATTCTATACGTTATGGACAAAATGGGCATTAGACCGACTGGCAAGACGGTCAAGAGCGCCCAGATCGTGGGTGAAGTGATGGGTAAGTATCACCCGCACGGTGACACTGCTATTTATGACTCTATGGTGCGTATGGCACAGCCCTGGTCACTCAGGTACATGCTGGTTAACGGGCAGGGTAACTTCGGCTCTATGGATGGCGATCCACCAGCCGCTTATCGTTATACAGAAGCAAAAATGGCCCGTACTGCCGAAGAGATGCTAATGGATATCGATAAGGAGACCGTAGATTTTCGCGATAACTACGACGGTACGCGGCAGGAACCCTCTGTTCTCCCTGCTAAACTACCGAACCTGTTGTTGAATGGACAACTAGGTATTGCTGTTGGTATGGCAACCAATATCCCGCCACATAACCTGAGCGAACTAGTTGACGCTACCGTCTATCAAATTGACCACGAAGACGCTTCACTTGACGATTTACTACAGTACGTCAAAGGGCCGGATTTCCCCACCGGGGGTATGGTATTTGGCAGCGATTCACTGCGTCGTGCATACGCAACCGGACGGGGCGGTGTTGTGGTACGGGGTATTGCAGAAGTGGTTGAGGGCAATAAAGGCCGTCACCAGATTGTTATTACAGAGATTCCCTATGGCCTAAACAAAGCCAGTTTGCTAGAAAAAATTGCCGAACTGTATAAAGAGAAGAAAATTGCCGGTATTAGTGACTTGCGCGATGAAAGCGCGCGTGGTGATGTACGTATTGTTATCGACCTAAAGAAGGACGCATATCCTAAAAAGCTCTTGAACCAGCTATATAAACTGACGCCCCTGCAGATGGCTTTTCATTACAACATGCTGGCATTAATTGATGGAATTCAACCGCGGGTACTGGGCCTGCAAGATATCATTCAAGAGCATATCAAGCACCGTCAGAGTGTAGTTCGTCGTCGCACAGAATACGAGCTTCGCAAGGCTAAAGAGCGAGCCCATATTCTGGAAGGCTTAAAGATCGCACTGGATCATATTGATGAAGTAATTCAGACTATCCGCGCCAGTCAAACAACCGAAGAAGCTCAAGATAATCTAATGAAGCGCTTTGGCCTCAGCGATATCCAGGCCAAGGCCATTCTAGCCATGCAGCTTCGTGCTCTTGCAGGCCTGGAGCGCCAGAAGGTAGAAGACGAACTCGCTGAGTTACTCAAGACTATCGCGCAGCTGGAATCAATTTTGGCTGATGAAAAAAAGATCTTAAAGATCGTCAAAGACGAGCTAGTGCAGTTAAAAAAACAATACGGCGACGAACGTCGAACCAAGGTCATTCCACAAGAACTAGGGAAGATGAGCGACGAAGATCTTGTACCCGATGAACAAGTTGTTGTTACATTAACCTCAGCTAACTATATAAAGCGCAGTCCTATTGCTGAATACAAAAAGCAGGGTCGTGGAGGTAAGGGTCGACGCGGTATGACTACTCGCGAAGAGGACGTCATTGAGCACGTAGTTAACGCGAGTACTCACGACTACCTGCTGTTCTTTACGAGTAAGGGCCGCGTGTTCCGCCTCAAAACCTACGAAGTGCCAATGGCTGGCATGGGGGCCAAGGGTGTTGCCATTGTCAATTTGTTGCAATTGCAGCCAGAAGAGATGGTCAGTGCCGTGATTAATGTAAGCAAACAGATGGACGGCAATCTTATGATGTGCACCGTCAGGGGGGTCGTCAAGAAAACGCCATTTGAACAGTATCGAAATGTCCGTAGTTCGGGCCTAATAAGCATTAACTTGGATGATGGTGACGAACTGAAGTGGATTCGTATGACCAATGGCGACAACGAGGTGGTCATTTCAACCTCACAAGGGCAAGCTATCCGTTTCCATGAAAGAGATGTACGCCCCATGGGTCGAGTATCCCGCGGAGTGCGGGGTATCCGATTACGCACCGGCGACAAGGTAATTGGTATGGATATAGTTCAGGATGGCTCAAGCGTCTTTGTTATTAGCCAGCATGGCTATGGCAAGCGAACCAAGGTTGCTCAATTTACGCCTCATGCACGTGGTGGTGTCGGTATTCGTTCCGCTATCGTTAACTCCAAGACAGGCAGTCTTATCGGAGTTAAGACGCTGACAGGCGATACGCAGGAAGTCATCATCGTGTCTTCCCAGGGCCAAACGATCAGGCTGGGGCTCAAGAATATCCCTGAACTCGGTCGCGCAACCCAGGGCGTGCGGATTATGCGGCTCAATGATGGTGACGAGGTAGTGTCGCTTGCCTTGGTGGACGCCGTTGAAGAAGAGGAAGAAGCTCAAGACCAAGAACAGATATAGTAGTGATGTAACTATCACTACTATTCTTTCCTGTTTTATCTTGACACGAGGTGGGTAAACATCGTATGATTTACGGAGAGTTTTTAGAGGTCTAGTTTAGGTGTCTCTAAAAAGGACATTAAAAATTGAGTAGTGCAAATCAACGTCAGTTCATTTGAATTGTTTTTTAAGTCAGCATTCCAATCTTTGATTGAAATAATGCTGAGCGATAGGCAAATTCTTTTTTGGAGAGTTTGATCCTGGCTCAGGATAAACGCTGGCGGCGTGCCTAATACATGCAAGTCGAGCGGTAACAGGGAGAGCTTGCTCTCTGCTGACGAGCGGCGGACGGCTGAGTAACGCGTAGGAACGTACCCCAAAGTGAGGGATAAGCACCAGAAATGGTGTCTAATACCGCATGTGATCTACGGATTAAAGCTTCGGCGCTTTGGGAACGGCCTGCGTCTGATTAGCTTGTTGGTGAGGTAAAAGCTCACCAAGGCGACGATCAGTAGCTGGTCTGAGAGGATGATCAGCCAGACTGGGACTGAGACACGGCCCAGACTCCTACGGGAGGCAGCAGTAGGGAATTTTCCACAATGGGCGAAAGCCTGATGGAGCAACGCCGCGTGCAGGATGAATGCCTTAGGGTTGTAAACTGCTTTTATATGTGACGATTATGACGGTAGCATATGAATAAGGATCGGCTAACTCCGTGCCAGCAGCCGCGGTCATACGGAGGATCCAAGCGTTATCCGGAATTACTGGGCGTAAAGAGTTGCGTAGGTGGCAGAGTAAGTAGATAGTGAAAGCGTGTGGCTCAACCATATATCCATTATCTAAACTGCTCAGCTAGAGGATGAGAGAGGTTATTGGAATTCCCAGTGTAGGAGTGAAATCCGTAGATATTGGGAGGAACACCGATGGCGTAGGCAGATAACTGGCTCATTCCTGACACTAAGGCACGAAAGCGTGGGGAGCAAACGGGATTAGATACCCCGGTAGTCCACGCCGTAAACTATGGATGCTAGCTGTTCAAGGTATCGACCCCTTGTGTAGCGAAGCTAACGCGTTAAGCATCCCGCCTGTGGAGTACGGTCGCAAGACTAAAACATAAAGGAATTGACGGGGACCCGCACAAGCGGTGGAGCGTGTTGTTTAATTCGATGGTAAGCGAAGAACCTTACCCAGGCTTGACATCCTTGGAAGCACTGCGAAAGCAGCGTGTGCCTTTTGGAACCAAGTGACAGGTGTTGCATGGCCGTCGTCAGCTCGTGTCGTGAGATGTTTGGTTAAGTCCATCAACGAGCGCAACCCTTTTAGTTAGTTGTATTTCTCTAGCTAGACTGCCCTGGTAACAGGGAGGAAGGAGGGGATGATGTCAGGTCAGTATTACCCTTACGTCTGGGGCTACAAACACGCTACAATGGCCGGTACAAAGGGCTGCCAAGTCGCAAGACGGAGCAAATCCCATCAAAGCCGGTCTCAGTTCGGATAGCAGGCTGAAACTCGCCTGCTTGAAGCTGGAATCGCTAGTAACGGTAGGTCAGCACACTACCGTGAATACGTTCCCGGGTCTTGTACACACCGCCCGTCAAACCATGAAAGTCGCCAATACCTGACGTGTTAGCTAGTCTAGCCCTAAGGTAGGGGAGATGATTGGGGTTAAGTCGTAACAAGGTATCCGTACCGGAAGGTGCGGATGGATTACCTCCTTTCTAGGGAGAAAACTAGCATCTTGATTTATCAAGAGAGCTAGGTCGATCTTGGTACATTGTAAAATCAGTACTGACAATGTACTTCTCATCGCAAGATGACAAGACTCAGTTCTGTACATACGAACTTGACGTTGTTTGCACTACTCAGTTTTTAAGCGAAAGGCGCCTAAGGTTAACTTGGCGCCTTTTTGTTAACATACATTGCAAAACAGAGGTACTTTCGATACAATAGCGTTTGTTCATTAGTGCGGGGACATAGCTCAGCTGGCTAGAGCACCTGCTTTGCAAGCAGGGGGTCCGGGGTTCGAATCCCCGTGTCTCCACCAAGATTTAAAACGGTAGGGGCGATTAGCTCAGCTGGTTAGAGCGCGTCACTGATAATGACGAGGTCCGAGGTTCAAGTCCCCGATCGCCCACCAAATATTTACAGGGGTGTGTTTGTAGCAATTTTATCAGCACTTTTTGCTTTACAACCTCTGTTATAACTGGTATCATTACTTAGCTGATTGAGTTTAGACAGAATTTAGTACCTAAGTTCCAGTGTAAACTCAAGATCAAGAATCTGAAGAGGTGGATATCTTGAGTTTTGCAACTTAAAAATTTGGCATGTTTAGAGATAAAGCAATTTAAGACAAACGGCATGTTATTGGTAATAACCAATAACTAGTCAATTGCATTGCATAAAAAGTTACACAAGCGCGCATAAAGGATGCCTTGACGTAAGATACCGATGAAGGACGCGAGGAGCTGCGAAAAGCTTCGGGGAGCTGCTAACTAAGCTTTGATCCGAAGATGTCCGAATGGGGAAACCCGGTTGGAGTCATGTCCAATCACGTTTATCTGAATATATAGGATAAATTGTAGGTAACCGCCTGAACTGAAACATCTTAGTAGGGCGAGGAAGAGAAAGTAAACAACGATTCCGGTAGTAGTGGCGAGCGAATCCGGAAGAGCCCAAACTTTTTAGGTTTCCATCTGTTAATTCAGATGGATAAATTGGTAGATGAATATCTAAAGAGGGTTGTGACATTACAAACAACCAGTACGGAGCGCTAGATTTATCTAGATTTCCGTACCGGAAGCAAGAGCTACCATTCTCTTGCATAAGGTCTAATAAATCAGCGAGGCGAGCAGAAGCAGTTGGAAAGCTGCGCCAAAGACAGTGAAAGCCTGGTACGCAAAGTGTCGCTAACCTTATATTTGTAAGGAACGTAAGTTCCAAGCATATCCTTGAGCCTTCGGGCTTACGGGTGTGCTTTTGTCGAGTAGATCGGGACACGTGAAACCCTGATTGAAGCTGGGGGGTCCACCCTCCAAGGCTAAATATATCTTACGATCGATAGTGAACAAGTACCGTGAGGGAAAGGCGAAAAGAACCCAGGAATGGGAGTGAAATAGAACCTGAAATTATGCGCGTACAAGGAGTCGGAGCCCTGCTTGCAGGGTGACGGCGTGCTTTTTGTAGAACGATCCAGCGAGTTATTTGCATACGCAAGCCTAAGTCATTTGACGGAGGCGCAGTGAAAGCGAGCCTGAATAGGGCGTCCTAGTGTATGTAAATAGACCCGAAACCAGGTGACCTAACCATGGGCAGGTTGAAGCGCAGGTAAAACTGCGTGGAGGACCGAACCGTAGCGAGTTGCAACACGCCCGGATGACCTGTGGTTAGCGGTGAAATGCCAATCGAACTTGGAGATAGCTGGTTCTCCTCGAAATAGCTTTAGGGCTAGCGTTGTACGGTAGCTGGTAGGGGTAGAGCTCTGTTTCGGACTGGGGCGCGTAAGCGTACTCACCCTTGACAAACTACGAATACTATCAGTGGAACTACAGCAGTTAGAACGGCGGGGCTAAGCTCGTCGCTCAAAAGGGAAACAGCCCAGATCGCCATCTAAGGTCCCTAAATGTACACTAAGTGGGAAACGAGGTGGGGTTTCTTAAACAACGAGGATGTTGGCTTAGAAGCAGCCATTCATTTAAAGAGTGCGTAACAGCTCACTCGTCAAGAGACCCTGCGCGGAAAATGTAACGGGGCTAAGTGTACTACCGAAGATGCGAGTTTCTGATTTATCAGGAGCGGTAGAGGAGCGTTGTTATTGCGTTGAAGTTGGACTGCGAGGTCTGGTGGAGCGGTAACAAGTGAGAATGCTGGAATGAGTAACCATAAGGCAGGTGAGAATCCTGCCCACCGAAAGAGCAAGGTTTCCTGGGCCACGATAATCGTCCCAGGGTTAGTCGGTCCTAAGCCGAGGCGCGTAGCGTAGGCGATGGACAACGGGTTAATATTCCCGTACTAGTTTTGTATTGTTTGGCGTGCGCGGCATATTAGCAAAAGCGGATTCATGGTTATATCCGTCTAACCTCGAGAAATACGAGGGAATGAGACGATCATTAGATCGAATTTTTGTGAAGGTGCTGACTAGAAAAGCTACCAAGCTTATGTACAAGGCTATCCGTACCGCAAACCGACACAGGTGCTCAGGTCGAGTAGACCAAGGTGTACGAGTGATTCTTCGTCAAGGAACTCGGCAAACAAGCGACCGTAACTTCGGGATAAGGTCTGCCCCGTCACAATGTCTATGACATAGTGACTTGCCAGTTTTCTTTTCAGGAAACGAAACAGTACTTTGCGTAAGTTTTTAACTTCTTACGTAAATCTGTATAAAACGAGTAAATATCGAGAGAAAAGAAAGCTGAGCCCAATGAAGTTCACTATCGTGGTAGATAGTGTGACGGGGCCGCAGCTAAGGAACCCATGCAACTGTTTACCAAAAACACAGGTCTCTGCTAACACGAAAGTGGATGTATAGGGGCTGACTCCTGCCCGGTGCTGGAAGGTTAAGGGGAGTGCTTCACGGTGCGAACTGAAGCCCCAGTGAACGGCGGCGGTAACTATAACCGTCCTAAGGTAGCGAAATTCCTTGTCAGGTAAGTTCTGACCCGCACGAATGGAGTAATGATATGGGTACTGTCTCGACGAAGAGCTCGGTGAAAGTGCATTGACGGTAAAGATGCCGTCTGTCCGCAGCAGGACGAAAAGACCCCGTG